>JBCBCP010000035.1:0-31423 GCA_038530575.1 Pseudomonadota bacterium
AAAGTCGGCGGCGTGAACCACGCGAATTGACAGGTCAAGGGTCGCCCGGCAGGCTGTGGCCATGACCGATCTGTCCCAAGGGGCCGCCTGGATGAACGGGCGGCTCATCCCAATCTCCGAAGCCGCTGTCCCCGTCACCGACTGGGGCTTCACCCACTCCGACGTGGCCTATGACGTGGTGCCGGTCTGGCGCGGCGCGTTCTTCCGCCTGCCCGATTACACGCGGCGGTTCTGGGCATCCGTTGCCGCGCAGCGTTTCGAATTGCCATATGGCCCTGACGATCTGGTGAAGGGTCTGCACGAGATGGTCGCAGCGTCAGGATTGCAGGACGCCTATGTTGCGATGGTCGCGACCCGGGGACGCAACCCTATTCCCGGAAGCCGCGATCCGCGCGACTGCAGCAATACGCTTTTTGCGTGGGCCGTGCCTTACGTACATATCGTCAAACCCGAAGCAGCGGAGGCAGGTACCTCTGTCTGGATTGCCAAAAGCGTGCGGCGCATTCCACAAGACAGCGTGAACCCGCGGGTCAAGAACTACCACTGGGGCGACTTCACCTCGGGCCTCTTCGAGGCAAAGGATCAGGGGTTTGAAACGACACTGCTTCTGGACCACGACGGCAATGTCACGGAAGGGCCGGGGTTCAACGTGTTCGCCGTCTTCGGCGACGAGCTGGTGACCTCAGACCACGGGGTGCTCCACGGGATTTCGCGGCAAACGGTGCTGGATATGGCAACCGAGGCAGGGCTGAGAACGCAAACGCGGCCGCTGCCGCTTGAGGAATTCTGGCAAGCCGACGAGGTTTTCCTGACATCGTCTGGCGGCGGTGTCATTCCGGTGGCGCGCGTGGACGACCGGACTTTTTCAAACGGCGCAGCAGGGCCTGTCGCGCTTGGTCTGCGTGCGCAATATTTCGATTGGATCGCGCGGGCGGACCATCGGACAGAGATAGTTTACGGCTGAGGTTTTGGGCATCGATCAGCGCGCAGGCACCACGAATTTGAGAATGATGGCGACACGCTGCGCAAGCCAGTCCGTAGTGGGGGCAAGTTTCGGCTAAACCAGCAGTACTTTGCCGCTGGCCGCAAATACCCGCGCCTTCACAGGTTACTTCAATTTGGACAGTTTGTCCTGAAGATCACTGAGCTGGGCCTTGATCGCATCAAGGTCCTCGCCTTTGCTTTCCGTTTGCTCTTCTGCGCCAGGCGTCGTCCCGCCAGCTGCGCCAGGCCAGCCACCGGTCATTGCCTTGAGAAAAGCCTGCTGCTGAGCCTGCATCGCCTCGAACCCTGGCATTTTGGCCATCGGGTTCATGGCATTCATATTCTCCATCATCCGGCTTTGCCCATCCCGCAGCATTTCAAAGCTGGCCTGCAGAAACTGCGGCACAACGGAGGCCCCGCCGGACATATAACTACGCACCAGATCATTCAGGACATCGACCGGCAGCACGGACTCGCCGCGGCTCTCATGCTCTGCGATGATCTGCAACAGGTATTGCCGCGTTAGGTCATCGCCGGACTTCAGGTCGACGATCTGCACTTCGCGGCCGTCACGAATGAACCCGGCGATGTCTTCGAGGGTCACGTAATCAGACGTCTCCGTATTGTAGAGACGACGGCTTGCATAACGCTTGATCAGCAGCTGGTTGGTTTTTTCGGCCACGTGGCATGTCCTTCTGGCAACGCTGCACCGCAGCTTAAGCGCCTCAGCTGCAAAAAGAAAGAGCACACAAAAAAGGACGGACCCCGGAGGGCCCGCCCGATCTTCCGCGCCTCTAGGGAGGAGGAGGAGACGCGGTAGGGAGGAAAGCAGCGCTTACTTGGCAGCTGCTGCTTTTTTGACAGCGGCAGTCGCTTCGGTCGTCGCCTTCTTGACGGCGGCCTGTGCGTCTTCGCTCATGTCCTTGCCTGCGGCCATCATCAGCTCAACAGTGTCCATCTGGACCTTCTTGGCGATCTCGGCGAAGGCGGCCATGTGCTCGGCTGCGGCTTCTGCGTTGGCCGAAGCAAAGTCAGTCATTGCCTTGGCGTAGTCTGCCGGCTCTGCTTTTGCTTTTGCCATGTCGTTCATGCGGGCCAGGGTCTCTTTGGTCCACTTGGAGGAAATCTCGGTCGACTTCTCTGCCGCGTCGAGCGCAACGCCGGACAGCTTTTCCGTCAGCGTGGTGGTGGTCTTGAACGCGTCCTGCATCGCTGCGGTGTCGACGGGGAATGCGCCCATCATGTCTTTGAACATCGCGGTCATATCTTGGGTCTTTGCCATGGGTCTATCCTTTCGGCGTAGTGCCGGTAGACGGAACCGGCTCGGTTATCTCTGCGTCTGCAAAAGAGATACATGCTGCATCGCGGCATTTCAACCCCTTTTCTGCACTGCGGCAAAACGCGCAGCCCCAACGAAAAAAGGGCAAAAACACAAGTCTTTGGCGTATGCAATTACCTAATGCTGCAGCGCAGCATTGCTTATTTTGCGTCGGAGGCCTTCAGGCGCACATAACTTCCCGGCGCGTCTTCAAGCGCAGGGTGCGTTGCATCGCCGGGCTTTCGGGCAGCGACCTTCTTACCCGACTTTCCGCGCAACCACTTCTCCCAGCGCGGCCACCAAGACCCCTCATGGAAGTCCGCGCCTTCCAGCCAGTCATTGTAGTCCAGCCCAAGATCCTCATTCGTGTAGTGGCCATACTTCTTTTTGGACGGCGGGTTCACGATACCGGCGATATGGCCCGACTGGGTCATGATGAACGTCTTGTCTTTAGACCCCATTTGCTGAACACCGCGGTAGCTGTCCTTCCAGGCGGCGATATGATCGGTTTCGCACGCGATGGCACAGAGCGGCACATCCACTTCTTCGAGATGCAGGCGCGTATCCATCAATTCGAAGCCGCCATCGGCCAGCTTATTGTCCTGGCACAGGCCCCGCAGATACTGAACAGCCATCTTTGCAGGCAGGTTTGCCCCGTCCCCGTTCCAGTAAAGCAGATCAAACGCCGGGGGCGTTTCGCCCATCATGTAGCTGCGGATCGCCGGGCCGTAGACAAGATCATTTGACCGCAAGAAGGAAAAGGTCCGCGCCATGATGACCGACGGCAGAATACCTTTTTCCGCGACCTCGGCTTCAATCCCGTCGACGAAATCGTTTTCAAGGAAGGGGCTGAACTCGCCCTGATCCGAAAAATCCGTCAGCGCGGTAAAGAACGTCGCCGACTTGATCGACGTGTCGCCGCGTTGCTTGAGCAGGGACAGAGTGAGTGCCAGCGTTGTACCAGCAATGCAGTAGCCAATCGCATTGACCTGTTTGGTTCCGCAGATCGCCTTGGCCTCGCGGATCGCGGCGAGGTAGCCGTCGTCGATATAATCCTCCATCCCAACATCGCGGTAACCCGCATCGGGATTGATCCAGCTGACGACAAACAGCGTGTATCCCTGATCCGTGATCCATTTGACCAGACTATTTTCGGGCTTCAGATCAAGGATGTAGAACTTGTTGATCCAGGGCGGAAAGACGATCAGCGGTATATCGTGCTGTTTTTCGGTTGTCGGTTCGTACTGGATCAGCTCAATCATGCGGTTGCGATAAACCACCTTGCCCGCTGTCGCGCCTATGTTCTCTCCCAGCTGAAACGCGGACTCATCGGCAAGCCGAACAATCAATTCACCGTTATTGGCCTCAAGGTCGGAGATCAGGTTCTCCAGCCCGTCGATCAGGCTTTGCCCTTCGGTCGCGACCGCCTTCTCCAAGGCGTCAGGGTTAGTCGCCAGAAAGTTGGTCGGGGACATCATATCAATGATTTGCTGGGTGAAATACTTCAGACGGCGCTTTTCTTCGGGCGCCATGTCTTCCACATCTTCGACGGCCTGCGCCATGGTTTCGGCGTTGATCAGGTATTGCTGCTTGATGAAGTTGAAATACGGGTGGCTGTCCCACAACGGGTTGGAAAAACGGCGGTCCCGCGGCCCGCTGTTTTCAGGGGCCTGCAGCTTGCCCTGCGCGAGCGCCTGCTGCGCTTCGACAAAATGAGTGACCGTCCGCTGCCAATATTCCATCTGATGTTCGATCAGCTTGGCCGGGTTATGCAGCGCTTCTTGCCAATAGGCGGCGGTCGCCTTCGTAAACAGCTCTTGATTCGGACCATCGAGGGCGGGGTTGTGCGTGCTGCGGTGCGTCATGACAGCCGTGAGCCGCTCGCGCAGCGCCTCAACCTTACCGAGATTTTCTGTCAATTTGTCGAGGTTTTCCGCAACAATCTCACTTTGACCAGTCTCTTTTGTTGTCATCGCAACGTTTACCTCGTAGTTATGCAGGCGCAGCATCTGTAAAAGCTGGTGCAGCCCCGGCGCGCGCCGGGTTCTAGTGTCGTTGCCGCTTGGGGAGAGGCAACGCGACGAATGGTCCGGCCCTGCGGGACTGCACGAGTTAAGGAGACCCCAAATGCGCTACATGATGACCTATGACTTCATGGAAACCGTGAGGAATACGAACCAGTGGCTCGGCGCATCGGCGCTCGCACTTGGTTCCTACCCTGCGTTCGCCGCATTTCCGAACCCAGCCCTGACATGGATGCGCGCCTGGGGCGAGGTGACGGAACGCACGTTCCAGCGTATGGTGGTCAAGCCGGATTGGGGTTTCAATTCGATCCCGCTTGAAGATGGCAAAGATCACATTGTTGAAGTCAATGTGGAGATTCCGGGCGATTTTGGCGATCTCGTCCATTTCAACGTGGTTGGGCGGCCCGAACAGAAACGCAAAATTCTGCTGGTTGCACCGATGTCGGGCCATTATGCGACGCTGCTGCGCAAGACGGTCCTGTCGCTGCTGCCCGATTGCGAGCTCTACATCACCGACTGGCACAATGCGCGCGACATCCCCGTGAGCGCGGGCAAGTTCGACGTGGAAGACTACACGCTGCACCTTGTCGATTATATGCGCCATCTCGGCCCCGAGACACACGTGATTGCCGTCTGCCAGCCGGTTCCACTTACTCTGGCGGCCACGGCATACCTTGCCGAAGACGACCCCAAGGCCCAGCCCCGTTCGCTCACGCTGATCGGTGGCCCAGTTGATCCGGATGCGAACGCGACCGACGTCACCGACTTTGGCCGCCGCGTCACGATGGGCCAGCTCGAAGAGTTCATGATCCAACGCGTCGGCTTCAAATACCCGGGCGTTGGTCGCAAGGTCTATCCGGGCCTGCTGCAGCTGGCGTCGTTCATGTCGATGAACGCCGAAAACCACACCAACGCGTTTGTAAACCAGATCAGCGCGGTCGCGCGTGGCGAAGCCTCGGATCACGACAAGCACAACGTTTTCTATGACGAATATCTCGCTGTCATGGATATGACGGCAGAATTCTACCTGTCGACAGTCGAACGGGTCTTCAAGAACCGCGAAATCGCCACCAACAGCTTTACCGTCAAAGGCAAGCCGGTCGACATCGCCAAGGTCACGACCGTCGCAGTGAAAATCGTGGAAGGCGGCGAAGATGACATTTCCGCACCGGGGCAATGCCTTGCCGCGCTCGACCTGCTGACCGGCCTGCCCGACGACAAGAAGGCCAGCTATATCGAGCCGAACGCCGGGCATTACGGGATCTTCGCAGGCAAAAGCTGGCGCAACAACATCCGCCCTCTGGTGCTCGACTTCATCGACGCCAACTCGCCAAAGCCGAAGGCTGCGAACAAGAACGCTGCGGCCTGATCCGGCCCTCTGCCCAACTTTTCCCCGGCTGAGAAGATGCAGGGAAGTTTGGGGATCGTCGTTGGAACGCCCTAGGCCCGAGAGAAAAGGGCGTTGCCCCTCATAAGCCAAATCAGGCCGTGTCCGCCGCAGGCGAGCTATTTGATCACGCTTTGCTCAGCGCAGAACGAGTGGCATCGCCATCCAGTCGCGCAAGGCATCCATCAAGGAGTCCGGCGCCTCCAGTGTCGGCAGGTGGCCGGCATCTTCAATTACGCGGAGCTGTGCGCCGGGGATCAATTCGGCCATGAATTCATGCCGTTTCACGGGGCACAAAGCGTCATGCGCTCCGCATAGCACCATCGTCGGCACCTTGCATTTGCGCAATGTACCCTGCTGATCGCGGCGGCGTTGCAGGGCGCGCGACTGGCGCACAAATACATCAGGACCCAACGCCAGCGCCATATCCATCACGATTTCCATCACAACCTGCCGGTGCGGACCGGGGGCGAGGTAATTCGGCTTCATCTCGTCCCGCATGACCTCCATCAGACGCCCGGCGCGCACCCCAACGATTTGTGGCTCGCGCGCTGCTGCGACTTGCGGGGTCTCGGCAAGCGGATTGGTGTCCATCAGGCACAGACGCGTGAGCCTGTCGGGCGCGCGGCGCAAGAGTTCCATCGCGACGATCCCGCCCATGGACAGGCCAGCCAGCGCAAACCGCGCCGGCAATTGGTCCAGCAACGCTGAGGCAATCTCTTCAATCCGTTCGCCTTGGGTCACCGGCGCCACTGTCACGGCGTGGGCAGCGGAAAGCTCTGCGATTTGCGGACCAAACAGGCGCGCATCGCACATCATCCCGGGCAGGAAAACCAGAGGTTCTGGCATGGCTAACTCGTCTAACTGCTCAGGCGTAAAGTGACCAATGGCGTGCCTGCGAACAAGGGGCGGCGTCGCAATTAATGAAAAATCGCGCCCCCTTAGCTGCCCTCGCGGACCTGATCCCAGAACAAGGCCAGATGGCGGCTGACAATCTCGTTGTAGCGCTCTGATTGCTTCAGCTTCGCAAGGCCCGCGTTAAAGCGGTAAAGATGCGTCGTCCCGCGCCAGTGGCTTTTCGATATCAGGACGTGCAGCCCCTCGACACTCAGCGGTTTGGGTAGCGGCGCAACCGTATTGGTCAGCCCCATCTCGAACATCGTGGTCACACCCGTAAACTCGTTCAGCGCCACGGCATCCACGCGCCCGTCCATCAAAAGCTGAAAACAGTCCTGAGGAGTGGCGGGCTGCTCCAGCGTGATAAGCCCTTGGCTGATCCAGGCCCGCCCCACCCTGTCGAGGTCATGCGTGAAATAACCGGCAGGGCGGCAGAGCCTTTTGCCGACGATGTCGGCGTCTGTTTCATAGGTCATTGGCTGATCAGCGCGGGTGAACAGCAGGATCACCAGATCGACAAGCGGTTCCGAAAAGTGGAAATTGGCGCAACGCTCATTGGCCGGGTTTCCCTCGCAATCAGGGCGGAACCACGGAAAGCCCATGTCGTATTCCTTGGAATCAAGCATGGGGAAGAGGTGCTTGGACCAGTCGTTTTCCCAAGTGATCGAATAGCTAACCGGCGCCGTCGTCGCCTCGAGCGCGGCGTTTACCAGCTCGGTGAGCATCCCTTGCCCCGGCCAGTCAAGATCCGTGAACGGCGCGTAATTCGAACCGGTGATCAGCTTCATTTCGGCGTCGGCGCGCTGCAGCGGTGTGGGGTCCGGGGCGGTGACAACTGCGCCGTCGGGACATGGCAGCGTCAGAACGGTGCCCACCGGGACGTCGAGCAGTGAGCCGCCTTGGATTTGCGGGTTATTGTAGAAGATCAGCGACCATTTGGTCAGATCGCCAAACTGCGCCTCGGCGATGGAGAAGAGCGAGTCGCCTTCTTGCACCGTATAGCTGGACTGGCAGGCCGCGGCCTCTTGCGCGCCCAGCGCCAGCCCCGCAGCAAGCAAAAGCGAACGCAGCATCAGAAATCTGCCCAGATGGTCGACATGTGGGTGTCGACCACGCGCTGATAGGTGCCAGAGGCCTTGATCGCGTCCATCCCCTCATTGATCGTGGCGATCAGCGTTTCGGCCTGTGGGTGTTCCTTGTGCACCAGAACGTGCAAACCTTCGATCGACACCGGACGGCCTTGCACCACGTCGACACTGTCCTTGAGGCCCAGGGACTTGATCGCTTCGCGGCCGGTGAATTCGTTGATCGCAACCGCGTCCACCTCCCCTGACGTGAGCATCTCGAAACACTCCCTGATGGACTGCGGCTGTTTCAGCGTCACGTGCCCATCCGCGAGCCAACGTCGATCTGGGCGGTCAAGGTCATGGGTAAAGTAGCCTGCGGGCCGGCACAGGGTGCGGCCGTGCATATCGCTGTCCTGCGCGAAGGGGATCGGCCGGGCCTTGTCCACGAAGAGCAGGATCAGCATCTCGAACATTGGATCGGAGAAATGGAAGTTCGCGCAGCGGAAATTGCCCGGATCACCCGCGCAATCGGGTTTGAACCAAGGAAACGCCATATCCATCATCGCGCTGGTCATCAGCGGATCGAGATGGCTCGACCAGTCGTTGACCCAATGGATCTTGTAGCCTTTAGACGCGCCGGAGGCCTGCATGGCATTGTTGACCACGTCAGTCAGCAGCCCGCCCTGGTCCAGCGACTTGTCGGTGAAGGGTGCGTAATCGCCCGCTGTCACAAGGTTGATCGTGTTTTCAAGCGCGCGGCCCGACGTGGCGCTTGCGGGCACAGGTGTCGGCGCTGGTGCCGCAGCTGCAGCAACGGGGGTACCGCCGCTGAGCCCGGTGGGCAGGCCGCCGATGCAGCCCAATTGCAAGCGCATCCCGACGCGGATGGAATTGGGGTTTTCGCCAATTCGCGACAGGTTGTTGCGGTGAATTTCCGACCACATGCTGGCGTTCTGGTACTGGCGGTCAGCAATGAGCGAGAGGCTGTCGCCGCGCTGAACAGTGTAGGTGCCGCCGCAAGTCTGCGCCAACGCCGGTGCCGCAAACAAAGCCGTTGCGGCAGCAGCCGCTGCCAAGAATCGTTTCATCCGATCATCCCCCAAGGCTGATTTTGGATGTTTTTGTCCTTCATTTGGCGGGCTGTGGTCAATCGAAAACCACATCTTGTGGATAAGTATATCCCTTGTGGCGCCCTTTATTTCATAGGCGAATCACGGGTAGGCAATGCCACGGAAGGGCGGGAAATCCGCGTAGCGGGCGCGGCGGGCCTCGAGGGGTTCGGCGGGTGTTTCCCCTGCGCGCAGCAGCATGCCGCGCGGCGCGATATAGCTTGAAATCGTGCGCAGCGGCACCGGGCGCCAGTCAAGGTTCAGCGCGCAAAGCTTTGGAAAGAACCACATTCCAGAATAGGGCAGATGGTCGTGTATCCACCACGCCAGATCGCGCCAATCCCGCCCGTCTGCGTATTGGTCCGCGAACCACGGCACGACCAGCGAGGTGCCCGCAATGGCCTGATCGCCGCTGCCCCAATCCCAGATGTGGCACTCGATCGGGTTGTCGTTGCGGGCGCAGTTGAGCTTGTTCACATTTCCGTAGGCGTTCAGCGCGGCACTGCGATAGCCCGACCGGATGGCGATGCGGCCAAAGGTTTCCTCCAGCGGGTCGAGCAGCTGCGTACACAGCGCTCGGCCATGGGCGATGGCCAGATCGGGGTCATCGGGGATATTCGGCACCCCATGAAAGTTGCCGATCTCGGAATAGAGGAAATCGCGCATGAAGAAGTGTTTGGACAGCCGGACGCGGCCCAGCGTCTCGAGGCTCCACATGCTTTTGGGGGGCCGCATTACAGGCCTTTTACAAAGGTAACAATGCGCTGGACGGTCGGCGCGGTCTGGCCCGGGGACATGATATCGCCCGCAATGACATGGGCGGACGGGTCGTCACCCGGCCCGATGCTGGGCTGCCAGACCTGAACATCAGTGCCCCAGCCCTTCCCCCATTGTGCAACCACGCTGTCGGTTGCTTGCGGCAAGACGACTTGATCCTTGGGTGAATAAATAAATAGAGCAGGCGCGAGGATATTGGTGAGGTCGAGCGCGTTCACCTTTTCCACCAGCGCAGCCATCGGCAGTGTCGCAACGGTCGGATATGTGGTTGTCCAATATTGCGCCTGCCGGTCGTTGTGTGGGGTAAAGCTGCGCGTGTCGCCCGCGACGGCATCGACCCAGTACCGCGCAGCAGGCCAGGTCAGCAGCATCGCCGCAGAATTGTTGATGGCGAAGTTGGGCGAGATCAGAACCACGCCCGCCAGCTGTTCGGGGTCAAACAGCTTGGTGGCGGCATAGGTCGCCAGCGTTCCGCCGGTCGATGTCGCGATCACCAAAACACGCGTCCCGGTCGCCGCCCCGATCGCCATCGCTTCGGCAAGGTCACGGCTCCACTCGCGGACGGTGGCCTGCCCAAGCGCGTCCGCGCCGCGGCCATGACCTGTCAGCCGGGTGTAGTACAGATTTGCCCCAAGCGCTTCGGCGACGCGGTCCGGGACCGGCCGAATTTCTTCGGACGTGGCGGAAAAGCCGTGGATATAGACGACCGACCACGGGGTTTTCGCCTCCGCCTCGCCCGCCCAGACCACGCGCTTTTCCGTGCCCGGCGTGATGTTCGCAAACCGGGCCTCTTGCGCGGCAAGGTAGGCATCAATGCCCCCATCCAGCAGCTGCGGGGCGAACCCCATATCAAGCGTGGCGTCTTCGTAAGGGCCAAAGATGAACAGCGCGCCAAGCCCGGCAAACAGCGCGCAGGCGATGTAGGACAGAACCAGCCTCACAGCACATCCTCAAGCGCGGCTTCGATCAGGCCCAGGCAGGGGCCATCGGAAAAACGGTGGTCTGCGTCCTTGACCAAGGTCAGGCGCATGTCGGGGCTATCCGCGTGCTCGAGCAACCGCAGCGCGGTCTCGGTACTGACCGCGGTGTCGGCCGTGCCTTGCAAACAGCGCACGGGAAACGGCAGGGGCAGCGGGCTACGCAGCACAAGGTTTTGCCGCCCATCCTCGATCAGCCTCTGCGTGATGACGTAGGGCTCCATATAGTCCGACGGCATGGCGATCTGGCCCTTGGCAGCCAGTTCGGCCTTCTGCGCCTGCGTGAAGCTGGCCCAATACCCGTCTTCGGTAAAATCCGGCGCTGCCGCGATGGTGACCAGCCCATGGACCTTTTCAGGATGCGCGCGCGCAAACAGCAGCGCCTGCCAGCCGCCCATGGACGAGCCGACGGGGATGACCTTGCCTTGCGTCAGGGTGGCGATGGCATGGGCGGTGTCCTCCGCCCAGTCACCGATACAGCCCTCTTCGAACGTTCCGGAGCTCTGCCCGTGGCCCGAATAGTCAAAGCGC
The DNA here is from genome assembly GCA_038530575.1 of Pseudomonadota bacterium. Lineage (GTDB taxonomy): Bacteria > Pseudomonadota > Alphaproteobacteria > Rhodobacterales > Rhodobacteraceae > JBCBCP01. The sequence continues at coordinate 11,072 of JBCBCP010000035.1, forward strand.
AGAAAGGCCCGGCCCTGCGCCCGCGCCCAGGCCTCAAGGTGCACGGCCTTCGTGCCCTCCATGTCAGATTTGAGGCCACCCAGAAAGACGATCCAGGGCCCCTGCCCCTCTGTGCGGTGATAGGCCAGCCTGCGGCCCTGCGGCGTGTCGAGATACAGCATGGCCGCACCATGCGCCGGGGGCACAGGCCCGGGCAAACAGATTTTATAGGTGACCATCTTGTCACGTGACAAAAGAATCACATATAAGACCTCATGGACACGATTTTCAAAGCCCTCGCCGACCCGGCCCGCCGCGAAATCCTTGACCGCTTGCGGGACAAGGACGGGCAAAGCCTGTCGGAGCTGGAGGCGGGGTTCGACATGACCCGCTTTGGGGTGATGAAGCATCTCGCGGTGCTCGAAGACGCCGGCCTTGTCGTGCCCAGGAAGGTTGGACGGTTCAAATATCACTACCTCAACGCCGTCCCCCTTCAGGAGGCCATTGATCGCTGGATCGAGCCGCTGATCGCCAAACCCCTCGCCCAAGGGATTTCCGCCCTGAAGGCCCATCTTGAAAAGGAGAACGATGTGTTCGATTCCGAAATGAAACCCGACTTTGTCCACCAGACATCTATCCGCTGCACGCAGGATGCGCTGTGGGACGCGCTGACCAAGGCGGACCAGTTGGCCGCGTACCACTTTATGTGCAACACGGCGACGGGCGATGCAGAGGTAGGACAGCCCACGGACATGATCCGCGCCGATGGCTCGCTCATGCTACGCCAAACCACAACGCGACTGGAGCCCAAAACCCGGATCGAGCAAACGTTCGAGCCGCACTGGACCGGCAATGACGCCCATTCGCGCATCGTCTTCCTGATCCAGCCCGAGGGCGAACACTGTCTTCTGACGTGCGAGCACTACGAGATCCCGGAAGGGCAGGACGGCGTGAAAGAAGGCTGGGCGCGGCACATCGCATCGCTGAAAAGCTGGCTGGAGACCGGCCAGCCGATCAAGGTGGAGGGTTGAGCGATGAGTGTTGAGCTGACCTATCTCACCCTCACCCTGATCCTCGCTGCGTCAATGTGGATCCCGTATATCGTAGGGGTCAACATGCATCCTGTGGAAGGCGCGGATGACTTTGCGCGCCCGCCGGCCCTGACCAGTTTTCCGGCGTGGGTGCACCGCGCACACCGGGCACATCTCAATCTGATCGAGGCCGCGATGCCCTTTGCCGCCGCCATTCTGGTGGCGCATGTGATGGGCGTGTCGACACCGGTGACCGTCTGGGCCGCCGCGGCGTTCTTCTGGCTCAGGCTTGCGCACGCGGCCGGAATGGTCTCGGGCCTCGCGCGCTTTCCGGTTCGGCCCCTGATCTTTACCCTCAGCTGGGCCTGCACGATCGCGATCTGCGTGCGACTGCTGCTGGTGTGACCTTGCCAAAGGGGCGGCGCGGTGCACATGCTGCGGCATGTCCGCGCCGCCCCGCCTTCTTATCCCTGCCCTCTCGGCCTCCAACTTCCTGATCGGTGTGGGGGCCTTTGTGATTGTCGGGCTGGTGGAGCCGATGGGCGACGATCTGGGCATCACCATCGCGCAAGCCGGACAGCTTTTGACATGGTATGCAGTGGGTTACGCGCTGCTCTCGCCCCTGCTTGTTGCGCTGACCGGGCGCATCGGTCGACGTAAGGTCATGGCGGCAGGGCTGGCGCTTTTCGGGGTGGCTGCGTTGATTTCGGCGCTTGCGCCCGGCTTGGGCGGCTTGCAGGCCGCGCGGGTGCTGGCGGCGGCAGGCGCGGGGCTCTTCACGCCGGTTGCGGCGGCGACGGCTGCGGGCCTCTATCCTGAGGCGCAGCGGGCGCGGGTGCTCGCCGCCGTATTCTTCGGCCTGACGTTGGCGCAGGTGGTCGGCGTGCCCGCGGGCAGCTGGATCGCCTACACGTTCGGCTGGCGCTGGGCTTTCTGGATCACCGTCGCGCTGGCCTTGCCCTGCCTCGCGCTCGTCTGGACGCAGGTGCCGCGCGGGCTGTCCTTTCAGCCCGTCAGCCTGAGCGATCTCGGCGCCTCCATGTCGGACGCGCGCATGATGCTGGCTGTTCTGTTCACCGGCTCGTTTCTGGGTTCGATCTACGTGCTTTACACCTATATCGCACCGCTGCTCAGCCAGACGATGGGCTTTGGACGCGATGGCATCACGCTTGTGCTGGTCCTGTTCGGCTGTGGTGCCGTGGTGGGCAATATCCTTGGCGGATGGATGGCGGACCGCTTTGGCTGGTTCCGCACGCTGACCCTTCTGGCGGGCTTGCAGGCGGCGTTGATGCCGCTCTTTTCGCTGCTGCCCTACCCGGTTCCGGTGCTCTACGCGCTGGCAATCGCCTGGGCGGTCTTTGGGTGGTCGTTCATGGCGGGCCAGCAGATGCGGCTGATCAGCCTTGCCGGGCCGCGCGCCCCGGTGGTGCTGGCGCTGAACGCCGCGGCCATCTATGTGGGCGCCGCGCTTGGCTCCGGCCTTGGGGCGTGGGTGCTGGACAGCTACGGCGTCATTTGGACCGGGCTGGCCGCAGGGCTGTGCGCGTTCGGGGCGCTGATACACCTGCAACTCAGCGCGGCACTTCCGCCGCGCGCGTCCCAGCCCGCGATCTAGGCGATCCTTCAAAGGATCGCGGGCCCGCGTTTCTTGAAGAAACGCCTACCCGCCGACATACCCGGAGCGGGGGCGGTAGAACGTCTTTTGGTTGTGCAGGCGCCCCAGAAGGTCGTGAATGTCCGCAATCTCGGACTTGGCCGCCGCATCCGACGCGCCCATCACCTTTTCGCACAGCTCTGCCTTGGATTGGCGCAGGGCGGTCTCAATCAGGTCAAGGTCATCGACGCTCAGGTCAAAGGACGTGTTCGGCTTCGGCATGTCGGCGCTCCCATCAGTCTCAAAAGTTTCCGATACGAAACCATATAGGACACTGCTGCGCCGCGGCAAAGAGGAGATTTGGGGGCGGGACTGTGGTTTTGCTCATGATGTTGATGAGTGCCGCACAAACAGGCTTGACCGGTTTGCCGCACGCTGCCATCAGGCGCGCATAACCCGCAACCGGGCGTTTTGTAGGCGCCAAACTGACGAGGAGGCCGACATGGCATCTATCTCTCTCACCTTTCCTGACGGCAACGCGCGCGACTTCGACGCCGGCGTGACCCCTGCGGCGGTGGCCGAAAGCATCTCGAAATCCCTCGCCAAGAAGGCGATCAGCGCGACCGTGAACGGCGCGCATTGGGATTTGCAGTGGCCGATCGAGGCCGATGCCGAAATTGCAATCCACACCATGCAGGACGAGGCGCAGGCGAACGAGCTGGTGCGCCACGACCTTGCGCATATCATGGCGCGCGCGGTGCAGGAAATCTGGCCCGACACCAAGGTGACTATCGGCCCTGTCATCGAACATGGCTGGTATTACGACTTTGACCGGGCCGAGCCTTTCACGCCCGAAGACCTTGGCACCATCGAGGCCAAGATGCGCGAGATCATCAACCTGCGCGATCCGGTTCGCACCGAGGTCTGGGACCGCGCCCGTGCCATCAAGCACTACGAAGATCTGAACGAGCCCTATAAGGTCGAGCTGATCGAGAGCATTCCGGGCGACGAGCCGCTGCGGATGTACTGGCATGGCGACTGGCAGGACCTGTGCCGCGGCCCGCACCTTGCCCATACCGGACAGGTGCCCGCTGACGCCTTCAAACTGATGAGCGTCGCAGGCGCCTATTGGCGCGGCGACAGTGACCGCGCGATGCTGCAACGCATCTACGGGGTCGCGTTCACCGGTAAGGAAAAGCTCAAGGCGCATCTGAACTTCCTTGAGGAGGCCGAAAAGCGCGACCACCGGCGGCTGGGCCGCGAAATGGGCCTCTTCCATTTCGAAGAAGTCGCACCCGGCTCGATCTTCTGGCACCCGCCGGGCTGGCGCATGTTCCAAAGCCTGATCGCCTATATGCGCCGCCGTCAGGAAGCCGCTGGCTATGTCGAGGTGAACTCGCCCGACATTATGGACCGTGCACTGTGGGAGACCTCTGGACACTGGTTCAATTACCGCGAAAACATGTTCCTCGCCCAGACGCAGGACGACCGCGATTACGCGCTCAAGCCCATGAACTGTCCCGGTCACATGTTGATTTATGGGCAAGGCGTCAAAAGCTACCGCGACTTGCCTTTGAAAATCAGCGAGTTTGGCAAGGTTCACCGCTACGAGCCTTCGGGCGCGCTGCATGGCCTGCTGCGCGTGCGCAGCTTTACCCAAGACGACGCGCATATCTACTGCACGCCCGAACAGCTGACCGAAGAATGCCTGATCGTGAATGACCTGATCCTGTCGGTCTACCGCGACTTTGGCTTTGACGACGTGCACATCAAGCTGTCCACCCGCCCCGAAAAGCGGATCGGGAGTGACGAAAGCTGGGATCTGAGCGAAGGCGCTCTGCGCACGGCGCTGGACAAGGCTGGGCAGGACTATACGATCTTTGAGGGCGAAGGTGCGTTTTACGGGCCCAAGCTGGAATATGTTCTGCGCGACGCGATTGGGCGGGACTGGCAATGCGGCACGCTGCAGGTTGATTTCAACCTGCCCGAACGGTTCAACACGACCTACATCAAGCAGGATGGCAGCAAGGCGCACCCGGTCATGCTGCACCGCGCGCTATTTGGCTCGCTGGAGCGATTCACGGGCATCTTGATCGAGAACTTTGCCGGCCGCCTGCCGTTCTGGCTCGCGCCGCGGCAGGTGGTGGTCGCGTCGATCACGTCGGAGGCGGATGACTACGTCTACGAGGTTGTCGATGCGTTGAAGGCGGCAGGGATCCAGGCCGAAGCCGACACGCGCAACGAAAAGATCAACTACAAGGTGCGCGAACATTCGGTGGCGAAGGTTCCGGTGATCCTGGCCGTGGGCGCCCGCGAGGTCGAAGAGCGGACCGTGTCCGTGCGGCGTCTGGGCGAAAAGCAGACCAGCGTTCAGCCACTGGATGCGATCACGGCGGCTTTGAAGGACGAGGCAACCCCGCCCGATCTGCGCGCCTGAGCGGCCAAATTGTTGCAAGTCGCGCTCGGGCCAACCGGGCGCGACTGTAACATTCTGCGCTTACGCCCTGCATTCGCGGCGAAAATCATAGCCTGTTGCCCCACGCGCTCTCACGGGCCTGTGACACACGTGGCTGTGAATGGTATTCTTCCGTGTGCCACGATTATCTGTCTGGCAAGGGGCGCTGCCCCCGGACACGTAACCATGACCCAAGCAGGGAGAGACCCTATGAACACCATCAAGACAGCCGCCCTCGTCGGTGCAATCGCAGCCGCCGTCACCGCACATTCCACCACCGGCGCCGAAGCCGCTGGCAAGGAAAAGTGCTACGGCATCAGCCTCGCGGGCGAGAATGACTGCGCCGCGGGCGCCGGCACCACCTGCGCCGGCACCTCCACAGTCGACTATCAGGGCAACGCCTGGACCCTCGTCGATGCTGGCACCTGCACCGAGATCGAACTGCCCGCAATGGCGGACGGCACCGAGCGCGTGGGTTCGCTTGAATCGCAGGACCGCGACCTGCCCGAGGCGTAAAGCCCAGCCGCAAGATCGGGGCGGGCGCTGTGCGCGCCTGTCCCACACCCCCGAAGGATCCCGACATGCTTGACGCTCGTACGCCCCCTGCCCTGCCCAATGCGCCCGGCGTTGGTTACAAGGCGCAGCATTTCGATGCGATCCTCGCGGAGCCCGGCCCAGTAGAATGGCTGGAAATCCACGCCGAAAACTACATGGGTGCAGGCGGACGGCCCCACGCGCAGATGCGCGTTCTGTCGGAGCGTTTTGCCATTTCGTGCCATGGTGTCGGCCTGTCGATCGGAGCCGAAGGGGAACTCGACACCGAACACTTGGACCGTCTCGCCAAGCTGGTCCACTGGCTGAATCCGGCCAGTTTTTCCGAACATCTTGCGTGGTCCAGCCATGGGGGCGCCTATTACAACGACCTGCTGCCCCTGCCTTATACCGAGGCCACGCTGGCGCGGGTCTGTACCCATATCGATCAGGTCCAGGACACGCTGGGCCGACAAATGCTACTGGAAAACCCATCGTCATACCTCGCCTTTGAACAAAGCACGCTGAGCGAGACGGACTTTCTGGCCGAGGTGACCCGCCGGACGGGGTGTGGCCTTCTGCTGGACGTAAACAACGTGTTCATTTCGGCCACGAACCTTGGCTATGCGCCGCGCGGCTACATCGACGCCTATCCGATGCACGCGGTTGGTGAAATCCATGTCGGCGGCTTTGACACGGACGAGGATGACGGCACCCCCTTGCTGATCGACAGCCACGGCGCACCCACCGATGACGCAGTGTGGGATCTGCTGCGCCATACCCTGTCCCAAACCGGCCCGCGCCCTGTGCTGGTGGAATGGGACAATGACGTGCCCGGCTGGCCGACCCTACGGGCCGAGGCGTCGCGCGCGGCGCATGCGCTGGCGTGATGGGCACCCAAGGCTCCTTCCGCGCGGCGCTGCTGGATGCAGATGCGCCCGTTCCTACCGGGCTTGTGACCCCTCAAGGCGATGTGGCCACGCGCCGGTTTGGCGTCTACCGTAACAACGTTGTGCAATCGCTGATCGAGGCGATGCGCGCCAGCTTTCCGATAATCGAAAAGCTGATCGGGCCAGACAATTTTACTAATCTCGCGCATGGTTATGTCCGGGCAAACCCGCCCGCTTCTCCGTTGATGATGCAGTATGGGGTGGGTTTCCCTGACTATCTATTTGGCTTCGGCCCGCTTGCGCATCTTGGCTACCTGCCGGACGTAGCACGGCTCGAACTGGCGCTGCGCGCAAGCTATCATGCCGCCGACGCCACGACTTTGGAGCCGACGCGGCTCGGCATGGTTGCCGAAGCGGACCTACCGCGACTCGTGCTGCGTTTTGCACCGCCCGTTCGGTTGGTCCGTTCACCCTGGCCGCTTTACGACCTGTGGCGCTTTAACACCGAGGATGGGGCGCCCAAACCACAGGCCCGCGCGCAAGACGTGCTGATCACACGCCCGGAGTTCGACCCCGTTCCGCACCCGCTGACGCAAGACGCCGGCGCGTGGATCAATGATTTGATGGACGGGGCGCCGCTGGGCGAAGCCGGCCCCGAAGCGTTCGACCCCTCGCAGACTATTGCCTTGCTGATTACGCAAAGCGCATTGACGGACTTCACGACAAAGGACTGACCCCATGATCCGCACCTACCAAACCCTCGCCGCCAGCCTGAACACGAGCGGCGACATGGTTCTGCCGACCCTTGCGCGGCTCGTTTTTGCCGGGGTCTTCCTGATCTACTTCATCGCCGCCGCTGGACTGAAAATCGATGGCAGCATCTTTAGCCCGTCCGCAGGGGCATTCGCGCAGATCTTTCCCAAAGCAGCCGAAGAAGCGCTTTACGATGTAACCCAGCTATCGCTGATCCAACGGGTGATCATTTTCGCAGGCACCGTTGCCGAATACGTCCTGCCCGTCCTGATCATCGCTGGTCTTCTGACGCGGCTCGCCGCCCTGGGCATGATCGGTTTTGTCATCGTGCAGACCTACGTGGACGTAACGGGCCACGGCGCAGCATTGGGTGGGTGGTTCAACGGCGGCGCGCCGGACCTTTTCGACCAGCGCTCGCTTTGGGTCATGTTACTGATGATCCTAGTGTTCAAAGGGGCCGGTCCGCTCAGCGTCGATCGTGCACTGCGGCCGAACCCCGCAGCGGCAGCCTAGGCAACGCCAAGCGCCGCGCGTGTTGCTGGCGTCCAGCCTAGATACATCTGGTCGCCTACCACAATCAGCGGGCGCTTCATGACAGTCGGATGAATGGCAATCAGCGCTTCGGGAGGACGAGCGCGATCTTCTTCGGTGATCTCGCGCCACGTTGTGCTCCGGGTGTTCACGATCGCGTCTGAAAAACTATCCATGGCAGCGCCCAGCACAGCAGGCGGCACCCCATCGTCCCGCACATCGACAAATGTTGCATCCGGCAGAGCCTTGCGCGCCTTGCGGCACGCGTCACAGGATTTAAGTCCAAAAATTACCACCCTGTACTCCTCACTATTTCGTCACAACGTTCACACACGGTTTTCAGCGCGTGAGCCTTGATTTTCCGTGAATTCGGTCAATTTCAACCATTACGAACGGTTTTGTTGCTCTTCTCCGCGACGCTCCGTGCGAACGACCCTCGCAGTGTCGGGGCAATTTTGAATACACAAGGAGGCATTACTAATGCCAACGGGAACCGTTAAGTGGTTCAACACCACCAAGGGCTACGGCTTCATTGCACCAGATGAAGGTGGAAAGGACGTGTTCGTGCACATTTCTGCTGTCGAACGCGCGGGCCTGACCGGCCTTGCCGACAATCAAAAGGTCAGCTTTGAAATGAGCGAAGGCCGCGACGGACGCACAATGGCGTCCGACTTGGCACTGCTTTAACTGAAGCCCTTACGAGCAGCCTTTTTCACCGACACGGCAGCTGGGTCGCGCGCTGAATGTGCGCGGCTTGTGCTTGCGCGGAGCAGCGTGTGCCATCATGTGCTGATAGGAAACCGATTGGTTCGGCGTCCCGCAGCAAATAACCCCTGAAATCGTCACCGGTTGAAGCCCTGCCGGACAGTAGTTCTCTTGGCTCGGATAAGCATAAACCCGCGGCTGATCCGCCGCTGCTGCGCCAGCCAATAGTCCAAGGCCCGCCGCCATCATCAAAACCTTTCGCATACATCCCTCATGTGCTTGGGTAACAGCAATGACGCAACTGTGACCGCGCCCGCGTGTCCGGTCCAGAACTTTTTGCCCAATCCTTTAGCGTTTTGAACGCGTTGCCGCCTGCGGCCGCCTTGTTAACCATGTTTTGAGCCGCCTGTGCCTAGAATTTCGGGTAGAAAGGAGGGGCCATGACAGAGTTTCTTCGTGTCCTCGCGCTTTACTATGCCTGTGACGGTGCCGCCGCGATCCGGCAGCTGACGCCGTCGGAATGGGCGCAATGCACCCGGCATTACGAGGCGGTCAAATCCCATTTCGACGGCACCACCAGCGCCGAGCGTTACACCGCGTTCAAGACGTGGGAGCGGGCGAACGGCGAATTGGTGGCCGAGATCAGAGCGGGCTCAGACGCGCTTTAACTGCAGCATAGCCGCGAAAACGAACGCGGCCGCCCTGGGTGCGGTCAGTGATATTGACGCGGTAACGATCCAGCAGACGGGTGACCGCAACGCGCCCCTCCAATCGGGCGAGGGTCAGGCCAACACAAACATGCGGGCCACCCGCGAACGCAAGATGGCGGTTGGGGCTGCGGTTCGGGTCGAACCTCGCGGGACTTTGGAACACTGCGGAATCACGGTTCGCCGCGCCGATGCACAGGTGGATGTTGGTGCCTTTCGGGATCCTGTGCCCGCCAATCTCCACGTCCCGCGCCGCCTCGCGATTGCCAAACTGGTTGGGGGAGGCGCAGCGGAGCACCTCTTCGATCATCTTTTTCGGGTCTTCGATGGGCGGAAAGCCGTGATCGTGCAGCAGCGCAATGGCATTGCCGATCAGGTTCGTCGTCGTCTCGTGGCCCGCGTTCAGGATGAAGATGCAGTTCTGGATCAGCTCGATCTCGCTCAGCTGGCCTTCACTGTCCCCGGCGATGAGGCGGGTCAGCACGTCCGTCTCCGGGTCCCCGGGATGCGCGCGCCGGTGCGCGATGAGGGTGCGGAGGTAGGCGGAGAAGTCGGTGACCGCCTTGTGGCCTTTGCTCAGTTGGTCATCTGTCAGCACCGGCTCTAACGCGCCGAGGATGGCGAGGGACCAGTCGCGCAGGGGGGCGCGGTCTTGATACGGGATATCCAGCAGGTCGCCGATGATCTGGATGGGGATCTGCGCGGCGAAGTCTTCGATCAGGTCCGGCTCTGAGGGCATGTCGTCCAGCAGCCGGTCGACGGTGGCGACCAGCCCCGGCTCCAGCCGCTGGATCGCGCGGGGGGCCAGCGCGGCGGACATGATCCGCCGGACGCGGGTGTGCAGGGGCGGGTCGTTGAAGACGAGGGACGTCGTGTGATGCTCATAAAGCGGCGTGCCGGGGCCGAACTTGGGCGCGAAGGCAGCGTGCTTGTCCGAGGTGAAGGCCGCGGTGTCCTTGTAGATGCGCTCAAGATCCGCATGGCGCGAGACAATCACGGAGCCGTCGGGCTGGGGGTGCACGGGGGCGTGGGTGAGGAGCCGGTCGTAATGCGGGAAGGGGTTTTCGTGGAAGCCGTCGGGGAGGTCGGAGAGTGTGAGCATGGCGGGAGGTTAGCCGGTGTGCGTGTGGCAAGCCAGCGTGCCGGGCTGAAGCCCGGCTTACGGATTTTTGCGCAACCCGCGCCAGAGACGGGCCCTGGACCGGCGTGTGCACCGCTGTTTCCCAGGCACTTTATGGCTGCCGTGTCATCTTTCGTTTGGATGCCGCGCTGAGGCTGGCAAAGAGCCGGGCCCCGGCAGGGCCCGCCTCTGGCGCGGCGCCCTTCGGGCTTGATTCCGCGCTGGGTGCAACCACAAACGAGCCTAATCTAGCCTTCAACCTTCAAGGGTTCCCAGGTGTAAGATACTGTCGCGAAGTTTTGCTGAACTGGGAAAAAGAGGCGCAGCATCTCTATCTGGGAGATCGGGAAACTTGGTCGAGACTACCACCCTAATTTCAGCTTCGGCCAGAAATTCAATTGGTTTAGAGAATATGGCTCTTTTCAGTTCCTCATCCCCAAAAGGAGCATTTGCCAACGCTATTTTCTCCAAATCGTAATAGGTATTCCTGTTTTCGCCGTAGGTTACCGGCTTGGAGAATACATATTGCGAGGCGATAGTTCGGGTTGTCATCCGACCAGACTGACGACACCAAGCCCTGAGCGCCATTAGGAACCGGTCAAAGTCTATTTCAGCGAACGCATCCAAATCTTCGTTGCCAACGTAAGCCTGTCCTTCGCGGTCAACACCCCCGAAGCGCATCAGCTCATGGTGCTCTTTTTTGTATGTGCCCACTGACGCGCAAAACACGTGCTCATTGAATGAGTTCTCTACAACAATTCCACCTGGCGCAGAAAAATTGAAATTTGTGAGAGTGACCGGTCCAACAGTTGCGTATGGGACGTGACCAACTCCAGACCCAAATTGTTTGGAGACTGTACCCTCGCCCCTGTCGGTCATTCGGGCGAGTTGCGTGTGCTCGTAGCCACGATACTCTGATAAAGTACCCACTTTGAAAGAGCCACTGCTATAGTGTTCCCAATTACTTTCCGCGTTAAAGTATTTGGTGATGATCACCCAATCACCCCCCGAAACTCCCGCCACTCCCCGGCGCTCATGCCGGACGTCTCCTGCGTCACCTCTTCCCCCGCAAGCATCCTCCGCACGCAGTCCAGCGCTTTGCCCGACAGGGTTGCCCCCCCAAGCCGGTAATCTTCGAACGCGCCGTAGGTGGCGGGGACCCAGGCTTTGACCAGGTCGCATATGACGTCGGCGTAGACGCGGATTTCGTATTGGGCGTGAGCGTCCGCGCGGAGCCGCAGGAAGTGCAGCAGGTTGTGCAGGTCCACCTTCCAGTACCATTGCGTGTAGATGTTGGCCGGCAGGTTCATGCGCGCCAGTTCCCGCGCGAGGCCGTCCTGCCCGTCCTGCGAAATCATCGCCTCGTAATTGTCGTAGGCGCGGGTGCTGTCGCTTTTCAAAATCTCCAGCACGCGCTCGGCCTCCGCCCCCTCCAGCACCTGCCCGCGGCCCTGGTTGTTCACCACCGACTGGGCGGCCAGCGCATCGGGCTGGGGAATGTAGAATTCACGGTCCAGAATAGAGTACCGAGCGGAGTATTCGTTCACGTTCGCGGTGCGGTGGCGGATCCACTGGCGGGCGACGAAGACGGGCAGTTTGACGTGCAGCTTGATCTCGCACATCTCGAACGGGGTCGAGTGCCAGTGGCGCATGAGGTAGCGGATCAGGCCCTCGTCGTTCTGCACGGATTTGGTGCCCTTGCCATAGCTGACCCGCGCGGCCTGACAGATCGCGGCATCGTCGCCCATATAATCGATCACCCGGACAAAGCCGTGGTCCAGCACGGGGTGCGCGGTGTAAAGCTGCGCCTCCATCCCTTCGGAGACGGTGCGGAGCGTCTGGCGCGGGCTGGCGCGCAAGGCGTCGATTTCGGACTGCTGTTCGGGGCTGATCGGCATTTTAGCGCGCCTTTTTCCACAGAATCTATCAGACCCCCACGTTATCTTGTGGAGCCGCATCGGGGAACCACTATATCCGGGCGTCTTTTCGGCCACGCCCGCCCGCCCCGCGCGAACTGATTCGTTGACTTTGACACAAATTCGGGCATGGTTGCGGCAAAGAGGCAGGCTCTAAACAAAGGTGGTCAAAATGACCCGGTATTATGCAGGTATCGCCGCGCTGGCGCTTGTTGCGGCGTGCGGAGACGGAAATCCGTTCACAGGTGCAACCACGGGCGACGGCACGGGCACAGCAACCGAAATTCCGGCAACGCTGGCCAGCGATTTGCAAAGCTTCACCTACGATCCGGCCGCGGGCACGCTGGTGGTCGAGGGTATCAGCCGCGACGAGGACCCGTTCGAGGCGACGTTCCGGCGCCGGCCGAACCTTGATGTGCCGGGCTATGTCGCCTTCACCGCGCAGGATGACCCGCTGGACCAGCACGCAACGGCCTATGTGCAGGACATTGGCGGCACCCGCGCGGGCGTCGTGGTGACCGGCGGGCAGTTCACCTTTTATAACGCAGGCGGCGCCTATGCGCGGGACGGGGCGTATGATCCGCCCACGGTGACAGGGGACACGGGGCTTGTCAGTTATGCTGGGGATTATGTTGGCCTGACCAACCTGTCTGGCGATCCGACCGACCTCGCCGCCGTCACGCCGGGCGTTGATCCCGGGCTGCTGCCGGGCCAGTCGGCCAAGGTCACGGGCAAGATCTTTATCAACGTGGATTTTGGCGACAATGACCTGTCGGGCCTCATCTATGACCGGCGGCTTGATGCGAACGACACCGACCTGGGCGGGGGCGCGACTGACCTTGCCGTCGGGGATCTTGCGCTGGTGCCGACGACGATTGACGGCAATGGCGAGTTCTTTGGCGATGTCGAGCTGGCCGGGGACCGCACTGACCGGGGCGATTATGGCGGGATCTTTGGCGGCACGGATGCGAACGCGGTGGCGGGGGTGATCTTTATCGCCGACCACCTCGTGTCGAACACGCAGGCCGAAGAGGAATGGGGCACCTTCGTGCTGGGCAAATGTGGCGGCCCATCCGCCACGGACGCAATCTGCGCCGAAGTCGAACCCTGATCCGATGCGCGGCCGCGCCCTTGCCTGGGCCTTTGCGCTTGCCCTGACGGCTGCGCCTACGGGGGCGGAACAGGCACAGCTGAGCCTTGAGCAGGCCCGCGCGATGGCGCATTACGCCCTGAACAATGGGGATGCGGCACTGGCCTGGCGGCTGGCGGAGGGGCTGCTTCAGGCCAACCCGCGCGACGCCAGCGCACATTTCATCATGGCTGGGGCCGCTGCGCAGGCGGGAGAGGCAACGGCGGCGCGCAAGGCAGCGGCGAAGGCCTACCGCACCAGCACCGACCCCACGGACCGGCTGCGCGCCGCGCAGTTTGCGGCCCGCGCCGCACTTGGCGAAAACCGCCCCACCCTGACCCAGATCTGGCTGCGACGCGCCGCGACCAATGCGGGGCAGGATGTCGACATGAAGCGGATCGCCACGGACTACGCCAAAGTGCGGCAGCTCAACCCCTTCAGCATTCGCATTGCAGGGGGCATCCGCCCGTCAAGCAACGTGAACAATGGCGCCGACACCGCGTTGCAAACAATTGACGGCCTGCCGATTACCGGCGTGCTGAGCGGGGACGCCCAGGCCCTGTCGGGCACCGTCGGCACACTAGACGTGGCTTTGTCCTACCGGCTGGCCGGCAGCAAAACATCGCAGACACGCGCTGGCGCGCGGCTTTATGTCAAACAGGTTGCCCTGTCGTCCGAAGCCAAGACGCAGGCGCCAACCGCCAGCAACAGCGATTTCGGAACGACCTATGTCGAAGGCTCGCTGGATCATTTGTTTGCGCTTGGGGCTGCGGGCAATACCGCGTCCGTCGGGCTGGCCTTGGGACAAGCCTGGGCCAGCGGAGACAAGGATTATGATTTTGGCAGGCTGACGGCCTCCCGGGGGATTTCGCTGGGTGACGCGACGCGTCTGTCGTTCAACCTAAGCGTAGAGGAGCGCAAATCGGCCCGCCTGTCGAGCCAGGACCAGACGATCACCACGCTCGGCACGTCGCTCAGCCACACGCTGGCTGGGGGCGATCAGATCAGCCTGAGCTATTCGCTTACGGATGTCGACGCGGGTCATATAAACACCCGCTCGACCGCGCACAGCCTGCGGATTGGCTACGCGTTTGGCCAGCAAATCGGCCCGGCGCAAATCAGCGCGGCGTTGACGCTGGGCGATGTGCACTATCCCGACTTTCGTGTCGGGTTTCTGGAGGTCCCCGGCGGGCGACAGGACCAATCCCTCTATGCCGACGTCACGCTGTTTTTCCCGGACATTGATTACGCCGGTTTTGCCCCCGCCCTGCGCATCCGGACCGGCAGCCGCGACAGCAATGTCAGCCGCTATGACAGCCGCGAGTTCTCTGTCGGGCTGCAAATCCAATCGAAGTTCTGATGCGCTCGTGACTGGCGCGCGCGCGCCCGCGTGCTAGGCTTGCGACAAGACAGAACGAAGGAGACAGACCATGGCCCTCACCTACCTGCACACGATGGTGCGCGTCAAAGACCTCGAGGCTTCGATGGCGTTCTACAAGCTGCTTGGGCTTGAAGAGACGCGCCGCATGGAGAGCGAAGGCGGGCGGTTCACGCTTGTGTTCATGGCGCCGCCCGATCAGCCCGAATGCCCGGTCGAGCTGACCTACAACTGGGATGGCGACGATGCGCTGCCCGATGACAGCCGCCATTTCGGGCACCTCGCCTACCGGGTCGATGACATCTACGCCATGTGCCAGCACTTGATGGACAACGGCGTGACGATCAATCGCCCGCCGCGAGATGGGCACATGGCCTTTGTGCGCTCGCCCGACAACGTGTCGATCGAGCTTTTGCAGGCGGGCGAATCCAAAGCCCCGGCAGAGCCGTGGGCCAGCATGGAAAATACAGGCCATTGGTAAGGCTCGCGCTGGCTTTGGCGTTTTTTGCCGGGCCGGCAGAGGCGTGCCGGCTGGCGCTCTTGCTGGCGTTGGACGTCTCTTCGTCTGTTGACGCGCGCGAGGACGCATTGCAGCGCGGTGGGCTTGCCGCTGCGTTGGTGGCGCCGGAAGTCCAGCAGGCGTTCCTTGCGACCGGCGAGCCGGTCGCGCTGGCGATCTACGAATGGTCTGGGCGGTATAATCAGGAAGTGATCCTGAACTGGACGATGATCTCGAGCCGTGCCGCGTTGCTCTTCGCGGCAGAGAAGGTCGCCTCGTCCCGCCGGTCGCATAACGAATTTCCGACCGCCATGGGCTACGCGCTGGGCTTCGGCGCGGGGATGTTCGAGCGTGCGCCCGACTGTTGGGCGCGCACGCTCGATATGTCCGGGGATGGCCAGAACAACGAGGGGTTCGGCCCCCGCGCCGCCTATCGTGAGTTCCCGTTTTCGGACGTGACGGTGAACGGTCTGGTGATCAACGCCTCCGAATTCGAGGCAGAAACCGGCCTGATCGGGTTTTACGAGCGCGAGGTTCTGCATGGGCCGGGCGCGTTCATGGAAATCGCTCAGGGGTTCGAAGATTACGAACGCGCGATGCGCCGCAAGCTGGAGCGGGAGCTGGCCCCTCCGGTGTTTGGAGAGACGCAATGAAATGGCTGACGCTTGCCCTGTCTGTTCTGGCTGGCGGCGCTGCTGCCCAGTGCCGGCAGGCCCTTGCGCTCGGGCTGGATGTGTCGGGGTCTGTTGATGCGCGCGAATATCGCCTGCAGGTCGAGGGTGTCGCGACCGCGCTGGGCTCGGAGCCGGTACGTGCTGCACTATTTGCGATGCCGGGCGCTGACGTGGCTCTGATGGTGTATGAATGGTCTGGGCCCGAGGACACCCATGTACTGCTGCCATGGACGGACATAGACGGCCCTGCGGTTTTGGACAGCGCAATCGAGACGTTGCGCGGGGTCGAACGGCGCGCGTCCACGCCCGGTACCGGTCTTGGCCAAGCGATGCTGGACGGTGCTGCATTTCTCGCCGAACGGAGTGATTGTGCCCGCCTCGTTCTGGACATCTCAGGAGATGGCAAATCAAATCTCGGTCCACGCCCGGGTGACGTAAAGGACACGCTGGCCCGAACCGGGATCACATTGAATGCGTTGGTGATTGGTGCCGATGCGCCCTCCATCGGAGACGCACGCCAGACAGAGATTGGCGAGCTGAGCTCGTATTTCAACGCGAACGTTATCGTCGGCCGTGATGCCTTTGTGCAAACCGCATTGGGGTTTGACGCTTACGCCGAAGCGATGCAGCGCAAGCTTGAGCGCGAGTTGCAGGTGCTTATTCTGTCACACGTGAAAAATCCGCGCTGACCCGCGCTCGTCGCAAAAGCATACCGGGCCTTTGGCGTCTGACTGAGGTCTATGGCCCCGGCTGGCGGTGAAAATTCGACCAGCGCCAATGCAAATAACGCCCGTAGGCGTGAACAGTTCTCTAATCCAAAGATGAGGTCATGCGCCCTTCTGGCAGCATGTAGCCGGTTGGCCTGCCTCAGTAGATGTACCGGATTTGATCAGTCCAGTAACGTTCCACTCGCTTCAAAGATGTCGTGATCTCGTCGATCCCGGCCTCTCCAAGCACCCCGGTTTTGCTTAGCCCACCAGCATGGCGTTCAAAAAGGTCACCGACCACATCGCGGATGCTGCGACCCTTTTCGGTCAGGCGTACCCGCACGGAACGGCGGTCAATTTCGCACCGCTGATGATGCATGTAGCCCATTTCCACCAGTTTCTTCAGGTTATAGCTGACGTTGCTGCCCTGGTAGTAGCCGCGGGACTTCAGCTCCCCCGCCGTGACTTCGTTGTCGCCAATGTTGAACAGCAACAGCGCCTGTACGGCATTGATCTCGAGCACGCCCACGCGCTCGAACTCGTCTTTGATGACATCGAGCAGCAGACGATGCAGCCGCTCGACCAGCGAAAGTGCTTCGAGGTAGGACACCATGAAGCCTTTCTCGGAGACCTGCAACGCAGGGTCCTGAACACTCATTATACTTCTCCGACTCAATCTGCTCTGAGTCGAACTTGCCGTGAATTAGAAAAGAAACCGTTAAATCACGTAGATGCGCCAAAATGGCCCGCGATCTGCTTTACCAGCGCGGCGTGTTCTGACGGAGCCGCAACCTGCCCAGTCACCCATGTGTATAGATCCTGATCATTTTCCGACAGCAAACGATCATACGCTGCGATGGCCTCGGCATCCATGTCCTCAAGATGCGCATCGGCAAAAGCAGTGAGTATCAGATCCATCTCCTTGATCCCGCGGCGCATGGACCGCATAGCCAAGCGTTTGCGCGCTGTCTCAAGCGGCTCGATCATGCGGACGGGCCATTCAGCATCTGGCGCAGACGTTTTTCCATCCGGCCCAGCTTTTCGGCACGCGCGAGCAGGTCGGAGCGCATGTCGCGCATTTCCACCAGCAGATCCGCCATGCCGTCCGGAACACCAGCCATTTCGACCGGCGCATCAAGCCCCTCACCCTCACCGTTGATCAGCCACATCATCGAGACGTTCAAAAGGCCAGCCATCATCGACAGCCGGTTGGCCCGCGGCTCTGACAGGTCGTCTTCCCAGTGCTGCAGCGTGGTCAGCTTGACGCCGAGCCGCTTGGCCAACTGCTTTTGGGTCATTCCGGTGGCTTCGCGCGCTGCGGCAACTCGATCTCCGAAGGTTGCGGCGTCCTGTCCGTACCAGCTGGCTGCGTCATCCATGCGTGTGCTCCTAACAATGCTTGATGATGGGCTTAGCGGCCCCTAAGACAAGCCTGCATATCCCTTACAGCCTGAGAGCGGCGATGACATTCCTTTCCACGACACTTGCGCGCGTCAAACCGTCGCCAACCATCGCAGTGACAAACAAGGCGGCCGAACTGAAAGCGGCAGGGCATGACGTGATTGGCCTTGGCGCAGGCGAACCCGACTTTGACACCCCGCAGCACATCAAGGACGCCGCCGTGGTCGCGATCGCCATGGGGCGGACCAAATACACCGCAGTCGACGGCATTCCGGAGCTGAAGCAGGCAATCTGCGACAAGTTCAAGCGCGACAACGGGTTGGAGTATGAACCGGCGCAAGTGTCGGTATCTTCGGGCGGCAAACAGGTGCTCTATAACGCGCTGATGGCGACGCTGAATGAGGGGGACGAGGTGATCATCCCCGCGCCTTACTGGGTCAGCTACCCGGACATGGTCCTGTTGGCAGGCGGCACGCCGGTTGTGGCGGAAACCACGCTGGAGACCGGGTTCAAGATGACGCCCGAGGGGCTGGAGGCTGCGATCACGCCCAAGACAAAGTGGCTGATCTTCAACTCGCCCAGCAATCCCACCGGGGCAGGATATTCCTGGGACGAGCTGAAGGCGCTGACGGAGGTGCTGCTGCGCCACCCGCATGTCTGGGTGATGACGGACGACATGTACGAACACCTGGCCTATGGGGATTTCGAATTCTGCACCCCCGCCCAGGTCGAGCCACAGCTTTATGACCGGACGCTGACCGTGAACGGGGTCAGCAAGGCCTATGCGATGACCGGCTGGCGCATCGGTTATGCCGCGGGCCCGCAAGAGCTGATCGCGGCCATGCGCAAGGTCCAGTCGCAGTCAACCTCAAACCCCTGTTCGGTCAGCCAATGGGCGGCGGTTGAGGCGCTGAACGGCCCGCATGACTTCATCGCTCAGAACAACGCGGCCTTCCAGCGCCGCCGCGATCTGGTGGTCGAGATGCTGAACGCCGCATCCGGCATCACCTGCCCGGTCCCCGACGGGGCGTTCTACGTCTATCCGTCCATCGCCGGCTGCATCGGCAAAACCAGCGCGGGCGGGGCGCGGATCAACACAGATGAGGATTTCGCGACAGCGCTCTTGGAAGAGACCGGCGTTGCCGTGGTCTTTGGGGCGGCGTTTGGCTTGTCACCTAACTTCCGCGTCAGCTACGCTACGTCCGACGAGGCCCTGAAAGAGGCCTGTACCCGCATTCAAGGGTTTTGTGCGGGTCTGACATAAGGGACGGGTGATGGCCGGCGAGCTGCCAGAGTATTATTTCCGCGTGCGCGAAAACGGCGCCGCAGTGTTTCGTGTTGATACGGAAAACCGTCAGCGCCGGATCGAGATGGACCAGATTGCGGTCGTGAACATCCGGAACGGCGAAATCAAACCGCACGGTGACAGAACATTGTCGCCCGAAGACCTGGTCGAGATTGAAGACTGGATGGCGCGCCGCACGGCCCTACTGGCCGAGCGTGACATCGACGACATTCACCGGGCCGTGGACTACCTGAACCTGACAACCCACTGGGCGCAGTCGCGGGCCAGCGATGAACAGCTGGAGCATGTCACGGATGCGCTTTTGCTGGCCATGCACGATCTGCGCAGCACGCTGGTGCGTAAGAAGGCCGACCGGCTGATGAAGGGCTGACCTTCCCGCCCCCCGGCTGGACGTTATGATGTCTCCGCGCTCACCCGCGGCGTCAAGCGCCGAAAACTGATCGCCCAGAACCTGTACATGAGCGCAACGCCCGCACAGGCAAGGCCAATGACTAGCCCCAGCCAGATGCCGATGCCGCCCATGCCGAAGGTAAAGCCCAAAAGGTAGCTGGCCGGAATACCGACGACCCAGTAGCTGATGGCGGCCAGAACCATCGGCACTTCGGTATCCTGCACCCCGCGCAACAGGCCCAGCGCGATGACTTGCGCCCCGTCCACCAGTTGAAACAGCGCCGCCATCGCCAGAAGGCCAACGCCGATGGACAAAATTTGCGGGAAATCAGGGTCAGACCGGCTGACAAAAAGCCCGATCAGCGCGTGCGGAAAAGCGAGGAAGATGAGAACCGTCACCAAGGCCATGACCAGTGACATGACCGTCACGACGTGCGCGCCTGCAGCCATCCGGTCCGGATCGCGTGCGCCAAAGGCATTGCCGGCGCGGATGGTCGCCACATTGCTGAGGCCGAGATGAACCATGAACGTGATCGAGGCGAGCGTAACCGCCACGTTATGTGCCGCAAGCGGCACCGTGCCCAGCACCCCCATCATCAGCGCCGAGGCGGTAAAGAGCCCAACCTCGCTCAGATTCGTGATCCCGATGGGCGCGC
>JBCBCP010000036.1:0-31214 GCA_038530575.1 Pseudomonadota bacterium
CGAGATGATCTGGGTTGCGCCGTTTTGATGGTCAGCCATGATCTGCACGTGGTCATGGCCTCTTCGGACCGGGTCCTGTGCATTAACGGGCGGATCTGCTGCCAGGGCACACCGCGCGCCGTGGCGAAAGCCCCTGAATACAAGTCTCTTTTCGGCGACGGCACGGAAGGAACGCTGGCCCTCTACAGGCATCAGCACGCGCATGACCATTGATCCTTTCCTGTTACGCGTCGCGCTGGCCGGCGTTGGCGTAGCCGTGGCCGCAGGACCGCTCGGCTGTTTTGTCCTGTGGCGCCGCATGGCCTATTTTGGCGACGCGACGGCGCATGCCGCCCTTCTTGGCGTGGCGATCTCGATCGCCCTGAATACCCCGATCATGCTGCCAGTGCTCTTCTGTGCGCTCGGAATGGCGTGGCTGGTAGTCCGCCTTGGCGGCGCGGGGCTGGCGACTGATGGGGCCTTGGGCGTCACGGCGCATGCGGCGCTTGCCATAGGCTTGGTCGCGGTGTCCTTACTGCCCGCAACACGGGTTGATCTTATGGGTTTTCTCATTGGCGACATTTTGGCCGTCGGTACCTGGGATCTGATCGTTATCTGGTGCGGCGCCATTCTGGTTCTGGCAATGATTACATGGCGCTGGCAGCCATTGCTGATGTCCACGCTCAACCCCGAACTGGCACAGGCCAGTGGCATCAAACCCGAGAAGGAAACGCTCGTTCTCATGGTCACTCTGGCGATTGTTGTGGCTGTTGCGCTTCAGGTTGTCGGCACCCTGCTTGTGGCGGCTTTGCTCTTGATCCCTGCAGCGGCCGCCCGGCCGCTTGCGCATACACCCGAGGGCATGGCGATGTGGGCTGCACTCATCGGGGCAGCCTCGGCGTTTGCGGGAATCGCGGCCTCTTTCATCTGGGACACTCCAACGGGCCCCAGCATCGTGGCCGCCGCCACTGCTTTCTTCTTGGTTTCCAGACTGTTGAGAAGCTCCTGACCGATCGTCAAGTCACCCGACTGCGCGTCTTGTACGCTGGATCGTCCCAGAGGTTCTGGGTAATCACCGCCTCGATATGCTCTGCGGCCGCAAGCACATCTGCCTCGTCCAGATAAAGCGGCGTGAAGCCAAACCGCATGATGTCCGGTGCGCGAAAATCGCCGATGACCCCGCGGGCGATCAGCGCCTGGATCGCGGCATATCCTTCTTTGAAACGGAAAGACACTTGGCTCCCACGCTGCGCAGGATCCCGTGGCGATGCGAGGTCTAGCGTCGTGCGCGCCTCGACCTCAGATATGAAGATCTCCTGCAAAGCGACTGATCTGGAACGCAATTCCGACATATCCACGTCCTCCCAAGCGTCCAGCGCCGCTTCGAGCGCAGTGAGCTGGACAACCGGTGGGGTGCCGACACGCATCCGCTCAACCCCTTGAGCGGGCCGATAGGACGGGTCGAAGTCAAACGGCGCCGCGTGGCCCAGCCACCCGGCCAAGGCAGGCTGGACCTCGTCCGCGAGATCCGGACGGACATAGATGAACGCAGGTGCGCCCGGCCCGCCGTTGAGGTATTTGTAGGTACAGCCAACCGCAAATTCGGCATTTGTTTCCAACATGTGGAGCGGCATAGCTCCTGCGGAATGCGCCAGGTCCCAAATCATGACTGCGCCCGCGGCGTGCGCCTTCTGCGTGATTTGCGCCATATCGTGCAGCCGCCCTGTTCGATAATCCACATGGGTCAGCATGACGGCCGCGACGTCTTCGCCAATATTCTCCAGCACCTCTTCGGGCGGAACGACGCGCAGCTCGTGCCCCTGATCCAGCGTGTCGATCAGTCCCTGCGCCATATACAAATCCGTCGGGAAGTTACCGGAATCGCTGAGAATTACCTTCCGATGCGGTCGCATTTGACAGGCCGCTGCCAGCGCTTGGTAGACCTTGATCGAAAGCGTGTCACCCATCACGACCGACCCCGCCGGTGCGCCGACAAGCGCCCCAACGCGGTCACCGACCCGGCTGGGCTGCGCCATCCATCCCGCTGCATTCCAGCCGCGGATCAGCATTTGCCCCCATTCGTCCCGCATCATGGCTACAACCCGCTCTGTCGCGGATTTCGGCAAGGGGCCCAACGAGTTACCGTCAAGGTAGATGACAGCCTCCGGCAAATCGAACAGCTCTTTTCGCAGGATCATCACAACACTCCTCTCACATGCCAAAGCTCGGGAAACAGTTCCACTTCAAGCATTTTGCGTAGGTAAGCCACGCCAGCGGTGCCGCCAGTGCCTTGTTTGAACCCGATAATCCGCTCAACCGTGGTGACGTGGTTAAACCGCCACCGGCGGAAATAGTCCTCCAGATCAACAAGCTTTTCCGCCAATTGGTAGCAGTCCCAATGGGTTGCGGGGTCTTCATAAACTCGTTTCCATAGCGCCTGAACCTCCGGCTGGGCCATCCACGGCGTGCGACCCGGCGCGCCCGCCGGATCGACCGCGCCCAGACGGGCCGCCAACAGGGACAGGGCCACCTGATAAAGGCTAGGGCAAGCCAATTCTTCCTCAAGCACCTGATGAGACGCCTCTTTATGCGCGTGCACCTTGGTCAGCGCGGTTTGGCGATTGCCGAGGATGTACTCAATCCGCCGATATTGATGCGATTGAAAGCCCGACGAATTGCCCAGTGCAGGGCGGAATTCGGTGTATTCCGAGGGGGTCATCGTGCGCAGCACGTCCCACGCGCCGTTGAGCTGGTCAAAGATGCGCGCTACCCGCGTCAACATCTTGAAGGCGGGTTGCAGATCGCCTCGAGACAGGGCGTCACGCGCGCTATTCAGCTCATGAATGGCCAGCCGCATCCACAACTCCGAGGTTTGGTGCTGGATGATGAACAGCATCTCGTCATGGGCCTGCGACAGCGGGTGTTGCGCTGTCAGGACCGCTTCCAGATGCAGGTAATCGCCATAAGACATGTCCTCGGCGAAATCGAGTTGGGCGCCGTGGTGGCCCGCTGTATCGTCACTCATCCCAGATCGCCTCGCCTTCCGGATGTTACGTTTTGTGCTGACTTTCCGAGGGCTTGTTACCCTCTTACCGAACGGTCATCCACCGCACTCACCAATCGGACAGTTGTTCTTCTTACCGAACGGCAAGCGCCTCAAGAACGCCTCGCGCTGCGTCAGAGATAGGTTTTGGGCGCCGATCTTCCCGCCCTACATTCACATGCACGAAATGCCCCTCTGCCGCCGCGCTGTCGTCCTCGTTCCGAAACAGGCCAAGCTCGTAGCGCACGGATGAGCCGCCCAACCGCGCAACCCGCAGGCCGGCGTGGATGACATCGGGAAAGGCCAATTCACCGTGGTAGGTACATCCGGTTTCGACCACCAGGAACACGGTCGGCGAGCCGTGCAAATCAAGAAGCCCGCGTTCGATCAACATGCCATTTACCGCTGTATCAAACAGCTGGTAGTGCATCGCATTATTCATATGCCCGTAGATGTCGTTGTCGAACCAGCGGGTGGTAATCGTGGTAAACGCCGAATAATCGTCCCTTCGGCCCGGCTGCGGGCGGCTCATAGCGCCGCTTCATAGATTGCGGCGGCGTCAGCCTCGGTCACGTCGCGAGGGTTGTTCACCAAAAGCCGCGTTTGGTTCATCGCGTCGCGGGCCAGCAGTGGAATGTCAGATGCCGAAATGCCAACACCGCGCAAACCGCCGGTCAATCCGCAGCGCGTTGAAAGATCCTCAAGCGCGTCTGCGAAGGCCGCTGCGGCTTCCTGTCCTTCAAGATGGGACAGGTCCGGGAACGTGTGAGGCAACAGCGCAGCGTAGGGCGTTGGCGTTGTGACAGCGTTAAAGCGCAGCACATGCGGCAGCACCAGCGCGTTCGAGAGGCCATGCGGCACCTTGAAGTGCCCGCCTATGGGATAGGCCAGCGCGTGCACTGCGGCCACGGGGGAATTTGCAAAGGCCTGGCCAGCCAGAAGCGAGCCCAGAAGCATATCGCCGCGGGCCTGTATATCATCCGGGGCGTGCACCGCGCGCTCCAGCGCCGCGCCCATCAGGCGCAGCGCCTCGACGCTGAGCGCACGGCTTACCGGGTTGTTGTTCGGACTGGCCGAGGCGTAGGCCTCGATCGCGTGAACCATGGCGTCGATGCCCGTGGCGGCGGTCACATGGGCCGGCAGCCCCAGCGTCAGTTCCGGATCCAGCAGGGCGATGTCGGGCAGGATCACCGGGCTTACGACGCCCATCTTTTCCGACGCGCCCGTAGTGACGATGGAGATGGGGGTTACCTCTGACCCGGTGCCGGCGGTCGTGGGCACGGCGATCAGCGGCAGGCGGGGGCCTTGGGCGTTTCCGACGCCGTAGATGTCCTTCAGCGCCTCGCCCGAACGGGCCAGAAGCGCGGCGAGCTTGGCCGCGTCGATGGAGGACCCGCCCCCGAGGCCGATCACGACATCGGCGCCCTTGGCGGCCTCTGCCGCGGCAAAGATCACCGCCTCTGGCGGATCGGCGGTGACAGCATCGAAACGGCTGTGCGGCACGCTCGATGCGTCCAGCGCGGCTTCGGCGCGGTCCACAATACCGGTGGCCAGCATGCCCGGGTCGGTGACGATCAGCGCGCGGCCAAAGGGTTTCGCGATCTCGCCCAAGTCCGCCAAAAGGCCCGGACCGAAGCGGACCGAAGGCGTTGTATTGAAGGTAAACGGTGTCATGGACGCAGTGTTGTCGGGTTCACAAGGCGGGTCAAGACGCGCGGCGGGGGCGGAAACTTGCAAAGTTTCCGGTCCGCTTTCTTTTCAAGAAAGCGGCGCCCGGGGGCTAGACCGCGTCTTTCAGCAGATCCGCGAATGTCGCCTCCTGCTTGGCCATCTTGGCCTGGATCGCGCTCATCATGTCCTCGGGGCGCAGCATGCCGGCGTTCCATGTGGCGATTTGGTCCAGCCCTTCGGCGACGGAGTGATCACGGGCATATGTGATCGACTGTTTGATGCCCGCGATGGCGAGCGGGGATTTGGCGGCGATGCTCTGCGCCATCTCCATCGCGGCGGCGATGGTCGCCTCGCGCCCCGCGTGGACGCTGCTGACCAGGCCCCAGCCCGCGGCCTCTTCAGCGGAAAAGCGGCGGCCGGTATAGGCTAGCTCGTGTACAATGCCCGGCGGGATCAGCTTGGGCAGGCGTTGTAGCGTGCCGACATCCGCGGCCATCCCGATGTGGATCTCTTCAATGGCAAAGCGCACGTCGTCCGAAGTCACCCGCACATCGCAGGCGGTGATCATGTCGATCCCCGCCCCGACGCAGGCACCGTGGGTCGCAGCAATGACCGGCACGCGCAGCGTCTCTAGCGCGGTCAGGCTGTCTTGCAGGTACAGGATCTGGTCGCGCAGGGCGTAGGCGGCGCGCCCCGCCTCGGCCTGGGCGAGTTCGGCGATGCCGGTGAAGGCCGACAAGTCCATCCCGGCGGTGAAGTGCCGGCCCCGGCCCGACAGGACCACGCAGCGCACGGACGGGTCGCTGTTCAGCGCCGCGCAGATCTGCGGCAGGTCTGACCAGAAGGCCGGGTTCATCGCGTTGGCCTTTTCGGCGTTGTCCATCTCGAGGTGGACGACACCGCCGTCGCGGCTCAGGGCAAAGAAGGTGCTGGTGGGCAGATCGGTCATGGTGTGTCCTCCGTTTGGGACGGGCTAGCACGGGCGCGGGGTTTCGTCATGCGGGACGTTGCGTTTGCCCGCCCGGGGCGCGATGGTCGCGCCATGGATGGCAAGACATGTTGCGTGCCCGCACGGGGCTCTGACGGATCTGGCGCGGCGCCCGTGACCCGCGGCACGCCGCCCGATCTGGGGTTTGTGCCGATCCCGGGCGGCACGGCGCTGATCGGGACGGACACGCCGCTGATGCCGCAGGACGAAGAAGGCCCGCTGCGCCGGCGCAAGATCAAACCCTTTGACATGATGGCCTGCGCGGTGACCAACGCGCAGTTTGCAGCCTTCGTGGAGGCCACGGGCTTTGTGACAGAGGCTGAGCGGTTTGGCTGGTCTTTCGTCTTTGACCACAATGTGCGGGAGGCGGCGACGCAGCGCGTTGTCGGCGTCGAGTGGTGGCACAAGATTGACGGCGCATATTGGGCGCACCCGGACGGGCCCGCGGGACCCGCGGCAGTGCCCGATCACCCGGCGGTGCATATCAGCTGGGCCGATGCGCGGGCCTTTGCCGCGTGGGCAGGCGCGCGCCTGCCCTCGGAAGCCGAGTGGGAGCATGCCGCCCGCGGCGGACTTGGGGATGTGCCCTTTCCCTGGGGCCTGGAGGAGCCGGATGATGACGCGTGCCAGCCCTGCAACATCTGGCAGGGGCAGTTTCCGCAGGTCAATCTTGGGCTTGATGGCTACCGGGCGACGGCCCCGGCGCAGTCTTTTGCGCCCAATGGTTACGGGCTTTACAACATGGTCGGCAATGTCTGGGAGTGGTGCGCGGACGTGGCGCGCCTGCGCTCGCTGTCGAAGGCGAAGCGCGCGGCGCACCATTGGCCCGCGGGGTCAAAGCTGCTGAAGGGCGGCTCGTTTCTGTGCCACGCGTCCTATTGCTATCGTTACAGGATCGCGGCGCGGACTGGGACGACGCCGGACACGACGACATCGCATCAGGGGTTTCGGCTGGTGCGGTAGGCGATCCTTTGAAGGATCGCCCGGGGCCGTTCTTCAAGAACGGCTTAACGGCATTTCTTCAAAGAAATGCCTCAGCCTGCGGCGAGGCCGAGGTCCATCAGCTGCGCGATCTGCGTCTTGGACGTGCCCGCAACGATGCGTCCAAGCTCCTGATTGCCGCGTAGGACGATCAGGGTCGAACGACGCGGGATCCCGCGGGAGGTTGTCACTTCGTGCCGCTTGAAGTCGTCCCAATCGACGCGAATAAAGCTCATCGCCTCTTTGTAGGCCGGGTTTTCCTGCAGCAGGGCCTGGATGACCCGCTCTTGCGCGCGGCAGGTGCCGCACCAGTCGGCGGCGTAGTCGACAAAGACGGTCTTTCCCGCGGCAAGCTCCTGCTGGATCAGGCCAGGGGTGTAATCGGTAAAGCCGGGCGCGGCATGGGCGGCGCGGGCCAGAAACGGGGTCGCGGCAAGGGCGGTGAGGAACGTACGGCGGTGCATGTGGTCTCTCCTGTGATGGTCAGATGGAAACAGATAGATCGATCAGCCAGGCGGGCATGTTATCCAGTGCCCAAGCCTCCAGCATGTGGTGCACGCCAAAGAGCAGCATCAGCCCGACGGCGAGAAAGGTGACGCCAAGGATTGGCTTGGACCGGGCAGCGAGACCGCGCAGCGCGTTGGCGCGGGTGCGCAGCGCCTCGCGGGCGCCGAGGCCAAGGGCGAGGATCAGGGTCGAGACGCCCAGCGCGAAGAAGGTCATGATGGCGGCGGCGTACCCGAGGCTTTGGCCTTGGCTGGCCAGCGCGATGGCGCCGCCAAGGGTCGGCCCGATGCAAGGGGACCAGACCGCGCCCAGCAGGAGCCCGCCGAGGAATTGGCCGCGCAGCCCGTCGGTGCCAACGCTGTCGATCCCGCGGTCGGCGCGGGCGGCAAAGCCTGCCGTCGCAGTCTCGAACCGGGTGGCGAAGGCAGGCACCAGCAGGATCGTACCGAAGACGATCATCAGCGCCGCGCCGATTTGGGCGAGCACAAACTGATCCAGCCCGATGGCGCTGCCAAAGGCGGTGACCAGCACCCCGAAGGCCACAAAAGACACCGACATGCCCGCGGCGAGGGCGACAGGGCCAAGGCGGCTTTGCCCCAGCGCAGAGGCCAGCACGATGGGCAGCACCGGCAGAACGCAAGGGTTGATGAGCGTCAGCAGCCCGGCGGCATATGCGAGTATCAGGTCCATGGGCGTGAGATGCAGCGCGGCCACGCGCCGGTCAATTCGCGGGTGGTCACATTGGTGTTAGATGCCACGGCCTAACGCTGAAGATCGCGCAATTCCTCAAAAAGGGCGGCGTGATCCTGAGCGCCGCTATTCAGGTCCTGAACCAGCCGTGCGTAGCGGTCGCGGATGGCCTCAACAAGCGGCAAGTGCAAATCACCCGCCGCGTCCAGCACGTTGTTCATGTCCTTCAGCTGAATTGACGACGGCCCGCCTGGGGTAAAGTCGCGGGCCGACATGCGGGCGCCGTGAAGCTGCAGTATCGTGCTGTCGGCAAAACCGCCCTTGAGCGCGTCGCGCACGGCAGCAGCATTGGCCCCGCCTGCCTCCAGCAGCAGCGTGGCTTCGGCGACCGCGCCGATGGTGATGCCGACGATGGCCTGATTGGCGAGCTTGGCGAGCTGTCCCGCGCCCGAGGGCCCGACGCGGACGGGGCGGCCCATCGCGCGCAGAAGCGGCTCGGCTTGGGCAAACAGATCTTCGTCGCCGCCGACCATGATCGCAAGCCGGGCCTCCTCCGCGCCCTTGGTGCCGCCAGAGACCGGCGCGTCGAGGAACGGGCGCCGGGCTGCAAAGGCTTTCGCCTCCGAGGGTTTGGTGGAGCTGAGGTCTATCCACGGCGCCGCGCCGGGCACCTGGTCCATGACGCCCGCAACGGCGCTGCCATCCGTCAGCATCGACAGGATGAATTCTGCGCCCTGCGCCGCCTCCGCCGGTGTGCCCGCCACGCGCGCGCCCAGCCCCTCCGCCTTGGCCGCCGTGCGGTTCCAGGCCGTTACCTCGTGCCCTGCAGCCACGAGGTTGCGCACCATTGGCGCGCCCATCAGCCCGGTGCCCAGAAATGCGATACGCATGGTCTTGTCCCTTTCCCTGCCCCGCGCGATGGTAGCGCCGGACAAGGGAGCCGCCCATGACAAAAATCACGCCCGCCGACCTGCGCTCGCGCCGCTGGTTCAACAACCCTGACGACCCGGAGATGACGGCGCTCTATCTGGAGCGGTATCTGAACTACGGACTGACCCGCGCCGAGCTGCAGGAGGGCGGGCCAGTCATTGCCATTGCCCAGACCGGAAGCGATCTGTCGCCCTGCAACCGCCACCACATTGAACTGGGCAAGCGCGTGCGCGACGGGATCATCGCAGCGGGCGGCACGTGCATCGAGGTGCCGGTCCATCCCATTCAGGAAACTGGCAAGCGGCCCACGGCCATGCTGGACCGGAACCTTGCTTACCTGAGCCTTGTCGAAAGCCTCTTTGGGTATCCAATCGACGGTGTCGTGCTGACAGTGGGCTGTGACAAGACAACACCTGCCTTGCTGATGGCCGCCGCGACCGTGGGGATCCCGGCCATCGCGCTCAGCGTTGGGCCGATGTTGAACGGCTGGTACGAGGGCAAGCGCGCAGGCAGCGGCACGGTGATCTGGAAGGCACGGGAACGGCTCGCCGCCGGAGAGATCACGGATGCGGAGTTCATGGAAATCGCGGCGGCCTCTGCCCCATCGGTCGGCTATTGCAACACGATGGGCACGGCGACCACGATGAACAGCTTGGCCGAGGCTTTGGGAATGCAATTGCCCGGCGCGGCGGCCATCCCCGCGCCCTATCGCGAGCGGGGGCAGATCAGCTACGAAACCGGCCGGCGCATCGTGGACATGGTCTGGGATGATCTGCGGCCCGCGCAGATCATGACGCGGGAAGCGTTCGAGAATGCGGTGGTGATCAACAGCGCCATCGGCGGCAGCACCAACGCGCCCATCCACCTGAACGCCATTGCCCGCCACCTTGGGGTGCCGCTGGACAATGACGACTGGCAGGCGCTGGGCCATGATGTGCCCTTGCTCGTCAACCTGCAGCCCGCGGGGGACTATCTGGGCGAAGATTACCACCGGGCGGGCGGGGTGCCTGCGGTGATTGGCGAGTTGATCGCGGGCGGGCTGCTCCCGCATCCGGATGTTATCACGGCCAACGGGCGGACGCTGCGCGAGAATTGCGGGGGCGTACGCTCGGGCAACTCGCACGTCATCCGCCCGGTGAGCGATCCCTTGGTTGCGGCCGCTGGGTTTCTGAACCTCAAGGGCAACCTATTCGGCTCTGCGATCATGAAGACATCCGTGATCTCGGACGAGTTTCGCAGGCGCTATCTGTCCAATCCCGATGATCCCGAGGCGTTTGAGGGACGCGCGGTTGTGTTCGACGGGCCGGAGGATTTTCACGCCCGCATCGATGATCCCGCCGAAGGGATTGACGCGCAATGCGTCCTTGTCATGCGCGGCGCAGGGCCCTTGGGGTACCCCGGTGGCGCAGAGGTCGTGAACATGCGCGCGCCTTCTTACCTGATCCGCGACGGCGTGACCGCCCTGCCCTGCATCGGCGACGGGCGGCAGTCGGGCACGTCAGGCAGCCCGTCGATCCTGAATGCCGCGCCAGAGGCGGCGGCAGGGGGCGGTCTGGCGCTCCTTGCCACCGGCGACACGCTGCGGATCGATCTGGGGCGCGGGACGGTTCAAATGCTGGTGGATGATGTGGAGCTGGCCAAACGCGCGCAGGCGCTTGAGCGGGCGGGCGGCTACACGGTCCCGCAAAGCCAGTCGCCTTGGCAGGTGATCTTTCGCGATCTGGCGGGGCAGTTCGATGAAGGCCTCGTGCTGCGCGGGGCCGACGCGTTCCGGGACATAGCAGCGAGTCACATGCCCCGCGACAACCATTGAACGGGTCATTGCTCGTCCTTGCCGCGCTGGTCTTTGTCGCCGTCACCTGCGTGGTGATCGGCGATGTGGCCGGCAGCCTTCTGACCCGTGCAGGTGTGCCACCCGTGCAGGTCGCGTGGGCGCGCTTTGCGCTGGCCGCGGCGGTGCTGCTGCCCTTGTCGGGCTTGCGCTGGGCCGAGCGGGGCGCCTTTACCGATTGGCGCGTCCTCCTGCGCGGGGCGTTCATCGCTGGCGGGATCGCGTGTATTCTGACCGGGCTGCGCACCGAGCCGCTGGCAAATGTCTTTGGCGCGTTCTTTATCGGGCCAGTGGTGGCCTATGCCTTGGCTGTTATGTTCCTGGGCGAACGGCCCAGCGCAGGGCGCACCGCGCTGCTGGGCCTTGGGTTTGCCGGTGTGATGCTGGTCGTCAAGCCGGGCTTTGGCGCCGGGCCGGGCTTGGCCTACGCACTGGCGGCGGGGTGCTGCTATGGCGCGTATCTGGCCATGACGCGGGCGGTCGCGGGGGCGTACAGGCCGCGCCTGCTACTGATCTCGCAATTGCTGATTGGCACGGCCTTGCTGGCCCCGCTTGGCCTTGCAGCCCCGTTTCCCGCGCTAGACGCACCGCTGGCCGGGCTTTTCGCCCTCAGCGCCCTGGGATCGGCTGCGGGCAATTACCTGCTGGTGGTCGCGAACCGGCGGGCCGAGGCCAGCCTGATCGCGCCACTGGTCTATTCGCAGCTGATCTCGGCGGTTGCGCTTGGCTACGCGGTCTTTGGCGACGTGCCGGATCTGTGGGCGCTGGCGGGTCTGGTGCTGATCACCCTGTCGGGGCTTGGCGGCCTTGCCCTGCGCCGCTGACCAAGAGGTGATTTGCACCCCGCGCCCGCTCCGTTACACCGCTGCCAGACCAGTTTGAGGCCCCCATGCACCCTGCCCCCGATCTGCCGCTAACCCGTGACATCGTTCTGGTGGGAGGCGGTCATGCGCACGCGCTCGTGCTGCGGGCCTGGGGCATGGACCCGCTGCCCGGCGCGCGGCTGACCGTGATCGACCCGGGCGGCACGGCGGCCTATTCGGGCATGCTGCCGGGCTTTGTGGCCGGGCATTACACGCGCGAAGAGCTGGATATCGACCTTGTGCGGCTGGCTCGCTTTGCTGGCGCGCGCTTTGTGCAGGGCCGCGCCTGCGGCATCGACCGGGCGCGGCGCGTGGTGCAGATCGCGGAGGCGCCGGGGATCGGCTATGACCTCCTGTCGCTGGATGTCGGGATCACCAGCGCCATGCCTAGCCTTGAGGGCTTTGCCGAGCATGGCGTGCCGGCCAAGCCGCTTGGACCCTTTGCTGCCCGGTGGGATGCGTACCGGAACGGGGACGGCCCGGCGTGCGTCGCCGTGCTTGGCGGCGGTGTGGCCGGAGTCGAACTGGCGATGGCCATGGCCCACGCGCTGCGGGCGCGGAACCGGGAGGCCACGGTCACCTTGCTAGAGACCGAAGCCATCCTGCGCGCCATCGGCCCTGCCGCGCGCACCCGCATGCGCACCGCCCTTGAACAGCAGGGCGTGACCGTGCGCGAGGGCGTGCGCCCGGTGCGCGTGCTTGCGCATGGGGTCGAGCTGGAGGGCGGCCGCCTGATCGCCGCCGATTTTGTCACCGGCGCCGCGGGTGCGCGGCCGCATGACTGGCTGAAAGGCACCGGGCTGACCGATGAGGCGGGCTTTGTCCCTGTGGACAGCCGCCTGCGCAGCCGTGATCCCTCCATCTTTGCGGTCGGCGATTGCGCCGAGATGACCCAGACGCCGCGCGGCAAGGCGGGCGTTTACGCGGTGCGGCAAGCCCCTGTGCTGCACGCCAACCTGTCCGCTGCGGCGACAGGTCAGGGCGGGCTGCGGCCTTACACTCCGCAAACGGACTATCTCAAGCTCATCTCGCTGGGCGGCAAGGCGGCGCTCGGTGAACGCTTTGGCCTGACGTTTTCAGGACCCTGGGTCTGGCGCTGGAAGGACCGGATTGATCGCGCATTCATGACCAAGCTCAAGGACCTGCCGGCCACGCCGCCCTCCGCGCCCCCCTGGCCGCGCGCGGCAGGCACGAGTCCGGCCGAGATGCTGTGCGGCGGATGCGGATCAAAGGTTGGTGCAGGCGCGTTGCAGGCCGCCTTGGGGGTGGACGCTCCGGGGGACGACGCTGCCATGCTGGAGGGCGGGCGTGTTCTGTCGGTCGATCACCTGCGGGCCATGGTGGACGATCCGGCGGTGATGGCGCGCATTGCGGCGGTGCATGCGCTGGGTGACATCTGGGCGATGGGCGCGTCGCCGGGCGCTGCGGTGGCATCGGTCATCCTTCCCCGGCAATCGCCTGAGCTGGCAGCGCGCGATCTGGCCCGCATCATGGACGCAGCGCGCACCGTGTTCGACGCTGCGGGCGGGCGCATCGTAGGCGGGCATTCGACCCAAGGCGCGGAGCTGACGATCGGCTTTACCGTCACGGGCACAGCAAACCATGCCATCGGGCTCAGCGGCGCGCGTGCAGGGGATGGGCTGGTTCTGACCGGCCAGATCGGATCAGGCACGGTAATGGCAGGGCACATGCGCGGGCTCGCACGTGCGAGCGAGGTGCTGGGCGCACAGGCTGGAATGGTTCGGATGAAGGGGCGCGACGCGCAACTTCTTGCTGGTGCGCATGCGATGACGGACGTTACCGGCTTTGGCCTTGCGGGCCATCTGCGCAACATCGCTGCCGCGTCGGGCACTGCCGCCACGCTCAATGTCGCTGCTGTACCATTGATGGAGGGGGCGCTTCGTCTGGCGGAAGGTGGTGTGCGCTCAAGCATTCACGCCGAAAACCGCGCAGGGTTCACAGCGCCGCAGGATCCGCGCACGGCGCTCATGTTCGACCCGCAGACCGGAGGCGGGTTACTGGCCGCACATCCAGAGGCCGAAACGGTTGCGGCGCAACTACGTGCGGCCGGAATCGAAGCGGCGGTGGTCGGCTCAGTCACCGAAGGCCCGGCGGGTCAGGTCACCTTTTCCTGAACCATCAGGGCAATCCGTTTCGCCAAACGCTCCAGCGCGACCGCATCAAGGCTGTCAGTGCACAGCCTGCCGATTACGACGCCCCGCGTGCCCGCAGCGGACTTGTCATAGGCCGGATCGTAATGATCTGCCGCGAGGCTCCGGCACAGCGCAAGATGTGCGCCGGTGTCGATCAGATCGTTCCAGTGATCGACCACCGCATGCCCCCGAAACCGGCGCAGGGGCGAGAGTTTGTCCTTGAGCGCCGGCCCATCAGCCAGCACGCTGTCATAGGCCGTGGCAAGATAGGCCGCGCGCGCCTCGAGCGGGGCGGCAACCTCGATCATCGGCGCGGCTGTCATCGCGGACCAGAGCGCGGGAGGCAGGCTGATGCTGCCGATCTTGCTGCTCTCGGCCTCGACCACCACCGGGTGTTTGGGGTCGCACGCAGACAGGCATTCGGCCAGCGCTGTCTCGAACGCCTTCTGGCTGGGCTGCGGCTTTGTCATTCCGCCCAGGAGCGATCCGCGGTGATGGGCCAGCGCCTCAAGGTCGATTGTCTGCACACCAAAGCCGGTCAGGTGATCCAGAAGCTCGGTCTTGGCCGTGCCGGTATAGCCCCCAAGACGCACCAGACGGTGCGGTAGCACACCGTCATAAAGGGCCGAGACAACCTTGCTGCGATAGGTCTTGTAGCCGCCCTTGAGCACTTCGGCCCGCCAGCCGATCTCGCGCAGCATCCAGCCAAAACTGCCCGAACGCTGCCCCCCGCGCCAGCAATAGACCAGCGGGCGCCAGGCGCCATCGCGGTCCTTCAGCGCGGTATTGATGTGGCGGGCGGCGTTCTGGAAGACCAGCGCCGCACCGATCTTGCGCGCCTCGAACGGGGCGACCTGCTTGTAGATCGTGCCGACCCGCGCGCGTTCCTCGTCATTCAGGACCGGCAGGTTGATCGCGCCGGGGATATGGTCTTCGGCAAACTCGGCGGGGCTGCGCACGTCGATGACGGTATCGAAGCCGTGATGGTGCAGGTCAGACAGGATGGTGGGCGTGAACATTCCCCTCACATAGCGCGGCGCACTGCCGAGAGGTAGGGCGGGTCGGCCCCAACCCGCACCGTCGACAGACTGGCCGCAGTTGTGGCGAAGGCGAGCGAGCTGCACAAATCCATCCCCTCGGACCGGCCAGCAAGGAAACCGGCAACAAACGTGTCGCCTGCGCCTACCGTGTCGACAACCTGTGCCACAGGCGCCCGCACGGTGAACTGCCCGGCCGCCTCGATTGCCATGACGCCCTCTGCTCCGCGGGTCAGTAAGACAAGGCTTGGGCCCAGATCCAGCAGGGCCTGCGGTGAGGTTCCGAGCCATTCAAGGTCCTCTTCCGACAGCTTTACGATATCGGCTGCCACCACCGCGCGGGCCAACGTGGCGCGATACGCGGCGGCATCGTCGATCAGGGCGGGGCGGATATTGGGGTCAAGCAGGACGGGGCCGCGCACCTCGGCTGTCTCTGCAAGCCGGACAAAGGTTTCTGCGGACGGTAAGCGGGCGAGGCTGATGCCGCCAAACACCAGCGCGGACGCGGCCGGCAGCTTTGGCACATCGACGGGCGTCACGGCGCGGCCTGCCGTTGCGGTGTCGTGAAAACTGTAGGTCGCGTCGCCATCGCTCAGATGCACATGCGCCAGGGTGGAGGGCAGGTCGCTCCGGATCAGCAGATCGGTGCGCACATTGTCCGCCTCCAGCGCACGCACCAACCGGGCGCCAGAGTGATCGGTCGACACGCCCGCGACCAGCGCCACGGGCTGGCCCAGCCGTGCCAGCGCGATGGCGCAGGTTAGCGCAGCGCCGCCCGGGCGCGGGATCAGCGCGGGGGCATCGGGCCGTTCAGGCACAAGGTCGATCAGCGCCTCACCGCAACACAGAATTGGGGCTGTCATGCCCCAGACCTAGCCCGCGCTGCGCCCGAGGGACAGGGTGTGCGCGCGCAGCCATTGCATAAAGCCCATCGGGTCGCTTTTCCACTTGGCCACGGCCTCTGGCGCCAGCGGTGTGCCCACGTGGGGGCGTTGCGCGCGGCCAAGGGAGTGCCTGATCTCATACAGCAGAAGGCTTTGGCGCAGGGTGGCCGACAGCTGCGCGGCAATCTGGTAGGCTCGGCTGTTCTGGCCGGGAAAGCGCAGGGGCAGCACCGTTGCGCCCGACCGCTGGATCATCTTGGCGGTAAAGGCATTCCAATCCCTCTCTATCGCCGGGCCGAACCATGTGTCAGACGAGGCCACAACGCCCGCCGGAAAGAGCGCGACCGCACCGCCGCCTGCTAGATGCTCCATCGCGGCGCGGCGCATTTCGATGTTCTTGGCCAGTGCATCAGGATCGTGGGCAAAGGGCACCGGGATCATGAAGGGGTCAATCTCTGCCACGCCGGTCAGCAGGGACCGTGTGAGGATCTTGTAGTCGGTGCGCACCCGGCCGATCAGCTCGGCCAGAACCATGCCGTCCACCAGCCCGTGGGGGTGGTTTGCCGTAATGATCAGCGGGCCGGTCTTGGGAATGCGCGCGATCTCATCGGGCGGGGTCAACAGGTCGATGCCCATGACATTCAGCGCCTTGGCCCAGAACGCCTGCCCATGGGGCACGCCGCCCGCCTCGAACCGGCGGATGCGGCGCAGAAGGGCCGGCTTTGCTGTCACAAGCTCGATTGCCTGGATGATCCGCTGCTGGCGCACATCGGTAAAGGTGGAGGCATAGGACAGCCGCCGACCGTCATAGGCCTCATCGCCCAGCGCGCCACCATCCCCCTGCCCTGGGGCAGAGATGTTAGCGGCAGGCGCGCCGCCCGGGCGCGGTCTGGGGATACGCTCGGCCATGCGCTTACCGCTGGATCAGGACAGAACAGGGTGCGCGGCGGGCCACACGCGCTGCGGTCGAGCCAAGGAAGATGTCGAGCGCCCCGGGCTGGCGTGCGCCAACAATGACAAGGTCGGCGCCGATCTCTTCGGCGACCTCTGCGATGCGGATGCCGGGCTTGCCGGAGGTGACCATGATGTGCACGTCATTGCCGTCCTTCAGGGCGTCCAGCTGCGCGCTGACTTTGTCCGTCAGGTGGTTTTCGGACTTCACGGTCACGAATTCACTGGCATAGCCCGGCACGGATTCCAGCACGCACAGAAGGGTGATCTGTCCGCCCGGCTCCAGCATCGTGCGGGCCGTGGCAAGTTTGCCGGGCACCAGCGTGTCCTGGTCGAGTGCAACGGGGATGAGGATAGAGTTGGGCATGAGTCAGTCTCCGGTTGCCAGGGCGCGCGCGGTGGCGATGAGGTGTGCGGGCACGTTCAGCCCTTCGGCCTCCGCCCGGGCGCGGGCGGCACGGCGGCGGGTGCCGGGCAGGCGCGCGCCCTCCTGCGCGGTGATGGCCGCACAAAGCTGCGCCGTGCGCGCGGCATAGTCGCCCTGCGCGCCCGGATCGATAGCAATAAGGGTCTGGCCGACACGCGGGGGCGGGCCTTCGCCGGTAAAGAATGATCCGGCCTCGGCGCTGAAGGCGCTTCCGGTCAGCGCGGCTGCCAACAGCTCCACCATCAGCGCCAGCGCGGTGCCCTTGGCCCCGCCGATGGGCACCATGGTCCCGGCCAGCGCCGCATCCGGGTCGGTCGTTGGTTGACCTGCAGCGTCCAGAGCCCAGCCTTCGGGTATCTTGTGCCCGGCCTTTTGCGCCGCCATGACCTTGCCCCGCGCCACCGCGCTCAGCGACAGGTCGATCACCAGCGGAGCCTCCCCGGCGACGGGCGTGGCAAAGGCGATGGGGTTGGTGCCATAAAGCGCTTCCGCCCCGCCATGGGGCGCGATGGCCTTGGGGGTGTTTGCGACCATCAGGCCAATAAGGCCCGCCTCCGCCAGCCGTTCGACCTGCACCGACAGCGCGCCGCAATGGTGCGAATTGCCGATGGTCAGCACGGCAATCCCCGTCTGCCGCGCCCGCGCGATCAGCGCGGGAATGCCGGTGTCGAGCGCCGGGTAGGCAAAGCCGCAGCCCGCATCGATGTGCAAGGCAGCGGGCGCGCGCTCCGTCAGATGCGGGCGGGCTGCGGCCACCACCTTGCCCGAGCGGGCCTGCGCCGCGTAGTCGGCAACCCGGGAAAAGCCGTGCCCCGCCTGCCCCTCCGCCTCTGCCGCGACAAGGGCGCGGGCGACCGAGAGTGCGGCAACAGCCGGCAGACCACTGCGCTCGAACACGGCGGTCAGAAGCGCTTCGGCCTCAGGGATGGAGATCGTTTCTGTCATTAGCGTCTGCGGCCCGGGGTGTGACCCGGGCCGAAATGCGTTTAGGCCGAGCGGTACAGCTTGGTCATCGAGAATTCCCGATGGCCCAGCGCCTCGGCGGCGGTGTGCCGGCCGTTGGCGGTGCGGCGGATCATGTCGATCAGGGCGTCACCGGCCT
Organism: Pseudomonadota bacterium; assembly: GCA_038530575.1. Lineage (GTDB taxonomy): Bacteria > Pseudomonadota > Alphaproteobacteria > Rhodobacterales > Rhodobacteraceae > JBCBCP01. The sequence continues at coordinate 18,038 of JBCBCP010000036.1, forward strand.
CGTCAATGGTCATCTCGCGACGCAGGATGCCCGACACGTCAACGTCCACATGCTCGCCCATGGTGCGCACCGTGCGCGGGTTCGCGGTGATCTTGATGACCGGGACGATGGGGTTGCCGACGACGTTGCCCTGCCCGGTGGGGAAGGTGTGCACCACAGCGCCGCCTGCGGCCATGAGCGTGACGCATTCGGCGGCCGCCGAGGACGAGTCCATGAAGTAGAGGCCGTCGCCGGAGCTGGGCTGTTCGGCGGGTTCCAGGATGTCGATGTACTGCGAGGTGCGGCCGATCTTTTCGAGATTGCCGAGGGCCTTTTCCTCGATGGTCGTGAGGCCGCCTTCGATGTTGCCTTTGGTCGGCTGGCTGTCGGAGAGGTCATCGGTCTGGTGCGCGAAGATGACGTCGTCCTGGTAGGCCTTCCACATCGCGTACCAGCGGTTGCCGACCTCTTCGTTGATCGCGCGCTTCTGGCAGATGTGCTCGGCCCCGGTGATCTCGGATGTCTCGCCAAAAAAGCCGGTGATGCCTTCGGGCAGCAGCTTGTCATACATATTGCCGACCGTTGGGCAGGAGCCGAGGCCGGTGGTCGTGTCGCTTTCGCCGCACTTGGTGGAGACCCACAGCTCGTTGATGGAGCATTCTTCGCGCTGGACCTCGGTTGCTTTGTGCACGAAATCCTTGGCGGCCCAGCTTGCGGCGCGGATCGTCTCGAAATCGCCCTTCTGTTCAATGGAGAATTCGGCGACCTCCTTGCCAGTCTCGCGGATGCCGTCGGCGATGCGCTTGGTCCAGCCCGGCTCGATCCCGATCACGACGACCGAGTGCACGTTGGCGTTGGAGCCGGTGCCGATCATGGTGCGGAAGTGCAAATCCAGGTCTTCGCCAAACTGCAACCGCCCGTAGGCGTGCGGCAGCGCCATTGTTCCTTTGACGTTGTTCGCCACCGCCTCGCAGGCGGCGTTAGAGATGTCGTCAACCGGCAGGATGATCACGTGGTTGCGGACGCCGACGCGGCCATTTTCGCGGCGGTAGCCCATGAAGGTCATGTTTCCGTACTTGCTCATCTCAGGAACTCCTTACCAGCGCTTCGTTTTGCAGTTGTGGGTGTGGACGTGCTTGCCCTGCCCGATATCGGCGATGATTTTGCCAATGTCCTCGCCATACTTGATGGCCGTGTCGCCGTTTGACAGATCCTTCAGCGCGATCTTGTGGCCAATTGGCACATCGTCTTGTGCTGTCAGACGAAAGGTCGAGTTGTCGTGCGTGATGCAGCACAGCATGTCGGTGCCGGCGGTCAGGCCCTCGACGACGACAACACCGACATTGTCAGCAGCTTCATGCACCAGAAGGTGCGGGATCTCGTTTGGGGCGGGGTTTGACATGGGCCTCTCCGGGGTTCGTCAGGGTTTGAGAATGATTTTCGGGGCGGGCGTGCGCCCGGCGCGGATGTCGGCGAAGGCGCCGGCGCCTTCGGACAGGGGGCGGGCCTCGGCCCAATCCAGCGAGCCGAGGCGGCCACCCCACATCGCGGCGCAGGTGTCGCGGAAGTCCTGGGCGGTATAAGTATAGGTGCCAATCACGGTAATTTCTTGCAACGTGATGCGCCTGATGTCGAGGCCACCATCGCTGTCGCCCAGCCCGATATGCAGGATGACCCCGCCCGGGCTGACCAGCGCACAGGCGGCGGCGCGGGTGGCAGCATAGCCGACCGCGTCGACGACCAGCGGGATACCCTGCGGCGGCGTATTGTCGATGGCAACGTCGCAGTGGCGCGTCAGATAGTCGGCGCGGGCTTCGTTCGGCTCAGCGAGCGTGACGTCCTCGATCCCCATTGCCTTCAGCGACAGGACTGCAGCAAGGCCAATGGCGCCGCCGCCAATGACGTGGGCGCGGCGGTCGTCCGCGGGGTGCAGGGCGGCGACGCCAAGGCGCGCGGCGTGCCAACTGACGGCGATGGGTTCGGCCAGCGCCGCCTGCTGCAACGTGATGTGGTCCGGCACCGCGACAAGGTTGCGCTCGGGGATCGCCACGGCTTCGGCAAAGGCGCCCTCGCGGGGCGGCATGGAGATGATCTGGCGCGAAGGGTCAAGGTTTTCACGGCCCGAGCGGCTGGCGGCGCTGCGAGGGTCGGTCACCAGCGGGTTGATGGTGACGCGCCGGCCGTCCTCGGTAATGCCAGCGCCTTCGTGGCCGAGGATCAGCGGCGCTGGGCGGCGGTCGTCATGGCCGAGGTAAGCGTGCATGTCCGACCCGCAGATGCCGACACTGTCGATCCGCACCAGCGTATCGCCCGCTACAGGGTCCGGCACCTCGCGATAGTCGAGCGTTTCCACCCCGGTATAAACAAGCGCCTTCATTTCGCGGTAAACCCCCCGTCGACCATCAGCACCTGCCCGGTGACGTAAGCGGCCATGTTCGAGCAGAGAAAGAGAAGCGGGCCGTCTATATCCTCCGGCTCACCATTGCGCCCGATGCAGGTCTGCGCGGCGTTGCGCGCGGCGCGCTCGGGGTCGGCAAACACGGCCGCCGTGAGTTCGGTGCGGAAAAAGCCCGGGCCAATCGCGTTCACGTTGATCCCCTCACCTGACCACGCCTGTGCCATTGCGCGGGTCAACTGGGCGACACCCCCTTTTGATGCGCCATAGCTTAGACCACCGGGAAAAGCGCGGTGCGATTGCAGAGAGGCAAAATTGACGATGCGGCCCCAGCCCTTCGCCTTCATCGCCGGGACAAACAGCTTGGACAAAAAGAACGGCACCCGGAGGTTCAGGTCCATCGTGATGTCCCAACCTTCATCGGTGACCTCATCGGCGGGCTCGCGGGTGTTGATGCCGGCGGCGTGCACCACGATGTCCGGCGCGCCGAACGGCTGCGCGGCGTCGTGGGCCACGGCGTCGAGCACACCGCGGTCAGATAGGTCCGCCGGGACAGCGTAGATAGGGCCGGTGGCCTCTTCCTTGAGGCTTTTGAGCGCATCGGTCCGGCGGGCCACACCAACCACGCTGGCCCCGGCGCGGGACAGGGCCAGCGCCGCACGGCGGCCCAGCCCGGCACTCGCACCGGTAACCACAGCCACGTGACCCGTAAGGTCGGGGCCGGTCAAATCTTGGTGGCCTGCCTGCGGCACCAGTTACTCCTCGGCGGTCAGGTCGAAATTTTCGCCGGGGAAGAACTTGGCCAGACGAATGTCCGCTGTACGGGCATGCGCTTCCATCCCTTCAAGGCGGCTGATGCGCGCGGTTGCTTCTGCGACGGGCTTCATCGCGTCGGCCGTAGAACGCTGCCAGGTCACGATCTTCATGTATTTGTGCACCGAAAGCCCGCCCGTGTAGGTCGCCGCGCGGGAGGTCGGCAGCACGTGGTTGGTGCCCGACGCCTTGTCGCCAAAGGCCACGGTCGTTTCCTCACCCAAGAAGAGCGATCCGTAGCAGGTGAGCGTGGACAGCCACCAATCGAGGTCCTCAGCCATTACGGTAAGGTGCTCGGGCGCGTATTCGTCGGACGTCGCTGCCATCTCTGCGCGGTCTGCACAGAGGATCACCTCGGCATAGTCGCGCCAGGCGGCGGTTGCGTTGTCGCGGTTCACCTCCGGCAGGTCGTCAATCAGGATAGGCACGAGGCGCATGACCTCCTCCGCGAGCGCGCGGTCATCAGTGACCAGCCAGACGGGCGAGTTGTAGCCATGCTCGGCCTGCCCCACGAGGTCGGTTGCAACGATCATCGGGTCGGCGCTGGCGTCCGCCAGGATCAGGCTGTCGGTGGGGCCCGCAATCATGTCGATGCCAACGCGGCCAAAGAGGATGCGCTTGGCTTCGGCCACAAACTGGTTGCCGGGGCCGACAAGGATGTTGGCTTTTGGCAGACCGAACAGGCCGAATGTCATCGCCGCGACGCCCTGCACGCCGCCCATCGCCATGATCTTGTCCGCACCGCAGACATGGGCGGCATAAATGATCGCCGGCGCGATCCCAACACCGGGGCGCGGCGGAGAGCAGGCTACGATGTGGTTGCAGCCAGCGACCTTGGCCGTCGTGACGGTCATAATGGCCGACGCGATATGGCTGTAACGCCCGCCGGGCACATAGCAGCCCGCCGCATCGACCGGGATCATCTTTTGGCCAGCGACGAGGCCGGGGTGAATCTCCACCTCTATATCGCGCATGGAGCCTTTCTGCGCTTCGGCAAAGCGGCGGACATTGTCGTGCGCAAACTCGATGTCACGCTTGATCTTGTCCGGCACCAAGGCGGAGGCTGCCGCGATATCTTCGGCGCTCAGCAGGACGGGGCCGTCGTAATTGTCGAACTTGGCCGCATATTCCAGCGCCTTGGCGTCACCACTTTCTTCGATGTCGTTCAGGATGCCCATAACGGTTTCCTGCACGTCCGAGGCGCCGCTGCGCGCGGTCAGGGTGGCTTTCTTTAGGTACTCTCGGGTCATTGAACGGATGTCCTACCTGTAAACATCGGGAAGAAGTGTGGTCGAGATGGCAGGGATATAAGCGATCATCAGCGTCACGATCAGCATAAAGAACACGAAGGGTATCGCGCGCCATGCAATCTTGAGGATCGACTCGCCCGTGATCCCGGACACCACAAAAAGGTTGAGGCCAAGAGGCGGGGTAATGAAACCCACGCCCAGCGCAGTGATCATCATGATGCAGAACTGGATTTCGTTCATGCCGATATTTTCGGCAAGTGGCATCAGGATGGGCGCGAGGATGACGATGTTCGGCGTGGTCTCCATCACGCAGCCCGCGCCAATCAGGATCAGCACCATCATGGCGATCAGCATGTATTCATTCGTGGTCAGCGAGGTTAGCGCGCCGACGAAACCCTGCGGCACGCCGATGATGGCCAACGCCTCGGCCAGCGGGATCGAGAACGCGATGATAGGCAGGATTACCCCGTTTACCTTGGCGGAGCTGACCAGCATCGCAGGGAAGTCCGACAGTTTCAGTGTGCCAAGAATGAAGCCAATGGCGATGGTCACCACGACGGCAACTGCGCCTGCCTCGGTCGGGGTAAGACGGCCAGAGAAGATGCCGTAGAAGATGATGCCGGGCACCAGAAACGCGTACCAGCCGGATTTCAGCTTGGCCCAGAGGTTCGCACGCCATTCGGCCGGGGTCATGATGCCCCCGCCCTCCCAGGCATTCAGGCGGTTCATCACGACGTTGGTTACAAGGATCGAAACGAGGATCAGCAAACCAGGGATCAGCGCAGCGAGGAAAAGGGTCGAAACGGCGATGCCCAGCACAAGGCCAATGATGATATAGGCGATGGATGGCGGGATCAGGATGCCGGTACAGGCGCCAGCGGCGACGAGGGCGCAGGCGTAGGGGCGCGGATAGCCCGATTCAACCAGCCGGTCGATGGTCATGCGGCCCACCGCGGCGGCGCCTGCAGCGTCAGAGCCGGAGATCGCCGCAAACATGCCGCAGACCAGGACCGTGGCGCTGCCAAAGCCGCCCTTGGCCCAGCAGGTGAGCGCTTCGGCCACGTCCAGGAATTTTCGGCTGAGCCCCGTGCGCACCAGCACGTCGCCGGTCAGGATAAACAGCGGCACCGCCGTCAGCGCAAAGGCGTCGATGCCCGAAAAGAGCTTTTCGCCCACAAGGCTCAGCGGCAGAGCGCCCGACCAGACCAGCATCAGCACCGTGGACGCGCCAATGGCGGCCCAGACCGGCACGGCCAGCGCGACCAGAACGACAAAGAGGATGACCGACGCGTAGAAATCCCAACCGAGGACCAGTTCGGTTTGCTGCAGAGTTTGCCACATCATTGTCCCGGCCCTCCCTTAATCAAACAGCTTGTCGCCTTCGTAGACGGGACGGCCCGCACGAAGGTCTTTGAGATCGCGCAGCAAGGACTGCACGAGGCGGAAGATGACGAGGGCAAAGCCAAACGGCACCGCGAAGAGGAAGAAATACTGCCCGATCCGAAGCCCGTGCGTGACAGAGTTGAACTTCCAGCTGACATGCACCGCTTCCCAGCTCCAGTAGAGCGCGATGAGGGCGACGGCGAACATCACCAGATCACCGAAGATATACAGAACCGCTTTGGCGCGGCGCCCGACGTAATTCATAATAACGTCAATGCGGATGTGTCCGCGTTCCTTGACCGCCGCGGCGGCGCCGATCCAAGCAAGGTAGATGAAGGAATAGCGCACCATCTCCTCACCCCAGATCGAGGAATAGGCGAAGACCTCACGGCGCACGACCTCGATGAACATCGTGCCGACCAGCATCACGTAGAACACCAGCAGCAGCCAGCGTTCGGCATTTTGGTCGATGGCTCGAAAAAGAGTATTCATGGCGCCTCCGCATGCTGCGTGGTGCAGGGCCGAGCATGGCCGGTGCGTTCAAGAAATGGTGAGGGCCGGCGCGTGCGGCGCCGGCCCATGGCGCGTTACGCGTCGTGCACGTAGTAACGGCTGGGCGTCGCCGCGGCTTCTTCAAGCTTGGCAAACACGTCCATGGAGCCAGCCAGATCGGTCTTGAACTGGTCCCATTCGGAGCGCTGGAAGCCGCCCGCGGCCTGCCATTCGGCCAGCTGATCATCGCTTAGCGAGTGGAACTGCACGCCGTTCTCGATCAGCTGCGCCATGGCGTAGCTGCGTGCCGATGGCACCTTGGCGAGGTTCTGTTGCTGGGTCACTTCGCCTGCAAACTCGATGCCTTCCTGGACATCCGTCGGCAGGCTGTTGAACCACTCAAGGTTGACCGAATACACTTGGCTGTCGGGCACGGCCTGGGTGAAGGTCACATGGCTCAGGATTTCGCCAAAGCCAAAGACGTGCAGCGCGCCAACGGACGGGTCGAGCGCGTCAGCAACACCCTGACGGATCGCCGAGGGGGTCTCGCCCCACGCAACCGGGGTCGGGTTCGCGCCGACAAGGCGATAGTACTGCTGCAGCATTGCCGAGCCCGGAACGCGGAACTTCACGCCCGACATGTCGCCCGGGGTGATGATCGCGTTGCCGCCCTGACGCACAGCCACGACGCGCGGGTCGATGACGATGTACATCAGCGCCTTGAAGCCCGATGCGGCGATCTTGGGGTCAACTTCGGACTTCCACGCGTCCGACGACGTCAGGTTGGTGAAACGCTGGTTGGAGCCGCAGAAATACGGCAGGTTGATCAGATCGACCACCGAAGCGAAGGGCGCAAAGTTCGCAAGGCTGTGCTGCGCGCACTGGATCGTGCCGCCCTGCACCGCCTGCGCCAGCGCGCCGCCCGCACCCAGCTGACCACCCGGCGCAAGCTTCACGTAGACCTTGCCATTGGTCATGTTCTGGATGTTTTCCTTTAGGTCCAGCTGCATGATCGGATAGCTGCGCGAGGCGCCAAGCACGTAGGCGGTCGCCAGCGTCATGGTGTATTCGGCAGCGGCTTCGCGCGCACGTTCTTCCTGCGCGGTCTGGGCGGCGGCTTCGGACGACCAAAGCGTGCCAGCAGCCCCTGCAACCAACGCCGCGGTAAAGCTGCCCGATGCGGCCAGCTTAAGGAAATTCCGGCGTTCTTCCGACACCGGCCCCTGTTTCATCTTGTCCATCTTGTTCCTCCCTGTGGACGGTTTTCGTTTAATCTTTCGGGGCGTCTTTCGCCCGCGCTTCGCTGCGCAAAATGCCCACGGAAAAGGCGATGGCGGCGGCAAACAGAATCAGCATCTCGGCGACATTGCCGACAACGGGCACGCCATTGATGGCCCCCACAACAACGTTGGCCGTAAAGACCAGAACCAGAACTGCCGCGATCAGATAACTCATAGCGTCCTCCCCAGGCGCTGCGATGTCTTCCCGAATGTAAGCGCTTACATCTGATTCTTGCAAGCGCTTACATTGCCCTTGCGCTTCGCCCCTTGCGCCCCCTACCCTTTGGCCATGTCCAGTATCCCTCCCGTTCCGACCCTCGCGGACGTGGCCCGCCGCGCGGGGGTGTCGACAGCAACAGTGTCGCGCTGTCTCAACTCGCCCGGCCAGGTCAATGAGGGAACCCGTACGCGCGTGATGCAGGCCGTGCGGGATCTAGGCTATGCTCCCAATTTCGGCGCGCGGGCGCTGGCAGCCAAGCAGACCAACACCGTGGGCGTTGTGATCCCAACGATGGAGAACGCAGTTTTCGCACGCGGTATCCAGGCCTTTCAAAACGCGCTGGGCCATGCGGGAAAGACGCTGCTGATCGCGTCATCAGCCTACCAGCCCGAGTTGGAGGACGAGCAGGTGCGCACGCTCGTGGCGCGCGGGGCGGATGCGCTGCTGCTCATTGGCTACGAACGCGAGCCGTCGCTTTTCGACTTTCTGGCGCGGCGCGGGGTGCCTGCTCTTGTGGCGTGGTCGTTCGATGAAACACAAAGCCATCCGGCCATCGGCTTTGACAATCGCGCGTCCATGGAAGAGCTGGCACGGCTGGTGCTGCAGTACGGGCATACGCATGTCGCCTGCATCTCAGCGCCAACCGGGCCAAACGATCGCGCGCGCGGGCGCGTGCAAGGGATCCGCCATGCGATGGATAGTGCTGGCCTGCCTGCGCAAAATCTATACCTGACAGAGGTGGATTACGGCATCGACACGGGCGCGGCGGCTCTGCGCCATGTGCTGAGCGCGGCGCCGGCCACAACGGTGGTGATGTGCGGCAATGACGTTTTGGCCATCGGGGCCCTGCGGGCGGCCCGCGAAATGGGGCTGCGCGTGCCCGAAGACCTGTCGATCACAGGATTTGACGACATTGATCTGGCCATGCTGGCTGAACCTGCGCTGACCACGGTGCACGTTCCGCACCGAGAGATGGGCCGCCGTGCCGCGGGCCAGCTTGTGCAGGCGCTGGAACAGGGCACCCCGCTCAAGAGTGTGCGACTGGCGACGGATATCCGCGTCCGCCAGTCGCTTGGGCCCGTCCCTAAAGGATAAAGTCGTTCAGGTTCAGATCCGCATCCGTGACCGAGCCGAGCAGCGTGACGGTGCCTGACCCACCGATCTTGGCGAAGTCGATCAGCACACCGCCCCCCGCACGGTCGGAAATAGCGGTATTCAGCACGCCAAAGCCCGTCAGGCCAAGCGCGCTGACGTCGATGGTGTCAATGTTGTCGACGTAATCGGTCACAACGTTGTCGCCCGCATTGCGGCCAAACACAAAAGTGTCGCGGCCTGCCCCGCCGGTCAGCGTGTCATTGCCCGCACCCGCGATCAGCGTGTCGCTTTGTAGCCCGCCATCCATGACATCATCGCCCTGCCCGCCGTTGAGCGTATCAAAGCCTGACCCGCCCGAAAGGGTGTCGGTGCCCGCATTGCCGAACATTTGGTCATTGCCCGCATCGCCTTCGAGCGTATCGTTGTCATTTCCGCCAAGCATGGTGTCCGCGCCTTCGCCACCGACAAGGCCGTCAGCGCCATTGCCGCCTACCAGTCGGTCGCCCCCGTCACCGCCGTTCAGCGTGTCGTCGCCATCGTTGCCAATCAGCACGTCCGCATCATCGCCGCCCGACAGGCTGTCGTCGCCGCGCCCGCCAAAGAGCTGGTCAAGACCCGTGCCGCCGATCAACACGTCCTCGCCGTCGCCGCCCCGCAGAACGTCATCGCGGCTGCCGCCATCCAGCGTGTCGTTGCCGCCGTTGCCGAACAGCGTGTCATCGCCGCTGGAGCCAAACATGTTGTCGGCAAAATCGCCGCTGCGCATGAAATCATTGCCCGCGCCGCCGTTCACTTGGCCGTCGACCACCCCGTCGCCGCGCGCGATGTAGCTGTCGCTGCCATTGCCCAGCAGCATGTTGCCCTCCACCGCTCCGGTGTTGCGCACGGTGTCATTGCCGCCGCCCATGTCGACATCGGCGATCATTGTGCCCGTGTTGTGCAGCCGGTCCACCCCGGTGCCCGTAGCGGCAAAATTGACTTCGCCCCCGATCAGGCCGGAATTTGACAGCAGGTTGTTCGTGCCGCCGATGGTGATGTCATCGGCAATCCTGCCGGTGTTCACCATATCGCTAGAGCCTGAAAGAATTTGGACCGTCCCGGTGATTAGGCCCTGGTTCACAAGCTCGTTGTTAAAGCCGATCATTCCGAGCGCGCCGAGGATCGTTCCAGTGTTGCTAAGCTCCGCCGTCACACCCATCGACACGGTGCCGATGACATCACCGCTGTTCGCAAAGCTGACACTGCTGGTGTTGAAGCCGGTGATGGTGATCGCGTCTGGCGACAGCGCGCTCATCGTGCCACTGTTTAGGATGTCGAGGGACTGGCCATTGCCCAACGATAGGGAAATTACGCTGGAGCCTTGCGCAGCCTCCATTGTGCCGGTGTTGGAAATCGTCGCGTCCCCCACCCCCATATTCGTAATCAGCGCCGCGTTCGGGGCGCTGGGCGAGCCGACTTGTGTGATCGTGCCGCTGTTGATGAATTGGACATCATCGAACCCGGCGGCAGACATGGCCGTTTCGGCCACGCTGACAAACCCGGCGTTGTTGAACACAATTTCGGCCGTTGTGATGGTCGTGGCGGTCGCATCAAGTACAAAAAGGTCGCCGCCCACGAAGATCGATCCGCCTTGGCCAACGTTAAAGAAAATCGAGATGGGCTGTGGGGATCCGTTTGAGGCACTGAACGTCTGCTCGGTCAGGTCGTCGCCGCCGTAAAGGTTGCCATGGATTGTCACCTCGTAGGTGCCAAACGGAGTTGAAAGCCGGAAAAGATCGTTGGGCGAGGTAAACGTGACCCCATTGACCACGACGATTTCGTCGCCGGTAAAGATAAAACGTTCTGCGGTTGGGTCGGTTGTAATGAAAGTTGTTGCCATTTTTTCCTCTAAAATGGTTTTGCGTACGGGCGGCCCGCTCGTCGAAAAAAGTTGCCCCACACCAATGAACCGGGGCGCAATAAAACACAGCAAGCTTTCGCCGCCTGGCGAAAGCCTAGCGGCGAATGAACTTCAAAAACAGACTTGAACGTTTCTGGCCGGCGGCCAAGACGAAGACAGCCTCAGGCGCCGAATCGCAGGTGACCGGCAGGCACAAGAGCGCCTGCCGGTCATGAGGGCCGTGCCCTTATAGGATAAAGTCGCTGGCCGTCAGATCAGCGCTTGTGACCGATCCCAAAAGGGTGATCGATCCCGCCCCGCCAGCGACCGAAAGGTCAATCAGAACGCCGCCACCGGCCCGGTCAGAGAAGGCTGCGCTCAGGTCGCTGAACGCGCTCACGCCAAGTGCGCTGACGTCGATCCGGTCGATGTTGTCCTGATAGTCGCGCACAACGTCGTCACCGGCATTGCGGCCAAAGATGAACAGGTCGCGGCCCGCGCTGCCGATCAGCGTGTCGTTGCCGGCCCCGCCGTCCAGCGTGTCGTTCTGACGGCCGCCATCCAGGGAATCGTCACCTGCCCCACCACGCAGCGTGTCAAATCCCTCGAGCCCGAACAGGATATCGTCACCGGCATTGCCGACCATGCTGTCATTGCCGCCGCCTGCGAACATGTTGTCGGCCCCATTGCCGCCAAACATCTGGTCATTACCGGTGCCACCTTGCAGAAAATCGTCGCCATCACCGCCGTTCAGGGTATTGTTGCCGTTACCGGTGATAATAGTGTCGTCGCCAGCATTTCCGAACATCACATCGTCGCCGTCCGCGCTTTGAAGGCGATCATTCCCGTTGCCACCGTACAAGCTGTCATCGCCTACGCCGCCAACCATCGTGTCATCGCCATTGCCGCCGCGGATCAAGTTATTGCCGCTGCCGCCATCAAGGCTGTCGTCGCCGCCAGCGCCGTAGATCGTGTCGTTGTCGTCACCGCCAGTCATGGTGTCGGCAAAGTCACTCCCACGCATGAAGTCATCGCCCGCGCCGCCAATCACTGTGCCTTCGACAAAGCCGCCAGCGCGTGCAACATAGGTGTCTGCACCATCGCCAAGGTCTAAGTCGCCTTCAACTGTGCCGGTGTTGCGGAAGATGTCGTCGCCATCACGCATCGTAACGTTGCCCGAGATCACACCGGAATTGCTGGCACGGTCGATACCGATCCCCAAGAAATCGGCGTTACCCGCGATAAGCCCGGAATTCAGGAGGAAGTTCGACCCGTTGCTGAAGGCAACACCCCCGACAACCTGGCCACTGTTGCCCAGCAGGCCGTTCCCGCCCAGAACATTTATGCCGCCGGCGATCTCGCCGGTGTTGAGCAATTGGCTGCCTGCCCCGTTCAGCGTTATGCCGCCAAAGATATCGCCGGTGTTGCTGACCCCGGACGTCACGGCGCTAAAGATGGTGCCGGACACATAGCCGGTATTCGAGAACGTGAAGCGCGACGTTGCGTCACCGAACACGGTAAATGAGGTCAGCCCACCGCTGATCATGGTGCCTGTATTGGTGATCTGCAGCACCCCGTTCGCCTCCAAGGTCCCGCTCGCGATCCCAGCGCCACTGGCCGACTGGATCAGGCCGTGGTTCGTGATGATGGACAGCCCGCCATTGAGTTGGTTGAAAAGAGGCGACGACGTCGTCGGAGTATGAATAATCGTGCCGGAGTTCAGGATCTCCACCCCATCGAACCCGAAGGCCTCCACTGCGGAACCGGTCACATTGATGTAGCCCGCGTTCACAAGCCGCACGCTTGCGGAGGAGATATCGACATCGTTGGCGTTCAGGTCCAGCAAATCACCGTTCGTGTAGACGCTTGCACCTTCGCCAACCGAGACTGAAAGGCTGACGGATTCATTCGCCCCGGTGAGTGCAGAAAAGTTTGTAGCCAAGAAATTGCCACCCGCAAATACATTGCCAGCGATCTTGAGGTCATAGATGCCGTTAATCGTCCCGTCGGGGTTGTTGGTAATCGAGAACGCATCGGCCAGGGTCGTCAGGTTGACGTCGCTGATAAGGAAGATGTTGTCATTGCGGTCTACCGACTGGGTCGTGCTCGTGTTGGATGAAATGAAGGTGGTCATTGGTCGTTCCCCTGAATAGTCTGTTTTGGCCGCGCGCAGCGGCTCATATGCCACGCCCTGAGGCTGCGGCTTGTTGAAACTCTAAAGATGCCTGAATAAAGGCTTTTCCCCCGTTCCTGACGCGCACGTTAGGCCGGAAAAGGCGCTTTGCCCAGCCCCGTTTCTTTCGCTAGGCGAGGATCAGATCATCCTGATCGAACAGCGCCAAATCCGCTCGTACCAGCAACACCTGCCCGTCAAAAACGCCGTTCCCGTCG
>JBCBCP010000037.1:0-30927 GCA_038530575.1 Pseudomonadota bacterium
CCCCGACCCCTTGATTCGTAGTCAAGTACTCTATCCAGCTGAGCTATCGGTCCACTCGGGCGGATTTAGCGATACCAGGCAGGGGGTGCAAGGGGCTTTTTGAACCGGCACCGTATCGGCGTCTGGCGGCTTTCTAGATCACAGCGCCGTCAGATTTGGGCAGGTGTATCGCAAAGGTCGTGCCTGTCGGGCCGGTTTCGCGCAGATCGAGCGTGCCGCCGTGGCCACGCACCAGCTCAGCGGCGATGGCCAGTCCGAGGCCGGACCCCCCTTTGGTCACCGACCCTTGGAAGGCGGTAAAGAGGTGTTCGCGCGCGCGGGGCGGCAGGCCGGGGCCCGTGTCGGCAACGTCGATGGTCCAGCCGCGGTCGTCTTCGGTGGCGCGCAGGGCGATTTCCCCAGGCTGACCGGACGCGACGATGGCCTGACGTGCGTTGCGGACAAGGTTCGCGAGCACGCGGAACAGCTGTTCGGGATCGGCGCGCACCATCAGCTGGGCGGGGATGTCTTCGGCAATCGACAGGTCATGATCGCCGATGGCCAGCCGTTCGCTATCCACCACATCGGCCACGACCTGGCTGAGCGGGAAGAGGGTGAGCGTGGGCGACGGCTCTTCTGCCTTGCCAAAGGCCAGCGTGCTTTCACACAGATGCACGGCCCGGGTGATGGAGCCCACCAGCTTGGGCGCCATGCGCCGCACCAGCGGGTCCTCGGAGGATTCGATGCGGTCGGTGAAGAGCTGGGCCGAGGTGAGGATGTTGCGCAGATCGTGGCTGATCTTGCTCACCGCGCCGCCCAGCTGGGCGAGGCGTTCTTTCTGCCGCAGCGCCGAGGTCAGCTCCGTTTGCAAGGACTTGAGCGCCTCTTCGGCCTCGCGCAATTCGCGGACAGAGGCATTGGGGGCGATGATGCGGCGGGCGTCTTCGGGGGCGGCGGCATAGCGCATCATATGGCCCACAACGCCCTTGATCGGTTTGACCAGCAGCACCCGCACCGCGAGGAAGAGGAGCACAGCCGTAAAGATAGAAATGACCGCCGACAGGATCAGGATGCGGATGCCGTAATCGACCATCGCCGCGCGCAGTTCGGCGGTTTCCATGGTGATTTCGATCAGCAACCCCGCATCGCGCAGGGGCGAGCCGATCACGCGGATCACTTCGTTCTCGGGCGTGGCAAAGCGGTAGAGCGCATCGCGGATGAGGCTGATCGCCGAAGGGTCGCGCAGATCGAACGTGCCCATGATCGGCTGCGGCAGCGGGTTGGACAGCATCAGCTGACGCGCCTCGTCCCGGCGCAACACGACGTTGAAGACGCCGGCATTCTCCAGCAGTTCTTCTTCCAGCTCGCGCGTCAGCATGTCATCGGCCAAGAGCGCGAGCGAGGCGATTTGCGCGCGTTCCAGATGGCCCAGCAGGTAGTCCTCGCGGTAGCGCGCGATAGACGGCACAAAAATCAGGATCTCGGCCAGCATCACGAAGATGACGGTCAGGATCAGGAAGCGGCCGGAAAGGGAGTTGAGCATCTGTCAGGGCACCGGTGGGTTGGCACCCACCCTACGGGATAAATTTCTGAACAAAGCGCACCACGCGCTTGACCATGTCGCTTTCGAACAGGCGTGGGGCAAAATACGCACCAGCGGCACGTTTGTTGACCTCCATGATCGTCGGATAGGGCGCTACCATGCTGGCTATCTTGGACATTTTCATGTTCCCCGCAAGCGCGAGCGCCCAGAAGGAAATCAGCTCACCGGCCTGTTCACCAGCAATTGATGCGCCAACGGGACGGCCCTTGAAGACCATAAGCTTGATCAGACCCTTTGTCTTGCGTTCGGCAATGGCCCGGTCGTTGTGCTCGTATTCGAAGCGGACAACTTCGAGCGCGTCCCCGTGCGCCTCACGCGCCTGCGCCTCCGTCAGGCCGACCTGGCTCAGCTCCGGCTGGGTATAGGTGGCCCAGGGGATGTGAGAGGTCTTGGCCTTGGACGGCAAGGCAAACAGCAGCGAGCGGATGATAACGCCCGCGTGGTAGCCCGCAACGTGGGTGAATTGCAGCCCGCCCGCCGCGTCGCCGATGGCGTAGACCTTGCGGTTGGTGGTGCGCAGCTGGTCGTCGACCTTCACGCCGGTGCGTGTTGTCTCGATCCCGGCGGCATCGAGGTTGAGGCTGTCTGTGTTGGCTTTGCGGCCCACGGCGACCAGAAGGTGCGAGCCGGTGAACTGCCGTCCGTCCTCGGCCTCGACGGTGATCTGATCGCCGGACTGGCTGATATTTGTGGCTTTTGCGCCTTCCTCTATCTGCACCCCTTCGGCGCGCAGGGCCTCCAGCACTACCGCGGCCGTTTCCGGATCATCCTTGGCAAAGGCCTTTGCGGCCTCGATCACCGTGACCTCGCTGCCGAGGCGGCGGTGGGCCTGTGCCATCTCCATGCCGATGGGGCCGCCACCAATGACGAGAAGGTGCTTGGGCTGCTCGCGCAGCTCCCAGAGCGTTTCGTTGGTGATGTAAGGCACGTCTTCGATGCCCGGGATGGGCGGGACAAAGGGCGCAGAGCCTGTGGCGATCACGATGCGGCGCGCAGTGATGGTGTAGTCGCCGGCCTGCACGGTGTTGGGGCCTGTAAAATGGCCAAATTCGCGGATGACCCGCACGCCGAGGCCTTCGAAACGCTCTTGGCTGTCGACGGGTTCGATCTGGGCAATCACATCGGCGACGTGGTCCTTGGCGGCGGCGTAGTCGACTTGCGGCGTGACATTTGCCACGCCGTATTGCGCCGCGTGGCTTTGCCCGTAGGCCGCTTTGGCGCTGGCGATGATCGCCTTGGAGGGCACGCAGCCGTAGTTCAGGCAGTCGCCGCCCATCTTGTGCCCTTCCAGCAGGGTCACATCGGCGCCCATCTGCACCGCGCCCGCGGCAACCGAAAGGCCCCCCGAGCCCGCGCCGAGGATGAGGATATCGGTCTTGATGTTCATTTGGTCAGGTCTTTCTTGCCCGTGATGGCCTTGAGCGCGATGGGCACAAGCGACAGGGCGGCAAGGCCGAGGATCGGCAGCAGCACCTGCGGTTCAAAGATAATGCCGAGGTTGGGCGTCTCCCCCCGCGCAAAAACCGCGCCAAGGCCCGCCCCGACAGAGGTATAGACCACCGCGCCGGGCAGGATGCCCAGAACGGTAGAGATCACGTAGCGGTGCAGCGGCACGCCAAGGAAGGCAGGCAGCAGGTTGGCGACAAAGAAGGGAACGACGGGCACAAGGCGGATGAAAAACAGCATCGACCACTGGTTTTCATCTAGACCGTCCTTGATCCGTTTGATCCGCCCTTCGGAGGCGTCCATGCGCGCCCTGAGCCCGTCGCCGAGTCCGGTGCGCGCGGCAAGGAAGATTGCCGTGGCCCCGATGGACGCGCCGGTCACGTTCAGTGTTGCGCCCAGCGCCGTGCCAAAGAGGAACCCGCCGGTGAGTGTGGCGATGGTGGCCCCGGGCAGGGAAAACGCGACGATCAGGATATAGGCCATCACAAAGACACCGGCGGTCAGCACGAAATTGGCGTCCCGAAAGGCCAGAAGCGCCTCGCGATTGTCGCGCAGCGTGTCAAAGCTGAGGTAATCGCGCAGGGTGAACGCGCCGATCGCCGCCACGACAAGGATCGCGATCAGCGGCAGCCTTTTGGTGAGGGCTGATTTTGGGGTCTGTGCGGTGTCGGCCATGTGGTCGCCTTTCGCGTCTTGTGTTGCCCCATGCACCTAACGGCTGCGGGGCGGCAGTGGCAGAGGCCTCACGCGCGCTTGATCTGGGGTGACAATGGCGGGGCGTTCTGCGCCCTTTTGTAACAATTGGCGGGGTGAATTGTTGCAGTGC
This sequence comes from Pseudomonadota bacterium, assembly GCA_038530575.1. Lineage (GTDB taxonomy): Bacteria > Pseudomonadota > Alphaproteobacteria > Rhodobacterales > Rhodobacteraceae > JBCBCP01. The sequence continues at coordinate 3,855 of JBCBCP010000037.1, forward strand.
CGGGCGGTTTTTTCGGGGTTGCAGGGTTTGACTTGGCGTGCTGCGGCTTGTATTGGCCGGGCTTCAAACACGACCCGCGGGCCGAATCCGCCGCGCGGAGGATGACAAGAAAGAAGGACACGGCGCGATGAAACGCACCTTTCAGCCCTCCAACCTCGTGCGCAAGCGGCGCCACGGCTTCCGTTCGCGTATGGCCACCAAGGCTGGCCGCAAGATTTTGAATGCGCGCCGCGCCCGTGGCCGCAAGTCGCTGAGCGCTTAATGTCCGGGGCTGTCGAAGCCCCCAAGACTGGAACGCAGCAAAGCCCGCCTTTGGCGGGTTTTTCACGTTTGGACGTCCTAACAAAGCGCGCCGACTTTCTGCGCGCCGCGCGCGGCCCGCGTGTGGTGACACCGGGATATATCCTGCAAATCCGCGACCGGGGCGACGATGGCCCGCCGCGCGTGGGCTTCACCTGTTCGAAAAAGGTCGGCAACGCGGTGGCCCGCAACCGCGCAAAGCGCCGTCTGCGCGAAGTTGCCCGGCTGGAACTGCCCACCTGCGCCGCACCCGGCCATGATTACGTCCTGATCGGGCGCGCCGGCGTCACGGCCACCCGGGATTTCGCGCAGATGCGCGCGGATCTGCGCAAGGCGTTGGAGCATGTGTAAGGCCTGCACCGCAAAGATGACGCCAATGGCGCGCGTCCTGTCATGGCCGGTAAGGGCATACCGGCTGGTCGGCAGCCCCTGGGTTGGACATTACTGCCGCTATCAACCGACATGCAGCGCCTATGCGCTGGAGGCGCTGGAGGTGCATGGGGCGTTCAGGGGGACGTGGCTGACCCTGCAGCGGATCGGGCGTTGCAACCCGTGGGGCGGCAGCGGTTATGACCCGGTGCCAAGGCCGAAGGACTAGTTTTCGAGGGACTGCACGCGGGTCACCTTGAAAAGGCCTGCGGCCCCGATCAGGGGCAATAGCTCTTCGACGTCGAAGTTCTGGAATAGCGCGAGGTTCCCGTCAAACGCGGCCACCGGCTCCACCCGTTCAAGCCGGAAGTGACTGGGATTAAAGCTGCCCGCGGCGGCGGCCGACTGAAGCCGGGTCAGCGCATCCGCACCGATGACATAGGCTTGATCGAAATCGACAAAGCGCAGATCTGCGCCCTTAAAGTCCGCACGCAAAAGAACAGCGCCGCGGAACGTGCTGGCCGAGATCGACGCATCGGTGAAATCCACGTCCATCAGGACAGCACCGTCGAAATTCATCGCGAGGCCGTTCACCCCGGCAAACCGGCTGCGGCGGATGGTTGCGTCCGAAAAATCCGCGCCGCTGAGCGTGGTCAGGTAGAATGGCTCGTCCTTGGAAAAGGGCGGGTTGATCGCCGCGCCGGGCACCGTGCCGAAATTCGTGTCGCGGATGTTTGTGCTGCGCAGGCGCGCGTTGAACATGAAACTGCCCGCGAAATCGGATTCGAAAATCTGGGCAAAGGTCAGGTCCGCATAGCTGAGCTGCCCGCCCTGAAAGGACGTGGCAAACAGGTTCAGGCCCGGCGCGTAGGCGTAGCTGAGATCGAGGCCGAAGAGGTTGAACCGTTCGAAGGCGCGCAGGCCCGCCGTGGTCATCGCCTGAAACAGCTGCCCGCGTTCGGGGCTGGCGGGGCGGTCGTTCAGCCGTACGGCGCCTGGCGCCGGGGGCGGTCCGTCAAAGCCAAAGATACCGCCCAGCCGCTCAAAGGTCTTGGGCAGGTCGTCGCGGCGGCGCTCCATCGCGGCGCGGATGACGGCGCCCTGGTCTTCGGGCCGCAGGCCGGTTTCCAGAAAGCGGTAGGGCTTGGTGGCGCGGCTGGCCGAGGTCAGGCGCATCACGAGGCCCAGATCAATGTCGGCGAACGGATCGAGGATGGGCACCGACCCGGGCGTCTGTTCGGTCTGGGCCGCGTTGACCTTGTCGCCCAGAAGGCCCGCCAGCGCGGTAATCTCGACCGCGAGCTGCGCGTTGCGGGCGGCTTCGGCCAGCTGCACATCATAGGTGGCCAGCTGGATCTGGTTGTCGATGCGCAGGTTCTGTTCGGCAAAGAGCACCGCTTGTTCCTGCAAGAGCACGTTCTGCCGAAAGAGGAGCGCCGTGCCTGCCAGCGCCGCCATCGCAGCAATCAGCGCTGTAAGAGAACCAATAATCCAGCGCCGCGTTGCAATCCACGCGTAGCGGGCCAGCGCCATGTGCACCAGATCGCGTGCGGCGTCGGTGGCGGCCTGCGGGTTGCGGTCCACTGCCCCGCGCGTAACCCGCGCGAGCGGCTCTGAGAACAGCTCAAGCTGGGTTTCGGCAAAACCGAACAGGCGGCGCAGGAGCGGCTTTCGAAAGATCACCACCATGAGGCCGAAAGCGCCGATGAAGATCAGCACGCACAGGAACGCCAGCAAGATGATGCCTGCCGTGTCTTCGATCAGCCCAAGGCCCGAGAATGCCAGCAGAAAGCCTGCTGCAGTGCCAAACACAAAGATCAGCATGCCAAGCGGCACGCCCACGCCGCTGCGGCTGGTCAATTTTGTCGAAGCGACGGTTTCGCCGGCGGTTTCATCTACCATTGCGCAGTCCCCCGCGGGGCAGATTGGCAAAGGCCGGGCGCTAGGGCCAGAATTTTCCGCGCTAGAGCTTTTCGAAAGTGATGATGACCTCGCCGATATCAACGCCAAAGCGTTTCATATAGGCGCGGTTCAGAACGCGGGTGTCGCTGAGCTTCCACATCCAGTCATCAAAGGTCACCCGCAGCGTGCCATCAGGGACAGGCAAGTCGATGCGGTATTGCCAGTTGAAGGTGTCCCCGCGTTCTTCGCCGGTGGCAACGCCAAGAACGCCGGGCGCGGTGCCTTCCCAACTGTCGGGGCCGGTTTTGCGAAGGGTCCAGATGCGCTGTTCGGTGCTGCCGTCATCGTAGAAGAAGTCTTCGACAAGGCGCAGGGTCGTGCCGTCCCACGTCCCGTCTATCTCGACCCGAAAGCGGCGCAAGGGCGTACCGAAAATCGATTGGAACTGGCCATAGGCGACAAGTTTGCCCTCGAAGAACTCTTCGAGATTCAGCTGCCGGGCCGACAGCTTTTCGTCCTGCAGCGACGGTTTGGCCGTGCAGGCCGCGAGGACAAATGCGAGGCAAAGGAGTAGTGCGCGGATCATGAGGTGCCTTTGATCTTTGCAGGTATACGGCCCCCTGCCCCGCCCGGTTCAAAAGACGATGAAATCGTCGACGCTCAGGTCACTCACCTGCAGACCCTGAATCCGGACGCCGCCCGTTCCGCCAAGCTGGACAAAGTCGATATAGATCCCGCCATTGCCGAGGTTCGAGGACGCGTTCACGATGTCGCCCACGTCGTTTTCAGACAGGCCGAAGGCGGTCATGTCGAGCCGGTCGGTGCCGTTCTGGAAGTCGGTTATCAGCTCGTCCCCCGAGGCGCGCTGAAACACAAACACATCGGCATCCCCGCCCCCCGTGAGGGTGTCATTGCCTTGACCGCCTTCGAGCGTGTCGTTGCCCGTCGCGCCCAGCAACAGGTCGTCGCCGTGACCGCCCAGCAAAAGGTCATTGCCCGGGTTCCCGCGGAGCTCATCATCGCCTGCGCCGCCATTCAGCGTGTCGTTCCCGGTGCCGCCGAACAGAAGGTCATTGTCGCCATGCCCGAACAGCAGGTCATCGTCGGGATCGCCCTTGAGGGTATCTTCACCCGTGCCGCCCTGCAGCGTGTCGTTGCCGCGGTCGCCCGCGATGCTGTCATTGCCGCCATTGCCGCGGACCAGATCATTGTCCTGTTCGCCGTTCATCGTGTCGTCGAAATTGCCGCCGAGGATGGTGTCGTTTCCGTCTCCGCCCAATATCGCGTATTCGCGCGAGACTGACGAGACGGTTCCGGTACCGCTATAGGTGTCATCGCCAGCGCCGAGAAACAGGCCGCCCTCAATCGTGCCGTGATTCACGACGCGGTCAGCGCCCCCGCTGGTGTTGACGCTGCTGAAAAAGCTGCCCGTATTCACTATGAAATCATCCGCATCGCGCAGCGCGACGAAACTGGACACGTCCCCGTGGTTGCGAATGGTGTTGCCGCCGTCACCACCAAAAATCTCTCCGCGGATAATCCCAGAATTTGTCAATTCGTTGCTGCGCGTTCCCAAAAGATCGATGCGCGCTCCGATGGTTCCGGAATTGATCAAGACGTTAGTCTCATGCCGACTAACATAGCCGCCAGCTATGGTGCCTTCGTTGCGAACGAGGTTGAAACCGGAACCGTTAAACGTCACGCGGCCGTTGATCAGCCCGGTATTTATGATGGAGTTGGAGCCATCGGTTCCCGTGATGCCCACCATCGTGCCAGCGTTGTTTATGAAGGCGCTGCCAAAGGCGGTGACCGAATAGCTCAGGCCCGTATCGATCAGGCCAGTGTTGGTGATGCGGATCTGTTCGGCCCCTGGGGTCAGGGTGCGCGCGCTGTAGATCTCGCCCGAGTTCGTCAGGTCGAAGACGCCGGTGACGCCGAACGCCAGGATTGCGCCGCTAATTGTGCCACTGTTGAGAATAGTAACGCGGTCGCCCGAGGCGACCACGACATCGTCGCCGACAATCGTGCCTTCATTGACCAACCTGTTGGCGTTGCCCGTCAGCTCCACCGCGACACCATCCAACGTACCGGCGGTGGAAAAAGTGCCGGTGATCGTGCCTGCGTTCGTGATGGTGATGTTGTCGCCCGTCCCGCGCACAGCAATCTCGCCAGAGATGTCGCCGTAGTTGTTGACTTGGCCAAGCGAGCCAACACTGACACCGAGACCGCCCCCTGCGCCCGAGATGCTGCCGTGGTTGATGACGATGATCTCGTCGCCAAGCCCAAGCACGCCGGTCAGGCCCGCGACGCTGCCGTGGTTTTCGAACGTGTCGCCCGCGCGGATGCTCACCCCGGCAAGGAGGCTGCCTGTGATCGTGCCGTAGTTCAGCAGCGTGTTGTCACCAGCTGACGTGACAGCATTGCCACGGATCGAGGAGATGTGGCCGAAATTGGTCAGGTGGTTCTGGTCGCCAAAGATTTCCACCCCGATGACGTAGGCTTCGACAAAGCCGGTTGACCCGATGGTCACCGTTGTCTGGTTGCCGCCGACGCGGATCCCGACGCCATCCCCGGGTGCCAGCGCCGTATCATAAGCCAGAACGGTGCCCAGCACCGAAATGGACACGTTGTCATCCGCGCTGCTGGAGGCGTCGATCGCTTCGTTCGCCGTGGTGATGATCGACACGTCTTCGCCCACAAACAAGATATCGTCTGCGTTCAGGAACCGCGTGGTTGTCCGGTCGGTTTCGATGATTGCCGCCATGGTGGAGTTCCTTATGTTACAATGCTTTGAGTAAAATTTGCGATTTGGCCGGTATACCGGATTTGAATGGCTGCGGGTTCATTTTTTCGTCCCGCCCCTGAAAGGGCGCGTCTGTCGGCACTGGTCTGGCACGCCGCGCGCGGGTAGACAGTGGCGCATGAAAGACGAGCTGTCAGAGATTCACGCGCTGTTTGAAGGCGCCCCGCAGACCACCGAGTTTCGCAAACTGCGCAAGCGGATCGTGCGCTACACGCGCGAGGCGATTGACCAATACGGTATGATCGAGCCGGGGGGCAAATGGTTGGTGTGCCTGTCGGGCGGCAAGGACAGCTACACGCTGCTGGCGGTACTGCACGAGCTGCAATGGCGTGGGCTTTTGCCGATCGAAATCCTGGCTTGCAACCTTGATCAAGGGCAGCCGGGTTTTCCGGCGACGGTGCTGCCCGCATTTCTTGAGAAGATGGGCGTGCCGCACCGCATCGAGTATCAGGACACCTATTCGGTGGTTGTAGACAAGGTGCCGGCGGGCCGCACCTATTGCGCGCTGTGCTCGCGCCTGCGGCGGGGGCATCTGTACCGGATCGCGCGCGAGGAAGGGTGCACGGCGGTGGTTCTGGGCCATCACCGCGATGATATCCTTGAGACGTTCTTCATGAACCTCTTTCACGGCGGACGGCTGGCAACGATGCCGCCCAAGCTGGTGAACGAAGAGGGCGATCTGTTTGTCTATCGCCCGCTGGCCCATGTGGCCGAGGCCGATTGCGACCGGTTTGCCCGCGCCATGAACTACCCGATCATTCCGTGTGATCTGTGCGGATCACAAGACGGGCTGCAACGACAGCAGGTCAAACAGATACTTGATGGCTGGGAGGCGAACAGCCCCGGGCGGCGTCAGGTCATGTTCCGCGCCCTGATGAACGCGCGGCCGTCGCACCTGCTGGACCCGAAGCTGTTTGATTTCGCCGGGCTGATGCGCGGCGGGTCCGAACAATTTGACACGCATACCCGGGATATTCCGACCCTGCGTTAAGCATGGCGCAACGGCGAGAGCGCTACAGTACGGGCGATTTTCTTGCTTTGCAGGTCGTTCATGTCGCTCAAAACGCTCCCTTTCCTGCCACTGTCGGGCCTTCAGTCGGCGCTTCTCAGCTCTTTTGTCCTGCTTGGTGGTTTCTATATCGGTGGGCAGGTGGCGCTTGTTGGCGCGGCGTTTGTTTTCCCGTTAATCCTCGGCCTCGTCTCGGTCTGGCACGGGCGCACGGATGTGCCCAAGGCCGGCATTGACGTGGTCATTTCCGCCGCGTGGGACGAAGCGCAAGACACACGACTGAATGCCGCAATTTTCGAGATCGCGGTCGACAACCTGAAAGATATCGCCGCCCAACATGGCAGCGATGCCGCGACCGTCGTGCAAGAGCGGCTCGGCGAGCGGTTGCGTACGACCTTACGTGCGGGCGACGCATTCGAGGCCGGAGAGAGCGAGGTTTTTACAGCGGTGCTGGGGGCCCGCGCGGGTATCGACCTTGAGGCATGCATCCAGCTAAGTGCGCGCCTGCAAACAGCGGCAGAAGAGCCGATACTGGCAGACGGCGTGACGATTTGGGCCACGGTGTCGATCGGTTTCTGCCTGCGCAGCCGGGCGCCGGGGACTGAGCCGGAGACGTGGCGCGACGCGGCGACCAGCGCCTTGACGGAGGCGCGCCGCCATGGGCCCGGGACAATTCGCGCCTTTAGCCGCAACATGGCAGCGGCGCGGGCCACCACCGCTGTGCTGGAAGAAGACATCGGCACAGCCCTTGAAACCGGCCATGTGCAGCCGTGGTTCCAGCCGCAGATTTCGACCGAGACGGGGCGCGTTTCGGGGTTTGAGGCGCTAGCGCGGTGGCTACATCCCGACAAGGGCGTGCTCTTGCCCGAGACCTTCCTGGAACCCGTCGCGACGCAGGGCCTGTCCGGCCGGATGGGTGAGGTGATCCTGTATCATACCTTGACAGCGCTGAAGGCATGGGATGCGGCGGGGGTAGAGGTGCCGACAGTGGCGATCAACCTAAGCGATGCGGAACTTGCGAACCCCCACATCGTCGACAAAATCGCCTGGGAGTTGGACCGATTTGACCTGACACCCGAACGCCTGGCGCTGGAAGTGACCGAACGGACCGTCGCGTCGGAGCCCACAGACATGGTCTGCCGCAATCTTGTTGCCCTTGGTCGGCTTGGCTGCCGGATTGACCTTGATGACTTTGGGACTGGCAGCGCCTCAATCGCTGCAATCCGGAGGTTCAAAGTGGGCCGCATCAAAGTGCACGAAAGCTTTGTAAACCGCGCCGACCGCGACCCCGAACAGCAGCGCCTTGTGGGCGCGGTTCTGAGCATGGCTGAGCGGCTTGGCGTGCAAACTCTGGCTGAAGGGGTGGAAACCGTGGGTGAACACGCGTTGCTGGCGCAACTTGGCTGCGACGACGTGCAAGGCTACGGCATTGGCCGCCCGATGCCGTTTGACCAGACGTTGACATGGATGCGAACCCACGAGGCCAAGCTGCAGGATGCACCGCGCATTGGCCCATCGGGCAATGATGGCGGGTCGGTGCGACGCTCGGGATAACGCGCGGGAGCCGTTTCCGCTTGACCTTTGGAGCTGGGTTCGTTTGAACCCCGGGGACGTTTTCGCCCCCCGAACGGGGCCGATTTCAGCCCCGGAGGCCACTTCCCCGATGGACGATCAGAACAAGAACCTCATCCTCGCAACCGTGCTCAGCCTCGCGGTGATCCTGATCTGGTTTGTGCTGTTCCCACCCCCCGAGCCGACGGCGCCGCTAGATGCGCCCGTGACGGCCGACACCGTGCTGACGCCGGACGCTCCGGCCGCAGTACCCGGCACGGCCAGCGTACCGGGCAGCGCAGACACCGGCGCAGCGGCCAGCGCGGACCCCGCAGATACAGCCGCTGCCGCCCCGCGGATCGAAATTGACACACCGCGCCTTGTCGGCTCCATTTCGTTGCTTGGCGGCCGGGTTGATGACCTGAAACTCAAGGATTACCGCACCTCGCTCGACCCCGAGGCCGATATCGTGACCGTGTTGTCCCCCGTTGGCAGCGAAAGCGCGTTCTATGCCCTCTACGGGTGGGCGCCTGGCAACGGGCTGACCCCCGACGACGTGCCTGGACCTGCGACGCTCTGGCAAGTCGAGAGCGGCGCGACGTTGACGCCAAGCAGCCCCGTCACGTTGCGGTGGGACAGCCCCGCCGGCTTGTCCTTCACCCGCCAGATCACGATTGACAACGACTTTATGTTTACGGTCACACAGTCGGTCACCAACGGGTCGGACGCGGCCGCAACCCTCGCCCCTTACGGTGTTCTCGCCCGCCACGGCCAGCCCGAAGACCTGCGCAACTTTTTCATTCTGCACGAAGGCGGGATCGCCATGGTCGATGGCGAGCTGACCGAGACGGACTACGACGACTTCGCCGCCGCCGGGCAGGATGAACGCGAACAGATCACCGAAAACGGCTGGATCGGCTTTACCGATCACTACTGGATGACCACGCTGGTCGGCGGCGCGGGCCAACCCTTTGCCGCGCGCACATTCCAGGACGTCAGCCGCGAAATTTACCAGACCACCGCGCAACTGCCCACACAAACGCTTGAGCCGGGCGCTACAGGCACCGTCACCACGCAGCTTTACTCCGGGGCGAAAGAGTGGGAAACGATCCGCGAATACCAGCGCGGCGGCGTCGACAAATTCATCGACAGCATCGACTGGGGCTGGTTCTTCTACCTGACCAAGCCGATCTTCTGGCTGCTGCACGAGATGAACATCCTGATCGGCAACATGGGTGTGTCGATCATCGCGCTGACCTTCGTGATCAAACTGGTGCTGCTGCCGCTGGCTTTCAAATCCTACGTCTCCATGGCCAAGATGAAAGAGCTGCAGCCCGAGATGGAGGCCCTGAAGGAGCAGGCAGGCGACGACCGCCAGAAGCTGCAACAAGGCATGATGGAGCTGTACAAGAAGAACAAGGTGAACCCGGCGGCGGGCTGTCTGCCGATCCTGCTGCAAATCCCGATCTTCTTCAGCCTTTACAAGGTGATCTTTGTCACGATCGAGCTGCGGCACGCGCCCTTCTTCGGCCCGTTCACGGACCTCAGCGCGCCTGACCCGACCTCGATCCTGAATCTCTTTGGCCTGCTGCCGTTTGCAGGGCCCGATCCGACCTCGATTACGGCTCTGATCTTTATCGGGATCCTGCCAATCCTCTTGGGCGCGTCGATGTGGCTGCAGATGAAGCTGAACCCCGCCCCGACCGATCCGACGCAGCAGATGATCTTTGCGTGGATGCCGTGGGTGTTCATGTTCATGCTGGGCGGTTTTGCCTCGGGGCTCGTGATCTACTGGATCGCCAACAACGTGATCACCTTCACGCAGCAATACATGATCATGCGCAGCCAAGGGTACACGCCGGACCTGATGGGCAACATCAAGAGCAGCTTCAAAAAGAAAAGCGCCACCGAAAGCGCCAAGAAGTGACAGGGGTGCTCGCCCATATCTGGCGCCATCCGATCAAGGGTATCGGGTCTGAGGCGCTGGAGGCGGCCGAGCTGACGCCTGAGGCCGCGATGGTCGGAGACAGAGCCTGGGCGCTGCTGAACGACGCGGCCGACGATACCGACGCGTGGCAGCCCCGGCGCAATTTCTTGCAGGTGGCCAGCGGCCCGCGTCTGGCGCAGGTGGGAGCGGTCAGCACGCCGGACAGCGTGATGTTGACCCATCCAGAGCGCGATCCACTGGCCAATGGCACCGACGGCGCTGCGCTTGGCGCGTGGATTGGCGATCTGTGGCCAGAGGGGCGGCCCGGCCCCGCGCGGCTGGTCAAGGCCCCCGCGCAAGGCATGACGGATGTGGACTTTGCCAGCGTGTCAATTGGCAACCTCGCCAGCCTGCGCGCACTCAGCCAGAAGGCCGGCTTTGACATCGACATGCGCCGGTTCCGGATCAACCTGTGGCTGGATGGCCTCGCCCCGTGGGAAGAGATCGACTTGTTGGGGCGTGCTGAGCTGCGCATTGGCGATGTGGTCATGACCCCGGTCGAGCCGATTGAACGGTGCCGCGCACCCGATGCCAATCCACGCAGCGGCATGCGCGACGTCGGGATGTTGTCCCTGCTGGAAGAGGGCTGGAACACGCGTGACTTCGGCATTTACGTTACCGTGGCGGAGGCGGGGACGATGCGCTTCGGCGACACGCTGGCATGACCGCCCTGCCCTTCCCCGAAGCAGACGCCCCGGATGAGGCCGCGCGCGAGGCCGGTCGCCTCCTGTTTGCGGGCGAGACGGAGTTTGTCAAAGGCGTGGTCGCCATGTCGGGCCTGCCCGATGCCGACCGGCTGGAGGTGTGTTTTGCGGGCCGTTCCAATGTCGGCAAGTCGAGCCTCATCAACGCGCTGACCGGGCGCAAGGGGCTGGCGCGCGCGTCAAATACCCCGGGGCGCACGCAAGAGATCAACTTTTTCACCGCGGGGCAGAGCCACTACCTCGTCGACCTTCCCGGCTATGGCTATGCCAATGCGCCGCTCGACGTAGTCAAGAAGTGGCAAGCGCTGCTTAAACAGTACCTGAGCGGGCGGGCCACGTTGCGGCGGGCGTTCGTGCTGATCGACGCGCGGCACGGGATCAAGGCGGTGGACGAAGAGATCATGGCCCTGCTGGACAGCGCCGCTGTGACCTTTCAATGCGTGCTAACCAAGACGGACAAGGTCAAGGCCGCCGAACGTGGCAAGGTCCTTGGGCTGGTGCGCGAGAAGCTTGCCAAACACCCCGCCGCGTTCCCCGAGATCGTACTGACCTCGTCCGAAAAGGGCGACGGGATTGAGACGTTGCGCGCCATAATCGCAACGCTGGAATAGGAGCCAAGATTTTTCGAAAAATCTTGGCCCCGGTCCGGCAGCCTGCGACAACAACCAAATGAGACGACAAGACATGAACCGCGACTGGACCCAAACCGCCGCTACGCTCAGCCAGGCACTGCCCTACATGCAGCGCTACGCAGGCGCGACGGTGGTGATCAAGCTGGGCGGGCACGCGATGGGCTCGGACGAGGGCATGGCCAGCTTTGCCCGCGACGTCGTGCTGATGCGCCAGGTTGGGGTGAACCCGGTGATCGTGCATGGTGGCGGGCCCATGATCAACGCGATGCTGGACCGGCTGGGGATCGAGAGCACCTTTGCGGGCGGCAAGCGGGTGACGGACGCGGCCACGATGGAGGTCGTGGAGATGGTCTTGTCGGGGCTCGTGAACAAGCGCATCGTGCAAGCGATCTGCGATCAGGGCGGGCGCTCGGTGGGCCTGTCGGGCAAGGATGCGGGCCTGATGCGCTGTGTGCCGGCAGACCCCGCGCTGGGCCTGGTTGGTCAGCCCGAACGGGTCGACCCGCGCGTGCTGGAGACGCTGGCGCAGGACGACATTATTCCCGTCATCGCGCCGCTGGGATTTGGCGCGGATGGACAGACTTACAACATCAACGGGGACACCGCGGCGGGGGCCATTGCGGGCGCGCTGGCTGCGGATCGCCTTTTGCTGCTGACGGATGTGGCTGGGGTGAAAGGCGCCGATGGCGCGGTGCTGACTGAACTGACCGCGGCGCAGATCGGTACCCTGACCGACGAGGGCACGATCGCCGGCGGCATGATCCCCAAGACGGAAACCGCGCTGGAAGCCATCGCGAGCGGTGTGCGGGCCGTGGTGATCCTTGATGGCCGTGCCCCAAATGCCTGCTTGCTGGAGCTGTTCACCGAGCACGGCGCGGGCAGCCTGATCCGCCCATGACGTTGGACGCCGCATGCGCCCCGCATGGCCTGTTTGTCATGGGGGCTGCGGGCGACACGGTGTTGATCGGGGCGGGGCGCGGGATGTGGCCCGTCTTTACCGCCTCGGATGAGTATGCGGATGACACAGCAGACCCGCTTGATCGCTGGTCAAAACGGGTGATCGGCGGCATCGCGGCGGATTTTGGCGGGCATGCGCTGTTCCCCTCGGACGGGCCGCCCTACGCACCATTCATCAAGTGGGCCAAGGACACGGGGCGGTTCTGGTCTTCGCCCACGGGGATGCTTGTGCATGATGTGGCGGGGCTGATGATTTCGATCCGGGGGGCGGTGGTCATCGAGGGGTACGGCGCGGAGCCGGAGGCGGGCAATAGTCCCTGTGTGGGCTGCGAAGCGCCTTGCGCTGTGGCATGCCCGGTCGGCGCGCTGAACGCAGAGACGATGTATGATGTGCCCGCCTGCAAAGCGTATCTGCACTCCGATCCCGGAGCGACATGCATGGGCGCCGGGTGCCTCGCGCGCCGGGCCTGCCCGGTGTCGCAGGCCTTTGGCCGCGATCCTGCGCAGTCAGCCTTTCACATGCGAGCGTTCCGGTGAAGCTGATCCTGATGCGGCACGCGAAGTCGTCATGGGACGATCCCTTTGCCATGGATCATGACCGCCCCCTGAACGGACGGGGGCGGCGCTCGGCGGCGGCAATGGGCGACTGGCTGCGAGCCAAAGGGCATGTGCCGGAGGTTGCTGTGAGTTCCAGCAGTCTGCGCACGCAGCAAACCTTTGAGAGGCTGCGTCTGGACGTGCCTGTGCACTTTACGAAAGCCCTCTATCACGCATCGGCAGAGCAGATGATGGCTGTTATGGCGCGTGCGGAGGGAGACGCGGTTCTGATGCTGGGGCACAATCCGGGGATTGCGGAATTTGCAGCGCGATTGGTGTCCATTCCGCCAGACCATCCGCGGTTTGAGGATTTCCCGACCTGCGCCACGCTGGTTCTGGAAACGAAAACGCCCGGCTGGAGGGCCGGGCGCGTTCTGGATTTTGCAATCCCGCGCGAAGTTCTGGGCGTGTAGCGGGAAACCGACACGGTTTCCGGTCCGTTTTCCGCGTCGGAAAACGGCGCCTAGTGGCCCAGGATCTGGCTCAGGAACAGCTGAGTGCGCGGGCTTTGCGGGTTGTTGAAGAACTCTTCGGGCTCGTTCTGCTCAACAATCTGGCCCTCGTCCATGAAGATCACCCGGTGCGCGACCTGACGGGCAAAGCCCATCTCGTGCGTGACGCACAGCATGGTCATGCCGTCTTCGGCCAGTTCGACCATGGTATCGAGCACTTCCTTGATCATCTCCGGGTCAAGCGCCGAGGTCGGCTCGTCAAAGAGCATGATGCGCGGCTTCATGCAGAGCGAACGGGCAATTGCCACACGCTGCTGCTGACCGCCCGAAAGCTGGCCGGGGTACTTGTTGGCCTGATCGGGGATCTTCACCTTTTCGAGGAAATGCATCGCGGTTTCCTCGGCCTCTTTCTTGGGTGTCTTGCGGACCCAGATCGGAGCAAGCGTGCAGTTCTCGAGGATCGTCAAATGCGGGAAGAGGTTGAAGTGCTGGAAGCACATGCCGACCTCGGACCGGATCGTATCGATGTTCTTGATGTCCGAGGACAGGAGCGTGCCATCGACGGTGATCGAGCCTTGCTGGTGCTCTTCCAACGCGTTGATGCAGCGGATCAACGTGGATTTACCCGAGCCCGAGGGGCCCGCGATCACGATGCGCTCGCCGCGATAGACGGTCAGATCGATGTCGCGCAGCACGTGGAAGGCGCCGTACCACTTGTTCATATTCTCGATGCGAACGGCGACTTCGTTCGAAAGTGCGGGTTGTGCGGTAGCCATTGAATTGCCCCCTTTTAGCGGTGGTCTGTCGCGAGCTGGCGTTCCAGCCACTGCGAGTATTGAGAAATGCCGTAGCAGATGACGAAGAACAGCAGCGCCGCAAAGAGCCACAGCTCCCAATAGACGCCGTTCCAGTCGGTGCTGGCGAGGATGGGTCCGCGGATCATGCCGACGAGATCGAACATGGAGATCACGGAGACAAGCGTGGTGTCCTTGAAGAGGCCCACGGCGACGTTCACGATGCCGGGGATGGAGATCTTGAGCGCCTGCGGCAGGATGATCAGACGCATCGCCTGCGCGTAGTCGAGGCCCAGGCTGTCCGCCGCCTCATACTGGCCGCGCGGTAGGGCGGCGAGGCCACCCCGGATCACTTCCGCGATGTAGGCCGAGGCGAACATGGTGATCATGATGATCACGCGCAGGATCAGGTCGAGATTTGTTTCCGGCGGGAAGAAGTAGCCGAGGATCACGTTGGCCACGAACAGGAGCGTAATCAGAGGCACGCCCCGGATGAACTCGATGAATACTACCGAGATGCCCTTGATCAGTGGCATGGAGCTTTGCCGCCCCAGCGCCAGTGCAATCCCGATAGGCAGGGACAGCGAGACGCAGACCGTGCCGAGGATCATGTTCAGCATGAAGCCGCCCATATCGCGGGACGGAACCGCCTCGAGCATCGGCTCGGCGGGCGCGATGGCCTCCGTAATGTAGCCGCCGATGGTCCAGGTGACAAAAGCCGCGATGACGCCGGCGGCGACAGCGCCTGCGAAAGTGCGGGTCACCAGAGCGCTGTAGACAGCGTAGAACGCCACGAAGCCCAAAGCGGTAAAGATCGAGACCCAGACCGTACCGCCCCAGATCAACCAATAGGCCAGGAAGGGGTAGATTGCGGTAAAGAGCAAAAGCGCGCGCGGCAGTTTGAAGAACAGGACCGGCGCGGCCGCCACGAAGAGAAGGAAGAACGCGACGGTGGGGCGCCAATAGGCCTCTGACGGATACGAGATACCGTAAAGAAGCTGCGCCCAGCGTTCGGTCAGCACCGAGAAACAGGCACCCGTGGCACCATCAAGCACCTCGCGGCACTCGCGGATGTTGTCGGTGGTCCAGACACCGTTGAGTATCCACGGCAATGTGCTGGCGAGGATGTAGTAGATCGCCAACAGAGACAGGACTGTCAGGATCGAGCCCGACACGCCGTTGAAGAGGTTCTCGCGCACCCACTTCGCCGGCCCGACATCGCTGGCGGGCGGATCCTTTGGGGGAAGTTGTTCGGTACGAACGAAGGCTGCTGTTTTGGACATCTCAGCGCTCCTTCAAGGAAACGGCGTTGTTATAGACGTTCAGCACCGCCGAGATGGTCAGCGAGATCGTCAGGTAGAACAGCATCAGGATCAGAATGCATTCGATCGCGCGGCCCGTCTGGTTCAGCGTAATGCCGCCCAGCGTCGCGGTGATGTCCGCATAGCCCACCGCGATGGCAAGCGAGCTGTTCTTGGTGATGTTGAGGTATTGCGAGATCAGTGGCGGTACGATCACGCGCAGCGCTTGGGGCAGGACCACGAGGTTCATGATCCGGCCCGGGCGCAGACCAAGCGAGGCGGCCGCCTCTGTCTGGCCTTTGCTGACGGCCTGAATGCCCGCACGCACGTTTTCGGCGATGAACGCGCCAGTGTAGATCGACAACGCCAGCCACAGAGCAACCAGTGGTGCACCGATTTGCAGGCCGCCGCGCAGGTTGAAGCGGTTGGCCAAGGGATCGGGCAGGTCGACGCCAATGGGCTGACCCATGACGAAGAATGCAAGAACGGCCGGGACAAAGAGGATCGCCAGAGACGGCCAGCCTGTCGGGAGCAGTCGACCTGTCGCATACAGCAGGTTGCGCGCATAGCGGCGGTAGGCAAACACGCCCACGACGGATGCGAGGAACACTGCGACAACTACGCCCGACCCTTCGTTCCAGACCGGGGCGGGGATGTAGATGCCGCGGTTGGTAAAGGCCATGACGCCAAGGATCAGCGACTGACCGTCCTCGCCCAGATAGGCGCGGGGGGACGGCATCACGGCAGTCATCAGCGTGAAAATGATGATGATCCAGATCAGGACCGGCACGTTGCGGAAGGCCTCGACGTAAGCCGACATAAGCTTGGACACGAGCCAGTTGTTCGACAGGCGCAGCACGCCCGCAATCACGCCAAAGACGGTAGCGGTGACACAGGCCATGAAGGCGACAAGTAGCGTGTTGAGCGCTCCGACGAGGGCTGCGCTCAGGTGGCTGGACTGGCTGTTGTAGGCAATAAGTGTCTGATTGATGTCGTAGCCCGCGGGCTCGCCCAGAAATTCGTAAGAGATGTTCAGACCCAGCGCGCGCAGGTTCTGAAGCAGGTTGTTGGCGAGATAGAAGATCGCGAGTGCAAGGACGATGGCCGCGATGGCCTGGAGCGTCAGTGAACGATAGCGGGTATCGTTCAGGAGCATCGACAGGCGGAAGCCGTCCCCCTGCGGGTCGGTGACAGTTGTCATTGGTATAGTCCCCTGTTTGGCCCCGGTAGTCTTGCGCAGTTATATGGGTGGGGCCAAGTTTTTCTGCGCCAGAAAGACCAAGGGCGCGGTTTTTATGCCGCGCCCTTGACCAAAGTGCTTAGCGGAAGGGCGGTGCGTAGAGCAGGCCGCCGTCGGTCCACTGTGCGTTCAGGCCGCGTGCGAGGCCGATCGGAGTGGCTTCGCCGATGTTCTTTTCGAACACTTCGCCATAGTTGCCGCCAACGGCCAGGACGCGCTGCGCCCAGGTTGCGTCGAGGCCGAGCATTTCGCCGAGGTTACCTTCGGTGCCCATCAGACGGTTGATCTCCGGGTTGTTGGTGCCGCCTGCCATTTCGGACAGGTTCGCGGAGGTCACGCCCAGCTCTTCGGCTGCGATCATGGCGTTCAGGGTCCAGCGGACAACGTCACCCCATTCGTGGTCGCCGTGGCGAACGAGCGGGCCGAGCGGCTCTTTGGAGACGATTTCGGGCAGAACGATGTGATCGCCCGGGTTCTCAAAGGTCGCGCGGGTTGCCGCGAGGCCGGAGGCGTCCGTGGTGTAGACGTCACATGCGCCAGCCAGGTACTGCTGCTGCGCTTCGGCGTTGGTCTCGATCGGGACCGGCTCGTAGCTGATGTTGTTGGAGCGGAAGAAGTCCGCCAGGTTCAGCTCGGTGGTGGTGCCGGTCTGGATGCAGACGGTTGCGCCGTCCAGCTCGGTTGCCGAGGACACGCCGAGGTCCTTGGGGACCATGAAGCCCTGACCGTCGTAGTAGTTGATGCCGACGAATTCGAACTTCAGGTCGACGTCGCGGCTGAAGGTCCAGGTGGTGTTCCGGGCCAGCATGTCCACTTCGCCGGATGCCAGCGCGGTAAAGCGCGTCTTGCCGGTGGTGGGCACGAATTCGACAGCGCTTGCGTCGCCGAGGACGGCGGCAGCGACAGCACGGCAGACGGTGACGTCAAAGCCCTGCCATTCGCCGTTTGCGTCCGGCGCGGCAAAGCCGACGAGACCGGTGGAAACGCCGCAGTTCAGCGTGCCGCGCGCCTTGACGTCGTCAAGCGTACCGGCTGCTGCTGCGCCGGCGGCAAGGCCGGCTGCGGTCAGCGCACCGAAGAATACGGATTTTTTCATGTTTACCTCTTCCTGTGAAACCACTCTTTGCGAGTGGCGTGACGGGCCCTTTTTGGACCCACTCCAGACATAGTGCGGGCTCGCCCCGCGCCAATGGGTCGCAATGTGTGCTTATATCGTAGGCAACGTCAAGGGCCGTCTGACGCAAATGACCCTTGTTTCACAAGCGTTTCAGACGGCTGTGCTGCAAGCTTGGGCAGTAACAGGTCAGCCCGCCCGATGCGCGGCAAGAAACGTAAGCGCGTGATCGAAATCGGCCTTCTTTCGCATCGCCACTTCCTCTGCTTCCTCGTCTTCGCCCCATTGTTCGATCTGCCACAGCTCGTCCAGCCGGGAGGCTTGCCAGAGCGCGTTGGCGTCCTGCGCGCCATGCAACGCGGCAAAACCGATGATGAGCGAGCCGGACAAACTAACAAGGTCGTGAAATGCGGTAAGCTCAAAGGCGTCCAGCGCTTCGGTCTGCGCTTTGAGCGTGGCGAGGGCGGCGGGATCCTGTGGGGCGTGCATCACGCCGGCCCGGGGTGAAAGCCGGGCGCCAAGCACATCAGCCGCCCAGTCGAGCAGAGGATCCCATGTGTTCTGCTGACGGTGAACAAGGCCGTCCGGCCCGTCCGCCCGGTAACACAAAAGATCACTGTCACCATAATCGGCCAGCATGGCGGCAACCTCGGCGTGCTGTGGCACGACCTTATCCAGCGCTGCATTGGCGCTGCGGGTAAACGGCATGCTCAGCGGCGCGACGACCTCGTCTTGGGCGTCCCATTCGGCCGCGATGCGCGCAGCGAGGGTCTGTGAGGGAACGATCAGTGGCGTTTTGGCTGGGGTTTTGACGCCCCGCCCATCCAGCGCAATTCGCCAGCCGCCCTCGGCGGCCTCGGCGGTGGCTGATTTCCAGAAGCGTTTCTGTTTCCATTCGGTCATGGGGCGGTATGTAGCGGGACCGGCAGAGGGGGGCCAGCCCCCCGCGCTGCGCTGTCCGGCGCTCCGCGCGTTCATGGCTAAAATGCTCACCCGGAGCATTTCCAAGACGCCGTTCACCCCCCGGAGGTTTATTTTGCCAAGTGAAGCAAGTGACCCGTTAGCGCAGCAAAGTCGGGTGCGATGTGATCTGCGTCCAGCCCTCTGGCGGGCTGGTAGCCCCAGCCCACGCCGATCGCGGTCACCTCTGCCGCGCGGGCCATGTCCATGTCGAAGGACGAATCGCCTACCATGATGGTGTGCGCAGCCTCGGTCCCCGCATCTCGCATCGCGGCGTGCAGCATCGACGGGTGCGGTTTGCTTGGGTGGATGTCGGCGTGCTGCGCGGTGACAAAGAAGGGGCGCAGGTCGTGCGCATCCAGCAGCGCATCAAGGCCGCGGCGTGATTTGCCGGTCGCAATGCCCAGCAGAATGTCCGGAACGGCGTGCAGCGCCTCAAGGCAATCACGCGCGCCGGGATAAAGGGGCGAGCTGGCCGCGCTGCCCGCGAAAAGTCGCAGCTCGGCGTAGGTTTTCTTGTAGGCCGCGACGAGGGCCGCCTGACCCTCCGGGCCAAGCTCTGGCGCGAGGCGCGCCATGGTTTGCGGCAGCGACAGGCCGACCGTCGCAAGAATCGCCGCAGGCTCCGGCGCGGGCAGGTCCATCAGGGCAAACGCGTGCTGCATGCCGCCCACGATGTCGCGCTGGCTGTCGACCAGCGTGCCGTCGACATCAAAGACGATCAGGCGCAGGGTCATTGCAGCTCTTCAAAGGGGTCATCGGCGGCGAGGTCCTCGGTCCAGCCGAGCGTCGCCCACGTGTCTGCCATATGTTCGGGGAGCGGGGCGGTCACGGTCAACGGCGCCTTGGTGACCGGATGTTCGAGTGTCATCGACCGCGCGTGCAGGTGCAGCTTGTTCGACACGATGCCGCCGATCCGCGCGCCCCAGCCATCGCCCAGGTTTTCCTGGCCGGACCCGCCATACTTGCCATCGCCCGCGATGGGGTGGCCGATTTCGGCCATATGGGCGCGCAGCTGGTGGGTGCGCCCGGTGATCGGCTCCATCGCGACCCAGGCCGCGCGGGAGGCCACGCGGTAGAGCGTGGCGTAGAGCGTATGTGCGCGTTTGGCGCCGGGCGTGCTGTCCATGTCGCGTGGGTGCACGGCATTCATTTTTTCGCTGCCAGCTCCGCCCGCTTTCACAAGGCCATACTTGATTTCGCCGAGGTAAGGCGTGGGTACGCCTGCAACGAGCGCCCAGTAGATCTTGCGCGTCTCGCGGTGGCGGATTGCGGCAGTCAGGGCCTTTGCCATCTCGCGCGTGCGCGCCAGCAGCAAGACGCCCGATGTGTCCTTGTCCAACCGATGGACAAGCCGGGGCGGCTCCGCGCCGAAGGCGAGCGCTTCGGCCAAGCCGTCCACGTGGCGCGTCTGACCGGTGCCGCCCTGGGTGGGC
This sequence comes from Pseudomonadota bacterium, assembly GCA_038530575.1. Taxonomy (GTDB): domain Bacteria; phylum Pseudomonadota; class Alphaproteobacteria; order Rhodobacterales; family Rhodobacteraceae; genus JBCBCP01. The sequence goes on from JBCBCP010000037.1 coordinate 23,963, forward strand.
AGACCGGGGGGTTTGTTGATCGCGATGATGTGGTCGTCGCGGTAAAGCACCGCGTCCTGCATCATCTGTGCGTCGGCCTCAGAGATCCGCGGTTTGGGCTTGGGCATGGGCGCGGTGCCATCGGGAATGGGCGGCACGCGGACGGTCTGGCCTACCGCAACGCGGGTGGAGGATTTCACCCGGCCCTTATCAAGGCGCAGATCCCCCTTGCGGCACATCTTTTCGATCATGCCCTGGCTGAGCTGCGGGAAGCGCCGCTTGAGCCAGCGGTCGATGCGCTGGTCGCCCTCGCCCTCGGGGACCTGGATGTGCTGAACGCCGCTCATGTCAGGCTCCGCGCGATGGCGAGGCCGAGCAGCAGCGCGCCGACAGACAGGGCCACGGAGGCGCCGATATAGGCGGCGGCAAGCCCTGTCTGACCCCGTTCAAGCAGGGTCACGGTTTCAAGGCTGAAGGCGCTGAACGTCGTGAAGCCGCCGAGCAGACCGGTCATCACGAAAGGCGCGGCGTGGGTCCAGCCGCGCTGTGCTGCAAGAACGACGAAGACCCCCATAAGCAGCGAGCCGACGACATTGGCCGTCAGGATCGGCAGCGGAAAGGCGGTAGGGCCGGTGGCGCGCAGCATGGCCGCGCCCAGCAGGAAGCGGGCCGCGGCACCAAGCGCGCCGCCCATGGCGACGTATAGTGTGGTTACCAGCATGAGCGGGGCTTGGCCGCGAGGCGGCCTGGTGTCAACTCAGATGTTGTAGAAATCCCCCGACCGGCCGGCCCCAGCCACAAAACGGCCCGCGCCTTTTGCGCCTTCGTTGGTAATCGCGGCGAGGCCGTTTTCCCATTCCCGGACCAGCCCATCGCGCACGGACATGCTGCGCGAGGCGATGATGTTGGCGCGGTCGGCGCGCACGGCCTCTTGAGGGAAGCGGGCAATCTCGTGCGCCATCGCCTCAGCCGCGGCGCGCGCTTGCCCCTCGGGCACAACGCGTTCGGCAAGGCCAAGACGCTCGCATTCTTCTGCCGTGACCTTGCGGCCTGTCATCGCAATCTCCAGCGCGCGGCCCTGACCGACAAGGCGCGGCAGGCGGACCGATCCGCCATCCATCAGCGTGATACCCCAGCGGCGGCAGTAGACGCCCATATAAGCGCTGGCCGCCATGACCCGGCAATCAGCCCAGAGGGCAAGCTCCATTCCGCCTGCAACGGCGGGGCCTTCGACGGCGGCAATTACCGGTTTGCTGAGAGCCAAACGGGTAGGGCCAAGCGCGCCGCGCTTTTCGGTGTGGATGTCGATCTCATCAAAATAGGCCTCCCGCTTGGCGTCATCCTGAAGCGACGCGGCCAGCTCCAGATCCCAGCCTGCGCAGAAATAGCCGTCGGCGCCGGAAAGGACAGCAACATGCGCGTCGCTTCCCTCGAAGTCTTCGAAAGCGGCGACGAGCGCCTTGGCGTGTTTGGTGTCCATCGCGCCCCGCGCGTCTGGGCGGGCGTGGATGATGGTCCAGACGTGGTCAGTCTTGTCTATGGTGACGGGCATGATTGGGTCCTCCTCGCCCCCAAGGGAGCCTAACGGACAGGCCGGTGTCAGCTTTGACCTGACGTTACGGCAAGCGTTTACCCTGCGTCATTCCGTTTGGCCCGCAGCTTGGCGAAATAGTCGACCCGTTTTTTCAGGTCCCGTTCGAACCCGCGTTCAACCGGGGCATAAAAGGCGTCGCGCGCCATGTCCTCGGGGAAGTAGTCTGCGCCACTGAAACCATCCTCGGCGTCATGGTCGTAGGCGTAGTCCTTGCCGTAGCCTTGGTCTTTCATCATCGCGGTTGGCGCATTCAGGATGTGTTTGGGCGGCATGAGCGACCCGGTCGCCTTGGCGCTACGGCGTGCCGCCTTGTAGGCGACGTAAGCTGCGTTCGATTTGGGCGCGAGGGCGAGGTAGATGACAGCCTGCGCCAGTGCCAGCTCTCCTTCGGGGCTGCCGAGCCGTTCATAGGTTTCCCAGCTTTGCAGGCAGACCGCCTGCGCCTGCGGGTCAGCCAGGCCAATATCCTCGACCGCCATGCGCGTCAGGCGGCGGGCGAGAAAGCGCGGGTCTTCGCCGCCCTCAAGCATCCGGGCGAACCAGTAAAGCGAAGCGTCCGGATCAGATCCGCGGACGGATTTGTGCAGGGCGGAGATGAGGTTGTAGTGCCCGTCGCCGCTTTTGTCGTATTGCGCGGCGCGGCGGGTCAGGCGTGCTGTCAGGCCGGGCAGGTCGAGGGTGTCTGCGCCCCAGCTTGCCACCTGTTCGATCATGTTGAGAAGCGCGCGGCCATCGCCATCGGCCAGTTCCACCAGCCCCGCGCGGGCCTCTGCCGTCAGCGGCAGCGGGCCAGTGACCCCTTCGGCGCGGGTGACCATGGCGTCCAGCGCCTCTGGCCCCAGCCGCTCCAGCACCAGCACCTGCGCGCGGGACAGGACGGCCGAGTTCAGCTCGAAACTCGGGTTTTCGGTCGTGGCGCCGACCAGCACGATCGTGCCGTCCTCCATGTGCGGCAAGAACCCGTCCTGCTGCGCCTTGTTGAAGCGGTGAATTTCGTCGACGAACAGCAGCGTGCCCTGCCCTTGCCGACGGCGCAGCTTGGCCGCTTCGAACACTTTGCGCAGGTCGGGCACGCCGGTGAAGATCGCGCTGATCTGCACGAAATGCAGGTCTGTTGCGTCCGCCAGCAGCCGCGCGATGGTCGTCTTGCCCACACCTGGCGGGCCCCACAGGATCATCGAGCCAAGCTGGCCCGTGGTCAGCATCGCGCCGAGCGGGCCTTCGGGCGCGAGGAGCTTGTCCTGCCCTATCACCTCGGACAGGGCGGCAGGGCGCAGCCGGTCAGCCAGCGGTTGCATGCGCGGCGCAGGGGTATCGCCAGTGTCGAAAAGGTCGGCCATCAAAGCGGGGCGTTTAATTCGGTGCCGGGGCAGATGATCCCGCCCCGGTCACCCGGTGTGATGGAGCCATAGCGCTGGCGGAACACATCAGGCAACGCGCGGTCGCCGGGCAGCGAAAGCCAGAGCCGCAGCAGGTGACGCCGCTGCGCCGGGTCGGGCCAGTCGGTAAAGCCGGTGCGGTCATGCAGTTGCGCGTGATTGTAGACGAATTGCATGTCTCCTGGCTCAAGCCGCATTGAGAAATGTAGGCCTGCGTCATTGGCCAGCGCATCGAACATATCCAGCGCGGCGAGATGGTCCGCCGTCAGTCGCATGGCTTCGGGAAAGCGCTGTGCACTGTCGATATACTGGCGTTGGTAGAACACAGTCAGCTTTCCGTCATGCCAGCTAAGCGGCGGGATGGTCATATAGGGCTGCATGCCCTCCGGCACTTCGCCGCGGCGATCCGTGGCTATAGGATCAAACAACCGAACCAGTAGCTCTGGCGCTTCGGCCCTCATCCGATTGTAGATGCTCTCGGCGCTCACCAGCAGGCTGTCGCCACCCTCCCGCGCGTTTTGCAAACACAGCAGGCCCACCACATCCGCGCTGTCGGTGTGAAAGGTCTGGCGCGCGGCGGTCTGGTAGATGCGGGTGCTGGTGTCTTTTGGGTCTGCCCCGGTATCGCGCACGTGACCCAGAACATGGCCCGCCGCATTCTGCGAGCGCATCGGCCCGATATGCGCGCCGACTCCACAGAAAATGGTGGCGGCCTCGGCAATGTCCATCTGGTCGGTTGGCAGGCCCCGCCAGACCGCAATGCCGCTGTCATTTGCAAGCGTGTTGCGCAGCGCATTGATGCGGGCTGCAACAGCCGTGACAGGGAAATCCGCGGCGGTGATCTGTCCGACATCCTTGCCAGTCTGCGCGAACTGGGCGGCTGCGCGGCGCAGGTCGGCGATTTCGTCGTCCGTCAGCGTGCCAAGCCAGCGGTCTGGATTGGTGGCCATGTCAGGGCCAAGCCACGCTCCCGGGCCGGTGATGCGTTCCGGCAGATCCTTGAGTTCCATTTGCGCCCTCCCTTGCCCAGAAAGTGGCGGAGTGCGGGCGTGCTCACAAGGTGGAATTATGCGCGGACCAAAGCTCCGTCCAGCGCGCGGTGATCCACCCGGCATAGCGCACGGGGGCCAGCCCGTAGGCGCCGGTTGCATACGCGTCGTTCACCTCGACCACGAGCGTTGCGCCTTCAGCAGTGACGCCGACATCAAGCGCGTAGGCCGCGGGGCCGTCCGCGTAGGCAGCGACGGCATCGCGTACCACGTCAGGATTGGGCAGGCAGAGCGGATCGCCTTTGTAAGGGCGCATATCCAAAATGTCCCCATGCTGCACAAAGGTGCGGTATTCGGCGCGGAAATCGACGATGCCGGCGCAGTCGACCAGCGTATCGCCCGGCAGGTGCGCGGTTTCGATGAGATCGCGAAAGGCGGACCAGACGGCCCCGGTAAACCGCTTTGTCTGGTCGGGGGCCGGTTTGACAAAAATCGCCTCGCCCGCGTTCACCCGCTCCCGGACCTCGGCCAGTGGCGCCTGCCACAGATCGCGGCCCGCGAAAGAACGTAGCGGCCCCGGAATGGCGGGGATGTCAGGCATGTGCAGGCCAAGCCGCGCTTGTGCCCGGCGCACATAGCCAACACCGCCGACGACGATATCACCCGCCTTCAGCGGCAGCGTGTCAAAGCTGGCGTCCGTGTAGCCAATCACCTCTTCGCCCAGTTGGGCAAAGCCAAGCTGTGCCGTCAGGCGGTTCAGATCGCCCGGGCTGCCGTCTTGGTCCAGAATAAAGACGGGCATGACCGCCTCCCCTTAAACGCAAAAACCCGCCTTGCGGCGGGTTCCTGTCGGGCCTGCGAGGGCCTCTTCGGATTACTCCGCCGCGTCTTCGGCCTCAAGGCGTGCCTTGTCGGCTGCGCCCTTAGCGTCGCGGTCACGATCAACAAATTCGATGATCGCCATCGGGGCCATGTCGCCATAGCGGAAACCGGCCTTCAGGACGCGGACATAGCCGCCCTGGCGGTCAGCGTAGCGCGGGCCAAGCACCTCGAAGAGCTTTGCCACATAGGCATCCTGCTTGAGCTTGGAGGCGGCCTGACGGCGTGCGTGCAGATCGCCGCGCTTGGCGAGCGTGATAAGCTTTTCCACGATCGGGCGCAGTTCCTTGGCCTTGGGCAGAGTCGTCTTGATCTGCTCGTGCTCGATCAGCGAGCCGGCCATGTTGGAAAAGAGCGCCTTGCGGTGCTCATGGGTGCGGTTGAGGCGGCGGTAGCCACGTGCGTGACGCATGGGTTTATTCCTTTATCGGTGCCCTCTACGGGCGGTTTTGCTTTGTCTGACCGACGTGCGTACCGTCGATTCTCCTTGGGGCTTGTGCCCGGGGTGCAAGGTACGCAGAGAATGCGCACCCTACGGGTTTGCGGTAGGGCGGGCTTCAGCCCGCCGCACCGTTAAAAGTTGTCCTCGAACTTCTTGGCGAGGTCTTCAATGTTGTCGGGCGGCCAGTCCTCGACATCCATGCCGAGGTGCAAGCCCATGCCGGACAGCACTTCTTTGATCTCGTTCAACGACTTACGGCCGAAGTTCGGGGTGCGCAGCATCTCGGCTTCGGTCTTCTGGATCAGGTCGCCAATGTAGACGATGTTATCGTTCTTCAGGCAGTTCGCCGAACGGACAGACAGTTCCAGCTCGTCGACCTTCTTGAGCAGAAGCGGGTTGAATTCCAGCCCGTCATCATCAGAGGACGTCTGCGCGCTCTCCGGTTCATCGAAGTTCACGAAGATCTGCAGCTGGTCCTGCAGGATCCGCGCAGCAAAAGCCACGGCGTCGTCCGGAGTGATGGAGCCATCGGTTTCGATCTTCATCGTCAGCTTGTCATAGTCCAGCACCTGCCCCTCGCGGGTGGGCTGCACATCGTAGCTGACGCGCTTGACCGGAGAGTAGATCGCGTCAATCGGAATGAGGCCGATGGGCGCATCCTCGGGCTTGTTCTTGTCGGCGGCGACGTAGCCTTTGCCGGTGCCAACGGTCAGCTCCATGTAGAGGTCCGCGCCATCGTCGAGGTGGCAGATCACGTGATCGCGGTTCAGCACCTCGATCCCCGCGCTTTCCGAAATCTCACCCGCCGTCACGACACCCGGGCCCTTGGCAGAGATCGACAGGCGCTTGGGCCCTTCGACTTCCATGCGCAGGCTGACGCCCTTGAGGTTCAGGATGATGTCGGTCACGTCCTCGCGCACGCCCGCGACAGAGGAGAACTCGTGCAGCACGTTGTCGATCTGCACCGACGTGATGGCCGCACCTTGCAGCGACGACATCAGCACACGGCGCAGCGCGTTGCCCATGGTCAGGCCAAAGCCGCGCTCCAGCGGTTCGGCGGTCACGGTCGCCTGACGCGCGGGGTCGTTGCCCGGCTTGACGTCCAGTTGCTGCGGTTTGATGAGCTCAGCCCAATTCTTGTGGATCATGTGTCCCTCCATCCTTGTACGCGCCCCATGTCCCTAAGGTGCGCACGCTCGAGGTTTGTAAACGCGTGTGGGGGCCACGCAGTACGCGGCCCCCAAAATGGGTTATCCCGTGTCCTTAGACGCGGCGGCGCTTAGGCGGGCGGCAGCCGTTGTGGGCAATCGGCGTCACGTCGCGGATCGACGTAATGTTGAAGCCGACGGCGGCAAGCGCACGCAGCGCGCTCTCGCGGCCCGAGCCGGGGCCCTGCACTTCGACTTCGAGCGTCTTGACGCCGTGGTCCTGCGCCTTGCGGCCCGCATCCTCGGCGGCGAGCTGAGCGGCATAGGGGGTCGATTTGCGCGAGCCCTTGAAGCCCATGGTGCCAGCGGACGACCACGAAATGGCGTTGCCCTGCACGTCAGAGATCAGGATCTTGGTGTTGTTGAACGAAGAATTCACGTGGGCCACGCCCGCCGCGATGTTCTTGGAGACCTTGCGCTTGGTGCGCCGTGTGTCACGAGCCATCGGTGCGCCTCCTTATTTCTTCTTGCCGGCAATGGCCTTTGCGGGGCCTT
>JBCBCP010000038.1:0-29312 GCA_038530575.1 Pseudomonadota bacterium
GAAAACGACAGCCGTGCGGCCGGTCTCCTGCGCGCGCGTCACATCGTGCGCGGTTAGCCCTTTAAAAATCAGGTCCGGGTGCGCTTCAAACCAGCGGTTCCACTGTTCGAGGTTCAGCACCATTTCGCGAAAGCTCTCGTGATAAGCAATCGTGACATGGATCGCATCCACTCCGCCCGCACGAAGCTGGGCAAAAATGTCGGGGCCAAAACGGCAGTATTGCAGGTTGTCTATGCGCGGCGCGGTCATGTCCGCACGCTGCCGCAAACGCGCACCGCTGTCACGAGCAAATGCGCCTCAAGACATCCTTGGTTCGACAGAGGAACGGTACCTGACCTACCTCAGCACCAAGCGTTCTGCCGCGAGGATCGGGGCAAGGGGCGCTGTGCGCGCAGCCCCAGCGGGTGCATCGGTTATGACGATTGTCAGCGCTTCCGCCTCAGCGACTAGATCGGGCGGAAGCGTGATGCGCCACGATGCCGCCTCTGGCACCGTGCCCAGAAAATAGGGATGGGTTCCGGGAGCGATTGCCCACAGTTGTGTGACGCGGCCGTCTGGCGCGGGTGCGCCTGCTGTGCGTCCAAACCGCAACGTGTCACGCCCGACCAGAAAGGACGCAACGATACTGTAATCCCGCGCCTTCGGCTGCAGGCCTGCAACCAGAACCGCGTCCGGGGGTTGCAGGACAAAGATCGCGCCTGTCCCAACAAGCGCGGCGCCAAGCCCAACGGCCCCGATGACCCACCGACGCGTCCTGCGTTCCATTCCAGAGGCAGGTTCCGTCATTGCGTCTCCAAACCCACCAATACCCGCCATGCGGGAGTTTCTTGCATCATTGCACACACCAGTGTTATGCACGCCCCACAGACCAGTTGAACCCTCAACCAAAAAGGAGCGGGGCATGAATGCACAAGATACGCTGTTCGTTCCTTTCAACAAAAGCAACTTTGTCACGTACCAACTCGCCAGCCTGCAAAACAAACTGAATGCGCAGGCAAGCCGCATCCTGTCCAAGCATAGCAACCTGACGTTGACCGAATGGCGCATCCTGCTCATGGTGTCGGTCTGGGACATGGACAGCATGGCCGCAATCACGCGCGAATCCGGCATGGATAAGGGCCAGGTGAGCCGCGCCGTGAAATCGATGGCCGACAAAGGCTATATGCGTACAGTGAATGATAAGACCGACGCCCGCGCGCTGGTGCTTCAAGTTACTGAGGATGGTCTCAGGGTCAAAGAAGACGTACTGCCCCGTATGTCGCGCCGTCAGGAACGCCTCATGAAATCGGTCACCGACGAAGATCGGGCCGCTATGGAGCGAGTGATTAACGCACTTGAGGATGCCTCCCGGATTGACGATTTCTGATGGCCGCTCTGGACAGTGCTTGGCGGGTCTGCTGATCATGCGCGCATGAACACACAGCCCTCCCGCGGACAGTATGACATCATCATAATCGGCGGGGCGATCATGGGATCGTCGACCGCTTGGTTCCTTATGGACGCCGGCTTTTCCGGATCGGTGCTCGTGATTGAGCGTGACCCAACCTATTCAGCCTGTTCGACAGCGCATACCAACAGTTGCATGCGGCAACAGTTTTCGACCGAACTCAACGTTCGGATCAGCCAGTTCGCAGCGGAATTCGTGACCTCCTTGCCCGAACGGATGGGCGGTGACGCGCCGCGCTTGGCGATCCAGAACTTTGGCTACATGTATCTGGCGGATAATGATGTCGCAGCGCAGGTGCTGCGGACCAACGCGCGTATCCAGCATGCAGCCGACGCACAAACGCAGCTGATGACCCCTGACGAGATCGCCAAGGCATACCCTTTCTATGACCTCGATGGGATCGTCCTTGGCTCCATCAACACAAAAGACGAAGGGTATTTCGATGGGGCCGCGGTGTTCGACTGGTGGCGGCGCGAGGCGCAGCGGCGGGGAGTCGAATATGTCAGCGGCGAAGTCGCCGGGATTGATGTCGCCAACGGGCGCGTGAGGGGTGTGGTTCTGGTAGACGGAACACGGATCGGATGTGGTCAACTCGTCAACGCGACTGGCCCGCGTGCGGCGCGGACGGCGGCGATGGCTGGGCTGGAGCTGCCGGTAGAGCCAAGAAAACGCTATACCTACGTATTCAAAGCAGAAAATCCGCTGGATCGTCCACTGCCGCTGACGATCGACCCGTCTGGCGTGCACGTGCGCGAGGTGGGGGGCGGCACCTATCAGGCCGGGGGCCATCGCAGCCATGACCCCGCCGTACAACCTGATGATTTTGCTATGGATTTTGGCTTTTGGGAGGAAGAGGTCTGGCCCGCGATTGCCACCCGCATCCCGGCCTTTGAGGCGGTGAAGGTCACGGCGGAATGGGCGGGGCATTACGCCATGAACACCTTTGACCACAACGCGGTGCTTGGCCCGCATCCAGACGTGCCCAACTTTCTGTTTCTGAACGGTTTTTCCGGTCACGGACTGCAGCAATCCCCGGCCATGGGGCGCGGTACGGCCGAATGGCTGATCCATGGCGCTTACCAGACACTGGACCTGACGCCGTTTCACTGGGACAGACTGCGCACGGGCATAGCGGTGCCGGAAACCGCCGTGATCTAGCGCGACGGACGCCAAATGTAACGTTTTGTACAGAATGGCAGAGGCGGAAATAACATTTTGTACAGAATATCGCGTGCACAGCAGGCAGCGCAGATCGCAGCGTCTGCGCGCTGACGCACAAATCCGGAGGGACTGCATGGGCAGGGCATATCACGCCCCGCGGCCACGCGGACCCTGCGCGGACACCAAGGCGGCTGCCACGGGACCCAGCGCCCGGACGACACGCGGAGAGACAAGATGACTGAATTTTCGGACATCCCGGTGCTTGACCTGGCGCCGCTGGTTCAAGGTGGGGACACACGTGCGCTTGCGGCGGAGTTTGCCGAAGCCTACGGGACGACCGGTTTTGGTTACGTGATCAACCACGGGGTCGACCCAAAGCTGCGGGCCGCGGTGTTCGCAGCGTCGAAGGCGTTTCACGCTTTGCCAGAGGCGGGCAAACAGGCGGTCGCGCTGGACGCGGCCCATCGTGGTTACATTGCCATTGGCACCTCGACCGATGTGACATCTGATCTGGCTGAGGTGACAAAGCCCAACCAGTCCGCATCGTTCATGATGATGCGCGAAGACGCTGCCGCTGATCCAGAGGTTTACCTGTCCGGCCCGAACCAGTGGCCGGACCTGCCGGGGTTTCGGGCCACGTGCGAAGCCTACGCCGCCGCCATGACCGGGCTGGGCCGCCAGCTGATGGCGCTGACGCTGGAGGCGATGGGCGCGACCGACAGCGCGATCCTGCGCGCCTTTGATACGCCGACGATCTGGCTGCGCCTGCTGCACTACCCGACGATGCCTGCCGCCGCGCCGGAAGACCTGTATGGCTCGGCCCCGCACAAGGATTTCGGCTGTTTGACGCTGCTGGCGCAGGATGATGTTGGGGGCCTGCAGGTACAGACCCCGGCGGGCGCCTGGGTAGATGCGCCGCCGCGGGCGGATGCCTTTGTTGTCAATGTGGGCGATATGTTGCACCGGATGTCGAACGGGCGGCTGCTCTCGACGCCGCACCGGGTGATCAACACCAGCGGGCGGGCGCGGTATTCGGTCCCGTTCTTTTTTGATCCGCATGTGTCCACCACCATTGCGCCGCTGCCCGGCACCGGAGCGCCGCGGTTTGCGCCGCTGAATTTCGGGGGTTTTCTGCGGTCGGAGCTTGAGGCGAGCTATGAGGCGCATCAGTCGGGGGGGTGAAGTCTGGTCTGAAAACCTGGGACACATTGCTTAAGTCAGAGCACCCGCCCGGCGGCAACGCCGGGCCGCGCCGACCCTCCCCCACGGGGAGGCGCGATTGCGCCACCCCTCGGGTCGGCGCGTGAAGCTGCGTTGCGCGTGTTTCTGGCTTTAGGGCCGTTCGGCGAAGGGCTTACCGAACACATCCTGAAAATCGTCCTCGTCCCAGACACCGATCAGGATGCCCGGCGGCTCGCGGCCCGTCATGGCCTCGATGCGTGCAGGGGGCAGCGTAATGCGGGCGTGGTGACGTTTGGCCCAAGCGTGGATGGCGGCGTCCATCTCGGCCCGGATGGCCGCGTGGGCGGGATCGGCGCCCAGATCATTCAGTTCCTGCGGGTCCGTTTCCAGATCAAAGAGCATAGGGCGGAAGCCTTCGCACATCACGTATTTCCAGCGCTCCGACACGGCCATGATCAGCCGTGCGTCCTCCTGCGCCACGCCGAGGATCTGGCGCGCCTCGCGCGTTGAATAGTCGTATTCGCTGATAGCGACCTTGCGCCATGGCGCGTCCTGCCCGTGCAGCAGCGGGGTCAGGTCGCGCCCCTCGTAGATATGCGGCAGGGCGGGGCCGCCAAAGAGGGTCTGGAAGGTCGGGGCCAGGTCGATCCCCTCTACCAAAGCGTCCGAGACGGTGCCGCGGGTCGCGTCCGCCGCTGCGCGCGGGTCGTAGATGATCAGCGGCACGCGCACGGATTGATCGTGGAAGAGGTCTTTCTCGCCCATCCAGTGATCCCCCAAATAGTCGCCATGATCGGAGGTGAAGACGATCATCGTGTCGTCCATCAGCCCGCGGGCTTCCATCCACGCGAACAGCCGCCCGAGGTGATCGTCGATCTGTTTGATCAGGCCCATATAGGCGGGGATGATCGCCTCGCGGACCTTTGGGCGGGAGATCACGCGGCAGATGCGGCTGTCCTGATAGGCCTTAAACACCGGGTGGTCGGTTTGGCGTTCAGCCTCGGCGCGAATGGGCGGCGGCACGTCGGCGGGGCCGTACATCGACGCGTAAGGCTCTGACACGATATAGGGCCAGTGCGGCTTGATGAACGACAAGTGGCAGAGCCAAGGGCCGTCTGCTTCGGCCATGAAGTCCATGGCGCGGTTTGTCATGTAGGCTGTCTCGGAATGTTCATCGGGGATGCGCGCGGCCTTGTCCGAGTGTTTGAGCAGCCAGCCGTTCAGGAGCGCCCCCGCCTCGTCCTCGCCGGAGTTCGCCCAATCCTCCCAGGGGTTTGGGGCGTCAAAGCCTCTGCTGCGCAGGTACGCGTCATAGGGCGGATCGGGGTCGTAGGGGCCTTGGGGGTGCATGCCATCGTCCCGCTCAAAGGGCTCGAACCCGCACTCGGCTATCGTCACGCCGATGGGGCCTTCGGGGTCGATGCCTAGCCATTCCATGCCCGCGGCGTCGGGGACCATGTGGGTTTTGCCGACGATGGCCGGGCGCACGCCAAGGCGGCGCAGGTGGTCGCCCAGCGTCGGCTCGCCCACGCGCAAGGGGAAGCCGTTCCAGGTGGACCCGTGCGAGCGGCAGTAGCGCCCGGTATAGCTGGACATGCGCGACGGCCCGCAGAAGGGGCTTTGCACATAGGCCCGGTCAAAGCGGACGCCCTTGGCCGCCAGCGCGTCGATATGGGGCGTGTGCAGCGTCGGGTGGCCCGCGCAAGACAGGTAATCCCAGCGCAGCTGGTCACACATGATCCAAAGCACATTCATTGATTGGCCTCCCCTGCCCCATCTTTGCGGCCCGCGGCGCGAGGGCCAAGCATTAATTGCCACTTGCCGCGGCGCGGGGCGGCGCACAAGGTGGCGACATGGTTGAGATGATCGAGAATACGTGGCGCGGGCGCGGGATGCTTCAGGATGTGCCCTTGCCGGTGGCGGATGCAGGGCGGGTGGCGATGCTGCTGAAGGACTGCCCCGCGCATGCAGAAACACCGCTGCGCGATTTGCCCACGCTGGCGGCGGAGGCCGGTGTCGCGGCGCTTTGGGTCAAGGACGAGAGCGGACGCATGGGGCTGGGCAGCTTCAAGGCGCTGGGGGCGGCCTTTGCGCTTGCAGTGGATGCGGCGGCGGCGGATCCGGGCGACATGGGGATGGCCCTTGCCGGGCGCACCTATGTCACGGCGAGCGCGGGCAATCACGGCATGTCCGTCGCTGCGGGCGCGCGGGTCTTCGGCGCGCGGGCGGTGGTCTATATTGCCGAGACCGTGCCAGAGGCTTTCGCAGACCGGCTGCGCGCCAAGGGCGCAGAGGTTGTGCGACAGGGCGCGGTTTATGAGGACAGTATGGCGGCGGCAGAGGCGGCGGCAGCCGCGCGCGGCTGGACGCTTTTGTCCGACAGTTCGTGGCCCGGGTACACCGCGCCTGCGATGCGCGTGATGGAAGGATATCTGCAACTGGCCGCGGAGGCTGTGGCCCAGGTGCCTAGCACGCCAACGCATATTCTGCTGCAGGCCGGCGTGGGCGGCATGGCGGCGGCGGTCGCGGCTTACGCGCGTGCGGCGTGGGGAGATGCGGTGCACATCATCGTGGTTGAGCCAGCCTTTGCCCCTGCCTTGTATGAAAGCATCCGGGCGGGCGCGCTGGTGGACACGGTCGGCCCGGAGTCGGCTATGGGACGGCTGGATTGCAAGACGCCATCCCTGGTCGGGCTTGCAGGTCTCGGCCGTGATGCCGACGCGTTTGCCACCCTTACCGAAGACGAAGTCGCCAAGGGCGTGGCGTGGCTGGCCGCGCACGGGCTGGCAACAACGCCATCGGGCGGGGCGGGGCTGGCCGCCTTGCACGCCGGGCTGGACCTGCCGCGGGATGCGCGGGTGCTGACCATCCTAAGCGAAGGGCCGGAGGATGGCTGAGGGGTTCCCGGAGGCGGAATTCCGGGACCGGCTTGAACGGCTTCAAGGCCACATGGGCGATCTGGACGCTTTGCTGCTGACCTCTCCGGCGGATATCTTCTGGATCACCGGCTTTCTCACACGGTTTTGGGAAAGCCCGGCGCGGCCCTGGTTTGTGCTGGTGCCTCGCGCGGGCGATCCGGGGGCGGTGATCCCATCGATTGGCGCGGCGTTGATGGGCGCGACTTGGCTCCGGGACGTCCGGACGTGGGATGCCCCGGACCCCGACGACGACGGGGTGAGCTTGCTGGCCGAGGCGGTGCGCGAGCTTGTCCCTGCAAGCGGCGCGCTGGGGGTGCCGATGGGCCTGGAGACAGCGCTGCGGATGCCGCTGGCCGACTATGAGCGCCTGCGCGAAGCCATCGCCCCCCGCGCGATCCAAGACGGCACGCAGGCGATCCAGCGGGCGCGCGAGGTTAAGTCGGACGCGGAAGTAGACAAGATCCGCGGCACCTGCGCCCTTGCCGGGCGCGCCTTTGACGCGGCGCCGGGTTTTGCCACGCCGGGACGCGGGCTGGACGCGGTGTTTCGCGACTTTCAGGCCGCGCTTCTGCGCGAGGGGGCTGATTGGGTGTCTTATGTGGCCGGTGCCGCGGGGCCTGCGGGGTATGACGACGTGATCGCGCCCGCGGGGCCGCAAAAGCTGGCGGCGGGCGACGTGCTGATGCTGGACACAGGCGCAGTGCGGGATGGCTATTTCTGCGACTTCGACCGGAACATTGCCATCGGCCCGGTCGCGCCCCGCGTTGCTGACGTGCACCGCGCGCTGTGGGATGTGACAGAGAATGCGCTAGAGGCGTTGCGGCCCGGCATGACGGCCGCAGACGTGCACGCGCTGATGGCAAGCGGGCTGGAGGCGGGGGGCTGTACCCCCTGCCCCGGCCGTCTGGGCCATGGGCTGGGCGTGACGCTGACCGAATGGCCGTCTTTCACGCCCAAGGACCAGACCGTGCTGCGGGCGGGCATGGTGCTGACGCTGGAGCCGTCGGCCTTCACCGAAGGCGGGCATTTCCTGACCCACGAGGAAAATATCGTTCTGCGCGCAGGTGGCCCTGAGCTGCTGTCCCCGCGCGCGCCGCGCGAGATGGTGCAGGCGTGACCGGCCATCTGAGCCTGCCCGCGCTAGGGCTGATTGCCTTGCGCGTGGATGAAACGATTGAACGGGAGCTAGGAGCATTGCTGCCACCGGACAAGGTGCGCCTGCATGTCAGCCGGATCGTGTCCGGCGATGATCTGACCCCAGACAGCATCGCGGACATGGAGGGCGCATTGACCGGCGCGGCGGCGCTGCTGCCCCCTGCAGCCGGGTTTAAGGTCGTCGGCTATGGCTGCACCTCGGCCACCGCGCAGCTGGGCGCCGAAGCGGTTGCCGCCCGGGTGCATGCCGGGGTGCAAACGGACCACGTGACCGACCCGCTGAGCGCTGCGATCCGGCGGCTGCGCACGCTGAACACGGCGCGGATCGGGATCGTGTCGCCCTACACCAGCGCTGTCGCAGACGGGCTGGTGCGCGCCTTTGAGGCGGCGGGGATCGAGGTTGCAGCGCGCAGCGACATGGGCATCGCGGAAGAAGCAGCGGTCGTGCGCATCCCGGCAGAGCGCATCACAGATGCAGCGCACAGGCTGTGCGATGGTGCCAGTATCGACGCGCTCTTCTTGTCCTGCACCAACCTGAACACCACCGCGCTGCAGCGCCCCCTGAGCCGCGCGCTTGGTCTGCCGATCCTAAGCTCCAACGGCTGCCTTGCGTGGGACATGGCGCGGCTTGCGGGGATGGATTTAGAACAATTCCAATCTTGAGTAATTTAGTCAGAAACTCTTGCATGCGTGCCTGCTTTCTGTAATTGACTGAAAAAGTCAGATTACAAGCGGAGCCCGCAATGACCCTCAAAACCTCCATCCTGGCGCTGGTTGCAGCGACCTTTGCCACCGGCGCCCTCGCCGAAGGCGTGGTGAACCTTTATTCCTCGCGCCACTATGACACCGACGAGCGGCTCTATACCGACTTCGAAGAGCTGACCGGTATCAAGGTCAACCGCATCGAAGGCAAGGCCGACGAGCTGATCACCCGCATGCAGGCCGAAGGCGTGAACTCGCCCGCCGACATCCTGCTGACCGTCGACACCTCGCGTCTTGAGCGGGCGAAGGCGGCTGGCGTGCTGCAGGCGATCGACAGCCCCGTGCTGGAGGCGCGCATCCCCGCCAACCTGCAGGACAAGGACAACCAGTGGTTCGGCTTCTCCCAGCGTGCGCGGATCATCTTTTACGACAAGACCGACGTGACCGACCCGCCGATGACCTATGTCGACCTCGCCGACCCCAAGTATAAGGGTCAGGTCTGCCACCGCTCGTCCTCCAACGTCTACAGCCAGACACTTCTGAGCGCGGTGATCGAAAACCACGGGGCCGAAGCGGCTACGGCCTGGGCGCAGGGCGTTGTCGACAATTTTGCCCGCGATCCGCAGGGCGGTGACACCGATCAGCTGCGCGGCCTGGTGTCGGGCGAGTGCGATATCTCGATCTCAAACACCTATTATTTCGCGCGTGCGATCCGCAAGGACGTCTCCGGCCTGCCCGCAGATGCGCGCGAGAACATCGGCTGGGTCTTCCCCGCGCAGAACGGGACCGGCGCCCACATGAACCTGTCGGGCGGCGGCGTTGCGGCCCATGCGCCGAACCGCGAGAACGCGATCAAGTTCATGGAATACCTCGCCTCTGACCAGGCGCAGCAGTATTTCAGCGCGGGCAATGATGAATACCCGGCGGTTGCCGGCGTCGCCATCAGCCCGTCGGTTGCGGCGCTTGGGATGTTCCGCCCCGATGCCGTGGACCTGAGCAAGGTGGCCCAAAACGTGCCCAAGGCGCAGGAAATCTTCAACCAGGTGGGCTGGGAATGATCCATCACCGCGGGCGGCCTTCCGGTTCGCCCGCCTCCCCCCAAAATACGGAAGGGCATGCCATGACACAGGCGACGGCCCCCTCCCCTCCGGCCTATGATGCCCGCGATTTGATCGGTATCGATGGGCAGGCGTGGATCATCCTTGACGGGGTGCGTTACGTTTTGCGGATCACACGGGCAGGCAAACTGATTTTGACGAAATAGGACCCACGAGCCGGGTCCGCACAGACGCGAAAGGACGACGATGGCCAAAACCCCATCTCCCTGCATCGACGTGTGCAAGTTCAAGCGCGAGGGTCACTGCATCGGCTGCTCGATGACCAAGGCGCAGAAGTCGCTGTTCAAGCAGCTGAAAAAGGACAAACACCGCGAGGCGTTTGTCACCATGTTGGTCGGCCAGCAGTCCCGGCTGGGCCGGTACAAGCACTGGACCGCGCAATACCTGCGCAAGTGCTTGAAAAAGAAGGTCAAGCCGGTCCGCGCGGTGCGCGACGCAGCCTGAGTTCAGCTCAGGTGCGCACGCAGCAGCCAGGCGAATTTCTCGTGGGTCTGCCCGCGGGCAATCGCCAGGTCCTCGGTCAGCGTGTCGCCGTGGTCGGCGGCCAGCGCCCCAGCCTGAGCAAGTGTTGCCGCAAGCGTTTCCTGCGCCGCAACCATGGCCGCGATCATCTCTTTGTCGGTGGCGTGCCCATCGTGCTCAGACACTTTGGAGCGTGCGATCATGCCCGCCAGCGTGCCTTCGGCATGGGCCTGTAGCGCCTTGATCCGCTCGGCCAGATCGTCCTGCGCCTGAAAGTGATCTTCGTAGATTTCCTGAAAAAGCGCATGAAGCGGGCCAAAGGCCATGCCGGTCACATTCCAGTGGAAGTTCTGCGCCAGCATCGTTGTCACAGCGGTTTCGGCGACGGATTGGTTCAGCGCCTCAGCGATGGCGGAACGCGCATCGGTGGACAGGGCGGCTGCGGTCTGGGTCATTTGTCATTTTCCCTTGGTTGGTCGATTGTGGCTGGCGTCGCGCTGGCTTGCCATAAAGATAGACATCCGTGTTATCGCGGCAAGGCTTTTTTAGAATTATTCTAAAGCAGCAAAATCGGCGTGTTCCGCCCCCTCGACAGTGCAATGGGTGTTCAGATATCCGGAAATGCGCAAGCATGCGGAATCGCGCCGCGCCTGCGGCCTGAACGGAGACGAACATGACACGATTGACCGCACCTTTGGCTGGACTGATGACGGCCGCAACGTTGGCCAGCGCCGCCGCGGCGCAGGACACGAGCGCACTCGGCCTTGAGCTGAATACCGCGGGTCCCTCGCAAAACGGCTGCACGCTTACGTTTGTTCTATCGAACGGTCTGGAGATGGACATCGACCAGCTAGTTGCCGAAACGGTCCTGTTCTCCCCCGATGGCGGCGTGATCTTGCTGACGCTGTTCGATTTTGGCGCTTTGCCCGCAGGCGTGCCGCGTGTGCGGCAGTTCGAGGTCCCCGGAACCCAGTGCGCAGGGATCGGACAGGTGCTGGTGAATGGTGTGGCCACTTGCACCATCGGTGGCGCGGCATCGGACGCGTGCTCTCAATCCCTGTCGGTGTCGAGCCGCATTGATATTGCCCTGGAAGGCTAGGCGCGTGGATCTGTTGCAGCAGTTGCGCGGCGCATTGGACCTTGGCGGGCCAGTGGTGGCTGTGCTGATCGCGGTGTCGGTGCTGACACTGGCGCTGGTGCTTTACAAGATCTGGCAGCACAGCGCAGCGGGCGTGCGCCGGCACAAGGCGATCCGCACGGCGCTGGAGCGCTGGGACAGCGGCGACCGGACGGGCGCGGCGCAGGCGCTGAAGACATCCACGAGTTATCTCGCTCCCGTTATCCAGCAGGCCATCGACGCGCCCGCCGGCCCCGACCTGCGCGCCCGGCTGGAGGCCGAGGCAGAGATCCGGTTTGAACAGCTTGAAACCGGGTTCCGCACGCTGGACACCGTGGCGCAGCTGGCCCCTCTGATTGGCCTTTTCGGCACCGTTCTGGGCATGATCGAGGCGTTTCAGGCCCTGCAAGAGGCTGGCAGTGCGGTGGACCCATCACTGCTCGCTGGCGGCATCTGGGTGGCGCTGCTGACCACTGCCGTGGGGCTGGCTGTCGCGATGCCCACCTCGGCGGTTCTGGCGTGGCTTGAGACGCGGATGGAAGGCGAACGGGTTTTTGCAGCCAAGGCGTTGACCACGATTTTGTCACCGCGCCACGCTGATGCTTAGGGCGCGCCGCCGCGCCAGACGTCTGTCGATGACGTCGCTGATAGACGTCATCTTTCTTCTTTTGCTGTTTTTCATGTTGTCCTCGACCTTTTCCCGCTTTGCGGAGGTCGAATTGCACAGCGCGGGCACCGGTCCCGCGGCGGCACCCGCACCGGAGACATTGCTGTTTTTGCGCCTGACACCGGGCGGCGCGACGTTAAACGGTCAAGCGGCGCGCCCGGACGAGATTGCCTTGCGCGTGCAGGACCCTGCAGAGGCAACCTTGCTGATCAGCGTGACAGAGGGGGTCACCGCCCAAGCGCTGACGGATGTGCTCGTTGCCGTGTCGCGCATCGAGGGGTTGCGCTTTACCGTGCTGGAGGGCGCATGACAGGCCGCCGCACCCTTCGCCGCAAGGCCGAACCGACGATTGCGCTGATCAATATCGTGTTCCTGATGCTCATCTTTTTCATGGTCGCAGGCACGCTGGCACCGCCTGTTGATGGCGATCTGGAACTTGTCGACACATCGGCGCTGGAGGGGCGCGAGCCCGCTGCTGCGCTGGTTCTGATGCCGGACGGAACCCTGCGTTATCGCGGCGCTGAGGTGCCGGGGCCAGAAGGCTATATTGCCGAACATGGCGCTGAGATTGTGCGGGTCATGCCCGACCGGAACGCACCAGCCCTTGCGCTTGTGCAGCTAGGGCGCGATTTGCGCGGGGCCGGGGCGAAAAAGGTGGTGATAGTGACGGAGCAGGTGCACCAATGATCCGCGCGTCTGCCCCGATGGCATGCGGTGCGCTGGCGCTGTCGCTCGCCTTGCATGTAGGGCTTGGCGCGGGTTTCGCGCCACCTGACACCGATGTGTCGTTGCAGGGCAGCGCGCCGGGGGCTGTTGCGCGGCTGGGCAATGCGTTTGAGGACGTAGCGCAAGGCGTGCAGACCCCCGTACCGCCCGTTGACCCTGTGCGGCCTACGCCCGCGACCCAAATGCCCACCGCAACCGAACCGCCGATGATTGCGCCCACAACACCAACAGCGCAAACCGCCGCGCCGCAGCCAGCGCGGACCAGCTCCACGGTGCCGCCCGCCTCTGCGGAGACGCCAGCCGCCGCGGCCCCGGTTGCGCCGGCGGCTGCAGCCGCTCAAACGCCCATGGCGCCGATCAAAGCCACACCGCTTGCGCCGGCTGTTGCCGCCCTGGCGCCCGGCGCGGCGGTTCGTCTCGCGCCTGCTGCGCCGCGCAGCGCCGCCCGTGCACCGGTGCCAGAGGCGCTCGCCGCTTTGCCGCAAGCCGAAGACACGCCTGCGCCGCGCCTGTCCGCCCGCCCGTCCCTGCGTCCGCAGGCCATCGAAGAGGCCGGCGCGGCCCGGCAGGCCGCTGAACGTGCAGCAGAGGCGGCGCGGCGCCCGAAGGCCGCGGCGCCTCAGGGACAGGCGCAGGCAAAGACCCGCGGGGCGAGCAACGGCCAAAGGCAGGCCACGGCCGCGGCCTCGTCCACGCGCGCCGGCTCAGGCACGGCGCAGGCTGCGGCCGCAATTACCAATTACAACGGGCAAGTGGCCCGCGCGATCAGCCGGTTGCGCAAACCGTCCTTTAACGCAAAGGGCACGGTAAGCGTGCGCTTTTCCATCGGCCGCAATGGTAGGCTGGCGGGTGCGCAGGTCGTACGCAGTTCTGGCAATGCGCTCCTCGACCGAGCGGCCCTGCGCATTGTGCAACGCGCGCGCTTTCCCAAGCCGCCTGCAGGGGCCAAGACAACATTTACCCGGCGGTTCAGCTGGCAGTAGTCCGGGCGCTAAAGCGCGGGCGCAAAGGCGTGCAGAGATGGGGCCAACTGGTGCCGCCGTGACACCGCGCGGGCGGTCGCCCAGTCGCACGCAGCGCCAGACAATTCGGGAAAGAGCGCGAACACCTCGCGCAGGTCGGCGCGCGGGAGCATATCAAGGGCCTGCGGGCCGGGGAAAAAGCTTTCGGCGGGCGCGTCATTGGCAAAGATGATCTCGTGCCCGTCCAGCATGATGTGGCAATACGTGACGCGCCGCTTGCCCCAGGCGATGCGCGCGCCGCGGCCCGGTGTCTCCGCAAGGTGCTTGGCGCGCACCAGACGCTCTTCTGGGCCGTCGCGCAGAAGTATGGCATGCTGGGGCGAGACGATCAGCGGCCTGTCCGTTCCAAGCAGCGTCGGTTCGATATGCACCGGCAGCAGCTCCGGTGCAGCGGTCAATTCGTCAAGCGTCAGGTGCCGCATGCCGATCCACAGAATGGGTTTGGGCCCGTTATCGCGCGTAACCACCAGATCACCGACGCGCAGCGCTTCGACTGGAACCTCGCCCGAAGGCACGGCGATCCGCGTGCCCGCGGTGAAGCAGACGACGCCGGTGTTGTCGGACGTGAAGCTGCTGCGCTCAGCGCCCTGAAAGGTCAGGCCATCGCCCGACTGCATCTGGGTGTTGTCGGCATAGTTGCCTCCAGCGGACTGGTTCAGAACACCGTCATCATCGAAATCCGCGCGCAGTTCTGTCAGGTTGTCGTAATAACCCGACAGATCGACAAAGTCGTTGTTGGTGGTATCGCCGTCGCCCAGCGCGCCGGTGTTGCCGAAGTTGAAGTCCAAGATCGTGTCCGATCCGTCACCAGCCTCGAAAACAAAGGTATCGTCCCCCCCGCCACCAAGTATCGCGTCGTTGCCAGCCCCGCCGTCGATGGTGTCGTCCCCACCGCCCCCGACGATCTTGTCATTGCCGCCGCCCGCATCGATATCAACGCCCGCCGTATCATCGGAGGCATCAATCAGGTCGTCCTGTTCGGTCGCAATGACGGCCTCAATCTCGGAGAACGTGATGGTGTGAACGCCATCGGTGATTGTGCCGGCTTCGTCGCCCGTCCACGTCAGGGTGACGGCGCCCGACAAGGCGCTGAGGTCGATTGTGTCGTAGTCGACGTCGGTGCTGTCAGTCGTGCCCTCGCCGCCGGTGATGACGTCATTGCCGAAATCGTCTTCGATGATGAAAGTGTCGGCATCCTCGCCACCTTTCATCGTGTCGTCGCCTGTGCCGCCGCGCAGCGTATCTTCGCCGCCCGTGGCCACGATGCTGTCATCGCCGGACCCACCATCGAGGCTGTCATCGCCATCAGAGTTGGTGATGGTATCGTGGCCAGCGCCGCCATAGACCGTGTCGTCGCCAAGGCCCGTTCGCAGAACATCGTCGCCGTCGCCGCCTTCGATCAGGTCGTCACCGCCACCGCCGTAAATCGTGTCGGCCCCATCACCGCCCAGCAATGTGTCGTTACCAGCGCTCCAGGACTGCGTGACATCGCCGGACATCTGCATGTCATAGGCATTTGCGGACTGATCGGTGAACCCGGGTCCGTCAGGATCGGCAACCCAGTTGCCGACAAGGTTTGGATCAGACGTGTCGGAGACTACACCGTGGGTACTGTCCACCATTTCCTCGGACGTGCGAATGTCGTCGTAGATGCGCACGCCGTAGACGGTGCCGGTAAACACCTGGCCACCATCGAAGCCCCCATCGGGCGTGTCGGCATCCTGCCCCAGAACCAATGTACCTGGTCCGCCGATCGAGGCGCCGGTCTGGAACGTGCCGGAAAACTGACTGGTTCCGTCGACATAGACTTCAAGCGCGCCGCTGGAGCTGTCCCACGTCACGCCAAGGCTGTGTAGATTGCCATCAAACACGCTGGCCTCGGACACGCCGGTGTCGATTGTGACATCGTCGATGGTGACGCGGATGGTGCCGGATACGGCATTCACCTGGAATGCGTCAGCACTATCCGCGGTTGCGTAGGAGACCAACGTGGGAAAGCCCGACGTATCGTCGCTTGCAAACGTGATTTCAAAGCTGAGCTCGGTCGACGGGAAATCGGTAATGCCGGACGCCACGCCGACACCATCAGTTCCGGTGGTATTGAAGTCCACACCGGCCAGATCACCGAGGATCAGGTCGTTATCTGCTCCGCCGTCAACGCTGTCACCATCTGTGCCGCCCATCAGCGTATCGTTCCCGTCGCCGCCTTCCAGCGTGTCGACGCCTTGCGTTGCAACGATCAGGTCGTCACCAGCCCCCCCGACGAGGCTGTCATCGCCGGCCGCGTTCATCAGCGTGTCCGCGCCTTCACCCCCTTCGAGCGTATCCTGGCCAAGTCCGGTTTTCAGAAAATCGTCGCCTGCACCGCCCGAGATCAGGTCATTGCCTTCACCGCCGATCAGCCTGTCGGCACCCTCGCCGCCTTCGAACACGTCATCGCCTGCACCGCCGAGGACCGTATCGTCACCATCACCCGCCGTGACCTCGACACCCACGGAATCGGCAGTGGCATCGACGATGTCGTCGAGATTAGTGAGGTTCAGGGCTTCGATCTGCTCAAAGGTGAGGGTGTCGAACCCGTCGGTCAGCTTACCCGCACCTGAGGTTTCGTACGCAACGCTGACCCCAACGGTACCCACCGAGATATCGATCCGGTCAACGTCCTGATCCGCACCAGATCCATCGCCGCCGCCGATGATCGTATCAGCGCCAAAACCAAAGCCGACAAGGAACGTGTCGGCGCCCTCGCCCCCGTCCAGAAGGTCGTCATCCTCAAGGTTTATAGGTTCTTCGGTCGTGAAAAGATCGGCGGCGTCACCGATGTCGTCATCGGCATAGATGCGAAAGCTTTGCGTGTTCCCGTTCGCATAGGTGATCGTGACATCGTCCCACAGTAAGGACGGCGAATGCGAGATTTCGGTAAAGTCCTCTTGCAGGACGATTTTATCTGTCCCGGGGTCAAAGTCGGACAGAGTCAGACGGCCGGTTTCATTCGTAGTCTCGATCCGGACGAAATCAGCCTCGTTGTCCCCGCTAACACGGAAAGCAGAATCGTTGAGCCGGATGGTCGCACTGTCACCCGCGCCTGCCGAAAAGCTGAAATAATTGGACAACCCGTCGCCGGTGACATCCCCGTTGTTGCCAACGGCCGTCCATTCGATTGCCTCGGCAGAGCCGCCGGAAATTACATCGTCGCCGTCTCCTCCATCAATCGTATCAGAGCCTGCGCCGCCATCGACGGTGTCGTTGCCGTCTCCTGCATCGATGAGGTCACCGGCCTTGGTGATTACGCCGCCTGCAACGCCGCCGACCCCTTCAACAAGCGTATCGTCGCTGTCACTTCCAAGGACTTCAAGCTTGGGCCGCCCGCCCGAAATCTCGATCAGAATGGTTGCATCTTCGTCATCATCTGACCCGTCCCCGTCCCAGGACAGGATGGCATCCGGATCGCCAGAACCGGGCACGTCGAGGTCTTCGATTCCGCCATCGGTGAGACCCGCGGTCGCCGCGCCGAAACCGCCATCTGCCCAGCCAATGTCTTCGTAGTTGAATTCAACGTTGAACTTGTCATCGCCCTCGTTCGACAGGACGACCTGAAATGTATTGGTGGCTGCGCCGGCGTTATAACCGGCGACGTCGTGCCATGTGATGACGATCTTGCCGCTGTCAGGGTCGACATCCCAATAGATGTCGCCGCCCTTGTCGATGTCCACATCCGACCAGAACGGGGCGATGGCGGGCTGATCAAGCCCACTCAGGCCCTCTGGCTGGTAAGACGTGTTTGGGCCTTCAAACGTGAGCAAACCGTTCGAGTTTACCCAAACTTCAGTATAATTTTCGCCGAAAAATTCGATGCCGTTTTCGCCGAACACCGATGTCAGGTCGATGCGCACGGCGCAGTCATCATAGGTGCCGTACGCCGAAGGTTCATCCACCCCCGTGGTCTTGAAGCTGTTTTCACCAAAGCCGGCGTTGCCGCCCAATCCGCTTTCCAAGACTGACATTTTGTACTCGTCACAAGAGTTGATGACCGCACTGACGCCGTGCACGCCAGTTCGGAGGTCGCCCAAGGCGATCCGTTCCCCTGCCTAGAAAAGAAACATCAAGGACGCGTTAGGAAGTCAGGCCAAATTCCTGTAAAACCTGAATTGTTTGCAGGAACGGCGGCGCTTTCGATGCCACCGGGTGCGGGCGCCAGCGTCCTATGGCGTGCGTTTACGGCGCCGCGGTCCCACCTCGAGAGCTCTGTTTCGCAACTGCGCAGCCGCGTCCGACCTCTGCATGCGAAGAGACTTTTTCTGGGCTCGTCCGTCGAGCCACCGCAGATTGAATTTCGCGAACGTTCGGCCGTCAGCAGACTAGGCTTTAATTGGCCAAGCGAACACGGGGGCTGCGCCGCGTGTCACTTGCCCTTGCCGGGTTTGCGAAACGGTCGGGCGTTACCGCCAGTGTTCGGACGCGTCTTTCGCTTGGGCGGCTTTGACGGCTTCCCGCCTGCCCCACGATCTGGGGCAGCCTTGGAAACGGTGGCTGATTTTGCACCCTTGGGTTTGGACGAGTGTCTCGCATCATCCCCTTTTGAAGTCTGACGCGGCGGACGCCCTTTGTTTTTTGATGCAGGGCTTTTTTGCCGTGCTCGCTCCGCCGCGTTTTTGCCACCTGAATTGGGTGAGGCTTTGTCTTTCGGTTTGGAGGCCCGCGCGGGTGGGGCTTTGCCGCCCGTCTTGAATGCGCGCGGTCGGCTCGGCGCGGCATCCGCCTTACGTTCATCGGCGGTGCTGCTGCGGGAAGGGGGCGGCCCCTTGGGCGAGGCATCGAAATCAGGCACGCCCGGCAACTCGCTCAGTCGTGCCCCTTGCTCGAGCATCATCTCGGCGCCTAACTCTCGCTTGAGTGCAGAGACCGCGGAATTTGCGATTTCGACAAAGGTCTCTTGGTATTGCACACGAATTGCGCCGATATCATCCTTTGCCAGTCCGGCGTTGCGGCACAGCATCGGCAAAAGCCACCGCGGCTCGGCACGGTCCTTGCGCCCTAGGGACAATGAAAACCATGTGCTCGGCCCGAAATCGGCACGCTCCTTTGGTTTGCGCGCGCCGCGCTCGTGCGGGGCGGACAAAAGCTCTGGCGCGGTATGGCGCTCATTATAAAGCCGCAGGTAGGCAGTGGCGATTTCTTGGGGCGTCCTGCCTTCTAAAAGTTGCGTTGCGAATGCCAACTCGTTTTCATCAGGTGGCGCATCTAGCGCCAACCGCTCGACAATACGTGCCTTGTCTTTGGCAAGAACATCGTCGGCAGAGGGTGGCAGGCCCCATTCAGCCTTGAGCTTTGCGCTGCCAAGCAGCCGTTGCGCCTTGGGCCTGTGCCGATCCGGCACGATCAAAACCGAAATTCCTTTCCGCCCGGCACGCCCCGTGCGCCCCGACCGATGCAACAAAGCCTCTGCGTTTTGCGGCAAGTCCGCATGGATGACCAGATCCAGCCCCGGCAAATCAATGCCGCGCGCCGCCACATCCGTCGCGATACAAACCTGCGCACGATTATCGCGCAGCGCCTGCATGGCATTGTTCCGCTCGGCCTGGCTCAGCTCACCTGACAGGGACACCACCGAGAATCCACGGTTCGAGAACTTTGCCGTCAAGCGGGCGACCATCGTGCGGGTGTTGGCGAACACGATGGCTGTTGGAGCATCATGATAGCGCAGAAGATTGACAATCGCCTTTTCGATATCGGACGGCACGACGTTCAACGCCATGTAAGCGATATCTGAATGCTGCGCCGCGCCACCACCGACTTTAAGCCGTTCCGCATCTGCCTTCTGGTAGCTTTGAGCAAGTCTTTCGATGCCCTTGGGGACCGTGGCGGAAAACATGAGCGTTCGGCGGGTCTGCGGCGTGTGTTCGAGGATGTGCTCGAGGTCTTCGGAAAACCCCATGTCGAGCATCTCGTCCGCCTCGTCGAGGACGACGACCCGCAGTGCGTGAAGGTCGATCGCGCCGCGGTCGATGTGATCGCGCAGTCGCCCCGGCGTGGCAACGACCACGTGGGCGCCCCGTTCGAGCGCGCGCCGCTCCGTGCGCTGATCGAGGCCACCAACCGCCGACGCCGTCACAATGCCTGATTTGCCAAAAAGCCATTCGAACTCGCGCCGAACCTGCAAAGCGAGCTCTCGGGTCGGTGCGATTACGAGCGCAAGCGGCGTCGCTGGCGGGCCAAAGCGGCCGTCTGCGTCCAAGATGCCCGGCGCCATAGCCAAGCCAAACCCTACGGTTTTCCCAGACCCCGTTTGCGCTGAGACCAGCATGTCCCGGCCCGCCAGCGCCGCATCCGTTACCGCGACTTGTACCGCCGTCAGCTCTGTGTAGCCGCGTTCGGACAAGGCCGCCGACACGGTCGGCGGGAGTTCGGAGAAGTCTTGCATTGGTCACCAGGTGCTGAGAAAGACCACCGCCGTATTGTCTTTTCCGCCCGAAGTATAGGTTGCGCGAGGAAGAAGATGTGACGCATCCCACCGAATGTCCGCAATTGACGCATACTCAAGCCGCCAGATTTGCGCTGAGGCCAGATCAAAGGGCGGTGTTGTGGCAGCGAGGTCTGCGAACTGTTCTTCGCAACATATATCCGCTTCCGTATCATCATGAGACTACCCGACGCGAACCGAACGGTTGTTCCCTTGCAGCTTTTACGTGTCGGATGGTGTGCTCATATGGCTGACTCGAATGCAGCCAATCCCGTTTCTGCGCCCATCTGGTGATAAAGGTCGATAACATCCACAAGTACCCAGCATTCACGGATCAGACCGTTTTCAATGGTCCAGAAATCAAGGCTACACCGCTGCAGGGTTGCCCCTGAGGCTGGCATGCCGAGAAAACCGTCGCCGGAATGAATTGCCGTACCCGAAGGCCAGCCCGTAAAGGCGACAAGCGGGCCGTCGCCAAAGAACACACCTTCTTCGAGGTGGCGGGCATTGTTGCTGAGACCGCTTCGGAATTGATGGAAGATCTTGCCTGCGATCTCTGAATGGCCGCGCGCGGTGCCCAGGCCGGTCGGGCCGTACCACATGGCCCTGTCATGCCAATGACCGCCGAGGCCGCTTTCCGGCGTCTCGCGCGTGCCTTTCTTAACGTCCTGCAGCATATCCCAGACCTGCTGAACGGACCGTGCCGACAGGTCAGGATCGCGCATGCGGCAGGACGCCCCCTCACCCGTGCCGGGACCGGGGCACATCCATTCCACACCCTGCTGGGCTGGCAGTGTCCAGACCCCTGCTTGCAGCATGACCTGCGGGATGTCCCACAGCCCTTGCATTTCGACAACGCGCCCATCTTCCATGCGAAAGTACTCGTGATAGCGCATGAAAACCGGCTGGTCCGTGGCGGGGATGCCGAGCCAGGGCCGGCTTAGTTTGCCGATGAGATTGCCACCGACGCCGACCCAATCGCTCGGTGTGTCGGTGTTCCAACGCGGGCCGGATATGCGAATGAAATCGCGCCGCTCCATGTCCGGCATTGCGCCGTACAGGGGGGCATAGACCCGCTCCCAAAGCTCTTGGGCGCCAGTCAGGCGGCCGAAAGGGCGACCCAACTGGATTTGGGCGTCTGGTGCAAACAGATCGAACACAGCCTTGCGGGCGCTGGCGGGGTCACAGGTGCGCAGCGCAGCGGTGAAATCCGCCACGCGGCCTTTGTTCCGCGCGTGGACGTCGCTCACCCTTTGACGGCGCCTGCTGTGAGGCCAGATACGATCTGGCGCTGGAAGAACAGGATCAGGAAGAACAGCGGCACGGTTGTCGACACAACAGCCGCCACGGCGAACATCACGTTACCCTGAATTTGCGTGCTGCCAAGGAAGCTGTTGATCGCCGGGATGATGGTCTCATTCTTGCCCGATAGAAGGATCGAACCAACGGCAAAGTCATTATAGGCCAGCAAGAAAGAGAACAGCCCCGTAGTAATCACGCCGGGCCACATCACGGGCACGATAACCAGCCGGAAGGCCTGAAAGCGGTTGCACCCGTCGACCATCGCGCTTTCGTCAAGGTCCTTGGGAATGTTGAGGAAAAAGGAGTGCAGCATCCACAAGGTGAAGGGTTGGTTGATCGCGACCAGAACGATGATCGTGGTGCCGCGCATGCCCCAGATGTTCCATTCAAAGAAGGGCAGAAGATAGCCCGAGACCAGCGTGATGTGCGGCATTGCGCGGAACACCAGCGCCGCCATGAGCAGCCAGAATGCATACCGGAACCCCGACCGTGCGAGCGCATAGCCACCCAGTGTTCCAAAGGTGAGCGAGATCACGACCGTGCAGAACACGATGATCGACGTGTTCCAGAAGTTGCGCCAGAATTCTTCCTGCACCCATGCGCCGAAATAGCCTTGGCCCGTGAACGGCCCGCCCGTCTCGCGCGTGGTGAACACGCCGTAAAGTGCATTGCGCCAATCGGCCTTGGAGAAGAAGTCCCCCTCGACCTTGAAGCTGCCCCAAATCGTCCAAAGAAACGGAAATGCCGCGATAAAGAGCCAAAGCCCAACCAGAGCAAAGGCAATGATCGTCCCGGGTGTGAGACGTCTGCTGGAGGCTGTGTTCATCGCGCGGGCCTCAATGTGCTTTGCGGTTGAAATCGCGCCATGTGCGAATGAGCACCGGCGTCAGCAGGATCACGACCCCGATAATTGTCATCATCGATGTCGCACCGGCCGAGGAATAAAGCGGGTTTCCGCTCTCGCGTAGGTCGTTGAAGATATACCACGACAGGGAGGTAGCGTGGGCCTGGGCGTTGAAGCTGACGATGGGTTCGAAAACGCGGAAGTTGTCCATCAGCAGCATCAGCGTCACGAAGGACACCAGCGGCATGAGATGAGGGACAATCACGTACATCGTCGTCTGCCACTTGGACGCCCCATCAATAACCGCAGCCTCAACCGTGTCCTGCGGCACTGTTTGCAGTCCAGCGTAGAAGGTGATGAAGGCAAACGGCAGGGTGTGCCACACCCCATAGACCATCAGCATGATCCACATCAGCGGGGTTGAGGCTTTGATGCTGAGCGTCGGATCGCCCACGAGGTTTTGGATCGCAGCCCCCAAGATACCGTCCGAGTCGACCATCCAGAACAGGATCAGTGAGCCAACCAGCGGCGTCACCAGGAAGGGAAGTAGCGAAATAAAGATCGACACGCCTTTGATGGCCGTAGGCAATCGGTTCACGCCCACGGCGACGGCAAATCCCAGAACAAGCACAAGCGGCGTGACGACAAACGTATAGGTCAGGGTAAAGATCAGCGCCTTGTAGAAGGGAAGATCCATCAATTCGCCGACAAAGTCGTTCAGCGATGTGCGTTCCCGCCACGCCTCACCAACCTCTGCAAAAGCCAGATGCGCACGGTTGGTATAGGTCCCCAGACCGTTGAACTTGCCCAATGGCTGCGCTTCGCGCAGTGCCTGAGTCGCCGCTGCGTCCACCGAGGTTGTTTCGTTGCAGCCAAACGGGCCGCAGCTTTGGGAAACGACCAGAACCTGTTCGTGCTGTACGAAAAGCGACTGGATAAAGACAGATACGATAGGCAGCGCGATGAACAAAACCATCGCGGCCATGGTCGGCAGGATAAACCAGAAAAATGTGCGGTGTTTCATCGCCGTCCCCAAACAGCGTATCAGAAAGACGCGAACGGGCGGAGCCGAGGCCCCGCCCGCAGCTGATTTATTGCAGGAAGCCCGCTTCTTTTGCCGCAGTCATGTAGGCCGCCTCGACATCCGCGAGGGCTTCTTCCGCTGTTTCGGTGCCTTTGTAGAAGTCCACCAGTTCAGCGCCCAATGCGTTGTGCATCAGGTTGACGTAGGGGATCATCGGGTAAGGCTTGGCACCGCCTGCCGCTGTGGCCGCGACGCCGGCCGCTGCTGGGCCCGGCTTGAAGCCGTCGATCAACCAGATGGCGTCATCGTTATGGGCAGCAACCATTTCAGATGTCAGAGCACCCGCCAGCGCAGCAAAGGTCGCTTCTGCTTCGGCGTCGGAGATGTTCTTGGCAATCGTGATGCCATCCCACCACAGCGTTGCCGCCGGGATCGAACCGCCCCCCGCAGTTGGTGCAGCCGCCAGAACGGTGTTGGATGTCACAACTTCGGTCGAGCCTTCACCATCGAGGACCGCACCGCCGCGCGAGCCCCACATGATGCCCAGCGCCGCCTCTCCGGCCTCCCAAATGCCTTGGGTCTCGTTGGAGGCCTGCAGGAGGTGATCCGGGTTGGTGTATTCCAAGAGCGCCTTGATCGAGTTCAGCGCGGCAACGCCGGCTTCGTTGTTCACGTTTGGCTCAGCGGAGCCGGGTTTGAACAGCTCCCCGCCGTGGGCGAAGTAGAATAGGTTGAATACCTCGCCCACATTCCAGCCGACCTTCATGTTCATCACGATCGGATGCTCCATGATGCCCGCTTCGCGGATTGCCTTTGCGGCAGCGACCATTTCTTCGACGGACGTCGGAACACTGTCCACGCCAGCTTGTTGAAGGATGTCGGTGCGGGCGAAGAGGTGCTGCGAGTTCGCCATGAACGCCACGGCCATGATGTTGCCGTCAATGGTGATCAGCTGGCTTGGGCTGATGTGTTTGCCGTATTTTTCGACCAGATCATTCAACGGGCGGACCAGATCGTCGTTCATCAACTGTGTGAGCGTCGAGTTTGCCACGATCACGCTGGTGTATTCCGCCGGGGTCGGCGTCAGCGCTTGGTTCATGATGTCCCGCGTGTTGTCACGCAGGGTCACCGTAAAGTCGCCCGCGCTGCCCGCGCAATTCGCCTCTGCCGTACCGGAGACGGCCTGGATTGCCGGGAAGTCAGAGCCAAGAATCCGGACAGATTCGCCAGATGGACCACAGTCAGCCCAGGCCGCCGTCCCCATCAACAAGGCAGCTGTGCCTGCCAGCCCAATACGTTTCATAAACATGCAATTCTCCCACGTTGTGACGCCGGGGTGCAGCTTGCAAGTCTGCACCCCGGTCGGCCTCGCGTCATCGAAGGCCTTTGACATGAGCGGATGTTTGCCCCGCCTCATTGGCAAAAGCCTATGCCTGATCCAAAATTCAGGATAATGCATTCGTTCTATGACTGATATTAGTAAAACTGAACTCAGGCACTTGGACGCCACACTGTTGATGGTTTTTCTTGGGATCATGCGGCATGGTCAGGCCACCGCTGTCGCCCGAGACATGGGCCTGACGCAGCCCGCCGTCAGTCACGCTCTGAAACGGCTGCGAGCGCTTTATGACGATCCACTTTTCCTCAGGCGCGCGCACGGGCTTGAGCCGACCGCCCGCGCCCGCGAACTAGAGCCCAACGTGCAGCGCATCCTTGACCTGATGTCTGACACGATCACCGATCGCACGACGTTTGATCCTTCCGAAACTGTCGCCGAGCTAAAGATCGGGGCGTTTGACTTTGAGGTTTCGACGATCATTGCCGACCTGATCATCACGCTGCGCAGTGGAGGGTCAAAAACCAACATTCACGCCTATCCCCTCGCGAACCACGAAGGATTGGACGCGTTAAAGTCCGGGCAGATTGATATGGCCGTCGGCTACTTCGATTTCCCGCCGAAAACCTCGACAGATTTCATCGCAGAGCGATTGTTCACCGAACACTACGTGGTTGCAGCGCGGACAGGGCATCCGTTGCTGAGGGCCGAGATCACTGCGTCAGATTATGCAAATGCCGGACATGTCCTGATCTCACCCTACGGCTCTAAACCAACCATTACCGACCACGCCTTGCGCCGTTATCGGCTTCAACGGAACGTCGTCGCTGCTGTGCCATCACTCGTTGCCGCTCTTGCCATCGTGGCTGCATCAGACCTCCTCGTCACCTTGCCGAGCCGAGCTGCAGAGCGATATGTCCATCATTTTGATTTTGCGCATCGGCCACTTCCAATTGAAGTTGGCAATTTTGATCTGCACGTGGTCAGGCATGCCCGGGATCGCAAGAACTCAATCCACACATGGGTTCTGAAGCGATTGCGCGAATTGGTTACAAAGTGAGCGCCTTGGGCAATGCCTGAAATGCTACGCCGACGAACAGATCGCATCGCCAGATAGGCAATCAAGTACATCGCTGGGTTCCGAGAAATTCATTGTACAAATCATACATGAGATGGTCAGCCCCGGCGCAACAACCGGATCGCGCACCATCCGGTCGCTATGAGCGGGGGGCCGTCATTCGCTGCCATACACAATGGCGAGACGTCAGACAAAAAAGCGGGCCTTGAGGGCCCCGAGGACTCGCCGCACAAACCAATGATTGCAGGTATGTTGTGATCAAAAATGAAGAGCGGTGAGTTGTGGCTGTGCCCAAGAACAGATGTGAAAGCCGCTAAAGCACACTAAATTTCTAGAACAATTTCATGTGGTTTGTTGTGTCTTCAGAATTTTCGGAGGGTCACAGCATACCGAGTATCCCTTCGCGCCCGATGGTCTAGCGCATTGGGCGTCTGGCCAGCGAAAAAATCTGGCCAGTCGGACCGCCTGTTGGATAGCTGACCAGCTGCAGCGCCAAGGTTGCGACCTCGTCCGGGTGTTTTATTCGTTCCCACGCTGGCAGACCCTTGGGAAGCGCGCCTGCTCCGCCCGACAGGATGTCTTCCGGGCTCCGCTCCGCCCCTGGGGCTGCATTGTCAAAGGTTGCCGTAGCCGTTGGGCCAGGCACAAGACTGTTTACGTCGATGCCGCGACTCCAAAGCTCGGTGGCGAGGCCGTCGGTCATCATGTTCAGCGCAGCTTTGGAGACGTGATAGGCGCTGCTGTTAGCGCCCGCGGAATACCCTTTGCCCGAGGTCAGATTAACGATTTTACCGCCATCGCGCATTGCATGCACAAGATGGCGGGCCATCAGGTATGGACCCCGAACGTTTATCTCCATTGTCTTCCACCATAGCTCCGGATCGCTGTCGGCAAATGCGCCGCGTTCGAGGTAGGCGCCTGCGTTGTTCACGAGAATGTCCAAGCCGCCGAACCGGGCGATGATGCCGTCGCAAAAGGTGGCGGTTGCAGCCGCGTCGCCCAGATCGGCCGCTTGCGCAAAACAGCTGCGACCCAGCGCTTCGATCTCGGCGCGTGTGGCGTCGATCTCTGCCGAGCGGCGCGCGCAGATGGCAAGGTCAGCGCCTGCCCGTGCGAAAGCCAGCGCGATGGACCGGCCAATCCCGCGCCCCGCGCCGGTCACAACCGCGACTTTTCCGTCAAGGCTAAAATCATGCATCTTTGCGTGCCTCCAAAGCGGCAAGAGTTGCCGTAATCTCCGCTACACCTGCGTCCCAATTCACAGCGCCCTTGGCGGTGTAATGCGCCATCGGCAGAGCCTTTTGCAGGCACGCAATCCCGTCCCAAAGCCGGGTGTCGCAGATCATCACATAAGGTTTGTCTTTGGTGGCACGTGCCTCGGCAAAGGTGTCCAGCAGCTCGCTCATATCCGTGCCGCTGATCCGGCGCGCCTTGAAACCGAAAGCTTCAAACTTCTCCGGCACAGGCTCAACACCCATCACGTCCGCGGCATGGCCCGACGCCTGCATGTCGTTGTTGTCGATGATGTAGCAGAGGTTATCGAGCTTCTGATGCGCCGCAAACATCGCGCCTTCCCAGACATTGCCCTCTTGCAGCTCGCCATCGGAAAACAGGCAATAGACCCGCGCGTCGGAACCCTGCTGGCGCAGCGCCCAAGCCAGGCCCGCCGATTGGCTGGGCCCTTGACCCAGCGATCCTGCGGTCATTTCAAATCCAAGCTGCCCTTCGATCGGGCTTTGATCGACCCAGCTTCCATCAGCGTTGATCTTGCGCAGATCGTCCATGGTGTAGTGGCCCGTCTCGGCCAGCGCGCCGTAGGTCATGATCGCGTCATGGCCGTTGGACAGCACAAACCGGTCGCGGAACCAGCCACTTTCATCAGGGCGCAACTCGTCGAAATACAAGGCCGCTGCGATATCCGCGAGCGCAACGCCTTGCGCCGCATAGCCGCCACGCTGGCGGCAAATCTCAAGAACATGGGCGCGGATCCTGGCAGCGATAATCTCGAGGTCCAAAACGGATTGATTGCGCCTCATGTCGTCACCTGCGCGATCCGCCGGGCCAGCGTTGTCGCGTCCAGACCGAGCGTCTTGCGGATATATCCCATCGTGCCCCCCGGCGCCCAGGTGTTGGGAAGGCCCATCCGCGTGATGCGCGGCCCGCCGCCAATGTCCGAAACGATTTCGGCCACCAGCGAGCCCAGGCCCGTGACCACCTGGTGGTTCTCAATTGTCACGATCTGATCATGGGCAAAGGCGAAATCCGCGATCTCAGCCTCGCGCACAGGTTTGAGAGTGGGCACGTGCAACACGGAGTGGTCCACCCCTTGCGCGTCCAGCAGCGCCGAGGCCTCGAGCGCCCAGCCTGTCGCGTGACCCGTGGCAATGATCCCGATGCCCCGGCCCTCTTTCAACCGGTAGGTCTTGCCCAGTTCAAAGGTGAATTTCTCAGGGTCCAACAGCCGCGGCGTGTCCCCGCGATGGCCGCGAATATAGGTCAGGCCCGGCAGGTCCACAGCCGCGTTCACCGCCGCGCGGAAATCGGTTGGGTCCATCGGATCAATCACTGTGGCATTCGGAATTGCGCGCACCATGCCAAGGTCTTCGGCTGCCTGGTGGTGGATGCGCGCGGGGTTCGCGATGCCAGGGGTGAAGCCGATGGCGATGTTGGTCGGTCCGGTTTCCTGGTTGGTGCCGGGGCCGCTGCCGGTACCCATGCAGATCATCATCTGATCATAGGCGCGCCGCGTGATGTAGCAGGCAAAGCAGGTCGCAATGGGGATATAGCCGCCCTTGGCCACACCTGCCGCGACCGAGAGCAGGTTCTGCTCGGCCATCCCGACATCAAGGTGCTGCTCTGGCAACTCGTTTTTGACGCGGACCACCTGGCAGTATTTGCTTAGATCAGCGCTCATGATGATCACATCTTTGCGGCGCGTCGCCAGATCAAAGCTGATCTCGTCAAAGGGCGCCGGATCGACAGTCTTGAGATCGGAAAGCAGCATCAGGTCACATGGATCGCATTGGGAAGAAGGACGGTTTCAAGATGTTCTTTGGCCTCTGCATGGGTCACCCAATCGGGGGGCGGGAAATTGGCGGCCATGTCCCAATCATCGCCCGTTGCAGCCATATGCGCGGCAAGGTCAGCGTCAAACTGATCCATCATCGCGCCATAGGCAGGATCATCCACAAGGTTGGTTTGCTCATCCGGGTCAGTGCGCTGATTATAAAGATACGCCCGGTGATCCGAGCGCCGGACATATAGCCAGTCCTTGGACCGGATACCTCGCTCCGCATAGGGCGTGAACTCGATTGGGTTGCCCCCGGTCTGGCGGAAAACCTGATACCAAAGACGGTCGCGATGTTCGGACGCGGTGCCGTCCAGAACCGGCAAATAGCTCTGACTGTCGCGGCCCTCGGGCATGTCGATACCCACCAAATCAAACAGGGTCGCCATCATGTCCACGCCCACGTCGATCATTGCTTCGGTTCGTTGCGGCTTGAACCGCGCGGGGTAACGCACGATGAGCGGGACATGCATGGAGGCGCGAAAGCCCTGGTTCTTGATCCCGCAGAAAGATCCGTGTTGCCC
>JBCBCP010000039.1:0-29261 GCA_038530575.1 Pseudomonadota bacterium
GGCGGCCTTGGTGCATCTGCTCAAGGTAAGATATCCGGAAATCGACAATGTCTATGCCAACTACCAGCCCGGCTTCCTGATCGACCAGATGCGCGCGATCTGCGATTTCGAAGGCATTCCCTACCAGATGACCCCCGACCTGATCGACCGCGCCTGGGCGAACATGTTCGTCAAGGACGAGCACATCGTGAAGTAAGGGGGGCGGAAACTTTGTAAGATTCCGGTCCGTTTTCTTGGTAAGAAAACGGCGCGCGCCGGTCTATCTGTTGCGCATGCAGCTACCCCACCGCTTTGAAACCTGGTTCGCCTCCAAAGGCTGGTCCATCCATCCCCACCAGCAGGCCATGCTGGACCGCGCCGAGGCCCCTGCCCTCTTGCTGATCGCGCCGACAGGCGGCGGCAAGACGCTGTCGGGCTTTCTGCCCTCCTTGATAGACCTTGCCGAGACCGACCACGACGGGCTGCACACGCTCTATATCTCGCCGCTCAAGGCGCTGGCCGCCGACATCAAACGCAACTTGCGCACGCCGGTAGACGAGATGGGTCTTAACATCCGGATCGAGGATCGCACCGGCGACACCTCGGCCTCCCAGAAGAAACGCCAACGCGCGGACCCGCCGCATATCCTGCTGACCACGCCCGAAAGCCTCGCGCTGATCACCTCCTACGAGGATGCGCCGCGGATGCTGAAGGGCCTCAAGCGCGTGATCGTGGACGAGATCCACGCCCTGGCCGAATCCAAGCGCGGCGATCAGCTGTTTCTCGCGCTCAGCCAGCTTGAACGGATTGTGCCGGGCCTGCGGCGCGTAGGCCTGAGCGCAACGGTCGAAGACCCAGCCTCCATCGCCGCGATGCTGGCCAAGCACCCGGATCCTTGCGAGATCCTGCAAGCCGATCCCGGCCCGCCCCCTGACATCGCGATGCTGCGCACCGACGAGGCACCGCCCTGGGCCGGCTCTGGCGCCAAATATAGCATTCCCGCTGTGCTGGAGCAGGTGCGCCAGCACAACACGACGCTGATCTTTCACAACACCCGCGCCCAGGCGGAGCTGTTCTTTCACAATCTTTGGCTCGCAAACGACGAAGGCCTGCCCATCGGTATTCACCACGGCAGCCTCGACCGCCAGCAGCGCGAACGGGTCGAACAGGCGATGGTCCGCGGTGAGCTGCGCGCGATTGTCTGCACCGGCAGCCTCGATCTGGGGATCGACTGGGGGGATGTGGACCTTGTGATCCAGATCGGCGCACCTAAGAACGTAAAGCGACTGGTGCAGCGCATAGGCCGTGCCAACCATCGCTACAACGCACCGTCAAAGGCGCTGCTGGTCCCCGCGAACCGCTTTGAAGTGGTCGAGTGCCTTGCTGCGCTGGAGGCGGTCTATGCCGGCGATCTGGACGGCGAGGCAAAAGGGCCCGGTCCGCGTGATGTCCTGTGCCAACACATTCTGATTGCTGCCGCTGCGGGCCCATTTGATGCCGATGCGCTGTTTACCAGTTTCACAAGCGCAGGTGCCTACGCGCACCTCACGCGCGAGGCGTTCGATGCATGCCTCGATTTCTGCGCGACAGGCGGCTATGCCTTGCGGGCCTATGACCAGTGGCAACGCCTCAAACAGCGCCCGGACGGCCTGTGGCAATTGCGTGATCCGCGCGCGGCCCAGCGCATCCGCATGAATATCGGCACCATTCAGGACACCGACACGCTCAAGGTCCGTATGAAACGCAGCCGGGGCGGCAAACCGCTGGGAGAGGTCGAGGAAGGCTTTGCCGCAACCCTGAGCCCCGGCGACACATTCCTGATCGGCGGGCAAATTGTCAGGTTCGAAAGTCTGCGCGAGATGACGGTGGAGGTCAGCCGCGACCGGGGCAAAAAGCCGAAGATCGCAACCTTTCTCGGCACCAAGTTTGCGACCTCGACACAGCTTTCGGACCGTATTCTGCGCATGTTCCAGCAAGATGACTGGCCAGAGCTGCCCGACCACACAAGGGGATGGCTGCACCAGCAGCGCGAGCGATCCCGCCTGCCGGAGCCGGGGCGCCTTCTGATTGAGAGCTTTCCCCATGAGGGCCGCGCGCACACAGCGATCTATGGCTTTGCGGGGCGCAACGCGATGCAGACGCTGGGGCTTTTGCTGACAAAACGTATGGAAGAAACCGGACTTGACCCGCTTGGCTTTCTGGCCACCGATTACGCCACACTGATCTGGGGCCTGCAGCCCATTCGCGACCCCGGCCCGCTGTTCGACATCGACGCATTGCGCGACGGGCTGGACCAATGGCTGGCAGGCAATGCCGTGATGAAGCGGACCTTTCGCGCCTCGGCGACCATTGCCGGCCTGATCGAGCGGAACCTGCCCTCATCCCGCAAGACCGGCCGGCAGGCGACGTTTTCAAGCGATATCCTCTACGACACGCTGCAAAAATACGACCCCGGCCACTTGATGCTGGATATCACCCGCGAGGAAGCGATGCGCGGGCTGGTCGATTTTGGCCGCATTGAAGAGATGGCAGCGCGTGTGGGCGACCGGATCGACCTGATCCAGCACAACCGCGTCACGCCTTTGTCTGCCCCTCTGTTCCTCGAGGTTGGCCGCGTGCCGGTCAAAGGTCTTGCTGAGGAAAAGCTGCTGGCTGAGGAAGCCGAACGGCTCATGGCCACCGCCGGGTTAGACCCTGACCCGGTGCAGAAACGTGAATGGCGCGTGCCCTTCTGATGTTGAACGCGGCCGCACTGGCAGTTATGAACAAAGCATGAACGACGCGCGTATCTCTGGCATCTCTACGGCTTTGAATGGCGCGGGCCTGATCCTGCGCGGCTCGGGCGCGCTTTACTGGCCGGATGAAGGGCTTTTGTGTGCGTCCGATTTGCACCTTGGCAAGGCAGAGCGGATGGCACGGCGCGGCGGTCCGTCCCTGCCCCCGTACGAGACGCGCGATACCCTGTCGCGGCTGGAGGCAGAGATCGAGGCGACCGGCGCGCGCACGGTGCTTTGCCTTGGCGACAGTTTTGACGATCGCGCGGCAGCCGAGGCGCTGAACGAAGAAGAACAGCTTTGGATTGCGCGCTTGCAGGCGGGGCGCCGCTGGATCTGGATGGAAGGCAATCACGATCCGGGCGTCACCGGCTTTGGTGGCACCTATCGCACCGAACTAACGATTGGTCCGCTAACCTTTCGCCACATTGCCGTGCCTGGCGCGCAAGGCGAAATTTCCGGGCACTATCACCCAAAAGTACAGTTGCCCACCCGCGGACGCATGATCTCGCGACCCGCCTTCCTGTGTGATAGCGCGCGGCTTATCATGCCTGCCTTTGGCACCTATACCGGGGGACTGCGCAGCCATGATCAGGCGCTCTGCGGCCTCATGCAGCGCGGGGCCTTTGCCGTGATGACAGGGCGCGTGCCGGTCCGCGTGCCGATGCCGCGCTCGGCCGCTTTTTCAGATCAAAGCACCCCCGCTGCATCGAGGTCGGGCTGAAAGGTCCGGCTGACGGGCACAACATCCCCGTTTGAAAGCCGCAAGACGCGCTTGCCCGCCTCTTGGCCCGAGCCCACGATCGCGCTTTGCGCAACCCAATGCGATCGATGTGAAAAGTGGCCGACAACCGGCTCCATCTCGCGCACGGCATCTGCAAGGCGAAGACGCACCCGCTCTGCGCCCTGCTCAGTCACGATGTGGACATAATGCCCTTCGGCCTCCAGTCGTAAAATTGCCCCACGCGCGCTGTCACTCAGCCGGTCCGCAAGGCGCGGCAGATCCGGCGCCGCCGTGCCTAGCACGTGCGGTAACCCGTGCCGCAAGATGCTGATGATCACGCATATCGCCAGCACGTTTAGTCCCAAATACACTGGTCCTGGCAAGTTGGCAGGGTTCAAGGCGAACCAGCGCACTGTCCAAATGTAAAGAAAAGGTGTGAACACCAACGTGGTGCCGAGACAAATATAGACTTCAGCGATCCAAAAATGGCGTGAGGCAAGCTGTTCGCGCAGCGCAAACTTAAAACCGAGCGCAACGACAAGCGAAACCGCTATAGCTACGCTCCAATATACGAGCCGCGTCGCAAAACTGCCGCGTTCGAATGTACCAAATGGACCCGCTACGGCGGCAAGCAACGTGAGTGCCACGACGACGCTGAACCGGAGCACATGTAGGCGATCAAATCGGTTCACGCGCTGCAATACAGGCGTTTCAGTCAAAAACGTCATATCTTCTCCGGCGCCCCCAAGTGTCGGATTGACGCCAAGGTGCACCAGGCTTGCCGGGACTTCAACATGTTAGAAGACGAATTGTTACCTTATAACGCCTGCACCTCGTGCGGCATCCCGGCGCTTGCGGCTAACCGGAACCTCGGCGCCATCCGACATTTCAAGCACCGTCGCTGCGCGCCCGCCCCGCACCGCCCGCACCGCATCCCGAGCGATCCAATGCGACCGGTGGACTTGCAGGCCCTGGGTTTCGGGCAGGTTGGCCATGGCGTCGGACAGGCGCATCAGGACAAGCGTTTGCCCCTTGGTCGTAACAACGCGCGTGTAATGGTCCTGCGCTTCGAGCCGGACCAGCGGGCCACGTAATTCAGCCGGAAGGCGCCGCATCAAGGCATCGCCTGTCGGGCTTTCTTCGCGCGCCTTGAACACCGAAGCACCAACGAGCCACAGGATTGCATGCACAGAGACGACCACGATGGTCACGACACTAACAAGGTACAGATAGCTCCCAAAACCGCCCCAGTCCGGAAAAAGGAACAGGTTCACCGCATGTACCAATCCGGCAATAAGAAGGGTCAGCCCAATCCAAAGGGGCGCCTGCCACAGGTTCGGCCCAATCCGCTGCGACAGCCGCCCGGCGATCACCCCTAGCAGGACAGAAACCGCGGCAACCCCGCTCCAGTAACCGGCGCGGGTCCAAATCTCTGGTAGCGCAGAATACGTGCCGAATGGCCCCGCTGCTGCTGCCAGTAGGCTTGCTACTAACCAGATCCCGAGCGGCCCGCGCAACCGCAGCCATTCACGCATCGCGGAAGGTTCCCGCGCGCCATTGGCGCATCGACCAAGCGATCCGCGCAAACAGTCTTGCGCAATTGCCGCGCGTTTCGTGTCCTGCCCCATAGGCAACCAAGAGGTTATCCATGTCGCTCGACCCTTTGCTGTCCGCACCGCCAGTGGTTCAAATACACGCCTTTGTCGCACTGCTTTTGGTGCTTGTCACGGGGGTGCAGTTTGCTGGCGTGAAAGGCTCAGCTTTTCATCGCGTTCTGGGCTGGGTCTGGGTTATCGGGATGGCCCTGGTGGCTGCGACAAGCTTTGCGATCCAGGACATGCGCCTCATCGGCCCGTTCAGTCCGATACACCTGTTGTCGGTGCTGACGCTCGGCGCGTTGGTGGGCGGCGTGCGGGCGGTGCGGCGCGGCGATGTCACCGGCCACGCCCATATCATGCGCGCGCTCAGCATCTTTGCGCTCGGGATTGCCGGTGCGTTTACCCTGCTGCCCGGTCGTCTGATGTGGCAGGTTGTGTCAGGCGGTTAGGCCCTCGGGCTCTGCCAAGCCATTGGCGCGGCAGCAGGCCGTCACCGTATTGGCCAGAAGGCAAGCGATCGTCATGGGGCCCACACCGCCCGGCACGGGCGTAATGGCGCCAGCGACGGCGGCACAGCTATCAAAATCCGCGTCGCCAACAAGGCGCGTGCCGCCTTCTGGCTTGTCGATCCGGTTGATGCCCACGTCGATGACCGTCGCGCCGGGCTTGATCCAGTCGCCCGGCACCATCTGCGGCCGGCCAACTGCGGCCACAACGATATCCGCGCGGCGTACGACATCGGCAAGGTCCTTGGTGCGCGAATGTGCAATGGTCACGGTGCAACTGTCGCCCAGCAGCAGCTGCGCCATCGGCTTGCCAACAATGTTGGACCGCCCGATCACCACCGCGTCCATACCCGAAAGACTGCCGTGATGGTCGCGCAGCATCATCAGGCAGCCCAGCGGCGTGCAAGGCACCATCGATTTCTGCCCTGTGCCCAAGAGGCCCACGTTGGAAATATGAAACCCGTCTACATCCTTTTCCGGTGCAATCGCGTTGATCACCAGATCCTCGTCCAGATGACCAGGCAACGGCAGCTGGACAAGGATACCATGCACGGCCGGATCGTTATTCAGCTGATCGATCAGGTCCAGAAGGTCTGCCTCCGCCGTATCCACATCCAGTCTGTGTTCGTAGGAGTTCATGCCGACTTCGACTGTCTGCTTCCCTTTTGAGCGGACATAAACCTGGCTCGCCGGGTCCTCGCCAACCAAAACGACGGCAAGGCCCG
Source organism: Pseudomonadota bacterium (assembly GCA_038530575.1). Lineage (GTDB taxonomy): Bacteria > Pseudomonadota > Alphaproteobacteria > Rhodobacterales > Rhodobacteraceae > JBCBCP01. Next base: position 6,307 of record JBCBCP010000039.1, read on the forward strand.
GGGTGATGCCGTGGTCGGCCTTTAGCCGCGCAACATGCTCAGCCACCTGCCCCCGCACGCGGCCCGCAAACTCCTTGCCATCAATCAGTGTTGCCGCCATCCGCTGTGCCCTCATCTTCACTTGGCCAAAAATTACTTCGCCGAAGGCAGGAGCGCCCCGGCGCGACCGGCGCGCGGGGGGCTCGATGCCCCCGGCGCGCCGCGCCCTTTTAAAACAGACCTTCGATCTGGCCGCCGTCGTTGAGACGGATGTTTTCGGCCGACGGCACACGCGGCAGGCCGGGCATTGTCATGATCTCGCCGCAGACGACCACCACGAAACCAGCGCCCGCGGACAGGCGCACTTCCCGCACGGGCACCGAATGGCCCGTCGGCGCGCCGCGCAGGTTCGGGTCCGTGCTGAACGAATACTGTGTCTTGGCCATGCAGACCGGCAGGTTGCCATAGCCTTGCTCTTCCCACAGCTTCAATTGATCGCGGATTTTCTGATCCATCAGCGCCTCGTCAGCGCGATATATGCGCTTGGCGATGGTTTGGATCTTTTCCGCCAGCGGCATGTCATCGGGATAGATGGGCGAGAAATTCGCGCTGTCTGCATCTGCAAGCTCTGCCACCTTGGTCGCCAGAGCCGCAGAGCCTTCACTGCCCAACTCCCAGTGCCGCGACAGCACCGCCTCGGCACCATGTTCGGCCACGTAATCCTTGATCGCCTGCACTTCAGCATCGGTGTCGGTGACGAAGTGGTTGATGGCAACCACGACCGGCACGCCAAAGGATTTGAGGTTCTCAATGTGCCGCCCGAGGTTCGGGCAACCCTTTTGCACCGCCTCGACATTCTCGGTGCCAAGGTCGGCCTTGGCCACCCCGCCATTCATCTTCATCGCGCGCACTGTCGCCACGCAGACCACGACAGACGGGGCCAGCCCCGCCTTTCGGCACTTGATATTCATGAACTTCTCGGCGCCCAGATCGGCACCAAAGCCCGCTTCGGTCACCACGTAATCGGCCAGCTTGAGCGCCGTGGTCGTGGCGATCACTGAGTTGCACCCATGGGCAATGTTCGCGAAAGGACCACCATGCACGAAGGCCGGGTTGTTCTCCAGCGTCTGCACGAGGTTCGGCTGCATCGCGTCCTTCAGCAGCACGGTCATCGCGCCATCGGCCTTAATATCGCGCGCAAAGACGGGGCTGCGGTCGCGGCGGTAGGCCACGATCATGTCGCCAAGCCGCTTTTGCAGGTCCTGCAGATCGGTGGCGAGGCACAGGATCGCCATCACCTCGGAGGCCACGGTGATGTCAAAGCCCGCCTCACGCGGGAAGCCGTTGGCCACACCGCCAAGGCTTGCTGTGATCTGACGCAGCGCGCGGTCGTTCATGTCCACCACACGGCGCCAGACGACACGGCGAGTGTCAATCTCCAGCTCATTGCCCCAGTAGATGTGGTTGTCGATCATCGCGCTCAGCAGGCTGTGCGCGGAGGTGATCGCGTGGAAATCCCCCGTGAAGTGCAGGTTCATCTCTTCCATCGGGACAACCTGCGCATAGCCGCCGCCCGCAGCCCCGCCCTTCATGCCGAAGTTTGGGCCAAGGGAGGCTTCGCGGATGCACACGCAGGCTTTCTTGCCAATCGCGTTCAGGCCATCCCCAAGGCCGACGGTCGTCGTCGTCTTGCCTTCACCAGCAGGTGTCGGGTTGATCGCCGTTACGAGGATCAGCTTGCCATCCGCGCGGTCCTGCACGGAGTTAATGAAGGACTGCGAGACCTTTGCCTTGTCATGGCCGTAGGGCAGCAGGTCCGCGGCATCGATGCCAAGCTTGGCTCCGATCTCTTGAATCGGCTTCTTGTTCGCCTCGCGGGCAATCTCGATATCGGTCTTGTAGGCCATGGTCCGTCCCTATGGTGTGCGCAGGTATGCTTTGGCCTCTGTAATCGTGAAAGTCGCGGTGCATTGCGCGCGAATCCGACATTTTCGGACGTTTCCGCGGCCCCGGCAGTGGTGGCGGTTTCATTTCGGAAACCGCCGTGCGTGCTCAGCCCGCGACGACGCGCGCCCGCAAAAGCGCATTTGTCGCCTTCAGGCTCGCCTTTGTGTTCCGGGAAAAGGCCAGTTCAAGATGGGCACCGATGTCCGGGTTGCGCTTGACCAGACGCCGCAAGGTATCGCCTTGCACGGCAAAGCATCGGGCGGGGCGCTTCACAGCCACGGTTGCCGAAGCGGGGGCATTCTGCATCACGCCCATCTCCCCGATAAAGCCGCCCGGGCCAACGTCGGCAATGACGCTGCCATCCACTGCAATATCAACCCCGCCCCATGCGAGATAAATCAACCGGTCAACTGGGCTGCCTTGCTCTGTCAGCTTTGTGCCAGCTTCAAGGTCCAGCCATGTCCCGGCGTGCATGAGCGTGCGCGCATCGATCCTGCGCATTGTAGGGAAATGCGCGTCCAGCAGCATTTGCTCTTCTTCAGTAAACCGCAGGCCACGGGTGAGCAGAAAGACACGGACGATGCCAACGACCGACAAGGTAATCCAGCTGATCTGGATAATCGCCGAAAAGAGGTTCCAGCCTGTGACCAGTGAGATCAACACAAAGGTCGCTGCCGCGAGGTTCATTAAGGCGTAAGGATAGCCGTTGCCGCGCACGATCCCCAGTTGGAGCAGTGCATAAGATCCAAGATAAAATCCGACGCCAATATAACCGGCGAATTGGTACCAATCGATCATCGCGCCCCCCCAGCGCGGTTTCAAATGCCGCCGAGCCTGCCCAAAACCGTCCCGACGATCAAGCAGCGTTGCATCAGTCGCGAGGACCAATCACAAAACGTGCAAAGGATCGCCGCAGGTTTTGCGACAAGCTCAAGGGGCCCAGGCCCGTTGATCAGGTACATGCAGGCGCAAAATATCGCCAACGGCCAGCGCACCGGGGCGCTCGACCCAGGCGGTGACGCCCCTGCGCCCCGTGGCCGCTGCCTTGAACCCTTTGCCCGCGTCACCATGGTGGCGCGCAATCGTCAGCCCCGGTTGATGACAGGGGCGGTTCTGCATGTCGATGATAAGGCAGGTGCCCGCCTCGGCTTGCAGACGCGACGACGGGGGGACATGGCTGAAATCCGGTATCCCATCAATCACTACGCTGGCCCCAAGCCACGCAGGGTCCAGCGCCTCAAGTCCCATTTGGCCAGCAATAAGCGCCAGTTCTTGGGCTGAGACGATCGAAAGCTGCCGCACATTGGCGATCTCGGTTCCTTTGGGGTGCTGCGAGGTCACCCGCGAACAGGACGGCCGCGTGCGACCGCCATAAGGCACACCAGAGACACCTTCCCAACCGAGGTCCAGACGCGAGACGGCCACACCGTCGATTGCAGGCTCCTTGCGGTCGGTCATGTGGCCCAGCCAGGTGACGGTTGCGTAATGGTCGGTAGGGGCAAGCGCGGGCATTTCAAACTCCAGAAAGGGACGCCTGCGACTTTGCAACGGTTTTGAGACACGGAAAACCAATCAAGCGCCGCTTAGTGCCAGACATTGCGCCGTTTTAGAGCCTCAAACGAAAAAAGGCCCCGCATCAAGCAGGGCCTTTCGCAAGCTATCAAAGGATCAGGCCGGATCCGGCTCGAGGTCACCACCGCCCTCGGGCCCCGATTTGCGGCCCTTTTTGGCTTTGGGGATCGCAGTCAGCGAAGGCTTTTCTTCCTTTGCAGACGTGCCGCCGTCCTCGTCCTCGTCGATATGCGGGGGCTCACCGCGCATGACGCGCTGGATTTCTTCGCCCGTCAGCGTCTCGTACTCCAGAAGACCCTGTGCCAGACGCTCGAACTCTTCCTCGTTCTCGCTGATGATCCGGTAGGCTTCGTCATAGCCCTCATCGATGATCCGCTTGACCTCCTGCTCGATCAGCTCCTTCGTGCCGGCAGAGACAGAAAAGCCTCCCGCCCCGCCATTGGCCTGATAGCCAGCCGCGGCTTCGGAGTAGTCGATGTTGCCAATGAGGTCAGACATGCCCATGCGCATCACCATGCCGCGCGCCAGTTGGCTGGCCTGCATGATGTCGCCCATCGGGCCGGACGACACCGAGTCCGCGCCATATTTAAAGATTTCAGCCGCCTTGCCCGCCATGGTCATGGCGATCTTCTGCTCGGCCTCGTCCTTGAACATCTGCAGCTTGTCCATCTCCGGCAGGCTCATCACCATGCCCAGCGCGCCGCCGCGCGGGATGATGGTTGCCTTGTAGACCGGATCACATTTCGGCAGCTTCAGACCGACAATAGCGTGGCCCGCCTCGTGATAGGCCGTCTTTTCCTTCTGGTCCTGCGTCAGCACCATGGAGCGGCGTTCGGCGCCCATCATGATCTTGTCCTTGGCGGCCTCGAAATCAGCCATTGCCACAAAACGGCGCCCGATCCGCGCCGCCATCAGCGCGGCCTCGTTCACGAGGTTCGCAAGGTCCGCGCCCGAGAAACCGGGCGTGCCGCGCGCGATGATGCGCAGGTCGACATCGGGGCCAAGCGGGGTCTTGCGGGCATGCACGCCGAGGATTTTCTCGCGGCCCTTGATGTCGGGATTGCCCACCGTGACCTGACGGTCAAAGCGGCCCGGACGCAGCAGGGCGGGGTCCAGCACGTCCTTACGGTTGGTCGCAGCGACGATGATGACGCCCTCGTTGGCCTCAAAGCCATCCATCTCGACCAGCAGCTGGTTCAGCGTCTGCTCGCGCTCGTCATTGCCGCCGCCATAGCCGGCACCGCGGTGACGGCCCACAGCGTCGATTTCGTCGATGAACACGATGCAGGGCGCGTTTTTCTTCGCCTGCTCGAACATGTCGCGCACGCGGGATGCACCCACACCGACGAACATTTCCACAAAGTCGGAGCCAGAGATGGTGAAGAACGGCACGCCCGCCTCGCCCGCAATCGCGCGCGCCAGCAGCGTCTTACCGGTGCCCGGAGGGCCCTCAAGAAGTGCGCCCTTGGGGATCTTGCCGCCCAGGCGGCTGAACTTCTGCGGATTGCGCAGGAATTCGACGATCTCTTCCAGCTCTTCCTTGGCCTCATCGATGCCCGCAACGTCGTCAAAGGTCACGCGACCGTGCTTTTCGGTCAGCATCTTGGCCTTGGACTTGCCAAAGCCCATGGCCCCGCCACCGCGGCCACCCTGCATCCGGTTCATGAAGTAGATCCAGACGCCAATCAGCAGCAGGAACGGCAGCAGGCTCAACAGGAAGGCCTGGAAGCCTGATTGCTGCTGTTGCTCGGCCCGCACGGGGACGTCGTTCACGATTAGAAGCTCGGTGATGGCTGCGTCTTCTGGCTTGATGGTCACGAAATCGGTGCCCTCGCGGGTGAACCGTACCTCTTCGCCATCCAAAACGACCTGCGTGACCTGTCCGGCTTCCACAGCCTCGACAAAGTCCGAATAGCTCATCTCGCGGCTCTGCATCGTTTGGCCGCCACCGCCGAAGAGATTGAAAAGGGCCAGTACCAACAGGAACAAGACCACCCAGAATGCAATATTGCGTGCGTTGCCCAAGGCAATTCTCCTTTATCGGCAGACTCCGAGTCCACCTTTGCTTAGCACAAAGATAGACACCAGAGCGGCATGTTCAATGCGATATCAACTCTGCAAAGAACGTGCTGGATCCGCCAGCGATCTCCGCTGACCATTCTGTATCATCATCAAGCAATGGCGCGGCGACAAGGCTGTCCCCCGACCACACCGCTGGCATCGACAAGACCGCCGCCCGGGGCACACCGGCGTTGCGCCAATCAACGACTTGCAAAATGCCAACTTCGCCCAGCGCGCGGACGGTGAATTCGGGGTCGTCTTCGGGGCCTTCGAGGGTCCAGCGTTCGTCCCATACATCGCCGACCTCCACGTTAAGGCTTGCAACAGCCGCATATTCGCGAAAAAGCCACATCGCCTCGCCGTCCCGCTGGACCTGAACGCCGTCCAGCGTGAACGGCGCACCATGACGCAAGGCCGCCATCGCGTTTTCGACGCTGTCACGCCGCGGCGGGTAACGTGACGACGAAATCCACATTACGACCCTAATGAGCAATCGACGGCCAATCTCGCGCGGCAAGGCCCGAAAGCGCCGAAGATCGAGGCGCACCGCGCCAAGCTTCAAATCGAGCATGTCTTTTGCAGCAAGAAAGGTCTGCCAGTCGAGCGCCTCGCGGGCGCCGCGCATTTGCTCGGCCACACGGGACAGACCTTCGACCGTCAGCCCAAGAGGCTCGAGCAGCGGCAGCGCATTACGCATGCGCACCCGCTCAAACGATGGATCTGCATTGCTCGGATCTTCCACCCAATCGATTTCGCGCTGGCGCAGATAATGGCGCAGCGCCCGCCGAGATACGCTAAGAAGGGGACGGACCCAGGTAAGGCCTTGCCTGAGCCGCCGTGGCGCCATTGCCGAAAGACCGTTCACGCCAGACCCACGCGCAAGCCGCATCAGGACGGTTTCCGCCTGATCGTCCGCAGTATGGCCGAGAGCAACGGTCGAAATGTCCCGCGATTGCGCCCAATTTGTGATCAAGTCCAGACGTGCCTGCCGCGCCGCATCCTGTAGATTGCCTTGCCCGTCCCAGCCGCGCCAGGTCTCGACATGGTGCGGTACCCCAAGCCGGCCACACAGGCTCATGACCGACTGCAACTCATCCTCGGCCTCAAGACGCAGCCGATGGTCAATCGAAATCGCAACCGGACGCAACCCGATGCGCTTTGAAAGTTCGGTCATCAGGACGAGCAGCGCAACACTGTCGCTCCCTCCCGAGACTGCAACGGCTATCTCTTGCTCTGTGTAGCCCACGAACTGCGCCTCAATCAGGTCAAGTAGCTGCTCTTCGCCCGGCGCATCGTCTATCACGCTAGCTGCACCCGATCCGTGCGCGCTCAGCCATCGCCGACTGCGCCGACGTCGTCCCCACAAACCGAGCCGGGACCTCGCCAAGCGTGGCGCACGCTTCTGCAGTTTGACCCAATTGGCCCAACGCACGCCCTAACCTGAACAGCGCTTCGGGCGCGGTCTGTCCGGTTTGATCGGCCGAAAAAGCGGCCAGGTACGCACGCGCACTCTCGCGCGTATCCCCCAGCCCAGCCAAGGCCTCGCCACGGCCTAAATGGGCCGCAGCCTCAAGCGGGCTGTCCGGGTAATTTGCATTGAAAACCGCAAAGGCCTCCGCCGCCTCGGCAAAAGCGCCGTCAGCGAGCGCCTTGGTCGCACTTTCGAAATCGGCGCGTTCGGGCTCGGCAAGCTGTGGTCCGGCGTTTGGGGCAGGCCCGGAAGGTGCCGCAGGCGCAGGCGTCTCACCGCCCAGAGTTGAGGTCTGGCCCAACGTGGACACATCGCCGCCTTCAAGCTCAACAAGCCTGAATTCGAGGTCACCGATCCGGTTGGTTCCATCCCGCACGATACTGTCGATGCGGAATTCCAGCCGCTCCGTCGCGCCGGTCAGGCGCTGCAATTCGGCTTCGATTGCGGCAATCCGGTCCAGAACCGATCCGCCGCCCGTATTCACTTGCGGCGCCCCTGTTGTACTCAACTCGCGGCGCATGCGCTGGACCTCGACGTTCAGCACAGTCAGTTCCTGCCGAATATCAGCCAGCGTGCGCGCGCGGTCTTGTGCTTGCCCCGCACAAGGCAGACCAAGCGCCAGCGCGCACAGCACCCCAAATAGTCCCCGCATTGGCCGCCCCCGCGTTCCCTTAGCCGGTCAAGCCGCCCGCCAGCACGGTCACAGCGCGGCGGTTCTGGGCATAACAAGCCTCATCACTACATACCTCGATTGGGCGCTCCTTGCCATAGCTCACGACTCTGAGGCGCGCTTCGGAGATGCCTTTGGATACAAGATAGGCCCGGGCCGCATCTGCGCGCCTCGCGCCCAGCGCGAGGTTGTATTCACGTGTGCCCTGTTCGTCGGCGTGACCTTCGATAATGGCCGTGTAGTCGGCGTTGGTCATCAACCATACCGCTTGTCCGTCCAGTACGGCTTGACCGGCGGGCGTGAGGGTGGACTGGTCCACGTCAAAAAGGACGCGATCGCCAACGGTTTGCTGAAAATACGCGACTGAGGTCGGATCCTGCGGGCTGCCGGGAACCACTACGCCAGCACCCGCCCCGGTGCCGCCAACCGCGCCCGCCTCGCCAAGTCGGGCGGGATCGGTACAGGCCGCCAGAGCCAGCGCCCCCACAAAGGTCAACACAGTCTTTGAAATCATGCGCATGAGAGGACTCCTTTCGCGCCGCTGATTGGGTTTGGTGCCGCGCTCATCGTTGCAGCGGCCCCCAACTGGGGTCCGACGCACCTTCTGGCGTGGGCACCTGCCGCAGATTGCGGCCTGAAATATCAACCGAGTACAGGCTCGCCCGGCCCGACGCGCCTTGCGTCTCGCGGGTGAACATGATGACGCGCCCGTTTGGGGACCAGGTCGGCCCCTCGTCAAGGAACGACGCGGTCAGAAGCCGCTCGCGCGTGCCGTCGGTGCGCATCACACCAATGTGGAAGCGGCCCTTAAACTGCTTGGTAAAGGCAATCAGATCGCCGCGCGGCGACCAGACGGGCGTGCCGTAGCGCCCTTCGCCAAAGCTGATGCGGCGCGCCTCGCCCCCTGTGCTGGGCATGATATAAAGCTGCTGGCTGCCGGAACGGTCGCTTTCGAAAACGATCTGGCTGCCATCCGGGCTATAACTGGGCGCGGTTTCAATTGCTGGGGTGCTGGTCAGCCGACGCGCGGCACCGCTGGCGATGTCCATGGTATAGATGTCGGTATTGCTGCCCTGGCTCAGGGAATAGACCACCGTGCGGCCATCGGGGGCAAAGCGGGGCGCAAAACTCATGCTGCCGTCCTGACTTTCCAGCACGCGCCGCTGAACCGATCCGACATCAAGCACGTAAATTCGCGGAAAGCCGGTTTCATAGCTGGTGTAAAGCACACGTTCCCCGTTCGCGGAAAAACGTGGGGCCAGCACGATGGCGGAGCTGTCGGTCAGGTACTGCACATTTGCGCCGTCATAATCCATCACTGCCAATCGCTTGCGCCGCGCATCCTTCGGCCCGCTTTCGCTGACAAAAACGAGGCGGCTGTCGAAATAGCCCGTCTCCCCCGTGATCCGGCTGTAGACGGCGTCGGACACTTTGTGCGCCATACGCCGCCACGCGTCGGTCGTTCCGGCAAATTGCAGCCCTGCGCCCAGCTCCCCGTCGGCAAAGACGTCGTGCAGGCGAAATTTGACCAGCACCTGGTTGCCGGTGACGGACACCGCGCCAGTGACGAGCGCCTGGGTATTGATCGCCTTCCAGTCGGCATATTGCACCGGCGCGCCAAAGCTTGCCGGGGTAGAGATGTAGGCGCTTGCCGGGACCTCGCGGAAAAGGCCAGAGCCGGTCAGATCGGCCGAGATGACCCGCGCAAGCTGGCTGGCCAATTCCGTGGCGGCGGCATTCTCCGCCTCGAAATCCGGAACGGCAAAAGGCAGCGGCTCGATCACGCCTTCGGTAATCTCGATCCTGAGCGGTCCTTGAGCCATCGCCGCGGCGGCCATCATCCAAACGGCCCAGGCCCATATCACAACGCGTGTCATCTCAAGCGCATCCCTTCGGGGTTGAACGTCATCTCAATCTCGCGCCACCGGTCGTATTTTTCGGCGGGCAGGTCAAAACCGCGCGCGCCGCAGCGCAGGATGGCGCGGCGGGCAACTTCATAGGCTTGGCCCGCAGCCGCGCGGCTGCCGCCCGAAAAGTCGACCATGCGCAGGCTGTCCTGAACCGGCTTGCCTTCGCGCGTCATCTCCACCGCGACGATCACGGTCACCTCAAGCGCCTCTGTGCTGAGTGCGCCGACATTCCAGCAAGACTGGACCGCGACGCGCAAGGCGTCCTGCTCCCCGCGGCTGAGCGGGGGGCCGGTGGGCGCGGGGGCCGTGGCCTGCGATGCGGCGGCTATGGCCGCCTCGACAGCCGCGTCGGTTTCGGCCTGGCTGGGGGCCTGGGCCTGCCGGGTCGGCCGCGGCGGCGGGCGCAGTGAAACGGTTGGGGCAGCGGAGGGCGCCGGGTCTTCGGCCTCCGTCACGGTTTGGGTACTGGCGGCTTCGGGCGCGGTCGGGAGCTGTTCTTCGGCCTGTGTCTCCGCCGTTTCCGCCTCGCGCACGGCGGGCTGCGTTACCGGATCCGGGGCGGCTTCGGGGTCTGGCTCCGCCACGGGCTCGGGCGCGATCCGCTCTACAGGGCGCGGCACGGGGCGCGCGACGAGGTCCGGCACGGGGGCCACTTCGGTCGCGGGTGGCAACGGACTTGGCGGCTGCGCCAAAACCTCCGGCTCCGGCTCGGGCTGCGGCGGGGTTGGCAGCGCTTCGGGCGCGGGCTCTGGCGCAAGCTCCGGCTGCGGCAAGGCGGCGACCTGCGTGTCGGGCTGGGGCAGCGCCGGGTCTGGCGTGTCCACCTGAGGCGCAGGCGGCTGGGCCACGTCCAGCACCTGGCTCGGCGGCTGCTGCGCGGCGAGCATCGCCTCAAACGCATCAGAGGAGATCACCGACACTTCGCGTACCTCGACGGGGGGCGGGTCGGACGAAAAGACGCCGCCCAAAAGGACAAAGGCGATGATCCCGGCATGGCCTGCACCCGATATGAGGTATCCGGTGTCCACCGCCTCACTCGTCCCGCCCATCCAGCGTTGGCCCGCCCGTCTCGGTCACAAGGCCGATATTGGCAAAGCCGCCCGCATTGAGCGCGCCCATGACCTCCATCACGGCAGCATAAGGCACAGACCCATCCGCGCGCAGAAAGACCCGGTCACCGTCACGTTCGGCAGCAATGGCGCGCAGGCGCGGCACCAATTCGGACCGCGCAACGTCTGTCGTCATGATCTGCACAGTGCCCTCTGCAGTGATCGTGACCGTGAGCGGCTCTTCGGTGTCGGTTGGCAAAGCCGCGGCGGCGGTGCGGGGCAACTCGACCGGCACGCCAACCGTCAAAAGCGGCGCGGCGACCATGAAGATGATCAGCAGCACCATCATCACGTCCACGAAAGGCGTGACGTTGATTTCCGCCATCGGCTGAGACCGCCGCCGACGCCTGCGCCGCCCGCCCCGCTCTGAGTTCAGAAGCGCGCCCGCCATCAGCCGTCCAGCTGCCGCGACAAGATGGTCGCGAACTCGTCCGAAAAGGCCTCATAGCCGCCGACAATGCGATCCGCATCCGCGCTGAGCTTGTTGTAAAAGACAACCGCCGGGATCGCAGCGAGCAGCCCAAGACCAGTGGCAAGCAGTGCTTCGGCAATGCCCGGGGCCACCACGGCAAGGTTCGTATTTTGCTGCTCTGCGATCTCGATAAAGGCGTTCATGATGCCCCAGACCGTGCCGAAAAGGCCCACAAAAGGCGCGGTCGAGCCGATCGTGGCCAGCACGGGCAAGCCCTTTTGCAGCGCGTCGGCCTCCTTGGCGATCGCCACATCCATGGAGCGGTCAATGCGCGCCGTGGCGCCCGCGATCAGCCCGCCATCGTCGCGGTGCGAGCGGCGCCACTCCATCATCCCGGCGGCAAAGATACGCTCGGACCGCCCCGCGGGCGCCGTGCCCACCGCGTCAAACAGCTCATCCAGCGGCTCGCCTGACCAGAATTTCCGGTCAAACGCCCCCGCCTCGCGCCGCGCCGCGCGAAAGGCAATCAGTTTTTGAAAGATGATAGCCCAGCCCCAGAAGCTCGCCAGGATCAGCGAAATCATCACCAACTGAACTGTCAGGGTGGCGCGTGCGTAAAGACCCCAAAGGGTGAAATCCATCTCGCCCGCGAGCGCTACAGTCTCTGCTTCCATCCAAGCCGCCTCATGTCCCGAGCCTGTTCCCGGCTCTTGTTTGGCGCGATTCTATCGCAGAGGCCGGCATTTTGCCAACGGAACTTGACGCGCCCTACCCCATCTTTGCGCGGATTTCCGCAGGCAGGCGCACAGGCTTGCCCTCCGTCGTCATCAACACCGCGCTGACTTCCGCCTCGAAGAGCACCTGATCGCCGCGCATGACGCGCTGGTCAAAGATCCATCGCACGCCCTTGGCATAGTGGGTGCTGTGCACCTCCAGCCGGTCGCCCAGCCGCGCCGGTGCGCGGTAGTCGGCCACAACGCGGGTCACGACAAAGATGAGACCCGCCGCCTTCATCGCGTTCTGGTCCATACCCAGCTGCTCCACCACCTCGGACCGGGGCCGCTCGATAAAGCGCAGATAATTGGCGTAGTACACGACGCCGCCCATGTCGGTGTCTTCGTAATAAACGGTCAGCGGGAAGATGTGCGGGTCACTCATTCTGCAGACTATGCCGCGCGCTTTGCCCGACGGAAAGGGCGCGCGGTCACGTTCAAGCTACATCGATCAAGGAATTTAAATGACACGCACCACAACACTGATTGCCATCCTCTTCCACGGCGCCATTTTCGGATTTTTCTACGCGTGGGTCGTCTCGACCATGTGGGGGCTCGACACGATGGCACCGACAGAGGCCATCGCCGCGATGAATGCCATGAACGCGAGCGTCCGGAATGCGGCCTTTGCGCCCGCGTTTTTTGGCACGCCCTGTGTCTCGGCGCTGGCTGCGATCTTGGCATGGCGTACAGGGGCGCGGACCGCGGCGCTGTGGGTTGGGGCGGGCACAGTTCTTTATACGTGCGGCGCGATGATCCTCACCATGCGCATCAACGTGCCGATGAACGAGGCGTTGATGGCTCTCACACCCGAGCAGATCGGGGCGGAGGCCGGAACGCTATGGGCCGCATATTCCGAACGCTGGCAGATGTGGAACCAGGTGCGCACCGGAACTTCCGGCGTGGCGCTTGCGCTGGTCGCAATCGGCTATGGTCAGCTGCGCGCGGCAGCCTGATCCATGCGCGCCGCCAGCCGAAGGGCCAACGCGGGGTCCTGCGCCGCCGCCGGAAGCACCGGATCGTAGGCGGCGCGGATCAGCGCGGCGATATCGGGGCGCAGCACCGTCGTCTCTCCCGCCACAGCGAGCGGCGAGGCGCCCCGAAACGCAAGATCAGACCACAGCAGCATGGATTGCACCGCCTGGCTCAGCGCAAGGGTCTGGGCCGGCACCGCGCTCAGGTGCGGGTCCATGCGCAGGAACACAAAGCAGGCCATGATGGCGCCGGAGGCATCAAAGCGGAAAATTCGGTACTGGTTGGCATCCGCCGCCTTCAGCCGCTCCAGCAGCGGTCCAAGATCGGGCACCAGACGGTCCAGCCCCGGCACGGCCCCAAGATCGTCCCAGTCGCGGGCGAAAAACCACATGAAGTTGCTGCCCAGCTCCGGGTCCGTCTCCGCCATCTCATGCCCGGCCAACTGGCACAGCGCCTCGATTGCGCCTTTGATCGTGCCAAGCGTTTCATCCTCTACCCCGAACACCACCGGCGCCAGGGGCCGGCCCCAGCGGGCAAAGGCAAATTCGCCGCTTTCCCGGCGAAAGAGCGCGTCGATCTGATCAGGTGTCATTGTAAAGGCTCCTGCGGGCAAACGGTTTTTGACAAGACCATACGCCAGCGTTTACGTAGCGGAAGGCCAGGGAGGATACCATGGCACGTTTTCTTCAATACGAATTACTTCCCTATACGGACATTTCCCAGACGATCTTTTTTGGTGGCACCGACATCGAAAATGCGACCGGGACGGGGTTTACCACGTCTTTTTTGTCGCTCACGCTGGTCTTTACCGGCACGGGGCTCACCTATGATGCGGCGGGCAACCTCACCGGCGGCACCGTCGAAGAGTTCCGGCTGTATGATGGTGCAATTTCGGTCCCAAACCAGTTGCTTATTGCTGAATTCGAACTTTCCGCGACAGATCTCGCAGCCGCATTCGCGCTTGTTGACGCTGGCGACCTGTCCGACGCATCCGACCTGATCCTCAATGACTGGCTGGCAGAGCATTTCTGGCACACCAACTACGCGGGTGGCCCGCTCAAGGGATATGCGGGGGCCCAATCGCTTTACGGCGGATCCAACGTCGACATTGTTCACGGCTATGGCGGCGACGATGCAATCCTTCTGCAAGGCGGCAACGATTTCGGCTACGGCGGCAGCGGCAATGACCGCATTTGGGGCTATGCCGGCAATGATGCGATCTTTGGCCAGTCGGGGCGCGACACGCTAGACGGCGGTGAGGGCAGCGACACCATCGCTGGCGGCGACGATGGCGATTGGCTCTATGGCAAAGAGGGCGCTGATTTGCTGCGCGGCAATGACGGCGACGACTACCTCGACGGGGCGCAGGGTAGCGATACGCTGATTGGCGGCGCAGGGAATGACACGCTTGTGGCGGGGGGCGGCACAGACACGGACAAGCTGATTGGCGGATCAGGCCATGATTCACTTTCGGGCAGCGGCGGGAACAACATCATGCTCGGCGGGTCCGGCAACGATACGCTGAACGGCAAGGCAGGCGATGACCGGTTGGTCGGAAATGCCGGCGATGACACGATCATTGGCGGCTTTGGTCTCGATACCATTGTTGGCGGCGACAGCGACCGCATGACCGGCGGCGGCGATGCCGACCGCTTCATCCTGACGGACACAAATGGCGGCGCGTCACGCATCACCGACTTTGCCGATGATGTGGACACGCTTGTCTTGCGCCTTTTTGGCTTTGCGGATGCGGCGGCGCTGGAAGATGCCGCCACTGACACCGCAGCGGGGCATTTGGTCTTTGATCTGGGCGATGGGCAGACGCTGACCGTGTTGAACACGACCTTTGCGGCCCTGTCGGACGACATCATTTTCTAGGGTGCCGCGTCCTTAATCGAAGAGATCGCCACGCGGGGCATCAAGGCCGAGGTGCCGCCAGGCCCGCGCCGCCAGAGTACGGCCCCGTGGGGTCCGCTGGATCAGGCCTTGCTGCAGCAGGTAGGGCTCAATCACCTCTTCCAGCGCATCGCGGCTTTCGGACAGGGCGGCCGACAAAGTCTCGATCCCCACCGGGCCGCCGCCATAGGCCTCCGCGATCAGCCGCAAATAACGCCGGTCCGCGCCATCAAGGCCAAGCCCATCGACGCCCAGCCGCGTCAGCGCTGCGTCGGCGAGCGATTTCGTGATCGTCCCATCGCCCTCGACCACGGCAAAATCCACCACCCGGCGCAAGAGCCGCCCTGCGATGCGCGGCGTGCCCCGCGCGCGGCGAGCAATCTCGCGCGCGCCGCCCTCATCCGCGGGCACACCCAGCTTGATCGCGTTGCCCGAGACGATACGAAACAGCTCGTCCTCAGTATAGAACACCAGCCGGGTCGGGATCCCGAACCGATCGCGCAGAGGCGTTGTCAGCAGACCCATGCGCGTCGTCGCCCCCACCAGGGTGAAGGGTTGCAACTCAATCCGCACGGTACGCGCCGCAGGCCCTTCGCCAATGACGAGGTCCAGCTCGAAATCCTCCATCGCGGGATAAAGAACTTCTTCAACCGCAGGATTCAGTCGGTGGATTTCGTCTATGAAAAGAACATCCCGCGCCTCAAGGTTTGTCAGGATCGCCGCCAGATCGCCCGCCTTGGCCAGAACCGGGCCGGAGGTCATTCGGAAGCCCACGCCAAGTTCCCGCGCGACGATCTGCGCCAGCGTCGTCTTGCCAAGACCCGGCGGGCCGTGAAACAGCGTGTGATCCATCGCTTCGCCGCGTTGCCGGGCAGACTGGATGAAAACCGAAAGGTTCGCGCGCGCCTCCGCCTGACCGGTGAAGTCCTGCAAAAGCTGCGGGCGCAGCGCGCGATCAAGGTCTTCGGGCTGCGGGTCTGGGCGCAGAGTTGGGTCCGGTTCGCTCATGCCCTAGCCCTTTGGCGCCAGATGTTTCAGCGCGGCGCGGATCAGGGCGGAGGTGTCCATCCCCTCCCCAGACACTTCGGCCACAGCCGCCGCCGCTTCTGCTGGCGCGTAGCCAAGGTTGCCCAGCGCCGAAAGCGCTTCGGCCTGCGCCGAGGGATCAGCCGCGGGCGCGGGGGCCTCGATCACCTCTGCCGGGGCGTCCACCGCCTGCGCCAGGGTGCCGCCCATCGCCATGACGCCAGGGGCCTTGTCCTTGAGGTCCAGCACCACGCGCTGCGCCGTCTTGGGTCCGATCCCCTTCGCGGCCTTGACCGCGTTCCAATCGCCCAGCGCGATGGCCCGGCTGACACCATCGGGCCCCAATGTGCCAAGGATGGCCAGCGACGCCTTGGCCCCCACGCCTTGCACCGACATCAACAGGCGATGCCATTCCTTTTCGATCAATGACGTGAAGCCATAAAGCTGCATCAGGTCCTCGCGCACCTGAAGGTCGGTATAAAGCGCCGTGACCTCCCCTGTGCCCGGCAGCGCGGCCAGCGTCCTGTCCGAGCAGTAGACAACATAGCCCACCCCGCCCACATCGATCAGCACGTGGTCGGCGGCGCGGTAATCGACCCGGCCTGTCAGCTTGCCAATCATCGCGCAGCCCGCCGAACAGCCGCCGCCAGGGCGGACCCCGCGCCGTGATGGGCATGGCAGATCGCGATAGCCAGCGCGTCGGCTGCGTCAGGACTGTCCGGCTGCGCGCCGGGTAGCTGCATGCGGACCATATGGTCGACTTGGGTTTTATCCGCGTGCCCAACGCCCACGACGGTCTTTTTCACGGTGTTTGGGGCGTATTCGCCCACCCCAAGCCCGAACTGCGCCGGGACCAGAAGCGCGATGCCGCGGGCCTGCCCCAGTTTGAGTGTCCCGGCCCCGTCGGAGTTCACAAAGGTTTGCTCGACCGCTGCGGCCTCTGGCGCATGACGTTTCAGGATGTCCGTAAGCTGATCATGCAAAGACAAGAGTCGCGCAGCCAGATCAGAGCCGGTCGATTGGCAGGTGCCGCTGGCCACATACCGAAGGCGCGGGCCGTCCACGTCGATCACGCCCCAGCCCATCCGCCGCAAGCCCGGATCGATCCCCAAAACGCGCATATTTGCCCTGCCCTCTGTCTGGCGCGCCCGATTGCCCGGCCGTTGTGCCTTTTTTGTTGCACTAGCACGAAAGGCGAACATCCGCCAAGAGTTAACGCACAACAGCCGAAAGCGACGCGCGCTGAAACGCGGGCGACATGACCCGCGAAAGACGGTATATTTTCGCCATCGCGTCGCCGAAAAACGACATCGGCAAAACCTAAATTCATGTATTTTTTACAAAGCGTTAACCTTGCATTCGACCCATGCGAAAAGCGCATATCACACTTGCAAAAGGTGCACTTGTGGGAGCGATTTCGCGGGACTAGATGCCGGATCAGAAAGGCCGGGCGGTCCGGCCCCCACAGATCAAAAAGGAAGGCTTGCAATGGCAACTTTTGACATTTCCCGCACCACCTACGGCGCCACGACCCTCGCAGGCCGTATCGCTGGCGTTTTCAGCATGCTCTCTGGCGCATTCATCGCATGGAATGACGCCCGTGTGACGCGCCACGCACTCGAGGCACTGTCCGACCGTGAGTTGGAAGACATCGGCCTGATCCGCGGTGACATCGAGAACGTCGCAAACGGCCGCTGAACGCACTGATCCGTCCGCGCGGCACCTCCCCTTCCGCTGCGGGCAACCTGAACGCCGCGCCCTGAGATATCAGGCGCGGCGTTTTCATGTTTCGGACACAAAAAACCCCGCCGAGGTGCGCTCGGCGGGGTTTTTACTCAAGTGGGCAGGTTTACTGCGAAAATTCGGTATATGCCGCGACAAGCGCCAACGTGACCGGGTCTATTTGCATGATTACGGCACCGGCTTGTTCAACGACTGTTCCATCGCGCAGGCTGGCGACGCGCTCTGCGTAGGTAATGTCGCCCATGTTAACCACCGCGAAGGCTTTGAAGGCAAAAAAGCCCATCAACGCGAGGACAAACCCTTTGATTGGAAGGCGCGCCGAGCGGGCACGTTTGGGTTTCACGACGATCAAACCATCGCCGCGCAGTTGTGTAGTATAGCCGTTTGCCATCGCCTGATGCTTGCGCCCCAGCGTGGTCAGACGGCGTCCGAAGTGTTCTTTTGTCTCGAGCATGGCAGCCTCGTTGTCCAGTTACCCCCACCGGACAAGCGTTGGATGCGCCCCAATTGTGTCACGAATGGGGCAATTAGCTTAAATTCAGCGAAAAACGGTCTCGAATTACGGCTTTTTCGTCAAGGTTAACGTGGTCCAGTCACCAATGCTGGCCGACCGGTGCAGACTGTTTCCGGACGCGAGATAATGGCGCGTCACCTCCTCCGCCTGCTCGTTCAAGATTCCGGACAGAATCGCAATGCCCCCTGGCTCCAGCGCCGCGGTCAGGTCCTCCGCGAGGGCAATCAGCGGCCCTTTGAGGATATTTGCGAAAATGACGCGGAAAGGAGCGGCTTCAACAAGTGCAGGATGATCAAACCCCGCCGCCTCCACACAGGACACACGGCCCGCCATATCATTCGCGGCAAGGTTGGCCTCTGCAACGTCAACCGCGACGGGGTCGATATCGGAGGCAATCACCGGCGTGTCCCAGACCCGCGCCGCCGCCATGGCCAAAACAGCCGTCCCGCACCCGATGTCCGCAACCGGGCCGGGGGTTAGCCCTTCGTCAAGCAGTGCATCGAATGCCTTGAGACAGCCCAGCGTTGTGCCGTGATGCCCCGTGCCAAAGGCCATCGCCGCCTCGATCAGTAAAGGCACCGCACCTTCGGGCACGCTGTCCGCGTCATGACTGCCATAAACCCAGAACCGCCCTGCTGGCACCGGCGCAAGCTCGCGCCGGACATGGGCGACCCAATCGGTTTCGGGCAGTTCGGACACGGTAAAGGGCGCAGCGCCAGTTGCCGCCGCGAGGAGCGCGAGGGCCGTCTCGTCAGGGGGCGCCTCAAAGTAGCCGCCAACTTCCCACAGGCCCGATCCGTCCTCGACCTCGAAAACGCCGACGCCGGTGGGCGCAGGCTCCAACGCTTCAAGAGCGGCGCCAAGGCGCGTTGCGGGGTCTTGCCCAGGCAAGGTGGTCAGGGCGGTGAATGTGGGCATGTCAGCGTCTCCGGTAGCGGTCCGGGTTCGGGTAGGGGCGCGGGTGCGCCGGGTCAAGCGCTGCGCCCGGGCCCAGCCTTGCGACAAAGACCCAGCCCCACACGGCCGCGATGATGCCAGAGATCGCGCCAGCCGCAGCCTGCCCGTAGATGACACCCGCCGCGCCAAATAGCCCGCCAAGGAAGACCGCCGCCGGCCAGCTCAGCACGCCATCCTTCAGCCAGCCCACAAGCGTGCTGCGCATGGGACGGCCCAGGTTGTTGAAGGCCGCGTTGGACACGAAGAGCGCGCCGACAAAGACAAAGCCGCCAACGCCGATCGAGGTAAAGGCGCGCAGCACCTCCGCGCCCTGCCCGCTCAGGTCAAAGGCGCGGATCACCAGCGGCGTGGCGGCCACCATCAAGCCCCACGCGACAAGGGTGTAGAGCGCGCAAAAGATCAGCGCGTCGCGGTAGGTGCTGCGCAGCCGCGGATAGAGCCCCGCGCCGTAGTTCTGGCCGAAGATGCCGCCAATCGCGCCCGAGAGCGCAAAGATTCCGCCAAAGACCAGCACCGTCAGGCGCCCCACCACGGCCCAGGCCGCGACCGCATCATCGCCAAACTGCGCCATCACGATTGTCAGCAGGTAGTTGCCCGCGGGCGTGGCCATCTGCGTGGCAATGGCCGGGATTGCGACAGCCATGTAAGGCAGGAAGACCGCCGCGATCGCGGCCCCTGTCGGCCGCGACACCAGCCGCTCGGAATAGGCCGCGAAATAAAGCGCAAGGCCCATCAGGCAGCAGCGAAAGAGCACAAGACCTATCGCGGCGCCGTCCAGCCCATACCAAAGGATCAGGAACGGATCGATGCCCATCAGCGCAACGCCCGAAAACAGCGTCACATACATGGCCTTGGCCCCGAACCCCTCTGCCCTGAGCGCTCCGGAGCCGACAAGCGCAACCGCCATCGGCACAAGGCTTGGCACCGTCATGGCAAGGTAGCGGGCTGCAAGCCGCGCGGTCTCCCCCGTTGCGCCGGAAATCGCTACGATGTCATGCCGGAAGATGATGAGGAGCGTGGCAACGCAGGCCTGTATCGCCGCCGCAATCGCCATGCCTGCGCCGGCCTGGCTGCGGGCCAGATCCCGTTCTTTGCGGCCTATGCTTTGCGAGATCAGCGCGGTCGCGGCGATCATCAGGCCCACGCCGATGGACACGGAAAAGAACTGGATCGCGTAGGCAAAGCCGATGGCCGCCACAAGGCGCGGATCGCCCAGCTGGCTGAGCCAGAAGAGGTTCGCCGCATCGACCAGAAAGACAAAGGTGATGCCAAACGCCCCCGTCGCGGTCATGCGCACCACATGCCCCATGGTCGAGCCTGTCAAAAAGCGCCCTTCGGTCCCGCTGGCCGCGTTCATTCGGCAGGGGCCAGTATGGGGCGCAGCACGGTTTCATGTCCGGGCGCTGGATCGCGGGGGATCAGCATCGCCAGCAGGAACGACACCGCCGCCATCCCCGCGGCCAGAAAGAACACCGCCGCCGGAGAGGCCAGCCACAAAAGGCCCAGCGGAAACGGCAAACCAACCGCCGCGATATGGTTGATCGTAAAGGCCACCGCCGCCGTAGGCGCGATATCAGCCGGGTCCGCGATCTTTTGAAAATAGGTCTTAAGCGCCAGCGCGAGGCCAAAAAAGATGTGGTCGATCACGTAGAGCGCCGCCGCCACCATCAGCCCCCAGCCCGCATAGTAGACCCCGCCATAGGCCAAAAAGACCAGCACCAGCCCCGCATATTCAACGCCCAGCGTCTTGCGCTCGCCATAGCGGGCAACGATGTGGCCCAGCAGCGGCGCGACCGCCATGTTGATCAGCAGGTTTATGAGGTACAGCAGCGTCAGCTCGTGCACCTCAAAGCCGAACTTTTCGACCATCATGAACCCGGCAAAGACCATGAAGATCTGCCGCCGCGCGCCCGACATGAACTGCAGCGCGTAGTACAGCCAATAGCGCCGGCGCAGGATCATCTTCTTTGTCTGCGGCGTGGGCGCTTCAAACTGCGGATAGGCCAGCATGGCAAAGACCGCGATCACGGCCGTTATACCCCCGCCGACCATGTAGACAACATTGTAGGTCAGGCCCAGCGGCTCCCACAAAAGGAAGATCACGGCGTAGACAAGGAACGTCGCCGCGGAGCCTGCGGCCAGAAGGTAGCCAAGAATCTTGGGCGCCTCCGCCTTGCTGAGCCATTGCAGCTGAAGCGATTGGTTGACTGTCTCGTAATAGTGAAAGCCGATGGAGCTGAGCAGCGTCAGCACCATGATCCCGCCGATGGTCGGGAACTGGGCGGTCACGGCCGTCGCACCCCCAAGCAGGATCAGCGAGACAAGGCCAAGCACCTGTTCGCGCACAAAGATGATGATGGCGATCACGCCGACGGCGAGAAAGCCCGGGATCTCGCGGATCGTGTGCAGTAGGCCGATATCGGCCCCATCGAAGGCCGCGGCCTCTATCACGAAATTGTTCAGCAGCGCCGCCCAGGTGTTGAACGCGATGGGCATGGCAAAGGCCATGAGGAACAAGAGCGCAATGGGGCGCCGCCAAAGCGGCAGGGTCTGCGCCTGCCCGAGGGGAATGATACGAGCCATTGGCCCTCTCTACGCCGACTTGTGTGGAAAAGCGATGTGCGATTGCGCAGGCCGGGTTTGCGATCCTTGAAGGATCGCAGGGGGGCCGTTCTTTGAAGAACGGCAGGCCAGCAATTCTTTGAAGAATTGCCGCCTAAAGCGCCCAACTTTAAACTTGAGACACAAAATACCCTGTCGCGCTGCGCGCTCTCGGGACATTTTGGTCGCACGATGTTTCAAGTCAAAAGTGGGGCGCTCTAGTAGAACGATTGCGGGTCGATATCGACGCTGAGGCGGATATCGCCCTTGGGCCGGTGCGGCGCAAGCCAGGCGCGGATTGCCTTTTGCAGCGGCGCGGCTTTTGGCGCCTTGATCAGGAGGCGCACGCGGTGTCGGCCCCGGATACGCGCGATCGGGGCCGGGGCCGGGCCAAAGACCTGCGCACCGGCCTGGCGCAGCGCGCCGTCCTGTCGCGCCAGCGCATTGGCCAGATCGAACACCGGCGCAGGATCGGGCCCTGACAGGATGATTCCCGCCATACGGCCGTAGGGGGGCACGCCTGCCGCTTCGCGCTGGGCTGCCTCTGCCGTCCAGAACGCGTCCTCGTCCCCGGCGAGGATCGCCCGGATGACGGGGTGTTCGGGCTGGTATGTCTGCAGGATCGCCTCGCCCGGCTTTTCGGCGCGCCCTGCCCGGCCCGCCACCTGCCGCATGAGTTGAAACGTACGCTCTGCCGCGCGCAGGTCAGAGCCTTGCAGGCCAAGATCGGCGTCGATCACGCCAACCAGCGTCAGATTGGGAAAGTTGTGGCCCTTGGCGACCAGCTGCGTGCCAATGACAATGTCCGCGCCGCCCTGGGCAATCGCCTCGATCTCTGCCTTGAGGGACCGCGCGCTGCCGAACATATCCGATGACAGCGTGGCGATACGCGCCTCCGGAAACAGCTCTGCCGCCTCTTCGGCCAGCCGTTCGATGCCGGGGCCCACGGGGGCAAGGCGCCCTTCGGCGCCGCAGGACGGGCAGGTCTCGGGCATGGGCTTTGTCGCGCCGCATTGGTGGCAGACCAGGCGTTTCAGAAAGCGGTGTTCGACCATACGCGCATCGCAATCGTCGCACCCGATCTGGTGGCCACACGCCCGGCACAGCGTAATCGGCGCATAGCCGCGGCGGTTGATGAAGAGGAGCGATTGTTCGCCTTTCTGCGTTCGGTCCCGCACGCTGCCCGCCAACTCGGGCGAAATCCACTTGTCCGAGGGCAGTCCGGCTTGGCGCATATCAAGCGCGCGCATCGTCGGCATCACCGCGGGGCCAAAGCGCGAGGTCAGTTCGAGCTTGGCGTATTTGCCCGCTTGCGCATTGGCCCAGGATTCCAGCGACG
>JBCBCP010000040.1:0-28126 GCA_038530575.1 Pseudomonadota bacterium
TGTCCACGCCGATCTCTTCAAAGAATTTGGTAATGCCAACCGGATTATGGGGCCCGACCGCGATGGTCACGACCTCGAAATCATCCCCGCCAAAGGCCGCCTGAAGCTCGGATAGCATCGGCATCTCGTGCCGGCACGGCGCGCACCAGGTCGCCCAGAAGTTCACCAGCACGACCTTGCCGCTCCAATCCTGCAGGGTCGCCTTCCCGCCATCGCCCAATTCGAACTTCACGTCCGATGCGGCCTCCGGCGTGCTGTGAAAGATCAGCTTTTTCATGTCGCCGGTCCGAAGCGCCTGTGCTGCGGCGGTATCGGCGGCGGCGGGGTTTGCACCAATGGCCAGCACGGTTAAGAGAGCGGCGAACAGGTTTTTCATTTCCCCTCCAAGGGCTCAAAGCATGACACAAGACGCGAACAAGATGTGGGGCGGCCGTTTTGCCGCCGGACCCGATGCGATCATGGAGGCAATTAACGCCTCTATCGGGTTCGACAAGCGCATGGCCGCCCAGGATATCGCAGGCTCGCGCGCCCACGCCGCGATGCTCGCCGCGCAAGGCATCATCACAGATACCGACGCCGCCGCGATCCGGGAAGGGCTGCTCACGATACTGTCAGAGATCGAGGCGGGCGAGTTTGCCTTCTCCGCCGCGCTCGAAGACATCCACATGAATGTCGAGGCACGCCTGAAAGAGGTGATTGGCGAGCCCGCCGGGCGCCTACACACGGGCCGCAGCAGAAATGATCAGGTTGCCACCGATTTCAAACTCTGGGTCCGTGATCAACTGGATGCCGCGGATGCGGGCCTGGTGGCTCTGCTAAAGGCGCTGCTGGCGCAGGCAGAGACGGGTGCGGATTGGGTGATGCCCGGCTTTACCCATCTGCAGACCGCGCAGCCCGTGACCTGGGGCCATCACATGATGGCTTATGTAGAGATGTTTGGCCGCGACCTCAGCCGCGTGCGCGACGCACGCAAACGGATGAACGAAAGCCCGCTGGGCGCCGCGGCGCTGGCCGGCACGTCCTTCCCCATCGACCGGGACGCCACCGCACAGGCGCTCGGCTTTGACCGGCCCGCCGCCAACTCGCTTGACGCCGTGTCGGACCGCGATTTCGCTTTGGAGTTCCTTGGCGCCGCCAGCATCTGCGCCATGCACCTTTCCCGCTTTGCCGAAGAGCTGGTGATCTGGTCCTCCGCACAGTTCCGCTTCGTGACCCTGTCTGACCGCTTCTCGACCGGCTCGTCGATCATGCCGCAAAAGAAAAACCCGGACGCGGCAGAGCTGATCCGCGCCAAGGTCGGCCGCATCTTTGGCGCCAACACCGCGCTGATGATGGTGATGAAGGGCCTGCCGCTGACCTATTCCAAGGACATGCAAGAGGACAAGGAACAGGTCTTTGACGCCGCCGACAACCTGATGCTGGCGCTGGCGGCGATGGAAGGCATGGTGCGCGACATGACCGCGAACCGTGAGGCGCTGGCCGTGGCGGCGGGCTCCGGCTTTTCCACCGCGACGGATCTTGCCGACTGGCTGGTGCGGGTGCTGGGCCTGCCCTTCCGCGACGCGCATCACATCACCGGCAGCCTTGTCGCCAAGGCCGAAGCGCGCGGCATCGACCTGCCCGAGCTGACGCTGGAGGACATGCAGGCCGAACATGCGGGCATCACGGCGGACATTTTCACCGTGCTTGGCGTCGAAAACTCGGTAAACTCCCGCACATCTTACGGCGGCACCGCCCCTGCGCAGGTTCGGGCCCAGATCGCCCGGTGGAAGGACACGCTCGCATGACACGCACCCTCGCGGCCCTCGCCCTGATCACCCTCGCCGCCTGCGGCGCGGATGGGGAGCCGGTGCAGCCGACCGCCGGGGCCACGATCACGGTGAACAATGCCGGCGTGCAGGCAGGCGCCAATGTGGGCCTGCGCACCGGTCCTTTCACGATCAACCTCGGGGTGTTTTAGGGCGAATTGGCCATAAGATTTGCGCGAGATACTTATCGCTCTAGAGCCAAGCTAGATAACTCCCGTAGGTCTTCGACCATCTTTTGCATTTGGTCTTGGGGAAGGTGTCGGAAAGCCCAGCCGATTTTGCGAACGTCGTCGATCACGCGCGCTGCTAAATTTGCGGTTTCGACAATACCGGACATCTCAACAGACCAGCCTTGGGGTTCAAAGTGAACGAATTGAGAGCGTACGTGGCTGTGAAATCCAGAAAGTCGCGTCAGCTCCGCATCGCTCAAGGAAACGCTCTTTCCGTTGCTGTTGCCACCACATGAACCCGGTTTCCGTACCTTTTTCAGCAATTCGCGCAAGTTCAAAAGCCGAGTTTTCGGCAGCTCGCCATCTGGTTCTCTCTTGTTGTAGTATTTGACCCACTCCTTTTGGTTTGTGTCCGTAACAGCGCCCAAGGGAGGCGCCGTCGTCACAAGGTGACAAACGCATGCACCTTGCAAAGCGGAATGCACTGCTAGGACGAACCATTTCCAGGCATGTGGGTCTTCTTTCGATTTCTCAAAACACAGCAGGGCGTGGCGAAGTGATCCAGCGACGTCTTCGCTTTCGCTGGTCTGCAACCAAGTCTCATTCATTGGACAATCCTGTGTAGGTTTTGTGTGGGCCTTACGCCTTAGGGCGCTTTGCCTTCGTAGAGGTGGCCAGCCATGACTGGCGCACCATATCACCGCCAAACGACACCGGAGAAGCCCCATGTCCCCCCTGCGCATCCTGTTCCTTGCCCTCGCCATCTGGGGCACGATCCACCCGATGTACTATTTCGTCAGCTGGTTTCAGGAAAATGGCTGGTCGATCATGGCAATGGTCGATGCCTGGCACGTGAATGATGCCACCTCGGGCCTTGTCTGGGACCTGACCGTCGCCGCGGTCGCGCTGACCATCTGGATCATCGCAGAGGTCGCCACGCGCCGGAACTGGATCGCCCTGATCGCCATCCCCGCCACGTTCTGCATCGGCGTCAGCTGCGGCCTGCCGCTCTACCTCTTCCTGCGCAGCGCGCCCGTTCGGTAGGCCCCCGACAGCGCCCCATTGTTGCCAAATTCCCGTGCAATACCGCCCGCAACGCGAAACAAACCCGCACGGAGAAACAACCAATGGACCAGGCCCTTCCCGGCAAAGCCCTCCTCGCCGCGCCCCGTGATCCCGCGCCCGCCGCCTCCCAAACCGTGGTCGAAGTGGCAAAGCAGCACGGCGTGTCCCCTTTCCGGCAAATGCGCGAGATGTGGGCACTCGCACGCGGCCCCGGCAAGCTGGAAAGCCATGAATACCACGCCGCGGGCGCCTTTGACCCGGCCATGCCAATGGCGGACAAGAAAACCTATGTCGGGCGCATCGGCAGCTTCGAGATCAACCAGCGCCTGTCCCCGCCCAAGCTGACCGAAACCCGCGCCTTTCTGCGCGACAAGGTCATGTATACCGCGCTCTTGCAGCAACTGGGCCTGCCCACGACCGAAACGCAAGCCGTGGTGCACCAGACCCGCCACTTTGGCGATCTGCGCACCCTGCGCGATGCCGCCGCGGTGGAGGCCTTCCTCAAGGAAGGTGCCCGCTACCCGCTGTTCGTCAAACCCTGCGAGGGGGCCGCGTCCGTCGGTTCTGCGCTCATCACCGGGCGGGACAGCGATGCGCTGACGCTTGGCAACGGGCGCAAGGTGGACCTCAAAGGCTTTGCCGCCGAAGTGGTCGAGGATTATCCCGAAGGTTTCATCCTGCAATCCGCCATCCCCCAGCACGCCGCCCTGACCGCCGTGACCGGCCCCGCTGTCGGCACGATGCGCGTGGTCACGATCCGCGACGCGTCCGGCGCGCGCCCGCTCTACACCGTCTGGAAAGTGCCGTCGCCCACCGCCATGTCCGACAATTTCTGGCAGGCCGGCTCCATGGTGGCCGAGGTGAAGGACGGCCGCGTCACCCGCTGCAAAAAGGGCACGGGCCTCGCCGCCGAATGGCTGGACGCGCACCCGGTCTCGAACGTGCCCTTCGCGGGGCTGGAGATCCCGCACTGGGACGCCATCCAGCGCGTCGCGACGGACGGCCACATGCTCTTTCCGGAATTCGGCATCGTCGGCTGGGACATCGGCGTCGGGCAGGACGGCCCGGTGATCATCGAGTGCAATGACAACCCCTTCCACGTGCTCTACCAACTGGCCACGGGCCGCGGCATCCTGAACGCGGACATCGCACCGCAGCTTGATGCCGCCGCCGCGCAAAGCCGCGCGATCCTCGATGCCAAGGTCGCCACCTTCAAGGCCCGCGAGCGCGCCAAGGGCCGCAAGGTCCGCTAACCCCCCAGGGTGCGCAGTCACTGCGCACCTGTCCCCGTCACTTGGCGGGCCTTTTGGCCCCATTGCACTAGCGCGCCCACTGCTCTACCTCGCGCCGCATGGATCACTTCACCTACCACAACGGCGTTCTGCACGCCGAGGATGTCCCTCTGCCCGAGATCGCGGCGGCGGTTGGCACGCCGTTCTATGTCTACTCGACCGCCACGCTCCTGCGGCACTTTCAGGTGCTGGACGAGGCGCTGTCCTGGACCGACCATCTGGTGTGCTACGCAATGAAAGCCGCCTCCAACCAGGCCATCCTCAAGACGCTGGCGCAGGCGGGCGCGGGCATGGACGTGGTGTCGGGCGGTGAATACGCGCGGGCCAAGGCCGCGGGCGTGCCAGGGGACCGGATCGTCTTTTCCGGCGTCGGCAAGACCGCCGATGAAATCCGTATGGCGCTGACGGGCGGGATCCGCCAGTTCAACGTCGAATCCGAACCCGAGATGCAGGTGCTGAGCGCGGTGGCAACCGAGATGGGCAAGACCGCGCCCATCACCATCCGCGTCAACCCCGACGTGGACGCGAAAACGCACGCCAAGATCGCGACCGGCAAGGCGGAAAACAAGTTTGGCATCCCGATCTCACGCGCGCGGGAGGTCTACGCGCTGGCCGCATCGCTGCCGGGGCTCGACGTGATTGGCATCGACGTGCATATCGGCTCTCAACTGACCGATCTGGACCCTTACGAGCTGGCCTATCGCAAAGTGGCCGAGCTGACCGAGACGCTGCGCGCTGACGGCCACAACATCCGCCGCCTCGATCTGGGCGGCGGGCTGGGTATCCCCTACACCCGCTCGAACGAGGCGCCGCCGCTGCCCTCCGACTACGGCGCGCTGGTGCAGCGCACGGTCGGCCATCTGGGCTGCGAGATCGAGATTGAACCGGGCCGCCTGATCGCGGGCAATGCGGGCCTGATGGTGTCGCGCGTCATCTACGTCAAATCCGGGGAGGACCGCGAATTCCTGATCCTCGATGGCGCGATGAACGACCTGATCCGCCCCGCCATGTACGAGGCGCATCATGACATTGTCCCGGTGATCGAACCCGAGCCCGGCGCCGAACAGACGCCCTATGACATCGTCGGCCCGGTCTGCGAATCCGGCGACACCTTTGCCAAGCGGCGCATGATGCCTGTTTTGCAGGCAGATGCGCTGGTCGCCTTCCGCTCCGCAGGCGCATATGGCGCGGTCATGTCCTCGGAATACAATACAAGGCCTCTGATTCCGGAGGTTTTGGTGCATGGCGATCAATACGCGGTGATCCGCGCACGCCCGACCTTTGACGAGATCATAAATCGAGATACCATTCCGGAGTGGCTGTAGGCGGCGCACTCCCGCGCCGGGCCCCTTTGGGAGCGCGCATGACCAAGGACGACCTGCAAACCCGCCTGAAGGGCACCCGAACCGCTCTTCGCCTGACCTGGGCGGGGCTTCTGGCCGAACGGCTGACCCGGTCGCTCTGGCCGCTTCTGGCGCTTGTGCTGGCGGTGCTGGGCGCGCTGATGCTGGGGCTGCAGGATCTGGTGGCGGTTGAAATCGTGTGGGGTGCGGGCGTCGTGGCGGCGCTGGGCGCGCTGGCTGCGCTGGTCTATGGGCTGCGGACATTCCGCGTTCCGTCCAAGGCGGACGCGATTGCCCGCCTCGATGAATCCCTGCCGGGCCGCCCGCTCACCGCGCTGCTCGACAAACAGGCCATCGGCGATACCGATCCAGCCAGCCAGGCCGTCTGGAAAGCGCACAAGGACCGGATGCTGGACCGCGCGGCGGCGGCCAAGGCGGTGCCCGCCGATCTGCGCACCTCCTCGCGCGATCCTTACGCCCTGCGTTACGCGGCGCTGCTGCTCTTTGCCGTCGCGCTGATCTTCGGCTCCATCTGGCGCGTCGGCTCGGTGACGGACATGACCCCCGGCGGCGAGGCGCTGGCAAGCGGGCCCACATGGGAAGGCTGGGCCGAAAGCCCGCGCTACACGAACCGCCCCACGATCTACCTGAACGACATCGCCGAAGGCACCCTCAGCGTGCCCGAGGGCGCCCTGATCACACTGCGCCTTTATGGTGAGGTGGGCGCGCTCACCGTGTCCGAAACCGTCTCGGCCCGCACGGGCGAGGTGCCGCCCGCCTCCGATGCCGCGCAGGATTTTGTCGTGGTGCAAGACGGCACGATTTCCATCGCCGGGCCGGGCGGGCGCACATGGGACGTCGCCGTCATCCCGGACGAAGCACCGACTGTACAGGTCCTGAACGATCCCACCGCCGCCGCGCTGGGCGAAATGACACTGCCCTTCGCCGCCAGCGACGACTACGGGGTCGAGGCGGGCGAGGCTGTCTTCACCCTCGATCTTGCGCGGGTCGATCGCCGCCACGGCCTCACGGTCGATCCCGAGCCGCTGCCGACCCTCGCGGTGCCGCTGCCCATGCCCTTTACCGGCGGGCGCGACGCGTTCGAGGAAAGCCTGATCGAGGATTTCTCGCAGCACCCCTGGGCCAACCTGCCGGTCAAGGTCACCCTGTCGGTGCTGGACGCCGCCGAACAGCAGGGCATGTCGGAGCCCTTCGAGATGATCCTGCCCGGCCGCCGCTTCTTTGACCCGCTGGCCGCCGCGATCATCGAACAGCGCCGCGATCTGCTCTGGTCCCGCACCAACGCGCGCCGCGCCGCGCAAATCCTGCGCGCCGTCAGCTTCGACCCCAAAGAGGTGTTCCGCGACGAGACAACCCGCCTTGGCCTCTTCCGCGAAATTCGCCGGATGGAGGCGCTGGCCTCCTACGGCATGACGGACGAGCAGCAGGCCGAGATTGCCGAGGCGCTCTGGGATCTGGCCATCATCATCGAAGAAGGGGATTTGGCCGACGCGCTGGAGCGGATGCGTCAGGCGCAGGAACGGCTGAACCAGGCGATGCGCGAGGGCGCCTCGCCCGAGGAAATCGCCCGCCTGATGGACGAGCTGCGCCGCGCCACCGAAGACTACATGCAGCAGCTCTCGCGCCAGGCCGAGATCGACCGCCAGAACCAGGACCCCTCCGAACGGCGCGAGCAGCAGCCGGGCATGCAGATGACCCAAGACGACCTTCAGCGCATGATGGACCGCATTCAGGAGCTGATGGAACAGGGTCGGATGGCCGAAGCCCAGCAGGCCCTGCAAGAACTGCAGGAGCTGATGGAGAACATGCGCGTCACCCAGCAGCAGGGCCAAGGCGGGCAAAGCCAGGGCGAGCAGGCGATGGAAGGCCTTGCCGACACGCTGCGCGAACAGCAGGGCCTGAGCGACGAGGCATTCCGCGACCTGCAGGAACAGTTCAATCCCGGCGCCCAGCAGGGCCAGTCCCAGCAGAACCAGGGCCGCAATGGCGGTCAGGGCCGCGGCCAGCAGCACTCGCAGCAGCAGGGTCAAGGTCAGGGCCAGCAGGGGCAACAAGGCCAGCAGGGCCAGCAAGGTGCACAGCAGGGTCAGCAGCAGCAAGGGCAGGGTGCCGGATCGCTTGCGGACCGCCAACAGGCGCTGCGGGACGAGCTGCGGCGCCAGCAGGGCAGCCTGCCGGGCGCGGGCACGCCAGAGGGCGACGCCGCGCGTGATGCGCTTGACCGGGCGGGCCGCGCGATGGACCGGGCCGAAGGCGCGCTGCGCGAGGGCGACAACGCGGGCGCAATCGACAATCAGGCGCAAGCGATGGAAGCCCTGCGTGAAGGGATGCGGGCGCTGGGCGAGCAGATGGCGCAGCAACAACAGCAGCAGCAACCCGGTCAGGGGCAAAGCCAGGCTGACCGTCAAGCACAGGCCCAGGATCCGCTTGGCCGCAGCCCCGGTACACGCGGTGGCGTCGGTACGGAACAGGGCATGCTGCAGGGCGAAGATGTCTACCGCCGTGCACGCGACCTGCTGGACGAGATCCGCCGCCGTGCTGGTGAGGGCGAGCGCCCGGATGTCGAACTCGACTACCTTGGTCGCCTGCTCGAACGGTTCTGATCGGGTCACAGGCCCGCGGGCGGGGTGCCTGCGGGCCGGGGCGTCGGCGATAGGTTCAGCCGGTCTCCATCCCGTCCATCCACGTCAGAAATCGTGTCACCTGGCCATCCAGCCAGATGCGCGCCGTGTCGACCTGCGCAGTATAGGCCAGAAGCGCCGGTTCGGTCGCCGGTACCGCTTCGATGATCCGTGGTGTGGCGACGTAAAGCCCAACGAAAAGCGCGACGACGGTTATCGACAGGGCAAACCCCCTGCGGAAACTGCGCTGCTTTGCCTTGACGACAGTCTCGCTGTCACTGCCCGCGCCTGATCCGGCTGCACTCTGGCGGTCGCCCGCGCTGCGAAGGGTCGAATTGATCTCTTCGATATCCGGCAAAAGGTCCCGGCGCGATGTCGCCCCCGCGGCTGCGGCCGCCGCCAATTCCGGCGCGGGCGTCTCGCCGCGCATGCGGGCCATCCGCTCCTGTGCCTCTCGGCTGCGCCGTTCCGCCTCGGTGGGGTCGGGCGCTGGCTCAGGCTCTGGTTCGGGCGTTTGCGGTGTGGCGGTGGCTGCGACATCGTCCAGCCCAAGCTCCGGCTGGCTTTCGAGCGCGTCGGCCTCGCGCGCTTTGACTTCCTGCGCCGCTTCCTGGCGCAGGATTTCTGCTATGGACGGGTCAATCTCGCGCGCCTTATGCTCCGTTTCCGGGTCCGGCGGGGCCGCAACGCGTTCTTCTGCCACGGCTTCAGGCTCCGGCGCGGGCTCCGGTTCAGGCTCCGGCACGTGGTCCGGGTGATGCTGAAACCACGTCTGCCCACAATTGGAGCACTGAACATCGCGCCCCTCGACCGGGATCACATCCGCGGGGACCTCATACTGCGCGTCGCAGTTTGGACAGCTCAGACGCATGGCGCGCCCCCATTTATTGACTGCCGCATCGCTCGCCTCGTTTGGTCTTCTGCCTGCCGGTATCCTAACTGCCCGAAGCGCGGCAGAAAAGTGCAAGCTTCCCCCCGCGCCTCTGCGCCTGCACGATTGCGTAACGCTTGCGGCTCAGGCACAACACTGACTGGACAAGCCGGGGGTAGGCGTGATCGAGCTGGACAATGTGGCCTACAGCTATGGCGGCGGCGAGCTGCTGAGCGACGTGTCGCTGAAACTGGCGGCGGGCTCGTTCCATTTCCTGACCGGGCCATCGGGCGCGGGCAAGACGACCCTGCTCAAACTGTGCTACGGCGCGCTGCTGCCGACCGCGGGCTATGTGCGGCTTTTTGGGGCGGATGTGCGCAGCCTGTCCCGCGATGACATTGCCATGGTGCGCCGGCGCGTGGGCGTGGTGCATCAGGATGTGCAGTTCCTTGACCATCTGCCCGTGGCCGACAATGTCGCGCTGCCCCTGACCGTGTCCGGGCGGGGCGCGGATATCGCCGGCAGCGATCTGGAGGATCTGCTGGCCTGGGTCGGGCTGACCCCGCGCGCTGCGGCCATCCCGCCGGAGCTGTCGGGCGGCGAACGCCAGCGTGCCGCGCTGGCCCGCGCGGTGATCCTGTCGCCCGATGTGGTGCTTGCGGACGAGCCCACGGGCAATGTCGACTGGGAGATGTCGCAGCGCCTTCTGACCCTGCTCGTGGAGCTGAACCGCATGGGCAAGACCGTCCTGATCGCCACCCACGATCTTGGCCTGATCCGCGCCGCCAAGGCGCAGGTGCAGGCGCGCGTGCTGCGCATCGCGAACCGGCGTATCCAGCTGGCCGGGGCCGACCTGTGAGGTTTGATCTGCAAATGTTGCGCGATCTGCTTCGCGGCGACAGGCAAGCCGACCGCGTGGTCCCGCCCACCGGCTTTACCGCGCAACTGACCCTGTTCGCCGCCGGGGCGATGGCGTTCCTCGCCGTTTTTGCCCTCGCCCTGTCGCTGGCCTCGGGCCGGCTGGCGGCGCGCTGGGGGGCCGAACTGGCGCAGACCGCCACGATCCGCATCACCGCCCCGGCCGAGGAACGCGCGGCGCAGACCGCCGCCGCCCTGCGCGTGCTGGACACCACAACCGGCGTGCAAAGCGCCCGCGCGCTGACGGACGAAGAACAGGCCGCGCTGCTCGCCCCGTGGTTTGGCGAGGGGGTCGATCTGAACGGCCTGCCCGTCCCGCGCCTGATCGAAATTTCGCTGGAAAGCCGGGGCTTTGACCCTGCCGGCCTGCGCAACCGGCTTGCGGCCGAAGTGCCGGGCGCGGTGCTGGACGATCATGGCCGCTGGCGCGCGCCACTGGTGCGTGCGGCCTCGCGGCTGCGGCTGCTGGGCTGGCTGGCGCTGGGCTTGATCGCGGCCGCGGTGGCGGCGATGGTGACGCTGGCCGCCAACGCCGCGCTGGCCGCAAATGCCCAAGTCATCGCCGTGCTGCGCCTTGTTGGCGCCACCGATCGCTACATCGCGCAAGCCTTCATTCGCCGCTTTACCCTGCGCGCGCTGATCGGGTCGGGCGCGGGCGTGGTGCTGGGCCTTGCCGCTGTCGCGCTGCTGCCCGGGGGCGGCGCGCAGGCGGGCGTGCTCACCGGCCTGCGGCTGTCGGGCTGGGGCTGGGCCGCGCCGCTGCTGATCCCGCCGCTGGCCGGGCTTGTCGCGCTGCTCGCCACCAGCACCGCCGCCCGCCGCACTTTGGAGGATCTGACCTGATGCGCTGGCTGATGTCGCTGCTGTTCACCGTGCAAGCCTATTTCATGATGTTTGTCTGGGGCATCGTCTTTGCCCCCTGGGCGATCTTTTCCCCCAAAGGCGCCCGCATGGCCTGCAAGACCTGGGCCGCCTACGCGATGTGGACCGCGCGGCTTATGGTTGGCATCCACACCGAAGTGCGCGGCACCCCGCCCACGGGCGAGGTGCTGATCGCCGCCAAACACCAAAGCTTCCTCGACATCCTGATGATCTTCAACGCGCTGCCCGCGGCCAAGTTCATCATGAAGCGCGAGCTGATGTGGACGCCGATCATCGGCATCTACGCCTACCGCCTGGGCTGTGTGCCCGTGGCCCGCGGCAAACGGGGCGCTGCGATTGCCAAGATGGTCGCGGATGTGGAGGCCGGGCGCGCCGCGCCTGGGCAGCTGGTGATCTACAGCCAAGGCACCCGCGTGGCGCCGGGGGCCTATCTGCCCTACAAGGTCGGCACGGCAGTGCTCTATCAGCAACTCGGCCAGCCCTGCGTGCCGGTGGCAACCAATGCGGGCCTCTTCTGGCCCCGCTCGGGCATCCTGCGCCACCCCGGCACCGCGGTGGTGGAATTCCTGCCGCCCTTGGCACCGGGTGTCGGCAAGGACGAATTCATGACCCAGATCGAAGACGTGGTTGAGGCGCGCTCGAACGCATTGATGGAAGAGGCTGGATTCCATGCAGACCGTTAAGAACATCGCTGAACTCGAAACGCTTTACGGAACGCCCGGTGCGCCCAGCCTGCGCAAGGTCGTGCACCAGCTGACCCCGCTTTATGCCAAGTGGATCGCGGCCTCGCGCTACTGCGTGCTCAGCACCGTAGGGCCGGACGGCACCGATGGCAGCCCGCGCGGGGACGATGGCCCGGTTGTCACGCCGCTGGACGCAAAAACGCTGCTCATGCCCGACTGGCGCGGCAACAACCGCATGGACAGCCTCCGCAATATCGTGGCCGACGGACGCCTGTCGCTGATGTTCATGGTGCCCGGGTCGAACACGGTGATCCGGCTGAATGGCACCGGCGTGGTGACGACCGACCCCAGCATGACCGAACGGTTTGAGCAAAAGGGGCGCCATCCGCGCTCTGTCATCGTCATCACAATTGGAGAGATTTACTCCCAATGCGCCCGGGCCACGATCCGCGCGGGCATCTGGGCGCGCAACGATGCCGAAGGGCTGCCCACACCGGGCGAGCTGCTCGCCGAAGCCTCCGAAGGGGACGAGGGCGGCCAGCCATACGATGCCGCATGGCCCGGCCGCGCCGCGCAATCGATGTGGTGATCACGCCCCACTTCGCCCCAGATCATCCACGTGCGCCATCCACTTGCCAACTTTGGTGCTGTCCGGATGGGACGCGCCAGCCAGCCATGTAACGCGCGCCCTTCGGAACCCGCAAAACCCGAGGATTTGCCCGCGTATCTGGTGCAGGATGGCGCTGTCATAAGCAAAACGTAGAAACCAGCGCGGCGTGTCCGACGTCATGATGACCCGCGCCGATCGTCCAGTCAGCAGGCCTTTAGGCATTCCGAACAGATTGGTGTTGCGCGTGTCAAAGGCCCGACCGGGCACCAATGCGCGGTCAAAGAGCCCTTTCAGCTTGGCGGGCAGACCGCCCCACCACATCGGCGCAGTGATCACGATGTGGTTGCACCACTCCATCCGCTGCAACACTTCCGTTTCCAGACAGGCTTCCAAGGGCTTGCGATTGTCATAGCCGCCAAGCCCGTAATCCATGTCGAATTCCAGCGCGTTCAGATGCGTGACCTGAACGTCATGACCTGCAGCACGGGCCGCAGCGACATAGCGCTCGGACAGGGCGCGGCACAGCGACGTCTCACCGGGGTGTCCGTTCAGGACGAAAATACGTTTGCTGGGCATAGGCTTTTCCTTAAATTGACCGTGGTCATTTAATAGTGTGGAAAAATGACCGTGGTCAATACTAAATTTGACCACGGTCGGTTTTTCGGATAGACGACTGACATGGCGCGGAAAATTCAGCAAAGGACACTGCAGACGCGCGCTAAACTGCTCAGCGCGGGGGACGCGCTGGCGTCTGAGCACGGTTTTGAAGCGACACGAATCGAAGACATCGTGCAGCGCGCCGGAGTGGCAAAAGGCACCTTCTTTGCCCATTTCCGAGACAAGGACGCGCTGATGGACCAGTTGATCGGCGCGCGCCTCAGTGTCTTGCTTGACGCGCTGGATCAGGTGCAGGCGCCAGGCAGTGTCGAGGGGATCATTGAAACGCTTGTACCGCTGCACAATGCGATGACGTCCGAACGCTACGTGTTCGACGTCATCCTGCGTTATTCAGGTGCTGCGGGCATATCCGAGATTGGCCCGATCGCGATGGCGTTCGGGCGCTACCTGTCGATTGTCACCAAGTGGTTGCAAGACGGCGCCTACCGGCCCGATATCCCTGCGCCTCTGGTCGCCGAAGGGGTGCAGGCCTTTGCCGTGCAGGCGATGGCGCTGACCTATTGCAGCCTGCACCAGGAGCAAAGCCGCGATGCGCGGCTTCGCCAATATCTCGAAGCGTGGCTGACCCCGGGCTAGGCCCGAGCCCGATCACATATGGATCGGGCCGTCCCCGCAGGCGAGCGCGGCTTCGCGCACCGCTTCGGAATAGGTCGGATGGGCGTGGCACGTCATCGCCAGATCTTCTGCCGAGGCGCCGAACTCCATCGCTACGCAGACCTCGTGGATCAGGTCACCCGCCGCGGGGCCGATGATATGCGCGCCGAGGATGCGGTCGGTGTCTTTGTCCGCAAGGATCTTCACAAAGCCGTCGGCCGCGAAATTCGCCTTGGCCCGCCCGTTACCCATAAAGCTGAACTTGCCAACCTTGTAGGCCCGCCCGGCCTCTTTCAGGCTCTCTTCGGTCTCGCCCACATTGGCGACCTCGGGATGGGTATAGATGACGCCCGGGATCACGCCGTAATTCACGTGCCCATGCTTGC
The DNA here is from genome assembly GCA_038530575.1 of Pseudomonadota bacterium. Taxonomy (GTDB): domain Bacteria; phylum Pseudomonadota; class Alphaproteobacteria; order Rhodobacterales; family Rhodobacteraceae; genus JBCBCP01. Next base: position 13,943 of record JBCBCP010000040.1, read on the forward strand.
CCGCGACAACCTCCGCGGCGGCCATGCCCTCGTCCTCGGCCTTGTGGGCCAGCATCGGGCCGCTGATACAGTCCCCGATCGCGTAGATGCCCTTGACGCTCGTCTGCCAGTCGCTGCCAACCTTGATCTGCCCGCGCGCCTCCATCTGGATGCCAAGCGCGTCCAGCCCCAACCCGTCTGTGAACGGCTTGCGCCCCGTCGCGACCAGCACGGCATCCGCGTCCAGCACATGCTCGCTGTCGTCCTTGCGCAGCTTGTAGTGGACCTTTGCCTTGGTCTTGGTCGTCTCCGTCTTCTGCACGGCGGCGCCCATGATGAACTCCAGCCCCTGCTTTTTCAGCAGCTTCTGGAATTGCTTGGACACTTCCATGTCCATGCCCGGCGTGATGTCGTCGAGGAACTCGATCACCGTGACCTCGCTGCCCAGCCGCTTGTAGACCGACCCAAGCTCCAGCCCGATCACGCCCGCGCCAATCACCGCCAGCTTCTTGGGCACCTTTTTCAGGCTCAGCGCGCCGGTGGAGGTCACGACGATCTCTTCATCCACCTCGACCCCCGGCAGCGAAGACGGCTCCGAGCCGGACGCGATGATGATGCTTTTCGCTTCGTGCACCTCATCGCCAACCTTGACCTTGCCGGCCTCAGGGATGCTGGCCCAGCCCTTGATCCAGTCGACCTTGTTCTTCTTGAACAGGAACTCGATGCCCTTGGTGTTCTGGCCAATCGTGTCGGTCTTGTAGGCCTGCATCTGGTTCCAATCGACCGAGGGGCTTTTGCCCTTCAGGCCCATGGCGGCAAAGTTATGCTCCGCCTCGTGCAGCATGTGGCTGGCATGCAGCAGCGCTTTGGACGGGATGCAGCCGATGTTCAGGCAGGTGCCGCCCAGCGTCTCGCGCCCCTCGACGCAGCCGACCTTAAGGCCCAGCTGCGCCGCGCGGATTGCGCAGACATAGCCCCCGGGGCCGGAGCCGATGACGATAAGGTCGTAAGATGCCATGAGTTTGGTCCTTTTTGCACTGTGTGGACTGGGGGCCAGCCCCCAGACCCCCGGGATATTTTTAACCCAAAGAAGAAAAGAGCGCTGCGAGCAGCATGAGAGTTGTTGCGGTGAAGCCTGTGGCCCAGATGACCGAGCGCCACGGCACCCAGCCGAAGGCATAGGCGGGAATGTAGAGAACGCGGGCGGCGAGGTAGATCCAGGCGCAGGTTTGCGTAAGAGGGCTTGAGGCCTCGGCCAGCGTGACGATGACGCAAGCGATGGTGAAGAGGATCAGTCCCTCGAAATGGTTATTGAGCGCGCGGTAGAGGCGGGCGGTACGCAGGCTCAGCTTCTCCTCCAGTCCGCCCTTGTCCCGCGGGGTCAGGGTTCGGGCCGGGCCAAGCTCAAGGTTTGCCGGGATCGACATCAGGATGAACTGAACGACCTGCAGGAGGGCGGCGAGGGTGAGGGCTGTGAGTTCGGGCGTCATTGGCTCAGCAGTGGGGGGATCATAAGGGCCAGCCCGGCGAGGGAAGCGAACCACGCAATGGAGCGGACCAGCGGGATGCCGAAGGCGTAGGCGGGGATGTAGGCCACCCGCGCCCAGAAGTAGAGCGCCGCGCCAAGGGCGGTGGTCTCCGTCCCACGTTCGGTGAGGGCGAGGGTCAAGCCGAGAATGACAAAAGCAGGCAGCGTCTCGAGGTAGTTGCGCAGCGCGCGGCGTACTCGGCCCGCGACGAGGTTTTCGTCCCGGTGCTCGTCCTGCGGGCCGAGCGCCCAGCCGATGCCTTTGGACAGGTCAGAGATCGTGGCCTGTACGAGGGCGTGGGCGACCAGCAGGATCGCGGCGTAGGTGAGGTAGGTGAGTTCAGGGGTCATTTGTCTCTTTCGAAAAAAAGCACACCGTGTGCTTGCACCGCTGGCCAGACAATTTCGTCCTCTCCTGGCCACGCGTGTTGCAGGTCAATCCGCGGATGAGGACCAATCGCTGCCTGCGCTTCTTCTCGCCAATTCGCAGCATTGAAGATCCAGTCCGCCAGCACCTTGCCGTCATCCGGTTGTAGCAAAAGAGCGATGTCCAGATCGCTCTCCTGCGTATGTTTGTTTTTAGCGCGAGACCCAAAAACCCACGCGCTTCGAATTGATGGCTTGCCACTTGCCCAAACGGAAAGTGCGACAAGCCACGTTTGTGCAACTCCGCTGCTCACAAATCCATCAACAGCCGCCGCGGATCCTCCAGCGCTTCTTTCACGCGCACAAGGAACGTCACCGCGCCTTTGCCGTCGACGATGCGGTGGTCGTAGGACAGCGCCAGGTACATCATCGGGCGGATTTTGATCTCTCCGCCGATCACCATCGGGCGGTCCTGGATCTTGTGCATGCCGAGGATGCCGGATTGCGGGGGGTTCAGGATGGGCGAGGACATCAGCGAGCCATACACACCACCGTTGGAGATCGTGAACGTGCCGCCCTGCATTTCGGCCATGGACAGCTTGCCATCGCGGGCGCGGGCGCCTTTTTCGGCGATGGCCTTCTCGATCTCGGCAAAGCTCATCGCGTCCGCGTCGCGGATCACCGGCACGACAAGGCCCTGCGGGGTGCCCGCGGCGATGCCCATATGCACGAAGTTCTTGTAGACGATGTCAGTCCCGTCGATCTCTGCGTTGACCTCGGGCACCTCTTTCAGGGCGTGCACGCAAGCCTTGGTGAAAAAGGACATGAAGCCCAGACGCACGCCATGCTTCTTCTCGAAAAGGTCCTTGTATTCCTTCCGAAGCGCCATCGTCTCGGTCATGTCCACCTCATTATAGGTGGTCAGGATCGCGGCGGTGTTCTGGGCGTCCTTCAGCCGGCGCGCGATGGTCTGGCGCAGGCGGGTCATCTTCACCCGCTCTTCGCGGTCGGCGTCCGAGGCGGAGACCGGAGCGCGCGGGGCGGCGGCGGTGGCGGCAGGCGCCGGCGCCGATGCGGCAGCGACGGCCTTGGCCACATCGTCCTTCATCACCCGGCCATCGCGGCCCGAGCCGGAAACCTGATCGCGGTTGAGGCCCGCTTCGGCTATGGCCTTCTTGGCGCTGGGCGCGTCCTCGACATCCTTGCCGCCTGCGGAAGCCGCAGGTGCAGCCGCGGGAGCGGCTGCCGGGGCAGGGGCGGCGGCGGTGCCATCGGAAGAGATAACAGCCAGTTTGGCCGACGCATCCACCGTGGTGCCCTCAGGCGCCGTGATCTCGGCCAAAACGCCCGCGGCGGGGGCGGGCACCTCGACGGAAACCTTGTCCGTCTCCAATTCGCACAGCATTTCGTCCTGCGCGACCGCGTCGCCCACGGCCTTGAACCACGTGGAAACGGTCGCCTCGGTCACGGATTCCCCAAGCGTGGGCACCATCACGTCAACCGACCCGCCGCCGCTGGGCGCGGGCGCTTCTGCCGGGGCTGCCGCTGCAGGGGCCGTTGTGGCCTCGCCACCTTCGGCGATGTTGGCCAGCAGCGCGTCGACGCCCACGGTCTCCCCCTCGGCGGCGACGATATCGGCCAAGGTCCCGGCCACGGGGCTGGGCACCTCGACCGTCACCTTGTCGGTCTCCAGCTCGCACAGCATTTCGTCCACCGCGACGGCCTCGCCGGGCTTCTTGAACCAGGTGGCGACGGTCGCTTCTGTGACGGATTCGCCCAGCGTGGGCACGCGCACTTCGGTGGTCATGGTCTTATCCTTCGATGGTCAGCGCGTCGTTCACGAGCGCCTCTTGTTGTGCTTTGTGTTGGCTTGCGAGGCCCGTTGCCGGGGACGCGCTGGTGGCGCGGCCGACATAAACGGGGCGGGTGTGCTTGGCGTCGATGCGGCCCAGCACCCATTCGATATTGGGCTCGATAAAGGTCCAGGCGCCCTGGTTCTTGGGTTCTTCCTGACACCAGACCATCTGCGCGTCTTTGAACCGCTCCAGCTCCTTGACAAGGCTGATCGCCGGGAAGGGGTAGAACTGTTCGATCCGCAGCAGGTACACATCGTCGATGCCGCGCGCGTCGCGCTCCTCCAGCAGGTCGTAGTACACCTTGCCCGAGCACATCACGACGCGCTTGATCTTGTCATCAGCGGCCAGCGTGGTCTCCGAATTGCCCTGCTGCGCATCGTCCCACAAAACGCGGTGGAAGGACGAGCCGGTCGTGAACTCCTCGGCCTTCGACACCGCCAGCTTGTGCCGCAGCAGCGATTTGGGCGTCATCAGGATCAGCGGCTTGCGGAAATCGCGGTGCAGCTGGCGGCGCAGGATGTGGAAATAGTTCGCCGGCGTGGTGCAGTTGGCCACGATCCAGTTGTCCTGCCCGCACATCTGCAGGAACCGCTCCAGCCGGGCGGAGGAATGCTCAGGCCCCTGACCTTCATAGCCATGGGGCAACAGGCAGACGAGGCCCGACATCCGCAGCCACTTGCTCTCGCCAGAGCTGATGAACTGGTCGAACATGATCTGCGCGCCGTTGGCAAAATCGCCAAACTGCGCCTCCCACATGGTCAGCGCGTTCGGCTCGGCAAGGCTGTAGCCATATTCAAAGCCCAGCACCGCGTATTCGCTCAGCGCGCTGTCGATCACCTCGTAGCTCGCCTGGCCCGCGCGGATGTTGTTCAGCGGATAGTAGCGCTCTTCGGTCTCCTGGTTGACGAGGCCCGAATGCCGCTGGCTGAACGTGCCGCGGGTGCTGTCCTGCCCGGCCAAGCGCACCTTGTACCCCTCGGTCAGCAGGGAGCCGAAGGCCAGCGCCTCTGCCGTGGCCCAGTCAAAGCCGGTGCCGCTCTCCATCATCGCGGTCTTGCTCTCCATCAGGCGCTGCACGGTGCGGTGCAGCGGAAAGCCTTCGGGCACGGATGTCAGCGCGCCGCCCACCTCGGCCAGCGTCTCTGGCGCAATCGCGGTCTGGCCGCGCTGGTAGTCGTCCTTGTTGCGCTCAAGGTGGGACCACTTGCCGTCCAGCCAGTCGGCCTTGTTCGGCTTGTAGTCCTTTCCGGCCTCGAACTCGTCATTCATGCGGGCCTGGAAGGCGGCCTTCATGTCCTCGATCTCGCCCTCGGGGATCAGGTCATCCTTGACCAGCCGCTCGGTATAAAGCGTCAGCGTCGTCTTCTGCTTCTTGATCTTCTTGTACATCACCGGGTTGGTGAACATGGGCTCATCGCCCTCGTTATGGCCAAAGCGGCGGTAGCAGAAGATGTCGATCACGACGTCCTTGTTGAACTTCTGGCGGAACTCTGTGGCGACCTTGGCGGCGTGCACCACGGCCTCCGGGTCATCGCCGTTCACGTGGAAAATCGGCGCCTCGACCACCAGCGCGTTGTCGGTGGGGTAGGGGGAGGAGCGCGAGAAATGCGGCGCGGTGGTGAACCCGATCTGGTTGTTCACCACGATATGCATCGTACCGCCCGCCTTGTGCCCGCGCAGACCCGACAGGGCAAAGCATTCGGCCACAACGCCCTGACCGGCAAAGGCCGCGTCGCCGTGCAGCAGGATCGGCATCACGCTGGTGCGCGTATCATCGCCCAGCTGGTCCTGCTTGGCCCGCGCCTTGCCCAGAACCACCGGGTTCACCGCCTCAAGGTGCGACGGGTTCGCCGTAAGCGACAGGTGCACTGAGTTTCCATCAAACTCCCGGTCCGACGAGGCGCCAAGGTGGTATTTCACATCGCCCGAGCCATCCACGTCCTCGGGCTTGAAGCTGCCGCCCTGAAATTCATTGAAGATCGCGCGGTAGGGCTTGGCCATCACGTTGGCCAGGATGTTCAGGCGGCCCCGGTGGGGCATGCCGATCACGATCTCTTTGACCCCCAGCGCGCCGCCGCGCTTGATGATCTGCTCCATCGCGGGGATCAGGCTTTCCCCGCCATCAAGGCCAAAGCGCTTGGTGCCGGTGTACTTGACGTGCAAGAACTTCTCAAAGCCCTCCGCCTCGACCATCTTGTTCAGGATCGCCTTGCGCCCCTCGCGGGTGAACTGGATTTCCTTGCCCAGCCCCTCAATCCGCTCCTTCAGCCAACCGGCCTGCTCAGGGTCCGAGATATGCATGTACTGCAGCGCAAAGGTGCCGCAATAGGTCCGCTTCACGATGTCCACGATCTGACGCATGGAGGCGATCTGAAGCCCCAGCACCTGGTCGATGAAGATCGGCCGGTCCATGTCCGCGGGCGCAAAGCCGTAGGACGCCGGGTCCAGCTCCGGGTGCGGGGTCTGATCGCGCATGCCCAGCGGGTCAATATCAGCAATCAGGTGGCCCCGGATGCGATAGGCCCGGATCAGCATGAGCGCGCGGATTGAATCCAGCACCGCCCGCTTGATCGCATCATCGCTGACTTCAACGCCCTTCTCCGCGGCCTTGTCCGCGATCTTCTTGGCGGCGGCCTTCGCCTCCACCGGCGCCGCCCACTCGCCGGTCAGGGCCTGCGTCAGGTCATCGCCCGGCACCGGCGGCCAATCACCGCGCGCCCAGGACGGCCCTTCCGCCTCGGCCTTCACACTGCGCTCGTCATCCCCCAGCGCCTTGAAGAACTCGGCCCAGCTTTCATCCACCGCCGAAGGGTCGGCGGCGTAGCGGGCGTACATCTGTTCCAGATATTCCGCATTGTGCCCCTGCATGAAGCTGGAGGCGTGGAATGCGTCGTTGTTGGATTGGTCAGTCATTTGAGTAACCTCGGGTTTGGGCCAGAACTAGAAGCACGGGCGCATGATCTTTTGCATGTCGCGCCGCATGCGCTGGTGGTAACTGCTGTTTTCTTCGAAAAAGGCTTCCGCGATGAAAACCCGCTCCGCGATAAGTGACGATCGAATGGCGCTTTTCAGGCAGTCGCATCGCGCCGCGTTGTAGCTTCGGGAATTCTCATTGCACTGGGGCAGCGCCGACGCGCTTACAGCGCTCAAGCCCCAATGGATGAGGCCAAAGAAAATACCCAGATAGATCACGTTCTTCACTGCGTTCCCCCCTTTATTCCTTGCACCTCGGATCACGCACGGCGAGGTCAACGGCAGTGCACACCACCGTACCGGTGACCTTCACCGCCGTGCCCGCAACCGTTCCCGCGGTTTTCACCGCAGCCCGCGCCACGCAGCCTGAGGCCAGCGCAGCGCAAGCTACTACGGCCAGCACCATGGCGGCGCAGCGACTGCGCGCCGACGCTGCTTTTGAGGCGCGTGGCAGGCGGCGATCCGCGTTGTGATCTGGGTCCTGCCTCATAAGGCGTTTACCTTCAGCTCTTTGGCACGCTGCAAGCTGCGGGCCAGAACGTTTGGATCAGGCGCAAGTTCGGCATCGCGCACATCCATTGAATATCCAAAAGCTTCAAAATCGGAACGGTAGATCTCGCGCACAGCCGCTTCGGCGTCGGCGCTGTAGAATTCCGACGGATGACGCGATTTCATCTGGTTCTCGAAGTATTTTTTGGTGGGGAAGCCCGACGGGTCGAGCCCGAAGTCTTGCGCAATCTGCGCGACATCCTCTGCCAGTGCCTCAAAACGGACGGCTCGTGTCAGGACGTTGGCGCGCTGCGTGTCGAAATAGTCCCGCAACTGCTCTGACCCGCCAAGTTCAAGCACAAACCGTTCGAGCCGCGCGCGCGCGGCGTCAACACCCAGATCCTGCAGCTTCTCGGCACGCGCGTCCATGAAGACCCGGGAGAGGACAATGGCAAAAGGGTTTCTGATTGAGCCTATACGCGCGTAGGTTTTCCATACCTCGGGCGGTAGAGCCGAGCGGAGTTCGGCGGCCGTCATATGATTGAAGAACTTTGGCGTCGGGCCTTCGCGAAAATTCGCGCGCGCGCCCACGATCCCTTCAGCAGAAACATGCATTTCGCTGCGCTCTGTCACGGGCATGCCAGAGGGCTGACAAAGCGGCTGCAGAAACATCTCAAAAGATGTTCCTGCCACTTTCATAGCCTTGATGAAAATGAACCTATGCCCGTGGCTGACAAGCATCCGTCAACACACTCCTCTCAGATCGATCCCTGCAAAGCCGGTGCTCCGCGCGTTTGTCGCACCTATGTGCGGAGCGGGGCCTTGCCGGGGTTCCGCGCGTTCGCCGCTCAAACGCTGCCCCGCAGCGTTTGCCGCACTTATGTGCGGATCGCGGCTCACCCCTTGATCGCCTCCAACACGGCCTCGCCCAGCGTCGCGGGGCTGTCGGCCACCACGATCCCGGCCGAGCGCATGGCTTCGATCTTGTCCTCTGCGCCGCCTTTGCCGCCGGCAACAATCGCGCCCGCGTGGCCCATGCGGCGGCCCGGAGGGGCCGTGCGGCCCGCGATGAAACCGGCGGTCGGCTTCCACCGGCCCTTCTTCTTCTCGTCGGCGAGGAACTGCGCGGCGTCCTCTTCGGCGTTGCCGCCAATCTCGCCGATCATGATGATGCTCTCTGTCTCATCATCCGCGAGGAACATCTCCAGCACGTCGATATGCTCGGTCCCCTTGATCGGATCGCCCCCGATGCCCACCGCCGAAGACTGACCCAGCCCGCTATCTGTCGTCTGCTTGACCGCCTCATAGGTCAGCGTGCCCGAGCGGGACACAACCCCGACCGAGCCGCGCTTGTGAATGTGGCCCGGCATGATGCCGATCTTGCAGGCGTCCGGCGTGATGACACCGGGGCAGTTCGGGCCGATCAGGCGGGAGGAGGAATTCTCCAACGCCCGCTGCACCTTCATCATGTCCAGCACCGGAATGCCCTCGGTGATGCACACGATCAGCGGCATCTCCGCATCAATCGCCTCAAGGATCGAATCCGCGGCAAAGGGCGGCGGCACATAGATCACCGACGCGTTGGCCTCGGTCTTTTCCATCGCGTCATGCACGCTATCAAAAACCGGCAGGCCCAGATGCTCCATCCCGCCTTTGCCCGGCGTCACGCCGCCAACCATCTTGGTGCCGTAGGCAATCGCCTGTTCGGTGTGAAACGTGCCTTGCGAGCCGGTCAGGCCCTGGCAGATCACCTTGGTGTTTTCGTCAATGAGTACGGCCATGTCGTGCTTCCTTGGCTAGTGTTAGGCGGCCTTGCGCAGCAGGACCGACACATTGTCGTCCACCGGCAGGGTCATTCGGTTGATGAGTGTAGTGGTGAACCCGGCCCGCGCGGCGACAGAGCGCAGCGTCGGCAGGGTGAAATAATTGACGTGGTCGGGATAGCGGAACCCGCACCACTTGGGCCCGATGACGCGGCGGTTCAGGGAGCCGAAATTCGGCACACGGACAAACACTGCGCCGCTGTCTTTCAGCGCCCGGTGCGCGCCGCGCAGCACGCCCAAAACATCCGTCTCATGCTCAAGGTAGGAAAACATGACGATCCCGTCGAACTGGCCTTCCTCGAACTGCCAGATCGCTTCGGCGCCCGCGCCGTGAACACAGTATCCCCCCCGCTCACGCATGACCTGATCGGCCCGCGCGTGCAGCCCTGTGCTCAGCTCAATGCCATAAGGCGTCATAGGCGGTGCAATCCGGCTACCAACGCCGCAGCCTACGTCGAGCACATGACCGTCGTTGAACCAGCGTCGAAACGAGGCCTGCTTGTCCCGGTGCAGCCCCACCGTTGCCGCACGCAGCCGCTTGACTGCGCCGGACAAAGGGGTGGAGCCGCCCGATTTGCGCTTTTCGGTATGCGCCTTTTCCCACGCAAAATCCTCTTCCAGCGCCTCATAGGCGACCGGATTGCGCAAGTAGGTCAGATCGCACCCTCCACAGCGCGCCACGTCCCACGGCGCGGGGCTGTAGCGCGGCCATGTCACCGCGCGGGTTGTATCGCAGGCGGGACAGGCCCTCATGGCAAAGGCTCCAACCGCTCGACATTCAAGAATGTCTCAACCCCGTTCGGCCCGGGCCGCGTGCCGATCTGCACCACCGCGATGCGGCGCGGGTTGAGAAACCGCGCGGCCACGACGTCAGAGCCATCCATAACCGGAAAATCCGCAGGCACCCCCGCCGCCCGCGTGATCCCCTCACGCTCCAGCGCGTCCAGAACGGCGGTCTCACCCGCGCGCACGGCTGCGCCGTCGAACGCCACCTCACACCGCCGGTCGGTCCCGGGCGTCACCGCCCGGCCTGTCGGCGAGCTGCGTGCGTTGGCCGCACTGAAAGGATCCAGATCGTAGAAGTCATAGCGTAGCCCGGCAAACACCGTCCCAGCCCGTTCCGACGTCATCAGCGGCGAAAAGCAATGCGCGGCAAAGGCTGCAATCGCAGGTTCGGCTGTCGCCGGACCAGCAAGCCCCGTCAGGGCGATGCCTATCATTGCCGCACGTGCCATCGTCTTCAACGGGAGGGCCTTAGCCCTTGACCGCCGCCACGATCTTCTGCGCGCCGTCCTTGAGGTCGTCCGCAGCGATCACGTTCAGGCCGGAGGTGTTGATGATCTCCTTGCCCTTCTCCACGTTCGTGCCCTCTAGGCGCACGACCAGCGGGACCTGCAAGCCAACCTCTTTCACCGCCGCAACCACGCCTTCCGCGATCACGTCGCAGCGCATGATGCCGCCGAAGATGTTCACCAAGATGCCTTTGACGTTCGGGTCAGAGGTGATGATCTTGAACGCCTCGGTCACCTTCTCCTTGGTCGCGCCGCCGCCCACGTCGAGGAAGTTCGCCGGCTCCGCGCCGTACAGCTTGATGATGTCCATCGTCGCCATCGCAAGGCCCGCACCGTTCACCATGCAGCCGATCTCGCCATCGAGGGCAATGTAATTCAGGTCGAACTTGGAGGCCGCGAGCTCCTTGGGGTCTTCCTCCGTCTCGTCGCGCAGCTCGGCCACGTCCGGGTGGCGGTAGACCGCGTTGCCGTCAAAGGACACCTTGGCATCCAGCACCTTGAGATCGCCGCCATCGGTGATGATCAGCGGGTTGATCTCCAGCATCTCCATGTCCTTCTCCATGAAGGCCTTGTAGAGAATGCCCATCAGCGCCACGCACTGCTTCATCGCCTTGCCCGTCAGGCCAAGGTTGAACGCGATGCGGCGTCCGTGGAAGGCCTGATAGCCCGTTGCCGGATCAACGCTGAACGACAGGATCTTGTCCGGCGTCTCGGCGGCGACCTCTTCGATGTCCATGCCGCCCTCGGTCGAGCAGACGAAGGACACGCGGGACGTCTGCCGGTCCACCAGCAGGGCCAGGTACATCTCCGTCTCGATGCCCGAGCCGTCCTCGATATAGATGCGGTTGACCTGCTTGCCGACCGGGCCGGTCTGGTGCGTGATCAGCGTGCGGCCCAGCATCGCCTTGGCCTCGGCCTCGGCCTCTTCGACCGATTTGGCGAGGCGCACACCGCCCTTGCCGTCCGGGTCGCCCTCGAACTTGCCCTTGCCGCGGCCGCCCGCGTGGATCTGCGCCTTGACCACCCACAGCGGGCCGTCCAGCGCGCCGGCTGCCGTCTTGGCCTCTTCGGCCTTCAGGACAACGCGCCCGTCAGAGACCGGCGCACCGTAAGATCGGAGCAGGGCTTTGGCCTGGTATTCGTGGATGTTCATGGCAAAGGTTCCCGTCATTGCGTAGTCGTTGGCTGTGGCTATTCCACCCCCGCACGATGTCGCGTAAACGGGTAAAGTGTCGCATGGGGGTGATCTTGGCGAAAATCGGCAATTTGTGATCACACGATTTTTGCTGTGATCACAAACTCGGTGTGGTGTTGCATACCGCGCGGGCGAATCGCGTTTTGCACAGCATGATGGACAGCGCCGCGCCCGCATGAAACCCTGCGATAACGCCAAAGCGGAGCGACCCATGCGAACATCTTGGGCCATCGTCATGACCGCGCGGGAGCCAGCACCGCTTGTCGAAGTGAACGTGCGCTGGCACCTCGCGACGGGGGCGGAGGCAGTCTATGTCTACCTGGATGATCCGGTCGATAAAAACGCCGCAGCATTGAGTTCGATCCCCGGGTGCACCGTGATCCTTTGCGATGATGCCTACTGGGCCGCACGCCAGCCGCGTAAAGGCCGCCCCGCCAGCCAGATGCGCCGCCAGACGCTCAACGCGAACCGGGCGCGGGTGCTCTGTGCGCAGGATTGGTTGTTTCACATCGATGCGGACGAGTTCATTTGGCAAGACGGTGACTTTGCTGCTGAACTTGCCGCTCACATTGACCCGATGGTCGAAATTGGTCTGCCGGTGCTCGAGCGGATCTTTCCCGATGGTGTGCAGGTTGGTCTCTTCGACGGCCAGTTCCGCGCCACCTCTGATCTGGAAGACCCGGAGGCCACCTTTGGTCTCTTTGCCGCCATGATGAAGCGGGGCCAGTATTCGCACGGCGCGGGCAAAAGTGGCGTCCGGCGCGGCACCGCCCTGCGCATGGGCGTGCACAATGCGACCCGCAAGCGTCCAGACGGCACCACGCGCCGCGCTCGGCGGGCATGGTCTGGTACCGCGCGCTTGCTGCATTTTGATGGGCTGACGGCACGGCATTGGCTGGCCAAGCTTGACCGCTACCGCGCCAATCCGGCCGATGTTGCCGCACAAGTTCTGCAACCCCACCGGCAGGCACAGCTTGACTGGATGGCGGCGCACCCCGACCCAAACGCCGCGCACAGGGAGATGTTCGCCCTGACACCAGATCGTCGTGCGACCCTCGCGGCGGCGGGTCTGCTACACGCTGTGCCGTTTGATCCCGCAGCCGTGATTGGCGCCGCGTGCCCGGAGCTTTCGGCCGCCGCTTTCGACGCCGCGCTTGGCTATTGAGGCGCGCGCGGCTTGCGCCAGGTGACGCCAAGCAGGATCGCGATGGTCAACAGGATGTACCACTGCGGCCCGGGCCCCAGCATCAGGTCGAGCACGACCAGCCCGCCGATCACTCCGAACAAACGGGTGCGCAAACGTTTATAGCCGTTCTGAGCCGGTCCTCCTGCGGGGTTGCGTGGCAGGACGGCAGACAGATCCCCCGGTGCCGCTATGCCGTCGGCTAGAACACCGTAAAGCTCGACTTCCTCCGGCATGTGTTTTGGCGCGGTCGGGGACAGCGGGCGAAACTCTGCAGCCAGCCGCCCACGGGCCTGATCCACAACCTGGCGCGACACCAGCACGCCGCCCTCGGGCGCCATTTCCTGCAAGCGCGCGGCCAGATTGACGCCGTCGCCCAGCAGGTCGGAGCCCTCGACAATCACATCGCCCAGATGCACGCCGATGCGGAACGGCAAATGCCCGGCCTCCGCGCGCAAGGCTTGCTGGATGGTCACGGCCGCCGCAACAGCCTCCACCACCGAAGGAAATTCGGCGATCAGCCCATCGCCCGCCGTGTTCGCGATGCGCCCGCCCCGCGCCGTGATGCGTGCATCAATCACAGCGCGCGAGGCCCGCAGCGCCTGCACTGTCCCGGCCTCGTCCGCCGCCATCCGGCCCGAAAAATTCGCCGCATCTGCAGCAAGGATCGTGGTCAGCTTCCGCTGCAGGATCGGAGCTTCGGACATTTCATGGCCTTTCGCGCACAAAAAAAGGCTGGGCGCAGCACGCCCAGCCTCAACCTTAGCGATACTCAGGCGTTCAGGCCAGCGAGCTGTCGATGCCTTTGCACGCCTCGACAAGGCCTTTCACCGCCGCAACGGAGGTGTCGAACATCGCCTGCTCTTCCTTGTTGAGCTTGATGTTCACGATCTTCTCGACCCCGCCCGCGCCGATTACGGTGGGCACGCCGACATACATGTCCTTCAGGCCAAACTCGCCATCGCAATAGGCCGCGCAGGGCAGAACGCGCTTTTGGTCCTTGAGATAGGCGACAGCCATCTCGATTGCCGATGTCGCGGGGGCGTAGAACGCGCTGCCGGTCTTCAGGAGGCCAACAATCTCGGCGCCGCCGTCACGGGTGCGCTGCACGATCGCGTCCAGCTTTTCCTGCGTGGTCCAGCCCATGTCGACCAGATCGGGCAGGGGGATGCCCGCCACCGTCGAATAGCGCACGGACGGTACCATCGTGTCGCCATGACCGCCGAGCACAAAGGCGGTCACGTCTTTCATCGACACCTCGAACTCTTCGGCGAGGAAGTGGCGGAAGCGGGCGCTGTCCAGAACGCCGGCCATCCCGCAGACCTTGTTGTGGGGCAGGCCCGAGAATTCGCGCAGGGCCCAGACCATCGCATCGAGCGGGTTGGTGATGCAGATCACAAACGCATCCGGCGCGTGATCGCGGATGCCCTCGCCCACGGATTTCATGACCTTGAGGTTGATGCCCAGCAGGTCATCGCGGCTCATGCCCGGCTTGCGCGG
>JBCBCP010000041.1:0-27883 GCA_038530575.1 Pseudomonadota bacterium
GGCGAGGGGGACGATTGGCTGGAGATCCTCGGCTCCGGCATGGTGCATCCCAAGGTGCTGCAGGCGGGTGGGATCGACCCGGACAAGTGGCAGGGTTTTGCCTTCGGTATGGGGATCGACCGGATCGCGATGCTGAAATACGGCATTCCCGACCTGCGCGCGTTCTTTGATTCAGACCTGCGCTGGCTGCGCCATTACGGGTTCAGCGCGCTGGACGTGCCGACCCTGCATGGCGGTCTGAGCCGGTAGCGCTTGTTCGGACATTACAGTGCCTTTTACGCAGCGTTTGGTGGGGGCTCTTGCCAGCAGCCTGGCGGCGATCATCTTTGTACACAGTGCAGGGAGGCGCGCATGAAGGGACGTATCATACTCGTTGGCGTATTGGTGACGTTCATCGTCATCGCGCATGTCTTTTTGTGGCGCTCGGACATGGCCCCCCATTTCAAACTGACCTTCACGATCCTCAATGCCATTGGGTGGACAATCGTGCTTGCCCCGATTTTGCTGATTGATCGCTGGCTGGACGCAATCAAGAGCCGGAACAAAAGCGAATGATCCTGATTGTTGAAGGCAACTCTCCGGAGCGGGTCGCTGCAGGCAAGACGGGCGCGGATGCGTTCCTGCGCACGTTCAAGGCGCTGGGCGTCACCGATGAGATGCGCGTGGTGCAGCCTGACACGACCCCGCTGAATGTGTCCGATTTCGAAGGCGCGCGCGGGGCGGTCTTTACCGGTGCAGGCAATGACTGGGCCACCGATGCGCCCGAGGCTGCGGCCCAGCGGGCGGCCATGGAAGAGGCGCTAGAGGCGGGCATCCCGATCTGGGGCAGTTGCAATGGTCTGAACCTTGCCGCCTGCGTTCTGGGCGGCACCGTGGGCGCGTGCGCGGCGGGGATGGAGGTTGGGCTGGCACAAGACTTGGCGCTGACGGACGCCGGCGCGGCGCATCCGATGATGGCGGGGCGGCAACCCGGCTTTGCCGTGCCCTGCATCCATCGGGACGGGGTCATGAACCTGCCTGCGGGGGCAGAGGTGCTGGCAGGCAATGCGCATCACCCGGTGCAGGCCATGGTCTACGAGGCAAACGGCGCGCGGGTCTGGGGCACTCAGTACCACCCCGAGCTGAGCCTCGCGGATATCGCGGTCTACGTGCAGGATCGCGGTGGACTGTTCGAGGCCTACGGCCATCAGGCCGCCGACATGGAAGCAGCAGAAACGGATGATGCTGCGGCTTCGCGGCTCTCCACAACACGTGCAGCGCAGGCCGTGTCCACACGCGCGCTCGAGCTGCGCAACTGGCTGGCCATTTTGTGAGGTGACATCGCGGCTTTACTGGCGCAGCGTGCAGCTATGCGTTTTGTCCTTGCCCTTCTTTTGATGCTGCCCCTGCTACCAGGGGCCGCGCAAGCCTGCGGTGGCGCGGATACCCCCTGCATGCTGCCCGATGGGCGGTCTTATCACCTGCGCCTGCCCGATGGGTGGGACGGGGCCGAACCGCTGCCCGTTCTGATGCATTTCCACGGCTGGCAAAGGCAGGGCACGCTGGTGATCAACCATGGGCGCATCGCGTCCGCCACGCGCAAGCGCGGCGTGCTGCTGGTGGCGCCAAACGGGGCGCGCAAGACGTGGGATTTCTGGCGCGCGGGCACGCCCGATGTGGCCTTTGCCGATGCGGTTCTGGCCGACGTGCGCGTGCGCTTTCCGGTGCGCGAGGTCTACGTTTCGGGCTATTCCTACGGCTCCGCGATGGCGTGGCGCTATGCCTGCCAGTCGGGCGACGATCTGGCCGCGCTTTTGGGCATCGGCGGCACCTTGCGGCAGGACGAGCCCTGCCCCGAGGCCCCTGCCCAGGTGCGCCATGTGCACGGGTTAAACGATACGGTCATGGACTTTCCCATGGGGCCGGGGGGCGACACCAGCTATCCCGTGGCGCTGTGGCGGGGCATCTATGGCTGCGGCGCGGGCACTGCGCAGGGCGATTGGCAGGCGCGCGATTTCCTGACCTTTACGCGCACCACATGGGGCTGCGACGGCGGGGCGGTCACGCTTGATCTGCACCCGGGCGGGCATTTCATTCCCCATGGCTGGATCGCGCGACAACTGGACGAGATGCTGGGCCTTGCGCCAAGCTATCCGTGAGGGAGGCACGCAGATGACATCAGAGGTTTTGATCGCGGGCGGCGGGATCGGTGGCTTGTCGCTCGCGCTGACGCTGCACCAGATCGGCGTGCCCTGCCGCGTGCTGGAAAGCAGCGCGCAGATGAAGCCGCTGGGCGTCGGGATCAACCTGCAACCCAACGCCGTGCGCGAGCTGTTCGAGCTGGGCATAACCGAGGCCGATCTGAACCGCGTGGGCCTGCCGATCCGCGAATGGGCGCTGGTGGGGCTGAACGGGCGCGAGGTCTATGCCGAGCCGCGCGGGCGCGATGCGGGCTACAACTGGCCGCAATACGGCGTGCACCGCGGTGCGTTGCATATGATGCTGTATGACAAGGTGGTGGAGCGTCTTGGCGCGGATGCGGTGCTTCTGGGCGCGAAGATTGCCCGCTATGAGGCCGGGCCGGATGGTGTTACCGCCACGCTGGCGGATGGGCGGACGCTGGACGCAAAGCTGCTGATCGGCGCCGATGGCATTCATTCGGCAGTGCGCGCCCAGATGCACCCGGACCAGCCGCCGATCCACTGGGGCGGGGCGCTGATGTGGCGCGGCACCGTGCGGATGAAGCCGTTGCGCACCGGCGCGTCCTTTGTGGGGCTTGGCACGCACCGGCACCGTATGGTGATCTATCCGATCTCGGCGCCGGACGCGGATGGCTTGGCGTTGGTCAATTGGATCGCAGAGGTGACAGTGGACAGCAGCGCGGGCTGGCAGCAGGACGGCTGGTTCCGGCCTGTGGCGCTGGAGCATTTCGTGCACCACTTCGACGCCTTCCGCTACGATTGGCTCGACGTGCCCGCAATGCTGGCCCGCGCTGATTGCTATTACGAGAACCCGATGATCGACCGCGACCCGGCCCCGTTCTGGGTTCAGGGGCACGTTGGCCTGCTCGGGGATGCGGCGCACGCGATGTATCCCACAGGATCGAACGGGGCGAGCCAGGCGATTGTCGACGGGCGCGTTCTGGGCGCGCATTTGCTCGAACATGGCGTAACATCCGCGGCGCTTGAGGCGTACAACGCCGAGCTGTGCGGCCCGGTGTCAGAGCTTGTGCTGCGCAACCGCGGGGCGGGGCCGTTTGGGCTACTGGACCTGCTTGACGCACGCTGCGGCGGTGTCTTTGACGATATCGATACCGTGATCCCCGCAGACGAACGAGCGGCGTTTATGGCGGGCTACAAGGCCGCTGCGGGCTTTGCCATCGACACGCTGAACGCAGCGCCCAGCCGGGTGGCCCCGCGCGCTTGACGTGCCCCGCCGCCGGGCCACGTTGCCGTGCATGATCTCCACACTGGCCCTGTTCGTGCGCGCCATGGACCGCGCGCTTTTGCCTGCCACGCACCGGCTGACGCTGGAGGCGGTGTGCATTGACGTGCAGCGCCGCATGGGCATGGATCAGCTTGAAGCCGATGAAGCGCGCGCGATCATGGCCGAGATTGATGCAAAGGCCTCCGCGTTGCTGGCCGTGCTGGCGATCATCCTCGCGGCCTCTGCCTTTGTCTTTTCGCTGTCGCAGACGTGGCTCGCGCTGATCCTGATGATTGCGCAGGTGGCGGTCATCTCCGTCTCCATCCTCTACCTTCTGCGCTGCCTGATCTACGAACCCGCGCCGCATCTGCGCCAGATCTTTGAGATGGGCGAGGCGATCAGCGAAAACGCCCTCCAGATCGAGGCAATCAAGCAGGTCAGCTATTTCAACCGGGTGATCGTCCAAACGGTGGTGACGTCGGTTCTGTTCTTCGTTATGTCCGCGCTGATTGGCATCAACGCGATGATGACGGGAACCGCCTTATGAAATTCACGCTGTCCTGGCTGAAGGACCACCTAGAGACCGAAGCCACCCTGGATGAGATCACCTATGCCCTGACCGATTTGGGCCTTGAGGTTGAAGAGGTCACCGATCGCGGGGCGGCGCTGGCGGAATTTACCATCGGCAAGGTGCTGAGCGCGGAAAAGCATCCCGACGCCGACCGCCTGCGTGTGTGCCAGGTGGCGACGGACGAGGGTACGAAACAGATCATCTGCGGCGCGCCCAATGCGCGCGAAGGGATCACGGTGGTCGTGGCCAAGCCGGGCGTCTACGTGCCGGGCATTGATACCACGATTGGCGTCGGCAAGATCCGCGGGATCGAAAGCTTTGGCATGATGGCGTCCGAGCGCGAGATGGAGCTGTCGGACGAGCATGACGGCATTATCGAGTTGCCTTCGGGAGAGGTGGGCGAGCGGTTCATCGACTGGCTGGCAGCCAATGACCCGGCCAAGGTTGACCCGGTGATCGAGATTGCCATTACCCCCAACCGCCCCGATGCGCTGGGCGTGCGGGGCATTGCCCGGGATCTGGCAGCAAGAGGCCTTGGAACCTTGCGTCCAGCGCACGAGGCGCAGGTCGAGGGAGCGTTCCCTTGCCCGATCAGTGTCACCATCGACGATGACACGTTGGATCAGTGCCCGGTCTTCTTTGGCCGGATGATCCGCGGTGTCACCAACGGCCCCAGCCCCGACTGGCTGCAGGACCGGCTGCGTGCCATTGGTCTGCGCCCGATCAGCTTTCTCGTGGATGTTACCAACTATTTTACCTACGACCTGAACCGCCCTTTGCACGTCTTTGACGCTGCAAAGGTCGCGGGCAGCACGCTGCGAGTGCACCGTGCCGCGGGCGGCGAAGAGGTGGTAGCGCTCGACGAGAAAACCTACGTCATGCAGGAGGGCATGACGCTGATCTCTGACGCGAACGGCGTTGAAAGCATCGGCGGCGTCATGGGCGGCCTGCATTCGGGTTGCACCGCCGAGACGACGGATGTGTTCGTGGAGGCGGCCTATTTCGATCCGGTCCGCACCGCGTATACGGGCCGCGCGCTCAAGATCAACTCCGACGCGCGCTATCGGTTCGAGCGGGGGATTGACCCCGATTTCACGCCCAAAGGCCTCGATCTGGCGTGCGAGATGATCATCGACATCGCGGGCGGCGAGGTATCCAGCCCTGTACAGGCTGGCGCAATCCCGGACACGGCCCGGTCCTACAAGCTGGACGCAAAGCGCGTGGAAAGCCTTGTCGGCATGGACATCCCGGAGGCGACGCAGCGCCAGTCACTCACAGCGCTCGGCTTCCGCCTTGATGGCAATCAGGCCCACGTGCCCAGCTGGCGCCCCGATGTGCAGGGCGAGGCCGATCTGGTTGAAGAGGTCGCGCGCATCGCGTCTCTGACCAAGCTCGAAGGGCGGCCCCTGAAGCGGCTGACACCGGGTGTGGCCGCGCCGGTGATGACCCCGATGCAGCGGCGCGAGCAGATCGCCCGGCGCACTGCTGCGGCCTTGGGCTATAACGAGCTCGTCACCTACAGCTTTATCGACAAGGCCTCGGCCAGCCTCTTTGGCGGCGGCGATGATGCCACCATGCTGGCTAATCCCATCGCGTCCGATATGAGCCATATGCGCCCGGCGCTTCTGCCCGGCCTTTTGAAGGCTGCGGCTCGCAATCAGGCGCGAGGCCAGACGAACCTTGCCTTTTTCGAGGTTGGTCCAGCCTTCCACGGCGGCGAGCCGGAAGAACAGCATCTGCTCGTCTCGGGCCTTCTAACCGGGCGCAGCACGTCCAAGGATATTCATCGGGACAGCCGGGCGGTTGACGTTTTCGACGTGAAGGCTGACGCCGAAACGATCCTTGCCGCGATGGGCGCGCCCGCCCGCGTGCAAATCCTGCGCGGCGCGCAAGGCTGGTGGCACCCGGGGCGGCACGGCAAGATCTGCCTGGGTCCCAAGAAGGTGCTGGGCGTCTTTGGCGAGCTTCACCCTCGCGTACTGGAGGCGATGGACGTGAAAGGCCCGGCCATGGCCTTTACGCTCTGGCCCGGGGAAATCCCGATGCCGCGCAAATCCGGAGCCAATAAGGGCGCGCTGGATACCAGCGACCTGCAGGCGGTTGAGCGTGACTTTGCCTTTGTCGTAGATGCCGAAGTGGAGGCGTTGACACTTGTGAACGCCGCGCTGGGCGCGGACAAGGTTCTGATCGAAGACGTGCGGATCTTTGACGAGTTTATCGGCGGCAGCTTGGGCGAGGGCAAGAAAAGCCTCGCCATCACAGTGCGCTTGCAGCCCAAGGACGCCACGCTGAAAGAGGCGGAAATCGAGGCGGTCGGTACAAGAATTATCGAAAAGGTGACAAAGGCAACCGGTGGCACCTTGCGCGGCTGACTGTCACCGGCGCGCCACGCCACACCAGAGGAACAACAAAAGGGCTTGCCGCGGGGCGGGCCCTTTTTCTATTTCCGCACCACGCAAATCAAGCGGAGCCACGCGGCCCATGACCTCAAAACCTGACCCAACCGTCCTTGCCTTTCTAGGCTAACGGCCCGCGCGCGTTTGTCACCGGCGGGTCCACACCCGTTCGGAGACACCACATGGACATCGAAACCGTCCGCATGATCCGGCGGCATCCTGCCGGACGACATGCCTTTCACATATTACCCGGGCCGCGAAAGCGCCTGGTTGCTGGCGCAGATGATGGCTGGTGACACGCCCGTGCCCGCCTTGCGCGCCGGACGCGCCGCGCCGCTGATGGGGCGGCCCGTGCTCCAGCCGTTGATTGCGGCCTGCGGCGGCACGCTGCGCCAGCGTGATGTGCTGGCGCTGGCTCATGCCCAGAACGCGGGGCTTTGGGAGGGCGCCTCGCCCGCCGGGCTGAAGGCGCTTGAGCCGGTGTTTGGGGCGGACTGGCACGACTACACGCTCAGCCTGACGGAATGGGGCAGCCGCGAAGACTGGCGCTTTGATCAGATCAGCCGACCGGGCTGCAACCTCGTGCTGCAGGTCGGGTTTCCCAGCGCGCATGCGCAGGTCTTCGGGAAACTCTTTGCTTCGGACATGCGGCGCAAGCTGGAATACCGTTATCACCCGATCCGCAGGGATGGCCCGCCGACGCTCGCCTGGGTGCGGTTGGACGTTGATCTCGAGACTGGCACCGCGCTGATCGAAGAGGTGCAGTCAGATTGGTTGCGGCTGGCCGCGCGGCAGGCGCAAAGGGCAGTTCGGCGCGGGGCACAGGACCGCGAGTTGCGGACGCTTGTGGCCTACGAACAGGCGCTGGTGGCCGAATATGCCAAGGTCTGGCCGCGCGCTGCGCTGCTGGCCGCACTGTTCTTGCTGCGTGAAGAGTTCGCCGTGCGCGACATCTGGATGCACCAGCCCGCCGCGGGTGCCCGGCTGAAAGGGATCGACGGCACGCATCCGCCCCGATCGCTTTACACCAGCCTGCCCAAGGCGTTCTGCTTTGCGCCGACGCGCGATGCGCCGCCCTTTCTGTGCCGGACGCGCAAACGGCACTTGGCGCAGTTGCGCCGCGACCCGGGCCCGCTTTTCTGGCGGCTTGCGTTCTGAAACTGCGTGCGGGCGGTTGCCGCTGCCCGCACGCGCCTCACATGTTGCGCAAGCAAGGAGAGCAAAATGACACTGAACGTATACCTGTCCGGCGAGATCCACACCGATTGGCGCCAGCGGATCACCGAAGGGGCAAAGGGGCTGGACGTGACGTTTTCCGCACCGGTGACGGATCATGCCGCCAGCGACGATTGCGGCGTGGCCATCCTCGGGGCGGAGGATCAGAAGTTCTGGCATGACCACAAAGGCGCAAAGCTGAACGCCATTCGGACGCGTATGGCGATTGAGGCGGCGGATGTGGTCGTCGTGCGCTTTGGCGAGAAATACAAACAATGGAACGCGGCCTTTGATGCAGGCTATGCCGCGGCGCTGGGCAAGGCGCTGATCGTGCTGCACGGCGCCGAGCATCAGCATGCGCTGAAAGAGGTCGATGCCGCAGCCCTTGCCGTCGCCGAAGAGCCTGAGCAGGTGGTGCAGATCCTCACTTATGTGCTCAACGGCACGCTGCCCGGCTAGGCGTGGACTCGCCGACTGCGCGGCATCGCCCGCCCGCCGGCCCTTGGCGCGCCCCTCGTCCCCGGTCTAGGCTGGCTCGAACCGGGGAGGGGCGTATGGAATTCGATTATGTGATTGTCGGTGGCGGATCGGCGGGTTCCGTGATGGCGGCGCGATTGAGCGAAGACCCTGCCGTTTCAGTGTGTCTGATCGAGGCCGGGGGCAATGGCCGGGACATTTTTGTGCGCGCGCCGGCGCTGGTGGCGGGGATGATTTCAGGTAGGCCACCCGTTAACAATTGGGCCTTTCACACCGAACCGCAGCCGGGATTGAACGGGCGGCGGGGGTTCCAGCCGCGTGGCAAGACGTTGGGCGGATCAAGTGCGATCAATGCGATGCTCTACGTCAGAGGCCATCCGAAGGATTACGACGAATGGGCCGATCTGGGCTGCGACGGGTGGGATTGGGACAGCGTGCTGCCCTATTTCCGCAAGGCTGAGGGCAATGCGCGCGGGTCGGACGATTTGCATGGCGCTTCAGGCCCTTTGCAGGTGGCTGACCAGTCGGAGCCGCGCGCCATCAGTCATGCTTTCGTAGAGGCGGCGGCGCAAAGCCAAGTGCCGGTGACCGACGATTTCAACGGGTCGGTTCAGGAGGGGGTCGGCCTTTATCAGGTGACGCAGTTTCACGATGGCCCCGCGCGGGGCGAGCGATGCTCGGCGGCGGCGGCCTATTTGCCGGACGCGGTCCAAGCGCGCCCCAACTTGACGATCAAGACCAAGCTCAGGGCCTATCGCGTGGTGCTGGAGGAGGGGCGTGCGGTGGGCGTGTCTGTTGGTGACCATGTGATCCGTGCGCGGCGCGAGGTGATCCTGTCAGCGGGCGCCTTTGGCTCGCCGCAGCTGCTTTTGTTGTCGGGCATTGGCCCTCGTGACGAGCTGGCCGCGCACAGGATCGAGGTGGCGCATGAGCTACCGGGTGTAGGACAAAACCTGCAAGATCACCTGGACTACATTCTGACTTACCGGTCAAAGCGTGATGATGTTGTCGGGCTTGGTCCCAAAGGTCTTGTGGCGCTGGCAAAGGCCGGCCTGCGTTGGCGCAAGGACGGCTCTGGCCTCTTCGCCTCTCCTTTTGCCGAAGGCGGCGCGTTTCTGAAATCGCGCCCGGAGGTGGAGCGGCCCGACTTGCAGCTGCACTTTGTCATTGGCATCGTCGATCAGCACATGCGCAAACTGCACTTCCGATTTGGGTATTCCTGCCATGTTTGCGTGCTCCGACCGCATTCGGTTGGTCATGTTGGCCTCAGATCAGCCAATCCACGTCATGCGCCACGCATTGATCCAGCTTATCTGAGTGATGCGCGTGACCTCGACTTGTTGAAGACGGGCGCGCGCAAGATGGAAGACATCCTGAGTGCGCCGCCGCTCGATCCGTGGCGAGGCCAGCAGCTTTATGCGCATGACGGAAGCGACGCCGCGCTCGAGGCCGATATCAGGGCGCGCGCCGACACGATCTATCACCCGGTTGGGACCTGCAAAATGGGCGTTGATGATATGGCGGTGGTCGACACGCAGGCCCGGGTGCATGGAGTGCCCGGTCTGCGCGTCGTGGATGCCTCGGTGATGCCGCGGCTTGTAGGCGGCAACACAAACGCGCCGACGATCATGATTGCAGAGAAGGTGGCCGCGGAGATGCGCGGGTAAAACGGGACGTTATCCTTCCTTTTGGGGGAGGACTAGCTGCGCATAGCGTCTATCTGGCGAGGCACACCCTTCCGCGCGCGCCATCAATATCTCTCGTCGGAAAACCGTTAGGGGCGCGGCGGGATGTTCCGGCCCTTCTGCACCGCGGGGCGTGCCATGAAACGCTCCAGATAAGCGACGAGGTTGGTGTGATCGGACCAGCCCAACACCTCGCGTGCGCCGTAGAATTCCAACGCGCCCAACCACGGGGCAATTGCGATATCGGCGATTGAGTATTCGCCTGTGATCCAGTCTTTGCCTGTAAGCTCTTTTTCCAGAACGGCCAGCAAGCGTTTCGCTTCGCCGATATAGCGCTCTTGCGGGCGCTTGTCCTCGATCTCGGCCCCAGCGAACTTGTAGAAAAAGCCAAGCTGGCCCAGCATGGGGCCAAGCCCGCCCATCTGGAACATCAGCCACTGGATCGTCTCGGCCCGCTGCGCCGCATCAGACCCCATTAGCTTGCCCGATTTTTCGGCGAGATAGATCAGGATCGCGCCAGATTCGAACAAGCCAATCGGTGCGCCACCGGGGCCGTCGGGATCAATGATCGCTGGGATCTTGTTGTTGGGGTTCAGCGACAGGAATTCGGGGCTTTTCACATCGGCATCGGCCAGCATGACGAGGTGCGCCTCGTACGGGATCGCCATTTCTTCCAGTGCGATGGACGCTTTGACGCCGTTCGGAGTCGGGAAGCTATAAAGCTGCAGGACGCTCGGGTCCTTGGGGGCCCATTTTTGCGTGATTGGAAAGGCGCTGAGGTCAGCCATTGGAGGTCTCCTGGTTGCTATGTCGTAAGATAAGCGATTTTCCCCGCAATACGACCGATGCGAACTGCGCATCATGTGTTAGTCCCTGTTCAGCCGCGCACAGTAAGCCAGAGCGGCACAGCAAATAGGGGAGCCAACATGCTGAACGAGTTCAAGGATTTCATCGCCAAAGGCAATGTCATGGACATGGCCGTAGGTATCATCATCGGCGCGGCGTTTACCGCGATCGTACAATCGATGGTCAACGACCTGATCAATCCGTTTATCGGGCTGTTCATGGGCGGGGTCGACTTTACCAACATGTATGCTGTGCTGTCGGGTGACGTAGCCGAAGGGGCTAGCCTTGAAGCTGCGCGCGAGGCAGGCGCCGCCGTGTTTGCCTATGGTTCGTTCATCATGGCCGTCATCAACTTTCTGATTATCGCCTTTGTGGTGTTCATGCTCGTCCGCTACGTCAACAAGGTCAAAGCAATGTCAGAAAAGCCTGCCGAAGAGCCCGCAGCCGAAGAGCCCGCAGGCCCGTCCGAGCTCGATATCCTGATCGAAATTCGCGATGGCTTGAAGGCGGGGCGCTAAGCAATCCAGCGAGAATCTTGCAGCGCGCGCAACCAAATGCGCGCGCTGTGCGTTGCTTCTCAAATCTGAGGAGTGCGCATGACTGACCACACCGACACCAAACCGCTTGATCCTGTCACCTTTGATGGGGCGCAGCCCCGCTCTGACCGGCCTGATCCGGTCGATCTGCGCAGCGCGCAAACGGCGACGAAAGACAAATCAGCCCACCGCCGCCATCACTGGCTTTACGAGGATCTTTTGAACTGACGCCAATGTTGAGCCGTCAGGTCTTGAGCGCAAGGGCGGGCGACAGCACGTCAAGCCCAAGCGCCTTGCCAACCGCATAATAGGTCAGGCGGCCCGCGTGCACGTTCAGTCCCGCAAGCAGGTGTTCATCATCCGCGCAGGCCTGCCGCCAGCCCTTATCCGCAAGGGCCAGCAGGAACGGTAGGGTCGCGTTGCCCAGCGCCAGTGTTGATGTGCGCGCGACCGCGCCGGGCATGTTGGCCACGCAGTAGTGCATGATGCCGTCGACCTCATAGATCGGGTCCTCGTGCGTTGTCGCTTTGGACGTTTCGAAACAGCCGCCCTGATCGATGGCCACGTCCACGATCGCCGCGCCAGGTTTCATCGTGCCGAGCTGCGCGCGGCTGACAAGTTTGGGCGCTGCGGCGCCGGGGATCAGCACGGCGCCAACGACCATGTCGGCCCGCGCCACCAATTCTGCCGTGTTCCCCGCGCTGGCATAGCGCGTCTTGAAAAGGCCCCCGAACGCGTCGTCCAGATAGCGCATCCGCGGCAGGGAGCGGTCGAGCACGGTCACATCCGCCCCCATGCCCGCCGCGACGCGCGCCGCATGGGTGCCCACCACACCGCCGCCGATTACAACGACCTCTGCCGGGCCAACCCCCGGCACACCGCCCATCAGCACACCGCGCCCGCCATTGGCTTTTTGCAGCGTCCACGCGCCAACCTGCGGCGCCAGCTTGCCAGCAACCTCTGACATGGGCGCCAGCAGGGGCAGCCCGCCCTGCGCATCAGTCACGGTTTCATAGGCGATTGCGGTGCAGCCGCTTTTCATCAGATCCTTGGTTTGCTCGGGGTCGGGGGCGAGGTGCAGATAGGTAAAAAGCACCTGTCCTTCTCGCAGCATCTTGCGTTCGGCGGCCTGCGGTTCCTTCACCTTCACAATCATGTCTGAGCGAGCAAAAACTTCGGTCACGTCCGGGGCAATCTGCGCGCCAGCGGCGACGTAATCCTCGTCAACAAAGCCCGCACCTTGCCCCGCACCAGTCTGAACCAGCACGTTGTGACCATGTGCGACCGCTTCGCGCGCGGCATTGGGCGTCAGGCCAACCCGGTATTCTTGTGCCTTGATCTCTGTGGGGCATCCGATAAGCATCGCCGTCTCCTCCTGTGTTCTTCGGGCTATGATGGCGCGGCATCGGGGCAATGTGATGCGAAAGATGCCTCGCCAAACCGATGCTGCGTCGAATAACCTGCGGGTTTAGACGCCAGTGTTCGGAGAATCGTGCGCCAATGACCCTTGATGCCACAGACCGCCGCATCCTGATCGCGCTCCAGCGGCGGGGACGGATGTCGAACGCCGAGCTCAGCGAGACGGTGAACCTCTCGGCCTCCGCATGCCACCGCCGGGTGCAGCGGTTGGAAGACGATGGGTATATCCGCGATTACGTCGCGCTCCTCGACGCGCGCAAGCTGGGCGTGCCGACGACCGTCTTTGTCGAGATCACGTTGCAAGGGCAGGCGGATGAGGTGCTCGATGCGTTCGAGCGGGCCGTCGCGCGCATCCCTGACGTGCTGGAATGCCATCTGATGGCCGGAACGGCGGATTACATCCTCAAGGTGGTCGCGGGCAGCACCGAAGACTTTGCCCGCATCCACCGCCAGCACCTTGCCCGGCTTCCGGGGGTCGCGCAGATGCAGTCGTCCTTTGCCCTGCGCACGGTGTTCAAGACGACCGCTTTGCCGGTTTAATCGAGGACTTCAGGCCAGTTGGAATCGGCAGCAGCGATGCGTCCGGGGATGTCCCGTTCCCACCGGCGTTGGATCCTGCGCGAGAAGTTAAGGTAGAGCTTTCCGTCCACGATTTTCCATGCGTCCGGGATGGTGGAAGCAGTATAGCCTTCGGACACGGCCCAGGCGCAGTAGCCGCCATACTGCGGCGCATAAGCTTCGGGATCGGCGGCGAAGGCATCGCGATTCGCGGCGGTCGCAAAGCGCCAGGTCGCACCAGCCCAATCATGCGTGATCGCCGGATCGCCGGGCACAGGCGCGCCTTGGGTGAAATAGGCGACCGGGTCGGTGCCATCGATGGCAATCCCGTCTTCTGCATAGACGCGCGGCGTGTTTGCGCGGGCGGGCAGGGACAGGAACGCGGCGGCGGGTGCGGCGGCCAGCGCAGACAGGATCAGGGTGCGTCGGGTCAGCATGGCATGTCTCCTTGGTGTGCGGCACAGGTAGGCGCCCGCCTGCCGCGGTGAAACAGCGGCTCACGCCCATGTCATGTCCTGTAAAAGAAAAACCCCGCGGGCGAGCCACGGGGTCTATCAAATTCGTGGGCTGCGCCCGGGACTTACATCATCCCCTCGCGCTGGGCCTTCTTGCGCGCCAGCTTACGGGCGCGGCGGATCGCTTCAGCCTTCTCGCGCGCTTTTTTCTCGGACGGCTTCTCGAAATGTTGCTTGAGCTTCATCTCGCGGAACACGCCTTCGCGCTGCAGCTTCTTTTTCAGGGCACGAAGCGCCTGATCGACATTGTTGTCGCGAACACTGACCTGCATGTGGTTGTCACCACCTTTCTAGGTTAAATTGCGTAAGTTGCAGGAGGTGGCCGTATAGCAAGGCGGCCCTAGCTTGTCCAGCACCTGGCTATGGAGGCGCCGATGCCCGCAGATTACGACCAGATCAAGACCGCGCTGCTGGATGCCGCGCTGACCCATGTGCCCTTCGACGGCTGGTCGGAGGCGACGTTCCGCGCGGCGGTCGCTGACAGCGGGGTAGAACCGGCACTGGCCAAGGCCGTGTGCCCGCGCGGGGCGGTTGACCTTGCGCTCGCCTATCATGACCGCGGCGACGGCTTGATGCTGGAACGGCTCAAAGAGGCGGATCTGACCGAGATGCGCTTTCGCGACCGCGTTGCAGCAGCGGTGCGCTTCCGGCTCGAGGCGGTCGAAGACAAGGAGGCCGTGCGGCGCGGCACGACGCTGTTCGCCCTGCCGCATCACGCCAGCGACGGGGCCAAGGCGATCTGGGGCACAGCGGACAAGATCTGGACCGCGCTGGGCGACACGTCGGACGATGTGAACTGGTATACCAAGCGCGCAACCTTGTCGGGCGTCTATGCGTCTACGGTGCTTTATTGGTTGGGCGATGACAGCACGGATCATCAGGCGACGTGGTCGTTCCTCGACCGGCGCATCGACAACGTGATGCAGATCGAAAAGGTCAAGGCCCAGGTCAATGACAGCCCGGTGCTGAGCCGCCTGATGGCCGGGCCGAACTGGCTGCTCAGCGGGATCAAGGCCCCCAGCCGGATGAATGCTGGGATGCCCGGCAGCTGGACGTCACCCCGCGACTAGGCCCGCCAGAGCGCCGCGATCGCCGCCAGTTGCACCGCGACGACCACAAGGTTCGTGACCACCACGGGGCTGGACAGCCCGACCAGCACAGCCGTCAGCAGCTTGTATATGATCTGCACCGCAAACAGCGAAAGCGTGGCGGGAACGGCCCACGAAACGCCCATCCAATGTGCGGCCAGAAGCCCGGCGCTTGCCACCGCGATGGCCATGTAAACGCAAGTCAGGATCAGCCTTGCATCCGTCACCGGGCCAAAGCTTTGGTCCATCCCCGCTCCGCGGGTCAGCAGCGCAAAGCACAGCGGCAACAGGATCAGCAGGTTCAGACCCAGCGCGGCGGGCAGCATCCAGTGGCTCATCGCTTTCCGTTCCCCTTTGCCTGAATTAACGTGGCACAAAGCGAATTGGATCACCGAAGGACACCGCCCATGCACGCAGTCGAAATTTCCAAGCCCGGCGGGCCAGAGGTGCTGACCCTGACAGACCGCCCCCGGCCCGAGGCTGGGCATGGGCAGGTGGTGATCGAGGTCGCTTATGCCGGCGTGAACCGCCCCGACGCGCTGCAACGCGCTGGCCTTTACAACCCCCCGCCAAATGCGTCCGACCTGCCGGGGCTCGAGGCGTCGGGCACCGTGGTCGAGGTCGGGCCGGGGGCCGAGGGGGTTTCTGTCGGCGACAAGGTCTGTGCGCTGCTGCCGGGCGGGGGCTATGCCGAATACGTCGCAACACCCGCCGCACACTGCCTGCCCATCCCGCAGGGTATGGGCCTGAAAGAGGCGGCTTGCCTGCCAGAGACGTTCTTTACCGTGTGGTCCAACGTCTTTACCCGCGGCGGTCTGAAGGGGGGTGAGCGGTTCCTTGTGCATGGCGGCTCTTCGGGGATTGGCACGACGGCGATCCAGCTGGCCGCGGCCTTCGGCGCGCGCGTCTTCGCCACCGCAGGATCGGACGAGAAATGCGCAGCCTGCGAGGCGCTCGGCGCGGAACAGGCGATCAACTACCGGGATGCAGACTTTGCCGAGGTGATGAAAGCCGAGGGTGGCGCCGACTTGATCCTGTGCATGGTTGGCGGGCCTTACATCCAGCGCAACCTGTCGGCGCTGGCCGATGATGGGCGGCTTGTGCAGATCGCGTTTTTGCAAGGGCCAAAGGCCGAGATGAACTTCGTCCAGCTGATGACGCGCCGCCTGACCATGACCGGCAGCACCCTGCGCCCGCAAAGCGATCTGGCCAAGGCCCGGATCGCGCAGGACCTGCGCGAGGCGGTCTGGCCACTGCTCGATGCAGGCAAGGTTGCGCCCGTGATGGACCAGACCTTTGCCTTGGCCGATGCGCCCGCAGCGCATGCGCGCATGGAAAGCAGCGCGCATATCGGCAAGATCGTACTTGAAGTGGCAGGCGGGTAAGGCCCTACCACGCCACGACTGGGGCGCACGCCCACTTTTTTGAACTCAGGGGAAAACAACCATGGCCAAGACAGCAATCATCGAAGCAGCCGGTGGGCCAGAGCAATTCAAGATCGTCGACCAGGAGGTCGGTGACCCCGGCCCCGGAGAGGTGCGGATCGCGCACAAGGCCGTGGGCCTGAACTTCATCGACGTCTACCAGCGGACGGGAATGTACCCGCTGGAACTGCCGCACGCGCTAGGCATGGAGGCCGCTGGCGTGATCGAGGCGGTGGGCGAGGGGGTTACGCACTTGGCGCCCGGAGACCGCGCCGCCTATGCCGCTGCCCCGCCCGGTGCCTATTGCGAGGCGCGCGTGATGCCTGCGGCGCAGGTCTGCCCGCTCCCGGATGGCATTTCCTTTGAGGACGCCGCCGCGGCCATGCTCAAAGGGATGACGACCGAGTACCTGTTTCACCGCACCACACCAATTGAGGCGGGGGAGACGGTGCTGTTTCACGCGGCGGCTGGCGGGGTTGGCCTCATCGCGTGTCAGTGGGCCAAATCAGAGGGTATCCACCTGATCGGTACAGCGGGCACCGATGACAAATGTGCGCTTGCGCTGGAACATGGTGCAGAGCACTGCATCAACTACCGGACCGAGGATTGGGTAACGCGCGTGCGCGACCTGACCGATCAGCGGGGCGTTTCGGTCGTGATGGACGGCGTGGGCAAGGATACCTTTGATGGCTCCCTCGACTGCCTCGCGCCGCTGGGTATGCTGATGTCCTTCGGCTCGGCCTCCGGCCCTGTGCCGCCGTTCAATATCGCGGTTCTGGGCCAGAAGGGCTCGCTCAAGCTGACCCGGCCGACGCTTTTTGTGCACATCGCCGAGTTTGAGACGTGCCAGGCGATGGCGCAGCGGCTCTTTGCCAAGATGCAGGCCGGCGACGTCAAGATGCGCATAGACCAACGCTTCGCCTTGGACGAAGTGGCAGAGGCGCACCGCGCGCTTGAGGCGCGAAAAACGACCGGAAGCACTGTTCTCACACTTTAGGGCTTGCAATTCCGCTAGCTGAGACAGATATGTCTCATTATGAACAAAAGTGTCTCAACGCGGGGCGCCATCCTTGAGGCGTGCTTCCCACTGCTCAGCCAGAACCCTGGCGCGACCATGGCCGACATTGCCAAGGCCGCCGGGGTGGGGCGCGCGACGCTTCACCGCCACTTTGCCAGCCGCGATGAACTGATCGTCGCGCTGTGCCGCGCGGCGATGGTAGAACTGGACACAGCAGTCGACGTCGCGACCAAAGACGCGCAAAGCTATACCGAAGGTTTGCGGCGGTCCTTGGATGCGATGATCCCGCTCGCGCACCGCATGACCTTCCTCGGTTTCATGACCAGCGATGACCCCGCTCTGGCGGAAGATTATCGCCGCTCCGACGACGAAATGCGCAGCGCGGTCGAACAAGCTAAGCTCGAAGGTACGTTTGACCCGCACGTCCCGACCGACTGGATCCTCGCCGCCTATGAGGGGCTGGTGCAGACCGCCTGGGAAATGGTGCTGGCCGAGGATGCGACCCCGACCCAAGCCGCCGATTTTGTCTGGCGCATGCTCACGAAAGGAACGGCCCCATGACCCCTGATATTGTGACCAATCTTGCCGACAGGATCGACGAGGCGTTCTTGCTGATCGCCGGCGCGATCCTTCTGATCGAGTTGGCCGAGGCGCTCTTCAAACGCGCGCATTTGGGCCGGACGTTGGGCGAAATGGCGGTGAGCGCGTCGACGCAAATCCCCTACATCGCGGTCGAGGTCTTTGTTCTGACGGGTGGTTACGCGCTGTTTTACGTCATCGCGCAGATGATCCCGTGGGAGGTCCCGCTGACCGTGTGGAGCCTTATCCTGATGCTCGTGATCTGCGATTTCATCTACTACTGGGAACACCGGATTGCGCACGAGGTGCGGCTCTTGTGGACCCAGCACGCCGTCCACCACTCCAGCCGGGAATACAACATCGTCACCGCCATCCGCTTTGGCCCGTTTGAAGGGGTCTGGTCGATCATTATCCACCTGCCGCTGGTGCTGCTTGGCTTTGCGCCCGAGGCGGTGTTCTTTGGCATCATCGTGGTGCTGGCCTACCAGACGTGGATCCACACCGAAAAGGTGGGCCGGCTCGGCTGGCTCGACACTTGGCTCAACACGCCGTCGAACCACCGGGTGCACCACGGCTGCGATGACAAGTATCTCGACCGGAATTACGGCGGCATCACGGTGATCTGGGACCGGCTCTTTGGCACGTACCAAGCCGAAGAAGAAACGCCGCGCTATGGGCTGAAGCGCGACTTCGACAGCCGCAACCCGCTGGTTGTCTGGTTCTCCGAATGGCCGCAGCTGCTCCGCGATTTGCGGGGTGCGCGCAGTTGGGCGGAGGCGTGGGGCTATTTGATGCGCCGTCCTGGCTGGACGCCGCGAAAGAATCTCTGATCCGGAATCCAATACAAGTGATGCACTGGTAACGAGACGTTAACTATTTCACTGTATCTTGCCGTTAAGCAAACAGGAGGTTGCTAAGCAAACAGGAGGTTGCAGTGAAACTACCTATTCAAGTGTTCGCACTTTCCAGCGCAGTTTTGATGGGTCTCACCGTCGTAGAGGCGCTTTTCCCTACACTTAGCCATCTTCCCCTTACTAATTCCAGTATTGGTCAGGTTGGGGTAGTCTTAGGCTTAGCCTCTATTGTCCTAACCTTCCTCTCAATCTGGAGGGATGACGTAGATGGCGACTAAAAAAAAGAGAATAACCATCTCGCTTCCTGACGAAGTAGATCACTGGTTGGACTCAGCCGTAACACAGACTGGCCTCGCAAAATCTGAAATAGTGGTGCACTGTTTGGCACGTTTTGTTGCAGAAAACTTCTCGGAGTTTTCTCAGTTGTCGCCTGATAAGACCAGCTTTCACTTAGCTTGGCTCCGGCAAATCCGCGATGCTAGCGGACAGGGGTAAATAGCGCGTCTTTCAGGCTGCAATCGCGGATCACGTCGCGCCCACACGGCACGAACTCCAGATCGCGCGACATGCAGACCCGCGCCTCCTGAATGTGGCCATCTCTGCAGGTGATTGTGATCGCGTCAGGATCCAGCCCAGGGTTCGCCTTCACAAAGGCTTCTTCGACGACCCTTGCGGGCAACTTCACTGGCGCGGTCAGCTTGCGAAACACGGCCGGGCGCTGCACCCGCGCATACGCCTCGCGGGACAGGGCGTAGTAGCCCGCAGCCGACAAACCCGAACACACCCCGTGCTTGCGCCACTGGTGCCAGGCAAGCCCCGACGTGCCCATGATATCGGCCATATCCCGTGTCATGGCCCGGCTCGGCGCGCGTTCCACCGTATTGCAATATTCCGGCCAGCCGCGGTGGTATTGCGGCCAGAGCCCGTGCAGGATCCAGCCGTGATCATGCCGGGCCTCGCA
Organism: Pseudomonadota bacterium; assembly: GCA_038530575.1. Lineage (GTDB taxonomy): Bacteria > Pseudomonadota > Alphaproteobacteria > Rhodobacterales > Rhodobacteraceae > JBCBCP01. Next base: position 19,548 of record JBCBCP010000041.1, read on the forward strand.
TTGGTCCGACCCGCGCGCGTCCCCTTCGATGGCGCACCAGTTCGGCGACCAGCTGAGCGCCAGCACGTAATAGTCGAACGCGCCCGCCCGGTCGCCATCGCCCCATGCCAGCGTTGCCGTCATCAGCCAGATCATCACTGCGCGCATCACGTCTTTCCTTTTGCTGCGCGCCCGACTATATCGCCTCCAAGTTCCCCGACAACGGAAACCCGCCCGTCCCCCGGGCAGCCCACTTCAGGGCACAAACGAGTTATGCGTGAAGGAGCGTGGACAATGGCAAAACCGATCATGGCGAAAGCAACCGCCGTCTGGCTGGTGGACAACACCACGATCAGCTTCAAGCAGATCGCCGATTTCGTGGGCATGCACGAGCTTGAGGTGCAGGGCATTGCCGACGGTGACGTGGCCGCGGGTGTGAAGGGCTTTGACCCCATCGCCAACAACCAGCTGACGCAGGAACAGATCGACAAGGCCGAGGCCAGCCCGCTGCACAAGCTGGAGCTGAAGTTCAACGCCGCCGCCGTGGGTGAGGAAAAGCGCCGCGGGCCGCGTTATACCCCCCTGTCCAAGCGGCAGGACCGCCCGGCGGCGATCTATTGGCTGGTGAAATTCCACCCCGAGCTGACGGATGCGCAAATCTCCAAGCTGGTTGGCACGACGAAGCCGACGATCCAGTCGATCCGTGAGCGCACGCACTGGAACATCGCGAACATCCAGCCTGTCGACCCCGTGGCATTGGGCCTGACCAAACAGTCCGAGCTTGACGCCGCCGTGCAAAAGGCCGCCGCCAAAAAAGCGAAAGAGGGCGAGGTCATGTCCGATGACGAGCGCCGCAAGCTGGTCAGCACAGAACAAAGCCTCGGCATGGATCCCGAACCCAAGATCCCAACCGCGATTGAAGGGCTTGAGACGTTCAGTCTGTCCGGCACGGATGACGACGAAGAAGAGGAAGACAACCTTGTTGACGCCGACAGCTTCTTCAATCTACCCAAGGATGGCGGCAAGGATGACGAGCAGCCCTGAGGCTTGCGCCGCGGCTCTGATGGCGTAGGCTCCGGCCATGCGGTTTGTTGTTGCTTTGCTGTTGATGGCCGCCCCTGCGCTCGCGGATAAGGTCTGCGCAGAGGCATGGTTTGCCCGTAATCTGATTGCGGACCGGGGCGGCTATTGCTTTGGCTCTCCGCTCGGGCAAGCGTTGTTCGACAACAGCGATTGCGCCACAAAGCAGCCTGCGCTCAGCGCGGCGGACGCGCGCCGCATCGCGCTTTTGCGCAGCACGGAAATCGAGTGGTCCTGCGCGGTCGATACCGATAGTGCGGTGCTGCCACATGCGCCCGAGCATTTGCGCGCCTTCGATCCCGTGCCTGCGATAACTGGCTACGAATCGGCCTGTGACGGCTGGCTTGGCCCGCGCACTTTTGTGCGCTCTGGACCGGGTGGGCGCGTCATGGGCGAGATCGTATCGGGCGACACGGTTATGTTCCTGCACGCGACGGATGAAGGCAGTTCCCTTGAGTTTCTGACGGTCATGCGGGATGGCGTGGTCGTGGCGCGCGGCTGGCATCCGCCCATCCTGCCCGAAGCGGGCCAGTGCGAAATGTTTGCCGGCTAGGCGAAGAAAGCCGTCCAGGCGTCTAGTACCTCCGACGGGTTTTCCTCGGCCAGGTAATGCCCGCCCTTGATCGGCCCGCCCTGCACATCCTGCGCCCGGGCGCGCCAGAGCGCCAGAACATCAAAGACCCGGCCCACAACCCCATCCGTGCCCCAGTTGACCAGCAGAGGCATCGGCAGCTTGCCAGCCTCGGCGTTATCGTGGGCGATGTCGATGCTGGCTGCGGCGCGGTAATCCTCGCAACTGGCGTGGATGCAGGCCGGATCGCGAAACGCGGCCAGGTACTCCGCCAACGCCGCTTCGGCAAAAATGCCCAAGCCAGCGCTGCCCCGCCCGCATTTCAGGCGCCAGTACCTCTCCGGGTCCGCGCCAATCATGTCCTCGGGCATTGGTGCCGGTTGGATCAGCCAGAACCAGTGCCAATAGGCCCGCGCAAAGGCGTCCGTGGTTTCGGCATACATCTCGCGCGTTGGCGCGATGTCCAGAACCGCCAGCCGCGTAAGACGCTCCGGCGCGTCGGCCGCCATCCGGTGCGCCACGCGCGCGCCGCGGTCATGCGCCCCGATCGCGAACCGGTCAAACCCCAGCGCATCCATCGCCGCAAACAGGTCCGCGCCCATTGCGCGTTTGGAATAGGGGGCGTGATCCGGCGCACTGACAGGCTTTGACGAGGCGCCGTAGCCGCGCAGATCAGCGCAAATGACTGTGTGGTTTTTCGCCAGTGCAGGCGCCACACGGTGCCACATCGCAGAGGTTTGCGGATACCCATGCAGCAAAAGCAGTGGCGGGCCATCCCCGCCGATCCGGGCAAAGACATGGCCGCCCGGCAAGTCGATCCGGCGCGCCGCGAACCCCTCAAACACCTAAAGCGCCTTACGCGCCCGCAGCGCCGCGGTGATCGTGCCATCGTCGAGGTAATCCAACTCTCCGCCAATCGGCACGCCTTGCGCCAACGAGGTCAGCCGTACACGCCCCTCCAGCCGGTCCGCGATGTAATGGGCCGTGGTTTGTCCATCGACAGTCGCGTTCAGGGCCAGGATCACCTCCGTCACGTTTTCCTCTTCGACCCGCTGGACCAGCCGGGGGATGCGCAGTTCTTCGGGGCCTACAGCGTCCAAAGCCGACAGCGTGCCACCCAAGACGTGATACCGTCCCTTGAACACGCCAGACCGCTCCATCGCCCACAGGTCTGCCACATCCTCGACCACACAAATCTCGCCATTGCCGCGCTTTTCTGAAGTGCAGATGTCGCACAGATCAGACGTCCCGATATTGCCGCAATTCACGCATTCCCGCGCTGTCGCGGCAACCACCTGCATCGAGTCTGCCAAAGGTGTCAGCAGTAGTGCCCGCTTGCGGATCAGGTGCAGCACCGCCCGCCGCGCAGAACGTGGCCCCAGCCCCGGCAGCTTGGCCATCATCTCGATCAGATTGTCGATATCGCGGGTGCTGCTCATGTCGCCTTTCCGGGCCGTTCAGAGCAGGTAGTCTAGGAGCGTCGGCAGGAATGACAAGAACGTGGCCAGCAGGGCTGTCGACACACTGAATTGCCCGTTAGGCGGAAACGTCTGGACCGCGCGCAGCTCATCACGGACTTGGATCAGGCCATCTAGCCCATCGGGGGCTGTCCCGGTTGTCAGTTGCGCGTCAAAAGCCGCGTCGATCCGCGCTTCGACATCCCCCAAAGCCTCAAGTTTGAGGCGCCGCAGTTTCAGAACGAGCGGGCTGAGCGGGACCAGATAGCTCGAAGCCACAACGACGAAGGCAAAGAGCGAAAACAGGATCACCGCTGCGCCCAGGTCGAAATAGGAAAACAGGATCGACACAATGGCCAGTGACGCAACAACGCCCGTCACGATCACCGTCGCCGATATCAGATCAAGCAGCGCCACCAGATCCTGCCGCGACAGGTGAAGGACCCGAAGGTCCAGCCGATCAATCGCCCGCTTGCTGCGCTGCCAGAACGCTGCCATACCCGAAAGTGCGAAGCCGATATGCACATTCGCCGCGTAAAGAAACGCCATCAGCCACAGGTTCAGGCTGGCCTCCGCATGCGGCAGCACGTCCATCAGCCACACGCCCGCCGGAATGATGCAGGCATAAAGTGCGCCGCCGATGAGATGCACGGGCGCTCCCAGCATTGCATGCACCGCGCCGGAATCCGCAACGTCATGGCTTTCAAAGAAGCTGCGGGCCAGCCGGTTCAGCACGGGCCCCGCGAGGCCCACAATCGCCGAATTGAGCGTCAGAAGGATCACCAGCCCGATGTCCTGCGGCGCGTCCTGCGCGGCCAGATAAAGCGCGCCGATAATGGCAGCCGCTGCGGTCCCCAGAACTGCGCTGAGCATCCAAAGCCGGGGCATCACCACCTACCGCGGCCTTGGCGGTCTGCTCTGCCGCGCGCGCTCAAAACGGCAGCTTCATCCCTGCGGGCAGGCCCAGCCCCTCGGTCAGCTTCGCCATTTCTTCCTGGCTGCGCTCCTGCGCCTTGGCCTGTGCGTCCTTGATCGCGGCGAGGATCAGGTCTTCGACCACTTCCTTGTCGTCGCCGGAAAAGATCGACGGGTCGATGTCGAGCGCGGTCAGCTCGCCCTTGGCTGTCGCAGTCGCCTTGACCAGACCCGCGCCCGCCTCACCGGTCACGGTGATGCTGTTCAGGCCCTCCTGCATCTCGGCCATCTTGCCCTGCATTTCCTGGGCCTTCTTCATCATGCCGGCCATATCGCCCAGCCCGCCTAGTCCCTTCAGCATGTCATTCTCCTGTGCTGGCCGCCTTGCGCGGCGCGGTGTAGATGATCGTTGCCACCGATATCGCAGCCGCGATGGCGATGAACAAGGTGGATGAGCCTATACACCCTTCGGCCTGCGCCAGTGCGCGCACGCCCGTGGGGTCGGCCATGGTCAGAAGCGTGGCAAAGGCGGTCCAGCCCACGGTGACCACAACCCCGCCCCACTGGCTGCGGAAGCGCAGCGCGGCGAGGGTCGAGATCAGCAGGAACAGCCCCATGGGTGAGAACAGCAGAGTTACCGTTTCACCTAATGCGGACACCGGCACACCGTTCCAGTCGGGACGTGCTTCAGCGCAGACCTCCGCGAGGGCCGCACCGGGGAGCGTAACGAAAAGGGCCAGCAGCCACCTCATGCCGCGTCTCGCAGCGCGGCCACGACCTTTAGCTCGACGATCACGCCGGGGATTGCAAAGCCCGCGCATTCGATGGCGGTCCAAGCGGGGTAGGGCGCGCGGACATAGCGGGCGCGGACGGATTTGAAGAGCTCCAGATGCGTGGCCAGACCGACGTGAAACGTCGTCATGTCCACCACGTCGCCCCAGGCCAATCCGGCCTTTGCCAGCACCGCGCCGACCTTGTCGAAGGCGGTGACCATCTGCGCCTCGGGCTCCGGGCTTGGCACGCCGCCCACGGGGCAGCCGTTAAAGCCATTCACAAACAGGTGCCCGCCCGACACGATCCCGGGCGAGGCGTGCCAGCCTTGCACCAGCCCCTCCATGCCTTTGGGGATGATCTCAGTCTTCTTCAAAGGGGTCCCATTCGTCCGGCACTTCGGCCAGCGCTTCTTCCTGTGCTTGGGCGGCGATGTCCTTGGCGCTGCGGACGCCGGTGATTTTCGCGCCCGGAAACTGGGCTAGCGCGGCCTGCACCAGCGGATGCGCGCGGGCTTCGGCCTCAGCGGCGAGCCTGCCTGCATCGCGCACCTCCGCGATGGTCTTCTCCCCGCCGTCCGCCACGACAGTGACGGCCCAGCGATTGCCGGTCCACTGCTGCAACCGCGCGCCAAGGCGCTGGGCCAAATCGCGCGGTGCGGTCTCGGTCGGTGCAAACTCGATGCGGCCGGGCTGGTAGGCGACGAGGCGCACGGCGGTTTCCACCTCGACCAGCAGCTTGACGTCGCGGTTGTGGCGGATCAGCTCGACCACGCTTTGAAATGTGGGGTAGCGGGCCAGCGCCTGATCGGCTGCGACCGCCTGAACCGCTCCGCCGGCCACGGGCCGCGCCGTCTGCGCATAGGCGGACGTGCCCTGCGGCGCCCCGCCGGTCTGGCCCTGCGGCGCAGGCGGCGGCGTCTGCCCCTGCAGCTTGCGCACCAACTCCTCGGGCGAGGGCAGATCGGCCACATGGGTCAGGCGGATCACCGCCATCTCTGCGGCCATCATAGCGTTGGGCGCGGCGGCAACCTCTTCCAAAGCCTTTAGCAGCATCTGCCACATCCGCGTCAGCACCCGCATCGGCAGCGTGTCCGCCATGGTTTGCCCGCGGCTGCGCTCATCGGGGGAGACGGTTGGGTCCTCGGCGGCCTCCGGCGTGATCTTGACCACGCTGACCCAATGGGTGATCTCCGCCAGATCGCGCAGCACCGCGAGCGGGTCGGCCCCGTCCGCATATTGCGCGCCCAGCTCTGTCAGCGCGCCCGCTGCATCCCCGCGCAGGATCATGTCCATCAGGTCGAGCACGCGGCCCCGGTCGGCCAGCCCCAGCATCGCGCGGACCTGATCGGCCGTCGTCTCGCCCGCGCCGTGGGAAATCGCCTGGTCCAGCAGTGAGGTCGCATCGCGTGCCGAGCCCTCCGCCGCGCGGGTGATCAGCGCCAGCGCGTCCTCGGTGATTTCGGCCCCCTCGGCCCCCGCGATCTTTTGCAAAAGGCCGATCATCACCTCCGGCTCGATCCGGCGCAAATCGAAGCGCTGGCAGCGGGATAAGACCGTGACAGGCACCTTGCGGATCTCAGTCGTGGCAAAGATGAACTTCACGTGCTCGGGCGGCTCCTCCAGCGTCTTCAGAAGCGCGTTGAAGGCCGAGGTGCTGAGCATGTGCACCTCGTCGATGATGTAGATCTTGTAGCGCGCAGAGGCTGCGCGGTAGGCAACCGAATCGATGATCTCGCGAATGTCGTTCACACCGGTGCGGCTGGCCGCGTCCATCTCCATTACGTCGACATGGCGGCCTTCCATGATGGCCGTGCAGTGTTCGCAGACGCCGCACGGCTCGGTCGTTGGCCCGCCGGTGCCATCCGGCCCGATGCAGTTCATCCCCTTGGCGATGATCCGCGCCGTTGTCGTCTTACCCGTCCCCCGAATGCCCGTCATGATAAACGCCTGCGCGATCCGGTCCGCCTCAAAGGCGTTTTTTAGCGTGCGCACCATCGCATCCTGGCCCACAAGGTCGGCAAAGGTCTCGGGGCGGTACTTGCGGGCAAGGACTTGGTAGGCGGTCTCTGACATGCGCCTGAACCTAAGCCCCGACGCGCCGAAGCGCCAGCGCGATCACAGGCTCCACAGCACGCCGCCCACACCCAGCGTCGCGACCGTCAGGCTGGAGGCAAGCCAGGTGAAGGTGCGCGGCGTCTGGGATTTCGTGTCGTGGGTGCTGAGCCGGTCGTAAGTGCGGCAGGCCTGCCGCCGGGCAACCCAGTAAATCGCAATCGCAATCAGCAAAAAGGCCGAGGCAAAGGTTTTGGGCACCCAGGTCGGCTCTGCTGTGGAGAAAACTGCACGCATGGCCAACGCCACGCCCACCCCGCCCAGCCCAAGACCGACCCAGCTGGAAAAAGTTCGCTCCACCGCCAGCACTGTGCGGTCCTCTGCCCAGTCGGTGCGGTCTTCGGCCAGATCGTTCTTGTCGCTCATGCCCTTATGGTGACGTGTGCGCGGCTTCAGGCAAGTCAGAGTGAATCCGGCACCCGCCGCAGCACATCCGAATCGCACCGCGCGCGGGCCAACGTCCACGCTCCTTGGATCGCGATGAATAGCGCTTCGGACTTTGCCTGCGCCTGCGCCTCGTCCAAGCCAAGCCGTGCGGCGTGGTCGTGGATCTCGCCGATCCAGCCGTCATAGATATGCTGTGCCTCGGCCCTGAAATCCGGGTTGTCCGGCCCCGGCAGCAGCGTCGCGGCGATCGGGCAGGTGTCCCACCCGGTCTTGTCGAACAGCTTGGCCAGCTTGTGACACAGCGTTGCCGCGCCGTCGTTGAAGCTCTTGGCTTCGGCGAAACTCGCCGCCGCCAGCCGCAGCATCTCGTCCGACGCGGCGCGGGCCGCGGCCACGGCAAGGTCCGCCTTGCCATTGGGAAAGTGGTGGTAAAGCGAGCCCTTTGGCGCCTTTGCCTCGGTCAAGATCTCCGCCACCCCGACACCGTTATACCCGTGCGAGCGGAACAGGATCGCCGCGGCGCGGATCAGGCGGTCTTTCGTGGGCAGGGCAGGGGTCTCCATGGCCTCCTCTTGACATGAATGGACCGATCGGTCCAGTCTGGGCTCTAGACCAATCGGTCCAGAGCGCCTGGAGGCCCCATGTTCGACACCGCACCCGCCCACGTCCGCATCGAGACCTACGTGATCAAGGCCCCCGACGGGGCCGAACTGGTCGGAACGCTTTACGCTCCCGCGCGCCGGCCCTTTGCCGCCGTGGTGCTTAACGGCGCGACCGGTGTGCCGCAGGGCTACTACCGGCATTTCGCCCGTTGGCTGGCGGAAGAACGCGGGATGGCTTGTCTGACCTACGACTACCGCGACACCGGCAAATCGCTGCGCGGCTCAATGCGCGCGTCACAGGCCGACATGCTTGACTGGGGCCTAACCGACCAACTAGCCGCGCGCCGCAAGCTCGCGCGGCTTTTCCCCGAGACGAAGCTATGGATCATCGGTCACTCGCTCGGTGCGATGCTCACCCCGATCACGCGCGCCACCCCGGAGAGGTCGCGGTGGTTCGGGG
>JBCBCP010000042.1:0-27786 GCA_038530575.1 Pseudomonadota bacterium
ATGGGCTGCGCTATACCCCCCGCGACGCGCACGGCTATGGCACCTTTACCGGTCAGGGCGGTCTAGCTGTCCTGTCCCGCTTTCCGATCCGCACCGAGAAGGTCCGCGATTTCTCGACCCTTCTGTGGCGCGATCTGCCCGGTGCGAACCTGCCCGTGCGCGGCGCTGACCCCTTTCCCAGCGCAGAGGCCCACGCGGTACAGCGTCTGTCATCGGTGGCGCATTGGGCGATCCCGATTGATGTGCCCGGGATCGGGGCGATCACCCTTTTGGCATGGCACGGCAGCACACCCGTTTTCGATGGGCCTGAGGACCGAAACGGCAAACGCGGCGGGGACGAGGCGCGCCTCTGGCAGCTTTATCTGGATGGGGCATTCGGGATACCTGGCCCAAATCCGGTGATCGCCGGGCAATCGAATATCGACCCGGCAAAGGGCGAAGGCCTGCACGGCGTGATGAGGGCGCTTTTGGCCGATCCCCGCCTGCAGGTTCCGCCCGGAACAGACGCGCCAACCGCAAATTGGCCGCAAACCGGCCCGATGCGCGCGTCCTATGTTCTGCCGTCCGCGGCGCTGAATGTTGCGGGTAGCGGCGTGTCGGACCCGGCCCCAGAGGCCAGCCGCCACCGCATCGTCTGGGTCGATATCGCGCCCTAGCTTGACCCTAGAGGGGCTGCGGGCTACCCCGCCGGAAAGGCTTTCAAGGAGTGCGCCCGATGTCCAACCCCTCCCTTCTGATCCTCGCCGGTGACGGTATCGGCCCCGAGGTTATGGCTGAGGTCCGCCGCATCATCGGCTGGTATGGCGCCAAGCGGGACATGCCCTTTGACGTGACCGAAGACCTTGTGGGCGGTGCAGCCTATGATGCGCATGGCACCCCCCTGCACGACGACACGATGGCAATGGCGCAAGAGGTTGACGCGGTGCTGCTGGGCGCCGTGGGTGGGCCGAAATACGATGATCTGGATTTCTCGGTCAAACCGGAACGCGGCCTTCTACGTCTGCGCAAGGAGATGGATCTCTTTTCGAACCTGCGCCCCGCACAATGCTTTGACGCGCTGGCCGATTTTTCGTCGCTGAAAAAGGACGTGGTCGCGGGCCTCGACATCATGATCGTGCGCGAGCTGACCTCGGGCGTCTATTTCGGCGAGCCGCGTGGCATTTTCGAGGAAGGCAACGAGCGTGTCGGCATCAACACCCAGCGCTACACCGAAAGCGAGATTGACCGCGTCGCCCGCTCCGCGTTCGAGCTGGCCATGCGCCGCGGCAAAAAGCTGTGCAGCATGGAAAAGGCGAACGTAATGGAGTCGGGCATCCTCTGGCGCGAGGTCGTCACGCGCGTCGGCGCCGATTATCCGGAGGTCGAACTCAGCCACATGTATGCTGACGCCGGGGCGATGCAGCTGACCCGCTGGCCCAAACAGTTCGACGTGATCGTGACCGACAACCTGTTCGGCGACCTGCTGTCGGACCTTGCGGCGATGCTCACCGGGTCGCTGGGCATGCTGCCGTCTGCGTCGCTGGGTGCACCCATGGCGAACGGCCGCCCCAAGGCGCTCTATGAGCCAGTGCACGGCTCTGCGCCTGACATCGCAGGGCAAGGCAAGGCCAATCCGATCGCCTGTATCCTGAGCTTTGCGATGGCCCTGCGCTACAGCTTTGACGCTGGCACCGAAGCGGATCGCCTTGAGCAGGCGGTTGAGGCCGTTCTGTCGGACGGCCTGCGCACCGCTGACCTGCTGGGCGAAGAGGGCGCAACGCCAGTGACCACCAGCGAAATGGGCGACGCGATCCTGGCAAAGCTAGACGCCAGCCTGTGATCGAGGTTCGGGCCTATAGCCCGCGCGACGCGGAGGTGTTCATGCGCCTCTTCGATGCGTGCCAGGCCCATTATGATGCGCCCAGCGCGCGGGATGATGCCCGCGCGCTGATCCTTGAAGAGCTGGCCGCACCGCATGGCATGACCGCTGACATTGCGTGGAACGAAGACAGGCCCGTGGGCTTTACCTGCTCGATGCGCGTCTTCCCCGCCGGGGACGGGTTCGCGATCTACCTCAAGGAGCTGTTCGTGACGGCAGAGGCACGCGGGACGGGCGCCGGCCGGGCCCTGATGCGCAACCTTGCACAGCGCGCCGCCGCAATGAACGCCACATCGCTGCGGTGGGAAAGCAAGGAGGTAGAGGCGTTGAAGTTCTATGAACGCCTCGGCGCGCCGGACAATGGCAAAACCTCTTTCACCGTCTGGGCCGAAGACCTGCCGGGCTTTGCCGCCTGATGTCCGCGCGCACCCAAGGCGCGCTGCTGTCGCTGCTGGCGTTTGCGATTTTCGCCGCCCACGACGCGCTGATCAAGACTCTGGGCGGCGGCTATTCGGCGTTTCAGATCATCTTCTTTGCGGTCCTGTTTGCCTTTCCGCTGACGACGCTGATGCTCGTTCAGGATCGCACTTCGGGCACGCTTATCCCGGCGCGGCCGGGTTGGACGGCTCTGCGCACCGGGTCGGTCGTCGTCTCCTCGATCTGCGCGTTCTACGCGTTTTCCGTGCTGCCTCTGGCGCAGGTCTACGCGATCCTGTTTGCCACGCCGCTGCTGATCACCGCGCTGTCTGTCCCGCTTCTGGGCGAGGTTGTGCGTCTACGCCGCTGGCTTGCGGTGGCGGTTGGACTATGCGGCGTCATCGTCGTGCTGCGTCCGGGCCAGATTGAGCCACAGCTGGGTCACGCCGCGGCGCTACTCGCTGCCGCCACTGGCGCGCTGTCGTCGACCATCGTGCGCAAGATCGGGCGGGACGAACGGCCGGTTGTGCTGCTGATCTATCCGATGCTGGCGCAGTTCGTGTTGATGAGCGCGGCGATGCCCTTTGTCTTTGTCCCGATGGAGGGCGATGCGCTGGTGCTGATCGGACTTCTGGCCATTCTGGGTCATATCGCGATGCGCTTGATGATCCGCGCCTACCGGGTTGCAGAGGCCAGCACCGTCGCGCCCATGCAATACAGCCAGATCCTGTGGGCGAGCCTGTTTGGCGTGCTGTTCTTCGAGGAGGTGCCGGACGTCACGACAGCGATTGGCGCGGGCATCGTGATCGGCAGCGGCCTATACATCCTGCTGCGCGAGCGGAGCGGCGCGTCGGCCAACAGCCCCGTCACCTCTACCCGCAGCCGCGTTGTGCCAGGTGTGCACCCCCGGATCGGGCCACAGGTCGACCGAGAGGGTAGCTGACAGAAACGAGCCAGAGCGCGGTTGCGCTGCAACGGGCCTTCTATAGACAGGCCGCAACTCAATACCGCGCGCTGCCGAAAGGTGCCCCATGACCGCCGCCTTGCCAACCGTGCGCCACGAAGCCCGCAGCCTCATCCGCCTCGCCGTGCCCATCGTCATGTCGCTCGCCGCTGCGACCCTGATCGGCGTGATCGACACGATCATGATCGCGCCGCTTGGCACAGTTCCGCTGGCTGGTGCGGCGCTCACGACAGCGTTGCTGTTCGTGCTTTATGCCGGCCTCTACGGCTTTGCTTCCGTTGCGGGCGTGCGCGTGGCCGAAGCCGTCGGCAACAACAACGCCGAAGCACTCTCGCGTGCCACCTATACCGCACTCGTGGTCGCCTCTGTCGCCGGGGTGATCGGGATGTGCGTCATGCTTGCGCTGTTTTTCGCGCTCCCAATGCTCGGCCAGCCGCAGGAGGTGCTAGAGGCGCTCCCCGGCTACTGGGTGACAATGGCAATTTCGCTTGTGCCGTTTATCCTGTTCTACGCGCTCAAATCGCTGTTCGACGCGACGGATCAGGCGTGGCTCGGGGTGGCGGTGGCGTTTTTTGCAGTCCTCATAAACGTTCCGGCCAATTACCTGCTGATCCACGGGATCGGCGGCTGGCCCGGGCTGGGGCTGACCGGGGCGGGTGTCGCCAGCCTCTTTTCGCAGACGGCATCGCTTGGCCTTTTGTGGTGGCTCTGGCGGCGCCTCCCAGCGTTTAAAGACAGCCGTCTGCCGATCCCGATGACGCGGCAAGAGCTTCGGGTACAGGTCACGCAAGGCGGTGTCATCGCCGCAGGCTATATCAGCGAAGGGGGCGCCTATGCAGTTGCCGCGTTGATGATGGGGTGGTTTGGCGCCGCGGCGCTGGCTGCCAACCAGATCGTCAACTCGCTTGGCGGCGTCCTTTACATGCTGCCGCTGGGTGTCGCCATCGCGGTGTCGATCCGCATCGGGCAGGCCGTGGGCGCCGAGGAACGCGAGCGGCTGACGACAATCGGGCGCGCGGCGCTCGGTATCATCATTGGCTGGATGAGCCTCGCGATGCTCGCCGTGCTCGCCTTGCGCGGCGTCATCACACGGGCGCTTTCGGATGATCCGGAGGTGATCTCAATCGCCCTGACCCTTTTCGTAATCACCGCGATCATGCAGATCTTTGACGGCATTCAGGGCACGATGCTGGGCGCGGCACGCGGGATAACGGACAATGTCGTGCCCGTGTCGATCACCCTTGTCGCCTACTGGATTGTGGCGCTTCCGCTGGCCTATGCCCTCGGGGTCTGGTCCGATTGGGGCCCGGGCGGTGTCTGGATCGGGTATGGCTCTGGCGTGGCGCTTGCGGGCAGTCTGATCACATGGCGATTCTTCCGAATGGCCCGCGCGGGCCCTCTTGCCAAAACCGGCGCGCAGGCGTAATGCACCGCGCACGGTCGGAGTATAGCTCAGCCTGGTAGAGCGCTGTCTTCGGGAGGCAGAAGTCGTAGGTTCGAATCCTGCTACTCCGACCAAATCTCCGGATTGAGCAGCGTGCAGCGGGCCGATTGCCCAATGGCGTGACAGGCACCGCATGGAGCTATCAGCGTAGGTTAAAACCGGAGCGCCATGAACCTCACCAAGGCGAAGTAAACCCCAAGAAAAAGAAGATGCGTCGAAACGGGAAGCGCGAACCATGCTTTCAAAAGGCCATCCGCATCATTTGCCTGCTCCGCAACATCAGGGCGAAGCGCCACGCCTGTCGACCAGATAAGGAAAGCCCCCAAACCAAGAACCACCGTCGCAATGAACGCAACGATGCCGGGCGCCACCCATCCCAGCAGTCGCGATATCAAAGGCTGTTTGGGGCGGAAATGAGGGTTGTTGTCTCCGGCTTCGATGACATCGCCGGTAACAAAGAATTCGGCGATGTATTCCCAAAGCTCTTCTTCGCGCCCGGCTCTATGGCCGCCTTCTACATACTCCCGCCCTTCGACAGATGGACCTGACAGGTCGACCTGATGCAAAGCGCCGGGGAGTGCGGGCGAAAAGCCCACATGCCCCGCGCCGCCAAGGTCAAAAATTCGCTGAAGCGGCCGCAAGCCATAAGGGAACATGGCGACAACGATGTCTGCGGTTGCCGTGACATTGAAAATCTTTTCGACACGATTGGACCGGACAAGCCTGCCCCAATCATAGTTTCCGCGCACGACACTGCCCGCAAAGAAGATGCGCTTGAACGCAATAGCCGGATAGTCCTGCAGCGCACGCGCCGCGAGATACGTTCCATTGGAATGACCCAGAAAGTGCATGTCGGCGTTCGGATAAATTGCTGCCGCCTCTACATATTGGTCCATGAACCACTCAACCTTCTGGCGGCGATACCAAGGTAAAAGAAATGGCAGGATCGGGAAATAACCATAGCTGGGCGTTCGGGACACGAAACTTTTACCCTTGTTATCGGCCGTCTTCTTGATCCTGGAGGCGATCTTCTTGGTCCAAAAGCCACGGTCTCGAATACCGTGAATAACAAAGACGAGGTTTTTGGTTTCCGCATCGGGCTGCGCGGGCAATTCGTCCAGAAACCATTCACGCCGTGCGACATGGACCTCGTATTCCGATGGGTTCCCCCGCAGGACATCCTCGACGATCTGACGCCGTCGCCGCGTATAGCGGGCCTTTGGCGTGTCGCTTGGCGCATAAGATGAGAACGTTATCAGGTCAGAGTGGTCGGAATGGGGCAGTTCCACCTGAATGAACCGATCCGTCCCTTGGGCTGTCGCAAAGTCAATCGAGTCGTCAGGCGGCGCGACATTGTCTTTCGTACCAAGGAATTGGACCACTTGCGGTCGGTCCCCGCGGGCTTTGCAATAGGCCAGCCACCTGAGCCTCGTCTGAACGATAAACGGGCTGCCGCGCCGGAAGTCGAACAAGGTTGGCCGAAATCTTTCCGGCAAGACATGGCCGATCATACCGCCCAATTTCCACTGAAAACTCTGAAACGGGGACGATGTGTGCTCAGCGCTCCACCCCCGGCTGATGCTGGCGAACATGACCAGTCTTTCAATCTTGGTCGCCCATTCGCGCGGCTCCACGTCGGCAAGAGCGGCCTCACGTTTAGACGCGTCAGGCGCGTCCTTGTGCCAACGATGCTCTGTCCCGCTGGCCTCGATCAAAACGCGCCGCGCGAGGACCGAGCCCATGCTGTGCCCAACTAGAATGACGCGCTCAAAGTTATCAGCGGCGTAGGCGCTGTCGATGCTCGCGAGGACTTGTTGGACGACTGTCGTTGCGCGCGCCATCGAAAAGAGCGACTTGTGAAGATACTCAGGAGCGATAACGACGCTGTTTTCATACGTGTCCTCGAGAAGGGTTTTCAGATCCCTAAATTTCTTGCTGGTGCCGCGCAGACCATGAATGACCACGACCAGTGTACGAGGTTTGGATAAACCCACCATTCAAACAATGCTCCGCCTGAAATCGCAAACTGCGGTCAGCCTAGCGGAGGCAATCGTCCAAATCTATCGTATGGCGTGCACACCGTACGGGCTTTGAATATATCACCGAAAATCGCCTCGATGAGGGTGCCCGGCCCGGCGCGTGTCTTCATGGCTACCGTAAAGCCTCACGTGGTCAGCGCGTTCGACCGCGGCAGGCGCCGCTCGCCGATCTGGCGGCACAGCAGGATCACAGGGATAAGGCCAATTGCTGCGATCACAAGGCTTGGCACCGCCGCACCTTCCAGCCGTTCATCGGAGGCGAGCCGGAACGCCTGAACGGCCAGTGTGTCGTAATTGAATGGTCGCAGGATCAGTGTAGCCGGCAGTTCTTTGATTGTGTCGACAAAGACAATCAGCAAGGCAGTCAGCAGGCTGCGCCGCAGGATCGGCACATGAATATCACGCACTGTGCCCCACCCCGTGCGGCCAAGAACACGGGCGGCCGCGTCGACATTGGTTGTTACGGTCTCCAGCCCGCCTTCATAAGCGCCCACGGCGGCGGCAATGAAGCGGATCATGTAGGCCGCGATCATCAGCCAGATCGATCCGGTGATCAGCAGCCCGGTGGAGATGCCAAACGCCTCGCGCATCTGCGCATCAAACCAGTTGTCAAAGCCCGCCATCGGCACCAGCAGCCCAACGGCGATCACGCCGCCCGGCACCGCATAGCCGATCCGTGACACCGCCAATGCGGCGCCGGACAGGCGCGAGCGCGCGATGCGGTGATAGGTGCCCAGCAAGACCGCCGCTGTCACCGTTACGACGGCTGCAACCACGCCCAAAAGCAGTGAGTTCGTAGCGAAATTCAGGTAGCGGGTGGACAGCAACGTCTGCTCGGACTGGGTTGCCATCGCTGACAGCGCCACGACCGGCACCACGACGCCCAATAACACGGGCAACGCACAGGCCGCGCTTGCTGCCCAGCCCTTTGCAGCGGGCAGCGGCTGACGAATGAATGCATCGGCGCGGCCCTTGCCGGCGAATTGTGCCCGCCCCCGGCTAAAGCGTTCCAGCGCCGCAAAGAGCAGCGCAAAGGCCAAAAGCCCCATCGCCAACTGCGCCGCCGCGGCGCGGTCGAACATGGAAAACCAGCTGGTGTAAATACCCGTCGCAAAGGTCTGCACGCCGAAATGCGCGACCGTACCAAAATCGGCAATTGTCTCCATCACTGCCAGCAATGCACCTGCCGCAATCGCAGGCCGCGCCATGGGCAGCGACACGCGCAGGAACGCTCCGAGCGGGGACTGGCCCAACGACAAGGCCGCGTAGTAGGGCGCGGCTGCCTGTTGCTTAAAACTCGCCCGGGCCAGCAGGTACACATAGGGGTAAAGCACCAGCGTCAGCATCGCCGCGGCCCCGCCCACCGACCGGATTTCCGGGAACCAGTAGTCACGCGGGCCCCAGCCGGTCAGGTCCCGCAGCGTGGTCTGCACAATGCCGGGATGGTCGAGTACATGCGTATAAGCGTAAGCCAACACATAGGCCGGAAAGGCCAAAGGCAGCACGAGCAGCACTTCCAGAAGCCGCCGCGCCGGAAACTCGCGCGTGACGACTAGCCACGCGGCACCGGTGCCGATCAGCATCGTACCGACGCCCACCAGAACGACCAGGATCAGTGTGGTGCCGGTGTATCGCCACAGCACCGTCTCGGCGAGGCCGCGCAGCGTCTCAAGCGTGCCTGACAGAGCCGCGACAAGCACACCGATCTGCGGCAACAGGCAGATGGCCGCCACGATCAGCGCCGGGATAGCCGCGGTGCGAAGGGTCTGGTTCAAAGCAGGCTCCTGTTGAAACGCGTCTAGTCCTAGCCGACAGTCAACGGTGCCGCCATGCCAAACAGCCCGAAAGGCCCCGTCATGATTGCTGTCTGCGTTACCCTGACCCTGAAACCCGGCCAAATAGAGCGGTTCCTGCCCTTGCTGCAGGCGCACGGAACACGATGCCTCGATCGCGAGCCGGGGTGCCACCGGTTCGACATCGGGACCGACAACGCATCGACCGATACCGTTTTCATCTACGAGCTCTACGGCAGTCGCGGCGACTTTGATGCGCATCTGGAAACCGACCACTTTCGCGCCTTCGACGCCGAGGTCACCGATATGGTGGCGGAAAAGCGCATCCTGATTTGGGACAGGTTGGAGACTCTTTGACGACGCAAGCGTCGCAAACGCGCATTTGGCATGGCTGCCGCGTGATAGCGTGACCGTCGAATCACCGAAGCCGGAGACGCCCTTGCCCCGCCGCCGCCCCCGTTCAGACGCCGCTACGCGCGACACGAATTATCGCCAACTGACTAGCCCGTTTCCCCCGATGCCGCTGGTGTCGGACGATGAACTGGAACAGGTGCACGGCGCAGCGTTGAATGTGCTCGAAGATCTGGGCCTCAAGGTCCTTCTGCCCGAGGCGCGCGACCTGTTTCGCGCCGCGGGCGCCCGCGTGGATGATGCGCAGGAGATGGTCTGGATCGGCCGCGAGATTGTCGAGGCCGCCGTGGCGCAGGCCCCGCGCGAGATTCCCGTGCGTGCCGGGGTGCCGCAGCGCGACGTGACACTTAAGCTCGGCAACCTCGTCTTTCAGCCCGGCGCGGGCGCGCCCCATGCGACAGACCTGATCCGCGGGCGCCGCCCCGGTACGCTGACCGACTTCAAGGAGCTGATCCAGCTGACGCAAAGCTTTGACGTGCTGCACATCATGCCGCCGCTGGTAGAGCCGCAGGACGTCCCGCTTAACCTGCGCCACTACGATATGACACGCTGGCAAATGGCGCTGACCGACAAGACGCCCTTCGTTTATGCGCGCGGACGCGGGCAGGTGGAGGAGTGTTTCGAGATGTTCGCCCTGTTCCGCGGGCTGGATTCGGAGGCCTTTGCGCAAGAGGTCCGGTGCTACACCGTGATCAACACCAACTCGCCGCGCCAGATCGACGTGCCGATGGCGCAGGGTATCATCGACTTTGCCCGCTGGGGGCAAGTGGCCTTTATCACGCCGTTCACCCTAATGGGCGCCATGGCGCCGGTTACCGTAGTCGGCGCCATGACGCTGAGCCATGCCGAAGCGCTGGCGGCGATCACGCTGGCGCAACTGGCGCGGCCCGGCGCGCCGGTGTGCTACGGCACGTTCACCTCCAACGTCGACATGAAGTCAGGCGCGCCGGTCTTTGGCACGCCGGAGCACTTCAAGGCCTCGCTCCTGGCTGGCCAACTGGCGCGCCGCCTTGGCCTGCCCTGGCGCTGCGCAACCGGCACAGCGTCCGCGATACCCGACGTTCAGGCGGCGCAGGAAACGCAGTTCGGCACATGGGGTTGCCTGCTGGCCGGGGCCAGCGTGATCCTGCACGGCGCTGGCTGGCTCGAAGGTGGGCTGACCGTGTCCTACGAGAAGATGATCACCGATCTGGAGGTGTTGCAGCAGGTGGGCGAGGTGTGCGCGCCCACCGAAGTCGAGACGGCGATCGAAGCGCTGCGCGAGGTCGACCCGGGCGGGCATTTCTTTGGCGCGGCGCACACGATGGAGCGGTATCAGACCGCGTTTTACGACCCGCTGGTAGCCGACTTTTCCAACTTCGGCGCCTTTCAGGACCGCGGCGCACAGGACGCAACGCAGCGAGCCACGGCGATCTGGCAAGCGGCACTGGAGCGCCCTGGCCCCGCTGTTGACCCGAGCCAACTGGCCGCGCTGGACGACTGGATCGCCACGCGCACGGCTGCGGGGGGCTGCGCGCCTGAAAGCTGACGCTTGCGCCCACGCCTCGCCGCTGCTTCACTGCGCGGCAAGGGAGGCACAATGCGCACACAGGTTGTCATCATCGGCGGAGGGCCGTCAGGTCTGCTGCTTGGCCAGCTTTTGCACCGAGAGGGGATCGAAGCGGTGGTTCTGGAGCGCCGCACGCAGGACTATGTCCTGAGCCGCATTCGCGCCGGCGTGCTGGAACGCGGCCTTGTTGGCCTGATGGAGGCAGCAGGCGTCGCAGACCGGTTGCACGCCGAAGGGTTCCCGCACGATGGCACGCTCATCACATTTGGCGGCCAGACCCTGCGCATCGATTTCACGAAACACACCGATCACAAGGTTGTCGTTTACGGCCAGACAGAGGTCACGCGCGATCTATACGCCGCCCGCCACGCGGCGGGGGCCACAACGGTGTTCGAGGCCGAAGGCGCGGCGATCCACGGCGCGGACAGCGACGCGCCGTTCGTCACCTACCACAAGGATGGGGCCGAACACCGGATCGACTGCGACTTCATCGCCGGGTGCGACGGGTTTTACGGCCCCTCGCGGCAAACCATCCCCGACACCGTCCGGCAGGAGTTCGAAAAGGTCTACCCGTTCGGCTGGCTTGGCGTGCTGAGCGAAACGCCCCCGGTAAACCACGAGCTAATCTATGCCGCCTCTGACCGCGGCTTTGCCCTCTGCTCCATGCGCAACGCGAACCTGTCGCGCTATTACGTGCAATGCGCGGCGGGGGACGATCCGCAGAAATGGCCCGACGCACGGTTCTGGGACGAGCTGCGCGCGCGCATCCCGCAAGACGCGGCAGATGGGCTGGTGACCGGGCCCAGCATCGAAAAGTCCATCGCGCCGCTACGCTCCTTTGTCTGTGAGCCGATGCGCTGGGGCCGTCTGTTCCTGTGCGGGGACGCGGCCCACATCGTGCCGCCAACCGGGGCCAAGGGGCTGAACACCGCAGCCTCCGATGTGCACTATCTTTGGCAGGGGCTGCGGCAGCATTACCTGGACGGCGACAGCCACGGCATCGACACCTATTCGGAAAAGGCGCTGGCCCGAGTCTGGAAGACCGAGCGGTTCAGCTGGTGGTTCACCTCGCTCATGCACCGTTTTCCGGGCCAGTCCGACTTTGACGCGCGGATGCAGGACAGTGAGCTGGCCTTTCTGGCCCAATCGGACGCGGCGCAGGCGGTGCTGGCGCAAAACTATGTGGGGCTGCCCTATTGAGCCGGAAAGACGCAGGAGACGCGGTACGCCGCGCGGTGCTTGGGGACGCCCATGTTGACCGGGCGGAGGCGAACAAAACCGATCTGGACGATGCGTTCCAGGCGCTGATCACCGAAGGCGCATGGGGCACGGTCTGGGCCTCTGATGGCATCAGCAGGCGGGAGCGGTCGATGCTGACCCTTGCCCTGCTCGCCGCTCTGGGCAATTTCGAGGAAATCCCGATGCACATCCGCGCCACGGCCCGCACCGGCGCCAGCAAACAGGACGTGATCGAGGCGTTTCAGCACGTTGCAATCTATGCCGGTGTGCCGCGCGCGAACCGGGCGCTGGCGATTGCCAAGGCCACCTACGCCGAGATGGAGGGCGAATGACCCGCAGCCTTTTTGCCCGTGACCGCGCCTGGCACCCGCCCGCGCTGACGCCGCTTTACAAGACCTCCGTCAAGCGCTCTCCGCAGGCCGCGCCGCTGGCCCTGCCAACGAGCCTGTCCGAGGAATGTGGCCCCGTCTTTGACCGCGCGCTGCTTGGCCCGCGAGACGCGGACCTGATCCACAATTTCGCCGCCGACGGGCAGTCCGCCATCGGCCCGCGCATCATCGTTTACGGCCGCGTGCTGGATGAGACCGGGCAAGGCGTACCGAACGCGCTGGTCGAGGTCTGGCAGGCCAATGCGGGCGGGCGGTACCGCCATGCCAAGGAAAGCTATGTCGCGCCGCTGGACCCGAACTTTGCGGGCTGCGGGCGCGTGATTACTGATGCAGAAGGCCGCTACGAGTTTCGCACGATCCAGCCCGGCCCCTACCCCTGGCCCAATGGTCCGAACGACTGGCGGCCCGCGCATATCCACTTTTCAATCTTTGGCCCGGCCTGGGGCCAGCGCCTGATCACCCAGATGTATTTCGAAGGGGATCCGATGATCTGGCGCTGCCCCATCGTGGGCACCATCCCGAGCCGCGAGGGGATCGAGAGCCTTGTCGCCGCGCTCGACATAGAAGCCACCGTGCCGATGGACGCGCGCGCCTACAAGTTCGACATCGTGCTGCGCGGCCGCCGCCAGACGCTGTTCGAAAACCGGATGGAGGGGCTGTGACATGTTGCAAAAGCTGGACCGCCTGAAAGAAAGCCCAAGCCAGACCGCCGGGCCATACGTCCACATCGGCCTGACCCCGAATTTCAGCGGGATCGGCGGCGTCTTTCCCTCCGACCTTGGCCAGCAGATCGCAGGGCCGGGCGCGCTAGGCACGCGGATCACGATCACGGGCCGCGTGCTTGATGGGACGGGTACGCCCCTGCGCGACGCGCTGCTGGAGCTGTGGCAGGCAGATAGCGCCGGGCGCTATGCGGGCCAGGAGGGCGCGGACCCGGAGGTTTCAAGCTGGGGCCGCTGCGCCACGGATATGGAGACCGGGGTTTATACGTTTGAGACCGTCAAGCCCGGCCCGGTGCCCACCCACATGGGCGGGCTGATGGCCCCACATGTGAGCCTGTGGATCGTGGCGCGCGGCATCAACCTTGGGCTGTCCACCCGCGCCTATTTCGACGATGAGGACAACAGCGCCGACCCCGTGCTGGCCCGGATCGAACATCAGGTGCGCGTGCCGACCCTGATCGCAAAAGGCGACGGCGCGGGCACCTATACGTTCGACATCCACCTGCAAGGTCCGAACGAATCGATCTTCTTTGACCTGTGACACGCTTGGCAGGCAGGCCACCGCTGCGGTAGACTAGAGACAGCGCGGCAGTCAGACCGCGCATCCCAAAGCGATCCGAGCACGCACATGTCCCAGCCACGCAAGAACATCATGTTGATCAGCTTCGACGATGCTGTGGCGTTCTGGAAATACAAAACCGTCTTTGGCGAGGCGCTGCAGACCCCGAACCTCGACCGGATTTGCGAGCAAAGCGCCGCCTTCAAAAGTGCATTCTGTCAGGCACCGATCTGCGGGCCGTCCCGGTCCAGCTTCATGTCGGGCAAGACGCCGCATCAGCTGGGCGTGTTCGACAACCGCACCTCGGTCTTTTCCAAGATCTCTCCGGACCAGATGTGGCCCTACCGCCTGAAAAAGGCCGGCTATTTCTGTTCGTCCGGGGGCAAGGTGCACCACGGGTTTCGCCCGTTGCCGCAAGAGATCCACGAGGTGCTTTATTCCGACGAGCGCAAGCCGTTCCGAATCGACTGGCAACTGCCCAAGGGCCGCCCGCGCACCCTGTTCGGCGGGCATCGCGGCGGTGTTGCGACAACCGAACCCGAGGATGACGAACGCTTTCACGACGCCAACGCCGCCGCCTCGGCCATCGAATTTCTGGACCGCTACGACAGCGACGCGCCTTTCTACCGCGAGGTCGGGTTTTACGGCCCGCACGGGCCTTTCATCACGCCAAAGCGGTTCAAAGAGCAGTACACTCTGAACAACTTCCGCAAGCCGGGCGTGTGGAAAGGCGGGGCCGACAAGAACGCCTTTGCCGACACCCAAATGGTCGAAAACTTCGACACCGGCAAAACGCGCTACTGGAAGAAAAGCGTGCGCAATTACTTCTCTGCGCTTAGCCATGTGGACCACCATCTGGGCAAGGTGTGGGATGCGCTGAAGGCGTCGCGCCATGCGGACAATACCATCGTGATCCTGCTGGCAGATCACGGCTTTCACCTGGGTGAGCGGAACCGGTATCGCAAAAGCACCCTGTGGGAACAGGTGGCCAATGTGCCGTTCATCATCCACGATCCCGCGCGGGCCGCGCCGCTGAACATCACCGATCCTTCGGCCGTGCTGGACGTCGGGCCGACCGTGCTGGACTATGCCGGGCTTGCGCCGATGGAGGACTGCGTCGGCACCTCGCTGCGCCCTGTGGTGGAGGGCGAACGGCTGGCGGGGCGGGTCATTCCGACCTTCCACGGCGACAGCGTCGGCATCCGCAAAGGCAAATACCGACTGATCCGCTATGCCGATGGATCCACGCAGCTTTACGACGTGGCAAAGGACTGGTGGCAGATGAACGACCTCGGCCAGGATCACGAGGTGTTTGGCGACATGTATGCGTCCCTCGTGGAGACGTGCAAAACCTACGGGTTCGATATCTCGCGCGCCGCTGCCGCCTAGCTCGGACGTGCAGATGGTCAGATCAGACCGATGAGCCAGTCTCGAAAGTTACAGGCCGCTGCGAGCTTGTCGCTGGCGTAAAGAAAATACCCCTCCTGACTGGCAACAGACCCTGGATGCGCGCGTGTCAGAGTGCCCGATTTGATCGCGTGCCCGGCCAATAGCTCACTGACGAGCGCAGCGCCGTTGCCGTGGCGCGCCAGTTGCAGCGCCATGCCATAGGTATCCGCGTAAAGCTGCGGCTTGCGCACCGCGCCGCCTTCAAATGGCCACGCATCCCATCCCCCGGACACGCCAACCGTTTCGATCAGCGGTAACGCCTCCAGAGGCCCGGTCAGGCCGAGGGATTTCACCGCAACCAACCGGTTCGGCAACAGCGGTTCAGCGTTGCGGCCCACCTGCTTGCGTGAGCCAAACCGGATTTCGACATCGGCCCGGGTGGCATTGAAATCATCCGGCCAGATCGTGCTGATCAGACGCACGCGGATCTCGGGGTGTCTTGCCGAAAAGTCCGGCAGGTTTGGCGCAATCACCCATTGCGCCACGCTGACCGAGGTGGCGACCGTCAGAACGCCGGTGGCGACGCCCGCGGTAAAGGGCTCTGCCGCCGCGACCAGCGTATCGAGCGCCGTGCCAACCTGCGGCAGCAGCTTTCGCCCTTCATCCGTCAGCGCAAGCCCGCGCGGCAGGCGCACAAACAGCGAAACGCCCAGTCGCAGCTCCAGCGATCTGACCTGCTGGCTGACCGCCGATTGCGTAAGCCCGATTTCCTGTGCCGCCGCGGTGAAGCTGAGGGTGCGCGCCGCCGCCTCGAACGAGCGGAACCACGTGAGCGGAGGAAGGGATTTGGACAAGGGTCAACGCAGCCATTAGTTTTGTTAATGGCAAAGCACATAAAGCGTTCGTTTGTCAAAACGGCCCCTGGTTTCCTACCGTCCACCTGTCGCGGGAGGGGCAAAGATGACACCAGAGATTCGCAAGATTGTCACCTATCAGGAAGAAGTCCTGATCGAAGGGTTTCGCCCCGCGGAGGCGCCCTGGCATCTGTTTGCGGTGGCGGCCGTCGTTACAAACCCTTGGGCCGGGCGCTATGTCGAGGCGCTGAAACCCGAAATTCAGGCCTACGGCCCCATCCTGGGCGAGATGCTGACCGAACGGATGGTTGCCATTGCCGGCACGGGCGCGGCGATCGAAGCCTATGGCAAGGCCGCGGTTGTCGGCCTGAACGGAGAGATCGAGCATGCCTCGGGCCTGATCCATACGCTTCGGTTCGGGAACCACTTCCGCAGCGCGGTTGAGGCGAAATCCTACCTTGCCTTCACCAACACGCGCGGCGGGGCAAATGCGCCGATCATGGTGCCGCTGATGGACAAGAACGATGCAGGCCGGCGTTCGCATTACATCACGATCCAGTTTTCCATCCCCGATGCGCCCCGCGATGACGAGGTGGTCGTGGTGCTGGGCGCCGCCACCTCCGGGCGCCCGCATCACCGGATCGGCGATCGGTATCAGGACCTCAAGGACCTTGGGCATGACGTGGACAACCCGGCCGCGGTCTGAGCTCTGCGGCCTCGCCGCGATCACGGCCGGCGCGGGGTCGGATGTTCTGCTGCTCCACGGCGTTGGGCTGCGGGCCGAAGCGTGGGGCGCGCAGATCGATGCGCTTGCAACATCATACCGGGTCACTGCGCTGGATTTGCCCGGCCACGGGGAAAGCCCGCTGGGGCCAAAGAGCGGTACAATTACCGTCTACGTTCAGGCGGCAGCGCGCGTTCTGAAAACGCTGCCGCGCCCTGCCCTTGTGGTCGGGCATTCTATGGGCGCGATGCTCGCGCTTGAGTTGGGCGCGCGATGGCCTGCGCAGGTGGCAGGGGTCGCAGCCTTGAACGCGGTGTTCGAACGGACGGACGCAGCCGCGCGCGCGGTTCAGGATCGCGCGGCAGAGCTGGATGGGACAACGCCCGCCGATCCCACCGCAACACTCAACCGTTGGTTTGGGGCGCAAGCCTCCCTGGCGCGTGATGCCTGCGAAGGGTGGCTGAAAACGGTGGCGCCAGCGGCGTACCAAGACGCCTACACGGCCTTTGCCCATAGCCGGACACCGGACCGCGCGTTGCTGGCTCGGCTCAACGTCCCTGCCCTCTTCATGACCGGCAGCCTTGAGCCCAATTCGACCCGCGACATGTCCCGCGCAATGGCCGCGATTGCCCCAAAAGGCAGCGCGTATATCGTGGAAGGCGCCGCGCACATGATGCCAATGACCCACGCCGCAGAGGTGAACGCAGCCCTGCGCCACCTTGTACAGCAGGTGCACGTATGATCGACCTCGACACAAGCACGCTTCGCGCGGCATTCGGCAGTTTCATGACAGGCGTCACGGTCGTCACGACTCGCGATGCGACCGGCGCAGCTTGCGGGTTTACGGCCAACTCTTTTACCTCCGTATCGCTTGATCCGCCGCTCTTGCTTGTGTGCCCCGGCAAGGTCCTGTCGTCCTACCACGCCTTCGAAAACTGCACCCATTTCGCCGTCAACGTGCTTGCCGAGGGGCAAGAGGAAGTTTCCAACACCTTTGCCGGGTTCAAGGGCGACCGGTTCGCCCGCACGGCCCATACGCTGAACGATGACGGCATCCCACTGATCAGCGGCGCGGTCGCACAGTTCTCTTGCCGGACCCACCAGCGCGTCGAGGCGGGCGATCATTGCGTTCTGATCGGCGTGGTGACGGATGTTGCGCACACGCCCGGGCGCGGGCTTGGCTATGTCGGCGGGCGCTATTTCAGTCTGGGCCTCGAACGTGGCGTGCAGGAGGCAGAGGGGCGCGATGTGATCTGCGGCGCGATTGTGGAAACGCCCGGCCATGTCTGGCTGGAACAGACGCCGCAGGGATACCGCCCGCCGCAGATTGAACGGACCAGCCGCGTGTCGCTGCGCGATGATCTGGCCCAGCACCTGCGCCTGCGCGGGATCGCGGCCCGGCTGGGCGCGGCCTATTCCGTCTTTGATACCGCGGCGACGCATTCCGCCTACATCCTTGCCTCTGCGCCGCCGCCGCAGCACACGGACTTGCACCCCATTTCAATCGATGCGCTGCCCGCGTTGACCTGGGCCACGCCGCCAATCGCCGACATGATGGCCCGCTTTGCGCGCGAAGCCCGCACGCGCGATTTCTCACTCTACCTCGGTGATGCCGTACACGGCGAAACCCACACGCAGATCGAAAGGACCTGACGCATGGAGTTCTCCCTTTTCGTCCATATGGAACGTCTGAATGCGGACCAGCCCCACGAAGTGCTGCACCAAGAGTTCATCGAACTGTGCCAGATGGCCGACGATGCTGGCATGCGGGCCGTGTGGACCGGTGAGCATCACGGGATGGAGTTTACCATCGCGCCCAACCCGCTCATGTCGCTGGTGAACCTCGCGCATCACACCAAAAACGTGCGCCTTGGAACTGGTACAGTCGTGGCACCGTTCTGGCACCCGATCAAGCTTGCCGGAGAGGCCGCGGCGGCAGACCTGATGACGGGTGGCCGGATCGAGCTGGGCGTGGCGCGCGGCGCCTATTCCTATGAATACGAGCGGCTGTCCCCGGGGCTTGATGCGTGGGAGGCCGGCCAGCGGATGCGTGAAATCACGCCCCTTCTTCCAAAGCTGTGGGCAGGTGATTGCGCGCATGACGGGGAATTCTTTCAGTTTCCCGCAACGACCTCAGCGCCGAAACCTGTACAGCCCGGTGGCCCGCCCATCTGGATCGCGGCGCGGGACCCCAATTCGCACGAATTTGGCGTGCATAACGGCTTCAACATTCAGGTCACGCCGCTGTGGCAGGGGATGGAAGAGATCGAAACCCTGATGACGCGCTTTGAGGATGCCTGCGCCAGCTATGACGGCCCCCGGCCCAAAATCATGCTGCTGCACCACACCTATGTCGGCAGCTCGGACGAGGATGTCAGCCGCGGGGTGGATGAACTTTCGCGGTTTTACAACTACTTCGGCGCCTGGTTCCAGAACAAGCGGCCGGTCAGCCAAGGCCTTATCGCGACGCTAAGCGAGGACGAAATGGCCGCCAACGCGATGATGTCCCCGGAAAATCTTGGCCGTGATCTGACGGTGGGCACGGCCTCTCAGGTGACAGACCGGCTGAAGATCTACGAGGATCTGGGCTATGATGAATATGCGTTCTGGATCGACAGCGGCATGAGCTTTGCCCGCAAACGCGACTCGCTTGCCCGTTTCATCGACGATGTGATGCCCAACTTCTGACAGGACAGACCCATGGACCCAAAGCCGCATTACCAGCTTTACATCGACGGCGCCTGGACCGAGGGCGCGGAGGGTCAGGTGATGACCTCTATCAACCCCGCGACAGGCGCGGATTGGGCCAGCTTTGCCTGCGCGGCGCCCGCGGACGTGGACCGCGCGATTGCGGGGGCGCGGCGTGCTTTGGATGCGCCCGCGTGGCGCAACTTGACCCAGACGCAGCGCGGCAAGTTGCTCTATCGGCTGGCAGAGCTTATCGAGCAAAACGCGGCGCATCTGGGCCGGATCGAGACAACCGATAGCGGCAAATTGCTGGCCGAAACAGCCAGTCAGACCGCCTATGTGGGCGACTATTACCGATACTATGCCGGCCTTGCGGACAAGATCGAAGGGGCGGTGCTGCCGATCGACAAGCCAGACATGCATGTCTTTACCCGCCGTGTGCCGATTGGTGTCGTCGTCGCGATCGTGCCTTGGAACGCACAGATGTTTCTGACGGCGACAAAACTTGGCCCAGCGCTTGCGGCGGGATGCACTGTTGTCCTGAAGGCTTCCGAAATCGCGCCCGCCCCGATGCTTGAATTCGCCAAACTGGTCGAACAAGCTGGCTTTCCGCCAGGTGTCGTGTCCGTCATAACGGGAGACGCGGAAAACTGCGCCATCCCACTGACCCGACACAAAGATGTGGACCGCATCGCGTTCACCGGAGGCCCGGAGACCGCGCGCCATGTGATCCGCAACTCGGCCGAAAATTTCGCTGTCACGACACTCGAACTTGGGGGCAAGTCGCCCATCCTCGTCTTCGACGACGCGGACCTTGACGGAGCGGCAAATGGGCTGATCGCCGGTAACTTTGGCGCGTCGGGCCAAAGCTGCGTTGCAGGCTCACGTGCGTTTGTTCACCGCGCTGTTCACGATGCCTTGCTGGAATTGATCAAAGACAGAATGCAGGGCATCCGCATTGGCGACCCATTGGACCCCGCCACGCATATCGGCCCCCTTTGCACTGGGGCGCAGATCGAAAAGGTCAAAGGCACTTTGGCCAAAGCGGTTGCGCAGGGGGCAGACATTGCATTTGGCGGCGCCGCACTAGACCGGCCCGGAAACTATTTCGAACCAACATTGGTGACATGCACCGACCCGGACACGGCGACGCTGAATGTCGAAATGTTCGGCCCTGTCGCGTCCGTCGTGCCCTTTGACAGCGAAGAAGAGGCCATAACACTGGCCAATGACACGCCTTACGGACTTGGTTCCGGCATCTTTACGCAAAATCTGGCCCGCGCGCACCGGGTGTCGACGCGGCTCAAGGCTGGCATCTGCTGGGTCAACACGTACCGCGCAGTATCACCAATCGCACCTTTTGGCGGCTTTGATCAGTCAGGCTATGGGCGCGAGGCGGGCGTGGAAGCCATTTATGATTTCACGCGCACCAAGACGGTGTGGATCAGCACTTCGGACGCACCGATGGGAAACCCGTTTGTGATGCGGTGATCCCTTGGATGAACCGATGTTCAAACCGCGCGGGGTGCCTCCGCTTGGCGCGTCTACCGCACGTGCACCGTCAGAAAAGCATGGGCGTTTCGCGCCGGAAAGTTCCGGAGGCCGGAACGTCGCCAATCAACCGGCGCGCCTCAGCATGCCCTGAAAACACCGCGGCCTGGATGATCCCCGGCGCCACACAGTCGCCGATCGCTGTGACCTTGTGACCGAGGCCTTCGGTGCCCTTGAGGGCAAGAAAAAGCGCGTCCCGCGGAGTGCGCGCGCCAACCATGATGAGGTGCTTTGCCTCAATCGCAGGAAGCGTCTGTCCCGTATCAGAGCGCACAACTTCAAGCCCGCTACCAGACCACCGACTGGCCGTAACATTCGGAGACATCTGAACGCCCAGTTCGATCATCTTGTCGATCACACGCGGGCTTTCCAGAGTGTATCCCATCCACTCTGCAATTGACGGCAAAGGGCACACCAGATGCACGGCATGCCCCTGTGCAGCCAGATGCCCCGCAAGCACGTTGCCCATGTAGTAGTGATCATCGTCATAGATCACGATTGGTCCGTCAAAAGCCGCGCCTGCCATGACATCGTCCGGGGTCAGTGCATGACCTGCAAAGCCGGGGACATGATCAAACTCGGTGGCGCCCGCGCCATCGTCGCGCCAAAGGGCTCCTGTGGCAACAATGATGTTGTCAGCTTCGAACTCAGCAACATCGCCGACGCTGATATCACTGCCCGCGTAGAGCGATACGTTCCCAAGCTGTTGCAACTGATAGAGCCGGTAATCTTTGACCCGGCCCCATGCCGAAAGCCCCCTAAGCCCGCTTTCGCGCAGCACGCGCCCGCCAAATTCCGGTGCGCGATCCGCGACCGTGACCTCGTGGCCGGCCCGCGCCAGTGTCAGCGCGCATTCCAGACCCGCCGGGCCGGAGCCAATGATCAACGTGCTTTCTCGGCGCGGCGCCTTCGGAACAACCTCTGGGTGCCATCCGCGCCGCCATTCCTGGCTGATCGTTGGGTTTTGCGTGCACATCAAAGGGACCGAATATGCGTCCGAGGACACACAAACATTACAGCCAATGCACTCGCGAATATCGTCTACGCGGCCTTCCTTTATCTTCTTCGGCAAAAAAGGATCCGCGATGGACGGACGCGCGGCGCCAATCAGGTGGAAATCACCCGATCTGATCAAGCGGACCATGGTATCAGGCGACGTATAGCGCCCGACGCCCACCACAGGCTTTGTTGTCACCTGACTGACGTAATTGGTGTATGCCTCCTGATGGCCTTCATCATCAAAACGTGACGTGCCGCTGTCGCGGGGCCACGACGCCACGTTGACGTCCCACAAATCCGGAACTTCGGCCAAGGCCTCGATCACCGCGCGGGCTTCGTTGTCATATGTCAGGGGCGATCCGGACTTGAAATCGTGCGCCGGGATGCGAACCGCCACGGCAACCTCACCTGCAGCTTCTTCCATCGTGTCATGCAGCACTTCACGAAGCAGGCGCAGGCGATTTTCGAAACTACCGCCGTACTCGTCCGTGCGCTTGTTGTAATTCGGATTCAGGAAATGCCAGACCAGCGCCGCGTCATGCGCCGCGTAGACGTAAACAATATCGTAACCGGCCTGCTTCGCCCGCCCGACGGCGCGCCGATGGCTTGCGCGAAATGCACGAATGTCTTCCTTGTCCATGGCTTTGGACTGGATCGGGTTCTGAGGTTTCAGAATGCGTTGAGAGGATGGCCCCAGAACGGGCGTTCCCGTATCCATGTTACGGGCACGGATCCCGGTATGCGCCAACTCGCAAGCCGTGATGGCCCCATGACGCTTCACCCGCTCGATCATCAGCGCGTGCGACTTGATATCAGTGTCGTCCCAAAACCGCTCCATAGGAAGGTTCGAGATGTCCGAACTTGGATCGATCTCGGCCACTTGCATGGAGACCACGCCCCACCCGCCCTCGGCCTTCATCTCTCTCATCGCGATGGAGCCGTTGGGCATCAGCGGGCTATGCCCCGTTGCATGTGGAACGGAATAAAATCGATTTGGCGCCGTGACGGGACCGATCTGTACCGGCTCAAAGAGAATGTCGTAGCGGGGATCGCGGGTGGGGCTTCCGTCCATTGGGTTAACCTTTCTTGATCGTACCGACGGCGACCCAACCATCGAAAATATCAAGCACTGCATCCGCGAATGCCTGATCATTGATATGACAGTCCAATTCGGTGAACTGCAGCGGTGCCGTCATCTGCGCACGCATCTCATCACAGAATTCGGCAAAGGCTTCCGGATCGTGCGCCGGCTCTCCGGGTTTATCCCATTCTTCGATCCCTTGATTGGTCAAAAGCACGTGGGCGGGCGTATCCGAAGTTTTTAGGCGTTTCGCGATCTCCCGCGCGGTCTCGCGGCGCTCTTCGGCATTCAGCCCGGACGATTTAATCAGACGGTTATGGGCATGAAACGGGCGATCTTGATACCGTTCCGGGATGTCTTGCCAGCCTGCAAAATCAATCAGATCGAGGCAGCCTGGCGCCACGATCTGCGGAATACCTGCAGCGCCGGCATTCAGCATCCGGTCGGATCCGGCGTTGATCACGGACCCCGCCAGCAGGTTGCCCAGTTCGGGCAGTGCAAAATCCATGACGCAGGCGAAACCGCCTTTCCGGGCGATGCTCTCGTAAGCCATGCCACCCATCCCCGTTGCGTGAAAGATCGCGACTTCGAACCCGCGCGCTTCCAAAGCTGGTTTCAAAAGCTTCATGTAGGACAGACAGGACGAGCCCAGCGAGGTCATTCCGACAACAGGGCGGTCCGTGCTCGGCGGCTCCACCGCACGGGCAGCGCCCAAAACTGCACCTGCGGCTTGGCTCAGTGACGATTTGCAGACGGAGTTCAGCCCGTAAAGCCCGCCAGCCCAGAGGATCATCTGGACATCCGCCGACAGGCGTTGCGGCTCGATCAGTGGGGAAAACGACACTGTGGAAACCACGTATTTCGGGAATCCCAGCGGCAGCGCCTGACAAATATCAAGCGCCACATCGGTTCCCATCGTCCCGCCCAGGATGACTACACCGTCGATCTTACGTTCCGCCTGCAGCCGGGCGGCAAGGGCGCTGGCCCCTTTTGCCATGATCTGCATCGCGTGGTTTTCATCGCCGCTGTCGATGGCGTCCTGAATCGTATGACCAGCTTCGGCTGTTACATCGTGTTTGGAATAATCGGTGGGGTTTTCCGGGTCCCCCAAAACAGAGATATCCATGCTCAGCGTGGCACCGCCCCCCGCCTGAACACGGCTTACCATGTAATCCAGTTCGTCGTTCTTGGTGTCGTAAGTGCCGACGACCAAAATCGTCTTGTCACCCATGTCGTGTCCTCCCTTTCCGCGGGTTATCCTCGCATGATATTTCCGGCCGGATCATAAAACGGCGCAAGCTGAGCTTTGATCGGGTACATTTTGCCGGCAATCTGAACCTCGAAGCCGCCCGCGTCGATCCATGCCTTGGACGCGCCGCCGTCCTTTTCGATCGCGGCCAGACCGACCATCTGCTCGAGCCGAAAGCCCCAGTCGCCCGACGTCACATGGCCGACAATTCCGCCATCTTTCCAAATTGGCTCGTTGTGCATCAAATACGGGCCATCCCTTGCTGACAGGCCCGGAACGACAATTGAGACCAAGCGGTGCTTATAGGCCGGTCCTTCTTCAGCCTTCTGCTGCGCCAGCCTGTCCTTGCCCAGAAAACCGCCCGGTTTGTCGAGGCTCACCGCAAAACCAAGTCCGGCTTCATAGGGGGTATCGTCTTCGCCAATGTCATGACCAAAGTGGCGAAATCCCTTTTCAAGCCGACAGGCGTTCATCGCGAACATGCCCATGTGGCGCAAACCGTGCGGGCGCCCTTCTTCAAGCATCGCTTCGTAAACGCCAGTGGTGAATTCGGTCGGAACCATGATTTCAAAGCCCAACTCGCCGAGGAACGACCGGCGGATAACCCAGCCGCGCGCGTGGGCAACATCCATCAGCCGCGCATGACCGAAACGAAACGCCTCGGGTGAGACTGCATCTGATGTCAGCGCCTGCAGGATCGCGCGCGATTTTGGCCCGTGCAGCGTCAGAAGCGAATAGGCAGACGTCGCGTCGAAAACCTCGAAACGCCAGGACGGATCGGCATGAGCTTTGATCCAATGCTGATCGCGCATCTGGCTTGGGTGGCCCGTGACCACGACAAAACCGTCCGCGGCGGCCCGCGTCACTGTCACATCCGCCTCAATCCCTCCTTTTTCATTCAAAAACTGCGTGTAAATAGAGGTGCCGACCGGCACGTCCATCTGCGCCCCGCAAACGCGGTTCAAGGCTTGAACCGCGTCTGGCCCCTGAACCACCAACTTCGCATACATCGACTGGTCGAGGATCACCGCTGCATCGCGGGCTGCGAGGCACTCTTCGCGCACCTGTGCAGACCAGGGCTTCCACTGCAGTGACGGGGCATCTTGCCAAGATGGTTGTGCAGGGTCGAAATACATCGGCACCTCCCAACCAATGCGTTCCGCCATGACGGCGCCAGCATCTTTCAATTCGCGGTGCAACGGCACCCTGCGCACCCCGCGGGCAGAATGCACCTGCCGTCCCGGCCAAGCGAGGCCGTAGTGAAAGCCCACACTCTCAGCCGCGCGTTCCTGATTGTACCGCGTGTTTGCCTGAAACGGATGCGCGCGTACGGCAAGCAGAGGACCCATTGAGCGCGACGGCACCCCATCAAGCATCCATTCGGCCATCGTCAGGCCCGCCCCACCCGAATTGAGGATACCGTTCGAGTTCATACCTGTCGCAAGGAACACACCTTCGACCTCGGGCGACGGCCCCATGTACGGGCGACCATCCGGCGTAAAACTCTCGGGACCGCAAAAGAACGTTTGAATGCCCATCGCCTCGAGCGACGGCATCCGCGCAAACATGCGGATGAGGTCTTCTTCGACATGCTCCATGTCAAAGGGCAGCTCGTCGAACTCAAAGTCCTCCGGAATGCCGTTCTGCCCCCATGCGCGGCCTCTGGCCTCGAACCCGCCGATCAGAATCTTGCCGGCGTCTTCCTTCCAGTAGTTGCGCTCTTCGATGATGTTCAGGATCGGCTGGTCGCTTGGCAGGCCCGGCACAGGCTCGGTGACGATGTAGAAGTGCTCGGCCGCATGCAGCGGCACGGTTATTCCGTGGGCCTTACCAAACAGATGCGACCACATTCCCCCGCTATCAGTACCTGATTGGTGGCAATTGTGCCCTTGTCCGTGACGACCCCAACGGCCTTGCCCGCGCGTATCTCGATACTCAGCGCTTTCGTTCCCTCGAAGACCTGCGCGCCTTGCAGACGAGCACCCTTTGCCAGCGCCATCGTTACATCAAGCGGATTGACCTGACCGTTCGATGGCACGAACAGCCCCGATTGGACGTCATCTATTTTCAGGTCTGGCCAGTAATCCTTGACCTCCTGCGGCTCCAGAATTTGGCTGGGGATACCCATCCGGGCCGCGTGATCGTGCTGGCGCAACAATTGCTCGTGCCGAACATCCGAAAGCGAAATATTAATCGTGCCATTTTGCTTGTATCCGGTGCCCTGACCCGTTTCTTTCTCAAGGTCGCGGAAAAGGCGCGCCGTGTATTTCCCCAGCTCGGTCTGAGAATTGCTGTCGCGCAACTGCCCAACAATGCCAGCGGCATGCCAGGTGGTGCCGCTGGCAATCTTGCGCCGTTCGATCAAAACCGCGGGCACGCCCCGATGCGCCAGGTGATACAGCGTCGACATTCCGATAATGCCGCCGCCGATAATGACGGCGGGCGCCTGCGTGGGAAGATGCGTGTCCATCTGGATTAATCCTTCAGGCCGTGTTTTGGCTCGCGGCGGGCGTCCAGCATGCGTAATTGATGGTTTGTTCTTGGGCCATATCCTGAACTGCCTCGTATATCGTTCTTGCGGCTCCGCCCGACCCATCACGTCGTCTGTATACTACGCCAACCACGTAAGCCTCCGTGCGCATCGTAGCCAGAAGAGCGATCACGGATCAATTGCTCTGCATCCACGTGCCGATCGTGAGCCACCTTGCGTGGGACGAACACCGAAATGCCTCTGCCGTCCTAACGCGGTCGCGCCCGGCACCCCTTCGGACGCAATCGCTATGCAAAATAAGGAGGGTTTGGGTCGCCACCCAATCATCACCCTTTTGGGAAATCGTGATTTTCTTTGTGATCGCTGTGCACATCCGCACTCTAAGCAAAACGCATAATCAGGGGCTGGCTGGGGCTAACATCGGTGAAAACGCCCTCGAAACAAGACGGAGGCAACCAAACTGGATCAATCTGCCATCGACGCCTTGTGCGGGAGACCTGTCGCCCCGCAGAAACTTGTGATCGATGGGCGTATGATAGACAGCGTGTCAGGTGCCCGCGACGCCGTCATATCGCCTATTGATGGCACTGTGCTGACAACCACCGCCGCAGGCACCAAAGAGGACACGGACAGTGCCATCGCCGCGGCCCGGCGCGCCCTTGAGGACAAGAGATGGCGCGGCATGCCGCCCGCAGCACGCAAGAAGGTCATGCTCAAATGGGCGGACCTGATGGAAGCAAAAATGCTGGAACTTTCCGTTGATGATCGGTGCCTGGAAGCTTGGGCCGACCTTGGCAGCAGGCAATTCGGTCGTGCTCAAACCATCCGAGACGGTATCGCTGAGCCTGATCCGCATGGCGCAACTTGCACTCGGCGGCAATCGCATTCTCGCCGAAACTGGCGCCTGATATTGTCACCCTTGGCAAGCCGATGGGCAACGGCCACCCCGTTGCAGGTGTCGTGACGTCGATGGAGGTGATAGCGGCCTTCCGAAACTCCTTCAGGTATTTCAACACATTCGGCGGAAACCCCGTCTCCGGCGCCGCAGCCGAAGCGGTTCTGGATGTGCTGGCCGAAGAAGACCTTGTCGCGCGCGCATGGTGTCGGCGCATGTGCGCGCAGCCGCCTCAAGGCTTTATCTAAGCGCCATGAATGCATCGGTGACGTACGCGGTTCCGGATTGTTCTTTGGCGCGGAAATGGTGCTGGACCGCCAAACAAAACAGCCAGCCACGGCTTTCACCAAGAAGCTGGCAAATGAGATGCGCCGCGAGGGCGTGCTCATCAACTTCGTTGGCATCCGCTACAACGTGCTCAAGATCCGCCCCAACATTCAGTTCACGCGTGAAAATGCGGATGTGCTGATCGATACATTGG
>JBCBCP010000043.1:0-26175 GCA_038530575.1 Pseudomonadota bacterium
GGCTCTGCCCCAAAGAGCGTCGAAGCGCCTGAGAAGAGCTTTGCGTTCGAGGCGACCTGCGCGTGGACTTCCATCCCGATCACAAGTTCCCAGTCGTACTTCGCGCCGGAAATGGTCTTGGGTTTCGGGGTGTCTAGGGTCAGGTCGAGCATAGGTGCGCCTCGGGCTTTGATTGCTTTGGTGTTAGGCCAGCACGCCATGGCTCGCAAGGGGGTTGCAGGGCGATGGATGCCGTGCTGCTGTGCCGTTATGGCGGTTGTCCAAATTCCAGTGCCCGAAGGCACGCTTCTGGCCCCGTTTGCGCGGGGTGATGGCATGTACGTGGATGCGTTTGAGGCGCCGTGTGATGGGGCTGGCCTTGGGGAGCTCATCAATGCGTTCTATGAGCAGCCCCTTATGCGCGCTGAACGGGTTTTGCTCTCGCTTGCCGGAATGCCGAGCGCTGCAGGCGATGTCGCAGCCCTTGCAGCCGGCGCGGCGACGCGGTTTGCAGCCTGGGATGTTGAGGCGAGGCGTGCGGACGAGCTCCTTTTGGCAGACCGGTCAGGTCACACAATGAGCTGGTTGATGGTTGGGCCCGGTGTTGTGCGCTTTGGTTCTGCCGTGTTGCAGCAAGGGCCGGTGATGCGGGCGCTTTTGGGTCCGCACAAGCTTTACTCGCGCTTGCTCTTGAGCGGTGCCGCGCGCCGACTTTAAGCGGACAGAGTTTCTGCTCCGGCCTCAGTAAAAACAATACGGTGGCCGGCAGCGATTTCCCGGCGGAACACGTCACCCAGAATTCGGTGGGCATCCGCGAGGCCCGCAGCGGCGAAGCGGTCGAGGCACCGAATTCGCAGTCCCTGATCGAACCCGCGCGCCGCGTGCGCCCAGATCATCGGGTGCAATTCGGTCATGTGCTCTCGCACAATCCAGTCGGCGCAGTCCGCGATTTGCGCACGGACCAGCGCCGCTTCGTCAGAGCCGTCAATTTGCGTGCCCATCGTATTGGCACAATAGGCAGCCAGGGTGTTGATCACGTGTTGGTCCGGGCGGCGTGCGATGATGTCGTGGAGGCCATCGATGAAGAATTCGACATCCAATTGTGCGCAGGCCCCATCATCGCAGGCGATCGCGTCAAGCATGGCCCATGTATAGCCGCCCGCACCCCAGGTGGCGTGGGTGCGGGCGGCCATGCGTCGGGCGTGCAGCTCGAGCGCGTCGAGACTGCCACCACGACGCGGCAGCAGGCGGAGGCCCATGGCGCGGAAAGCCCGCGCATTGGACGGATCAAGAGAGAGCAAACGCTCATAGGCGTGGATCGTAGTGGCTGGGTCCTGAGCGTCGGTTGCGCCTGCTGCGCACAGGGCGGAGGCCAGCAAGGGAGAGGCAGTGTGCGCTTGGCAGACCGCTGCAAGGATGTCGCGGGCCCGGTCAAAATGTGCGTCGCAGGCGTCGCGATTGCGGCGGGGGACTTCGGCGAGCCGCGTATTCCCGCGCCAGGCTAAACCAATATCGACATGGGCGAGCGCTACAACAGCGGCAATCATCGCGTCACCGTCATGCGCCGCAAGGACCTCTTCAAGCTGTGCAATTCCGTCCAGCAAGGGCGCATCGGGTTCAGGCCACCCGCCCAGTAGCGCGTGTTCAGCCGCTTGAACGACATCAGCGCGGGCGCCAAAGGCCAAAAGCTCGGCCACTGGCATACCGCCTTCCGTCATAGCGCACGTCATGTCAGCGTCGGCGAGGGTCGCCGAAAGTTTGGCCCAGTCTTCCTGCCGTGCCATGCGCTGACCGCGCGTTTGGTGCGTGTCGCGAGAGCGCTCCTCACCGGTTGGGTCCGGGCAGGGGATGGACAATGCGGGCTTGGCCGCTGTTTTCGTCTGCTTGGGCACCTGCAGGGGTGCGGGCACGCGCGAGCGATTGCGACGGTGCAAGTGGTGCAGGGGGACGATGACACCGTCTTCTGCTTCGGCTTCCGGAGGACGGGCCGCATCGCCGGTGACCAGGCGGGAGATGAGGGTGGCGATCATACGCATGGAGAGGGAACCAGGGTTACTCGTTACGAACATCCTCAACATGTCCCAGCATTCGGGCGGAAAAGGGGCAGGTTTGCGGAAAATACGCGGGTTTCTGATGCCAATTCGCGTCAGGGTGGTCTTACTGGTTAACGCCACGTTAACTTTTGGCGCGATCAGGACCCGTTTGCCTTGTTTTTAGCTCTTTTGAGGGCGTCTCGCCGAGTTCAACCGAGAAGGGAGAAGTGGTGCCGTTTGACGTCTGCACCGTGCGCGCGGAGGGCGTCTTCGAACGCCTCGGCAGGCGGCGTTGTGTCAATCGGAAGCCTTAATTTGCGGCCCGACGGAAGGATCAGTGTCGTGCGCACCGAAAAATCGAGCCGCGTGTCGAGGCGGATGCGGTCTATTTCGTCCCATGCAAGCTCTGCGCGGCGCCGACCGGACGCCCAGGCAAGGCCGTCCTGCGTGACATGCATTTCAGAGGTCCGGCCCGTAACCAGATCGGCCAGCGCTGGGAGGGTAAAAAGTACGATCAGCCAAACCACCCAGACCGAGGCATCAAGGAAGATGTATGCTGCAGCCAAAGCGACCCAGACCAGGCCAACCGTGATGGCAGCATTGCGCGAGCGGCCTGTGCGCGACCAGTGAAAGGGGGCGGCGTCCATCATGTCAGCCCATAAGCGCGGCGGATGTCGTCCAATGCTTCGGCTTGCCGTTTGCTGAGCGCATCGCCCGCAGTGTCGTTCAGTATCGAAAGTAGAACGGGCAGGCTTGCGCCCGTATCCAGCCGGTACAGCTTGCGGGACAGCCGCGCGATCGCAGGTACAGGCCCGCCGCATTCCCGTACAAACCAAGCGCCAAGCACCGCGATCTCTTCAACCTCGGTCTTCGTCAGGCGCAGTGTGTCCCCAAGCGCTGAGGTCATCCTGTCGCGCGCCTCCCGCGTCGGCAGATCATCAAGCTCGACAAAAGCCGCGGCCAGCCCACCCATGGCAAGCCGTGGATCCTCGATACCCTCAACAGGGTGCAGATCCGTACGCCGCTTGAAATTCCACCGCCGCGCGGCCGCACGCGCTTCTGCCGGAAGGCCCGCTATGTCCCGCGCAATATCAGCGGCGGTGCGCGCCCGCTGCGCCCAAAGATAAGCTGCAACGGCAATGCCAATCAGCCCGAGCACAAATTGCATAGGTGGCCTCCGTTGATGTCGAGAGATGGTCTGGTTGTATCGTCCGCCGTCTCTAACCGGTAGACCAGAAGAATGTCATAGTCTTTTTCGACGCGCAGCACACCGAAAGCGCCGATCCTCGTGCAGGTGCCAAAGATGTTGCAGGCTTTGCATTTGATCACGCTGTTCAGCTCTGTTTTTGGGCGGGTTTCCGACGCGGTTGACTGG
The DNA here is from genome assembly GCA_038530575.1 of Pseudomonadota bacterium. Lineage (GTDB taxonomy): Bacteria > Pseudomonadota > Alphaproteobacteria > Rhodobacterales > Rhodobacteraceae > JBCBCP01. Next base: position 3,388 of record JBCBCP010000043.1, read on the forward strand.
GTAACGTGGTTATGCCGCCGAAACTCGGCAACAGAGCCGTGCTGTGTCAAAGATGGGTCCTCCTCCAGACTTCCGGGATATTTTGGGGCCAGAAGACATCAGAGACATGCCTCACGCGTTTCGGATGCGGGTGATCATTTCGGTCATGTCGCGGCTCAGGTCAGGGGTGCCCGCGATGCGGGTCAACTGTTTCTGAACAAGGCTTTGACGGATCGCATCATAGCGCCGCCAGGTTTGGAATGCTGACGCCATGCGAGCCGCGGTCTGCGGGTTCTTTGCATCGAGCGCGATCAGGTGATCGGCAAGCATGGCATAGCCGGACCCGTCCTTGGCGTGAAATCCCGCATGGTGCGCGGCCAGGCTTCCTAGAACGGCGCGGAAGCGATTGGGGTTGGTGTCGGTAAAAGCCTTGTGGCGGGTGAGTGCCTGCGCCGTGTCCACAGCATCGTCAGGCCGCGCTTCGATGACTTGCAGGCCGAACCATTTGTCCATCACCAGACGGTCATCAGACCACTGCGCTTCGAATGCGGCGAGGGCCGCGTCGCCTTTGCCCGCACGAATGAGGCAAGCGAGCGCGGCAAGCTGCTGGGTCATATTGCTGGCCGCGTCGTACTGCGTTTGGGCGGCGGCGCCGCCATCGGTGCGCGTGATCAGGGCAAGAGCAGCATTGCCAAGCGCGCGGCGGCCTGATTGGTCCGCGTCCGGTTTATAGGGTGCGCTCACCTGGTTGGCTGCATGTAGGTCCGGCAGCACATGGGCCAGCGTATCGGCCTGCGCTGCCTTGAGGGCATCGACGGCGGCATAGATCGCGTCGGGATCTGGCGTGTCGCCGCCTTGCGCGAGGGCGGCGGCCAGTTCTGATTGGCCCGGTAGGCCCAACATCAGAGCGCGAAAAGCCGGGTCCTGGGCTTCGTCCGCCACCACAGCCGCCAAACCGCTCAAATATGCTTCCTCGGGCGCGCTGCCGCTGCGGATCGTGCCAAGGAGCGACGCCTTGGCCAGCGTGCGCGCCGCCTCCCACCGATTGAACGGGTCCGTGTCATATGCCAGCAAATGCGCGTGATCGACTTGAGCATTTAGGATCACGGGGGCGGAGAACCCCCGCAGAATTGAGGCAACAGGTCGTTCGGAAAGACCCGGAAACGCAAAGGTCTGTTTTGCCTCAGTCACCTCAACCACTTGTGTCTGCATCACCTCCGCCCCGCTGGGCCCAATCAGGCCGAGTGCAACAGGAATCACTTGCGGCTTGGGCGCGGGTGTCGCCGCCGAAGGCTCGGTGGTTTGTTCAAAGGTGAGCGAAAGGGTGCCGTCCTGCCAATGTTCCGACACCGTGACCTGCGGTGTGCCGGCTTGGGTATACCAGCGTTTGAACTGGGCCAGATCACGGCCTGTCGCGTCCTCGAACACCTGAAGCCAGTCTTCGATGGTTGCGGCATCGCCGTCGTGCCGCTCGAAATAGAGTTGCAGCGCGTCGTCATAGGCCTTCGCCCCGACCAGCGTGCGCAGCATCGCGATAAGCTCTGCGCCTTTTTCGTAAACTGTCGCCGTGTAGAAGTTATTGATTTCCTGAAAGCTTTCGGGTCGAACGGGGTGGGCGAGCGGACCGGCATCCTCCGGGAACTGCCGCGCGCGCAGGTCGATCACGTCGCTGATCCGCTTGACTGGCGCGCTGCGCATGTCAGCGGTGAACTGCGCGTCGCGAAAGACCGTCAGCCCTTCCTTGAGGCACAGTTGGAACCAGTCACGGCAGGTGATGCGGTTGCCGGTCCAGTTGTGAAAATACTCATGTGCGATGATTGCTTCGATGCGCTCGAAATTGCCATCGGTCGAGGTCTCGGGGCTGGCGAGCACAGCGGCGGAGTTGAAGATATTGAGGCCTTTGTTCTCCATCGCGCCCATGTTGAAGTCATCGACCGCAACAATGTTAAACACGTCAAGGTCGTAGGCGCGCTTATAAACGTCTTCGTCCCATTTCATGCTGTCCTTCAGCGCCTGCATTCCGAAGGCGCATTTGCCCTCGTCCCCAGGGCGCACATAAAGGGCAAGGTCAACCTTGCGGCCTTCCATCGTGATGAAACTGTCTCGGTGCGCGACCAGTTCGCCCGCGACAAGCGCAAACAAGTAAACGGGTTTGGGCCAGGGGTCGTGCCATTCGGCCCATCCCTCGCCAGCGGCGACCGGGTTACCGTTTGACAGAAGAACCGGGTGCGGCCCGTTGATGCGCACAGTGAACGTGCTCATGACGTCTGGCCGGTCGGGATAGTACGTTATCTTGCGAAAGCCCTCGGCTTCGCACTGGGTGCAGTACATGCCGTTCGACAGGTATAGGCCTTCAAGCGCGGTGTTGGCCGCCGGGTCGATCTGGACCTCGGCCTCGAAGGTGAAGGGAACATTCGGTACATCGCAGGTGAGCCCTTCGGGTGTCACCGTCGGAGTGATCTTTTCGCCGTCGATCTTGGCCGAAAGGAGCTTGAGCTGCTCCCCGTGCAGAAAAAACGTGCGATCCGTCGCCGCGGGGTTGGGAGCAAACCTGATGCGGGAGGTCACGCGGGTGGCCGATGGGGCCAGATCGAACGTCAGATGCACCTCTTCCACTGCGTAACCGAAGGGGGTGTAGTCCTTGAGGTAAATTGTCTGAGGGGCCGCGTCGCGCATGAAGATCTCCTTCTTGCCATGGACGGTAGCCCGCGGTCGGTGGGGCTTCAAGCCGCTGCACTTACCTGAATTCTGCTGGTTTTCTCAGAGACGCTGTAGCAAGGGGGGAACCGCCTGCGGCTAGGCGATGCGCCGCACTTGTCGGGCGTTAGCCTTAAAATACCTTCCGTTCATGAGTGTGATCGTATGGTTCAAAAGGGATTTGCGGGTGGCGGACCATCCGGCGCTGGCCCGTGCGGCGACGCTTGGCCCAATCGTGCCATTGGTCATTCACGAACCGGGGTTTTGGACGCAGCGGGATGTGTCGGGCCGGCAATGGGATTTCGTGCAGGAAAGCACTGCCGACCTTCGGCGACAACTCGCGGCCCTCGGCCTGGTCCTTGTTGAACGGGTGGGCGAAGCGGCAGCTGTTTTGGAGGCCGTGCGTGCCGAGGCAAAGGCGACCCACCTCGTCAGTCACGAGGAAACCGGCTCTAACTGGACGTACGCGCGGGACCGCGCCGTGTCGGGCTGGGCTAAGGGGGCTGGTGTGGTTTGGCAGGAGCTGACCCAATCGGGTGTCGTGCGGCGCCTGAATGGGCGTGACGGCTGGGCGGCGCGCCGCAATGCGTTTTTGCGCCAGCCGCAGGTTGCTGTCCCTCAGGGTCTGATGCCGGGGCCTGAGTTGGCGTCCGCTGTCGTGCCACGCCTTGTGTCCGCAGATTATTGTCCCGACCGGCAGCGTGGCGGACGGGACATGGCGCTGTCGCTACTGGGATCCTTCCTGACCGAGCGGGGCCGTACTTATCGAGCGGCGATGTCCTCGCCGCTCGAGGGTGAATGGGCTTGTTCGCGCCTGTCGCCGCATCTGGCGTGGGGGACGCTGTCGGGGCGCGAGGCGTCACAGGCTGGCGCGGCGCGGCAACGGGAGGTCAAAGGCACACGGGAAGGCTGGGGCGGCTCGCTGAAATCGTTTCAAGCCCGGCTCGCTTGGCGTGATCACTTCATGCAGAAATTGGAGGATGAACCGGCCCTCGAACACCGCTGTCTGCATTCGGCCTATGAAGGTCTGCGCGGCGATGACGTCGCACGTCGCGAGGCGTGGGAAAAGGGTGAAACGGGGCTGCCTTTTGTCGATGCGTGCATGCGGATGCTTGCCGCGACGGGCTGGATGAATTTTCGCATGCGGTCGATGCTCATGGCGGTGGCGTCTTATCACCTCTGGCTCGACTGGCGCGCCACCGGCCCTCACCTTGCCCGCCAGTTCACCGATTTCGAGGCGGGCATCCACTGGCCGCAGGTCCAGATGCAGTCAGGCACAACCGGCATGAACACGGTGCGGATATACAACCCGGTCAAGCAGGGGCATGATCAGGACCCTGACGGCTTATTTACGCGCCGATGGTGTCCGGAACTGGCCGAGGTGCCGTTGAAACACCTGCAAAGCCCGTGGGAATGGGACGGCGCGGGCCGACTGGCCTACCCCGAACCTATCGTGGACGTCAAAGATGCGGCACGGCAGGCGCGCGATGCCATATGGGGCGCGCGCAAGGGCCAGGCGTTTCGGCGCGAGGCGGGCCGGATCGTGCAAAAGCACGCCTCGCGCAAGGACAGCGCCGGTCATTTTGTTCAGGACAGAGACCGCGGCCAGGCGCGGGCACGCCGGCAAGCGCGCGGCGGCAAGGATGACCGTCAGGGGAGCTTTGAGTTTTGATGCCCGGCAAGATGCGCAAGAAATCCGACCTTCCCACCAAGACCTGTGCCACCTGCGGCCTGCCGTTTACTTGGCGCAAGAAGTGGGAAAAGGTCTGGGACGAGGTCAAATACTGCTCGGACCGGTGTAGGCGCGCGAAGGCAAAGGGCTGACCGCGAAACTATGAAAGCTGGCGTATTTCTGCCGGGTCAACTAAGCGTTGCGTGTGGAACTACTTCTTTTCTTAGCCCTTTTGATTTCAGTTATCGCTTGGATCGGTCGAGTGGGCAGCAAGGCTCGCCGGATCGATCGCCAATTTCGACGCCATGTTTTACCCAAAAAGCTACCGCCTAAGTTCAGGCCGGCGCCGCCCCGAAGGCGTCAGGAACCAGCCAAACGATTTACGGCTGACACGGCGCGACCTGTCCCAGAAAACACCGAAATCGTCGGACCGGCCTGGGTCACGGACGGCGACACCATCACGATCAACAAGCTTCAAGTGCGCCTGTTTGGTATCGATGCGCCCGAGTTGAACCATCCCTTTGGGCAAAAGGCGAAATGGGCGATGGTGAAGCTGTGCAAGGGGCAAACCGTAAAGGCCGAGATTGTGGCGGATGACCACTTCGGCCGAACGGTTGCAAAGTGTTTGCTGGAGGATGGGCGCGATCTGTCGGCTGAGCTTGTCAAACAGGGGTTGGCTATCGATTGGCCCACGTTCTCTGGAGGGGTTTATTCTGCTCTCGAGGTGCCGGGTGCCCGCAAGAAGCTGTGGCTGGCAGATGCGCGCCAGAAAGGCCGAATGCACGTATGGGAGCGGTTTGACTACGATGCTTACCGCGTAAAGACCGGGCGACGATCCTAGCGCAATTCTATTTTGGTCAAAAAATATGACCACAGGGTTTACGATAGGAAACTTGCGTTCTAAACCGGAAAAGACCCGGAAGGAGAGCGTCATGGCATATCAAGATCGTGCGGGCCTGCAGGTGGCCCGGGAAATGGCGGAGTTTGTTGAGGCGGAGGTCTTGCCCGGCACCGGTCTTGAGCCAGACGCGTTCTGGAGCGGCTTTGCGGCGCTGGTACGGAGCTTTGATCCACAAGTGAAGGAAGCTCTGGCCCAGCGCGCACAAATTCAGGCGCAGATCGACGACTGGCACCGCGCGCGGAATGGCATGCCGCACGATGCAGCCGCCTATCGCGCCTTCCTTGAAGAGATCGGCTATTTGGTGCCCGAAGGCCCGGATTTCGAGATCGAGACGCAAAACGTTGATCCGGAAATCGCGCAAACGCCCGGCCCGCAGCTTGTCGTCCCGATTTCCAATGCGCGTTTTGCCCTCAATGCCGCAAATGCGCGCTGGGGCAGCCTTTATGATGCGCTTTATGGCACAGATGTCTTGGGTGATCTGCCGCCTGCCGGGGCCTATGACACCGAACGAGGCGCGCGCGTGGTCGGCTGGGCCAAGAGCTTCCTTGACGAAGCCGCGCCACTGGCCGGCGCAAGCTGGGCGGAGGTGACGGAGATCGGCGTTGATGGCGATGCTCTGCGGCTGCGCGCCGGACCGCGCGCCGTGGCTCTTGCCGACAACACGCAATACGCGGGCCATGCCGCGCCCGAGGGCTGGCAGATGATCCTTCTGAAACATAACGGGCTGGGCATCGAACTGGCGGTGAATCGCGATAACCCGATTGGGGCCGCTGACCCGGCCGGTTTGGCTGCGGTGAACCTCGAGGCGGCTCTGTCGACCATAATGGATTGTGAGGACAGCGTTGCAGCGGTCGATGCAGCCGACAAGGTTGAAGCATACCGCAATTGGCTTGGCCTGATGAAGGGTGACTTGACGGCGACCTTTACCAAGGGCGGTGAGACCGTGACCCGTGAGATGTACAGCGATTTCACCTATACCGGGCCGAATGGCGCCCCGTTCGACGTCAAATGCAGAAGCCTCATGCTGGTCCGTAATGTTGGCCACCTGATGACCACGCCCGCCGTACTTAATTCCGATGGGTCGGAGATTGGCGAAGGTCTGATGGACGCCATGCTGACCGTGACCATTGCGCTGCACGATCTTCAAAAGACGCACGGCCTACGCAATTCGCAGCATGGGTCAGTCTATGTGGTCAAGCCCAAGATGCACGGGCCGGACGAGGTGGCGCTGACCGATGCGATCTTTGCCCATGTGGAGGACGCATTGGGTTTGCCGCGCTACAGCGTCAAGATCGGCATCATGGATGAGGAGCGGCGCACGTCCGCAAATCTCAAGGCGTGCATCCGGGCCGCCAAACACCGCGTGGCATTTATCAACACCGGCTTCCTTGATCGCACGGGCGACGAGATTCACACGTCGATGGAAGCGGGCCCGATGGTTCCGAAGGGCGAGATGAAAGGCGCGGCGTGGATTGACGCCTACGAGGACAGGAATGTCGACATCGGTCTGGCCTGCGGTCTGCGGGGGCGGGCGCAGATCGGCAAGGGGATGTGGGCCATGCCAGATCGCATGGGCGAGATGCTGCAGGCGAAGGTGGGGCATCCGATGGCGGGGGCGAACTGCGCTTGGGTGCCGTCGCCAACCGCCGCGACGCTGCACGCCGTGCACTACCACCGCGTCGATGTACTGGCGCGCCAGGAGACCTTGGCGGCTGCTGGGCCGCGCGGCACGCTGGATGATTTGCTGACGATCCCGGTGGCCACGGGGCGCAACTTCTCGCCCGAACAGATCGCGGCAGAGCTTGAGAACAACGCGCAAGGCATCCTCGGTTATGTTGTGCGCTGGGTCGATCAGGGTGTCGGATGTTCCAAAGTGCCGGATATTAACGACGTCGGTCTGATGGAAGACCGTGCGACGTGCCGGATTTCCTCGCAAGCTTTGGCGAACTGGTTGCACCACGGCGTGGTGACCGAAGATGAGGTCATGGACGCTTTGCGCAAGATGGCTGCGCGGGTGGATGCCCAAAACGCTGGCGACGCGGCTTATGAGGCGATGGCCCCTGGCTTTGACGGGGCGGCCTTTCGTGCAGCACGCGATCTCGTTCTTGCGGGCCGCGTTCAGCCTTCGGGCTATACCGAACCATTGCTGCACGCGGCACGGCTCGAGAAGAAGGCGGGATAAGCGCCTGAGTTTGGGCAGACGTACTAAACGGCGCGTGTTGCCCTGTCGCAAAGCGCCGCGTCCACGGACCTATGAAACACAAAAAGGGGAGCACGGAGTTCCATGGCAAAAATTTCACTCAGCCGCGCGCGGACCATCATTCGCAAGGCGATGGAGCACGGCAAAGCGGCAGAGCTGAAGCCGCTGTCTGTGGTGGTGCTGGACGCGGGCGGGCATGTCATCGCGTTTGAGCGCGCCGATGGTGCGGCGCCCGGTCGATTTGCAATTGCGCATGGCAAAGCCTACGGCGCGGTGATGCTTGGAATGGCGGGTACTGCCCAGATGGCGCGCGCGGAGGCGCAGGCTTACTTCATGGCGGCCGTCAATGGCGTTTATGGTGGGCAGGTCATTCCGGTGCCGGGCGGTATTCTGGTGCGCGACGCGCGCGGGGCCGTACTGGGCGCCGTTGGCGTGACCGGCGATACGTCCGATGCAGATGCCGAAGCGGGCAAAGCAGCGGTCGAGGCCGCGGGTTTGACCGCCGAGATCTGAGGTGCCTAAAACGCAGGCGGTGCGTGATCTGCGCCCCGCCTGTGCGGCGCTGCCTTATAGTTTTGCTCGGACTTTCGCGCTATATCCGGCGAAGCGAGCAAAAGAGGACGCCCATGACCCGCCCCGTAATCGGCATCATTTCCAACCCGCATGTGATTAACGATCAATACCGGGTGCATGCCGCCGGAGAGATCAATACAAGCGCCGTCGCACAAGCTGCGAATGGCATCCCGCTGGTTGTTGCCGCTGATCCAGAGCTGTGCTCTGTCGATGAACTCATGGCGGTCTGCAACGGCTTTGTCTTCACTGGGGGGCGCCCTAATGTCCATCCGGAGGAGTATGGAGAGGCCGCGACTGAGGCGCATGGCGACTTCGATCGGGCGCGGGACCGTCTGACGCTGCCGCTGATCCGGGCCTGTGTTGATGTCGGCTTGCCGATCCTCGGTATCTGCCGCGGATTTCAGGAGGTGAACGTCGCCATGGGCGGCACGCTACACCCGGAAATCCGCGACCTGCCCGGGCGTGACAATCACCGGATGCCGCCCGATGGCACCATGGAAGAAAAATTTGCCCTGCGCCATGCGGTGACCTTCTCCGACGGCGGTCCGTTCCACCGGTTGATGGGTGCGCGCGAGGTTATGACGAACACGCTGCACGGTCAGGGTATCAAACAGGCAGGCGCAAGGGTGGTGATTGACGGGCATGCACCCGATGGCACGCCAGAAGCGATCTATATCGACGGTGCGCCGGGCTTTACCCTTTCGGTTCAGTGGCATCCCGAATGGAATGCGGTGAACGATCCGGTGTCACGCCCGCTGTTCAAGGCGTTTGGCGCCGCAGCCCGCGATTGGGCCGCTGGGCGCCGGCCTGCCGCGCTGCGGTCCGCCTGACCTGCCGCGGCCGATATGCAATTGGCATGCCCTGATCCTGTTACTTGCTAGGGCAGGGAGGCACGGACGTCTCGCGCGCGGTGGATCGAGCTGAACTGCCAAGCTTCGGGCCGGGGGGCGAGGCCCTGCATGACAGGGGTTTGGTGGATCATGGCCCGATGCGCGGCCAGATCGGCATCATCGGCCAGCGGGTGCGGCCAGACCTGTTCCAGCCAATCGGCACGGCGATCCGACGCGGCCAGCAGCGCGTCAAATTGGGCGCGAAAGAGCTCCAGCCGCGGGGCGAGGTCCGGATCATTCATCGGCAGGGCCCATATGGCGTGCAGCGCGGCCGGCAAGATGACGATCGAGTCAATTTCAAAGGGACGCACGCGCCGGACGGCGCGCATGGCAGCGCGCAGGGGGCCGGCATGCGCGGTCAAAAGGTCTGACTGCGGGTCGGCCAGACGCATGGTGAAAAAAACGAGCGGGGCGGGGGGCTGCGGGATACTGATCATGCCACGAGCCTGTCCGATTCTCGGTTAACGGGTGATTAACCACGCAGCCCCAACGCATGGTCCAACAGCTCAAGCCGGTCCTGCCCGTAGAACATCTTTCCCTCCCAGATATAGGTCGGAGAGCCAAAGATGGGCCGCGCACGCGCCGACATGGTCGCCTCTTGGAACAACGCCTGTATGTCCGGGTCCATGGCGCGGGAGATCGCGGCGGGGTCCAGCCCTGCACGTTCCAGATCGGCGGGATCGTTGACATTGATGTCATCTTCCCAGTGGGCGCGCAGGACGGCCCAATGCGCCGCCCACGGGTCCTCCGAGGCAAGGATCGCACCCGACGCCAGCGCCAGCGGTTCGTCATGATGTGTCGGGCGGAAATCCTGCATCGGGAGGCCTCGATAAGCGGCCCAGCGGTACATGTCCTCTTCAAAGAAATAGGCCCGGTGCGCGTCGGTGCGCGCTCCGGAATAACCACCCGACACCGCGTCTACCACAGGCATCAGGTCAAAGGGTCGATGGGCAATTGTTTCCCCATGAGCAGCTGCGATCTCGCGCAGACGCGGCGCACCAAGGTACGCATAGGCCGAATGCGCTGAATAGTAATACTCGATCACATCTGGCCCCCCGCGATTTCGATGCATTGACCGTTGATCGATTGGCTGCCGGGACCCGTCAGCCAGCGGGCGGCAGCGGAGATTTCTTCGACGTCTAGCAGGCGCTTGTGTCGGTTTGATTTGACCATCACCGCGCGGGCGTCCTCGGCGCTCATTCCCGTGCGCTCGGCGATGGCGTCGGTGTTCCGGTCCACGATCGGGGTGTCGACATAGCCGGGGCAAAGCGCGTTAAAAGTATAGGGCTGGCCCATGTAATCCTCGCTCAGCGACCGTATAAGCCCAATCAACCCGTGCTTGGACGCCGAGTATGCGGCCGCTCCAGGAAGACCGCGCAAACCTGCGATGGAGCTTACGCCAATGACCCGGCCCCAATCTGTCTGGCGCATGCCCGGCAGACATTCGCGGATGGTCAAAAATGCGCCGTCGAGGTTGGTCGCCATCACATTTCGCCAGAAGTCGAGCGAGGTCTTGTGCACTGCGCGCCCCTCGGCGATCCCTGCGTTAGCCACGCAGATCTGGACAGGGCCGCGCGCCTTGACCGCGGCGGCGATAACGGACTTGATGTTGTCTTCTTGGCGCACATCCATCGCTGCCCCGTAGATGCGATCGCATACCACCTCGTCCAGCACCTCTTGCCGGCGCCCGGTGATCGTGACCTCTGCGCCGCGCGCAGCGAGGTCCTGCGCAATGGCGAGACCGATGCCGGTGCCTCCCCCTGTGACCAGCGCGTGTTTTCCTGTCAGATCCATGATGTCCTCCCTTTAGGCCACACCCTAGCGGGCGACGGTGCGGGTGCAATGAATGGTGGACGCACGGGCAGCAAATCGCGATGTTGCGTGCGATGAAGATGATTGATCTTCCCCCGTTGTGGCTGGCCTTGTTCGTCGCGCTCGCCTGGGCTCAGATGCGGATGTTGCCTGCAGGGTTGAGCCTTGCGGGTCCTGTCGCGCACCTGCTGGCTGGTCTGTTGATTGGGGCTGGCGTGCTGCTGATGGCGCTGGCTCTCGTAGAATTCGGCCGGCACAGAACCACCGTGATCCCGCACAATACGCCGACCACAATCATCCAGACCGGGGTCTTTTCGCGCACGCGCAATCCGATCTATCTGGGCGATGCGCTGGTCCTTGCGGGGGCGGTGCTATGGCTTGATGCGGTGCTGAGCCTTGTTCTGATCCCGATCTTTGTCTGGTGGATCGAAAGACGCTTCATCATCCCCGAAGAAGCGCGGATGCGGCAGGCCTTTGGACCGAGCTTTGAGGCTTACGCACGAAAAGTGCGCCGCTGGGTGTAAATCTTGCCAAAAATTTCGTGGCGTCACGCGGGCGCCGCCTTGTAAATGCTGCACCCGCAAGATACTGGACAGACCGTCGCGGTGCATCATGTTGCCGCACATGAGCTGCCTTTAGACAGGCCCGAATAAGGGAGGTGTCCGTGAAGATCGGAACGCCAAAAGAGATTTTCGAGGGCGAACGCCGCGTCGCCATGACCCCGGACAGCGCGCTTCAGTTGCAGAAACTTGGCCATGATTGCGTTATCGAGACAGGGGCCGGTCAGGCCGCGGGCTTTGATGACGCCGCATACAAGGAGGCCGGTGTCGAGGTCGTGAAAACCGCCGCCGCGCTGTTCAAAGCCGCCGACGTCGTCGCAAAGGTCCGCCCGCCCGAAGATACCGAGGTTAAGCGCCTGCGCGAGGGGCAAACACTGATCTCGTTCTTCTATCCCGGTGCGAATGAAGAGCTGATGGCTGCCGCCGCCAAGCGCGGCAGCACGGTGATCGCGATGGACATGGTGCCGCGGATTTCCCGCGCGCAGAAGATGGACGCGCTGTCGTCCATGGCCAATATCGCCGGATACCGCGCGGTGATCGAGGCGGGCAACAACTTTGGCCGCTTCTTCACCGGTCAGGTGACAGCGGCGGGCAAGGTGCCCCCGGCCAAGGTGCTGGTCATTGGCGCGGGCGTTGCGGGCCTTGCCGCGATTGGCACCTCCACTTCGCTAGGCGCGATTACCTACGCGTTTGACGTGCGCCCGGAGGTGTCCGAACAGATTGAATCGATGGGCGCCGAGTTTGTCTTTCTCGAATTCGACGAGGACCAGCAGGACGGCGCGGCGACAGGGGGCTACGCGGCCCCGTCGAGCCCCGAGTTCCGCGAGGCACAGCTGGCTAAATTCCGTGAGATGGCGCCCGATATCGACATCGTCATCTCGACCGCGCTGATCCCGAACCGCGACGCGCCGATCCTCTGGACCAAAGACATGGTCGAGATGATGAAGCCCGGCTCGGTCATCGTGGACCTTGCCGCCGAAAAGGGTGGCAATTGCGAACTGACCGTGATGGACGAGAAAATCGTGACCGATAATGGCGTGACCATAATCGGCTATACCGATTTCCCTAGCCGGATGGCGACGCAGTCCTCCACCCTTTATGCCACGAACATCCGCCACATGATGACGGATCTGACGCCCGAGAAAGACGGCGTCATCGTGCATGACATGGAAGATGACGTGATCCGCGGCGCGACCATCACGCATGAAAAGGCCGTCACCTTCCCGCCGCCACCGCCCAAGGTCGCGGCAATTGCGGCGGCGCCGAAGAAAGAGGCGCCGAAGGAACTGACACCCGAGGAAAAGCGCGCCCAGGAAATGGCCGCGTTCAAGGCGCAGACGCGCAACCAGGTTGCCCTCTTGGGCATTGGCGGCGCGCTGGTGCTTGGCCTTGGCCTGATCCCGGGCATGCCGGCCAGCTTCATGCAGCACTTCATCGTGTTTGTCCTGTCGGTGTTCATCGGCTTCCAGGTGATCTGGAACGTGGCGCACAGCTTGCACACGCCGCTGATGGCCGTGACCAACGCCATTTCGTCCATCATCATCCTGGGTGCTTTGATCCAGGTGGGATCTTCTAACTTGCTGATTACGCTGCTTGCAGCGCTCGGCATCTTCATGGCCGCCGTAAACATCTTCGGTGGTTTCCTCGTGACACGGCGGATGCTCGCCATGTTCCAAAAGTCGTAAGGGAGCAGGGCACATGGATAATGCATTCACGATTGCAGCCTATGTGGTTGCGGGCATCCTATTCATCCTGTCGCTGGGCGGGCTGTCCGGGCAGGAAAGCGCCAAGCGGGCGGTATGGTACGGCATTGCGGGCATGGCCATTGCCATCCTCGCCACGATTGTCGGGCCGGGCGCGGGGCTTTGGTTCTTCTCGTTGATCCTCATCGCGGGTGGTGCGGCCGTTGGCTACCAGCTGGCGACCAAGGTGCAGATGACGCAGATGCCGGAACTTGTGGCGATCATGCACAGCCTCGTGGGCCTCGCGGCGGTGTTCGTGGGCTTTAACGCCGACATCATGATCAACACGATTGCAGGGCTCAGCGCGTCTTATGACGGGGCAAACCCGGTTGGCGGCTATGGTCTGCCGCTTTTCCCCATCGCGGAAGAGACGAAAGAGGGCCTGTCGGCCTTTGGCCAGCTGATCGCCAAGAAAACCGGGGTCGAGATCGGCATTCTGCGGGTCGAGCTGGTTCTGGGCATCTGGATCGGCGCCGTGACTTTCACCGGCTCGGTCATTGCCTATGCCAAGCTGGCGGGCGGCTCGTCGCTTCTGCCGTTCAACATCGACACCGGCGCCAAGCAGCTGCCGGGGGGTCACCTGCTGAACGCGGCGGCGGCTGCGCTGTCGCTGGTGCTGGCGATCATGTACCTGTCGGGGTCTGGCTCGTGGACGCTGGTGCTGCTCACGCTGCTGGCGCTGTTTATCGGCTACCACCTGATCATGGGCATCGGCGGCGCGGACATGCCGGTCGTCGTGTCGATGCTTAACAGCTATTCCGGCTGGGCAGCGGCGGCAATTGGCTTCTCGCTGGGCAACGATCTGCTGATCGTTGTCGGCGCGCTTGTCGGCTCCTCGGGTGCGATCCTGTCCTACATCATGTGTAAGGCGATGAACCGGTCCTTCGTGTCGGTGATCCTTGGCGGATGGGGCGGCGCGGCTGCGGGCGAGCAGATGGCGGTCGAGGGCGAACAGGTCGCGATTGAAGCGGATGGCGTGGCCACGGCCCTGAACGAGGCGTCCAGCATCGTGATCATCCCGGGCTACGGCATGGCCGTGGCGCAGGCACAGCAGACCGTGGCGGAGCTGACCCGCAAGCTGCGCGCCAAGGGCAAGGAAGTGCGCTTTGCCATCCACCCCGTCGCAGGGCGTCTGCCGGGGCACATGAACGTGCTTCTGGCCGAGGCGAAGGTGCCATACGACATCGTGCTGGAGATGGACGAGATCAATGACGACTTCCCCGACACGGACGTCGCCATCGTCATCGGCTCGAACGACATCGTGAACCCGGCTGCGCAGGACGATCCCAACAGCCCCATCGCCGGGATGCCGGTGCTTGAGTGCTGGAAGGCCAAGCAGGTGTTCGTGTCCAAGCGCGGGCAGGGCACGGGCTATTCCGGCATCGAGAATCCGCTGTTCTTCAAGGAGAACACGCGCATGTTCTACGGCGATGCGAAGGACAGCTTTGACAAGCTGCTGCCGCTGATCGACTAAGTCGCGATCAATCAAAAAACAAAAGAACGCCTCGCAGATCTGCGGGGCGTTTTTCGTTTAAACGAACAGGAAGTCGGCGGCGTCGAGTGCAGTGATGCCCCTTAGGTGGGCAAGGTGTGTGACCTCTGCAATGCCGGCGTCGAAATCTGCCTGGCTGTCATAGCGAACGTAAAACAGGTTCGAACCCGACAGCGCAAAGGCGCTGTCGCTTGCGCTGGAAAGCCCAAGGTCCGACACCTTGTTGGTCAAGACCACCGCGCCAGTAAACTCGGTCGCGTTAAAGACAAGCTGGTCTTCGCCGCGCGTGAAATCGACGATCACATCGCGGGTTGCTCCCGCATACCCGGCAATGCCGTTCCCCGGGTTGGCATTGGCGACATGGTCCGCACGTTCGGTGAATACAAACTGGTCCGCACCTGCGCCGCCAATAAGCCGGTCCACTCCTTCGGCCCCTGTCAGCGTGTCGTTGCCATCAAACCCGCGCAAGCGGTTGTCGAGCAAATCGCCGCTCAGCGCGTCACCAAAAAGCGAGCCGTCGAGGTTATGGATGGAGCTGTGCGTGTCGCCTTCTGCGTGGCCGCCCGTGCTGATGGACGCGGCAAGATCGATTGTGACGGCCGCGTTCGAGCTACGGTAGCCTGCGGTATCGATCCCGACGCTGCCATGCATGAAGTCTGCGCCAGCGCCGCCGATCAGGTAATCGTCGCCGCGCCCGCCATCCAGAAAATCGTCCCCACCGAGGCCAAGGATACGGTTGTTCCCGTCGCCCATGATCAGGCTGTCGCCGAAATTGGTACCAATCAGGTTTTCAATCGACACCAGCAGGTCACCTGAGGCGGCGCCCAGCATCTGGTCGTTGCGGGTATTTATGGCAACATTCGACGTCTCGTGCCGGTAGTTGGCTGTATCGATCCCGTCGCCACCATCCAGCCGATCACCGCCCGCGCCGCCGATCAGGACGTCATTATCCGCGCCGCCTTCCAGCGTGTCATTCCCGCCGCGCCCGAGCAGGCGGTCATCGCCGCCCAGCCCACGGACAAGTTCGGCGTCGTTCGTGCTGATAAGGACATTGGCGTTGTTGTCGCCGTTTCTGCCCGATGGTGCCGCGCTGAGCGGTGCATAGGCTGGCGGGAGATCTTGAAAAAGGGTTCTGAAAAAAATGCTCATGCCATGACGCTAGATTAATACGGGGGCGTCTGGCAACGTCAGACCGTCAGAACGGGGGGCGCCGCGCGTTGCGCAAAATGTCAGCACGCCTGTGTTGGAGGCCTCGGCAGAGCCTTAACGGAACCAGTCCGCGAGTTGAGGCAAACCGCCAGATTCCGTATGTTTCGTGCATGCAGGAGGAATTCGAGGCCTTTCTGACAGACATATCTGACTGTTTCGTGGCGCAGGACATAGCGCTGTGGAAGAGCCGTTTGCGCATGCCTTTTTCGATTATAACGCGAGAAGGGCCGGTCGTCCTTGCGACAGAGATGGCCGTCGAAAAGAACTTTCAGCTTTACTTGTTGGCCATGGAAAAGATGTCACTTGACCTCGTTGACCGCCGCAGCCTGTCGTTGGAGGATTGCGGCGATGGAACGTGGCTCGGCACTTACCAAACGCGTTTGCTCTCGAAAAACCAGCTTGCGACAGCGCCCTACACGTCAACGTCGTTGATGATCGTGGATGCGGGTCGTTTTCGCATGAGTTCCATGCTGAACGGGCGCGGACATTCGGAATGGACGGGTGTACGGGATGCCTGAGCACCGTTCGGTATACCGTTGCATCCAGTTAACGCACTGAAACAAAACGAGTTTTGACATCCGGTGCCAAGCGACCTATGTCCAAAGCACCTATCGAGATGCAATATCATGCCCCCCATCGAAGACCACCCCCTGCGCTACCGGCTGGCCAACGAGCTGCACGCGCGCCCGTTTCCCGCAATGGAGGCGCCGTGCACGGCTGCCTATATCGCGATCAAGCAGTCCGATCAGGCTGCAGCGCGGGATCGTGACGCTGACCTTGCGCATCTGACCGCGTTGCTGGACCGGCATGGTGCGCCGCACCCGCAGCCCGGCGCGACCCACTACTATGGCCAAATCGGCAAGCACTGGCTGAAGTGGGAACAGCACACTGAATTCGTGACCTACACCGTTTTCTCCGAAGGGGTCGGAGAGCGGGCATTTGATCCTGCTGAGTTTGCGCCCTTTCCTGAAAACTGGCTCGCGGAAGCACCTGGGCAAAAGATGACCTCCGTGTTGATCCGCGTGATGCAGAGACCGTCAGAGAAAGATGTGCTGGACCGGCTGCGTGACTGGTTTGTGCCGGAAAGCCTGGCGGTGAGTTCTGTGCTGGAAGACGCCGCGGTGATCGCGGGGGATTTCCGAATCGACGATGCAGGCCACACGAGGTTCGCCGTTTTCGCGTCTGAAGATACCGGCGCTACTCGGGTCGGCCGTATCGTGCAGCGGCTGTGCGAGGTAGAGACCTACAAGACTATGTCGATGCTGGGCTTTGCCCGCGTGCGCGAGATGGGCCCGAAGCTGGGCGAGCTCGACAGTGCCCTGACATCGCTGGTTGGCGAAATGCGCGAGGGGCGTGCGGGGGCAGAAGAGACGCTACGCGCTCTGCTGGATACGTCGGCGGAGCTTGAGACAATCGCCGCTCGGTCTTCGTTCCGCTTTGGCGCGACCGGCGCCTATGAGGCCATCGTGAACCAACGTATTGAGGCTTTGCGCGAGGCGCGGTTTGTGGGGAGGCAGAGCTTTGCCGAGTTCATGGTGCGCCGCTACGAGCCCGCGATGCGCACGGTAAAGTCCGCGCAGGAACGCATCGATGCGATGAGCGCCCGGTCGGTGCGGGCCGCAAACCTGCTGCGGACGCGCGTGGACGTGGAGCGCAGCGCGCAGAACCAGAAGCTGCTTGAAAGTATGGACCGGCGCAGCGACCTGCAATTGCGGCTGCAGCGCACGGTCGAAGGACTGTCGGTCGTGGCCATCAGCTACTATGCCGTGTCGCTGGCTGGGTACCTGCTTTATCCGCTGGAGGAGCCGACGGGGCTGAGCAAAGGCATGCTCACAGCCGCGGTCACGGTGCCAGTGGTTCTGGGGGTCTGGTGGCTGGTGCGCCAGCTGCGCAAGTCTGTCGAGAAGTAGCGGCCTCGGGGCTGTTTTCAGCAACAGCCCCGTTCGCCTCGTTCACCGCCCCCGGATGCGGGGGTCGAGCGCATCGCGCAAGCCGTCGCCAAGGTAGTTCACGCTCAGCACGGTAAGCGAGATCATGATGCCGGGCAGCATGACCCGCTCGGGATATTCCTGCATCCGCGGCACAGCGTCCGCCAGCAGCTTGCCCCAGGTCGGGAAGTCGGACGGGAAGCCGACGCCCAGGAAGGACAGCGCGCTTTCGGTGATGATCGCGGTGGCAAGGCCTAGCGTCGCCGACACCACGATGGGCGAGATCACGTTGGGCAGCAGGTGCCGCCGGATGATGGCGCCCGATTTTGTGCCGATGGAGCGGGCCGCGAGGATGAACTCACGCTCTTTGAGCGCAAGGATATCACCGCGCACGATCCGCGCGGTAGGCATCCAGTTGGTCACGCCGATGATGCCGACGATCAGCACAAACATGCCCGCCTCCGGCCCGCCAAACGTCGCTGTGAGCGGTTGGCGGAAAAGGGTCACCGCCAGCAGCACCAGCGGCAGGATGGGCAGCGACAGCACCAGATCGGTAAAGCGCATCAGCCAGAAGTCGAGCCGCTTAAAGTAGCCGGCCAGCACCCCGACCAGCGTGCCGATCACCAGCGCCAGCAGCATCGCTGCCCAGCCCACGGCCATAGACACGCGCCCGCCGGCCAGGATCGTGGCAAGGATGTCTCGGCCAAGGTTGTCGGTGCCGAAGGGCCGGTGCCAGCCTGTCTTGGCGTCGCCGTCCCACAGCGCCACCCAGATGGGGCGCATGTCGCGGTTGCGAATGTCCAAAGCCTGCGCGTCGATCGTCCAGATATAGGGGCCGAGGATGACCGCGAGGGTAATGAAGATCAGGAAACTTCCGCCAAACAGTGCGCCTTTGTGTTTGCGAAACTGCTCCCACACATCGCGCCACTGACTGGAGGGCGCGGTCGAGACTTCTTTGTCGGTAAGGGCAGAGATGAACTCTGCATCGGGCTGGGGGCCGGAGGGCGTGGTCTCAGTCATAACGGATCAATCATATCGAATTCGGGGGTCGAGCACGCCATAAAGCACGTCGGCGATCAGGTTGAAGAGGACAATGAGAATGGCAAAGATAAAGGTCAGCGTCATGACGCCGGGCAGGTCGTTGGCAAACAGCCATGTCAGCAGAAGCTGGCCGATCCCGTTCACCTTAAAGACGTTCTCGGTGATGATCGCGCCGCCAAAGATGGCCGGCACCCCCAGTGCGATCACCGTGATAACCGGGATCATCGAGTTGCGCACAACGTGCACCATGACCACGACCGATTCCTTCAGGCCCTTGGCCCGCGCCGTGCGCACGTAATCCTGGTTGAGGTTGTCGAGCATCGCGCCGCGCATATAGCGGCTGATCTGCGCCGTGGTCTGCAGTGCCAGCACCATGACGGGCATGATCATCTGGTAGAACTGAACCTTGAAGCTTTCCCAGTCGGTCACAACGTGGGTCGTGTCATAGATCGACGGCAACCAGCCGAGATAGACGGAAAAAATCACGATCAGCAGCGGGCCGGTAAAGAAGGGCGGGATCGAAAAGCCGATCATCGTCACGAATGTACCGGCCTGGTCGAAGACACTGTAGTGCCGGTACGCGCTATAGATGCCGATGGGCAGGGCGATCAGGATACCAACCACGTAAGCCAGGCCCACGACCCACAGCGTCTGCGGCAGGCGCTGGTAGACGATGTCCATGACCGGGCTGCGGGTCTGCCAGCTGAGGATGCGCTGCTTGCCCTCGGCGAAGTTGGTGCCGAACGTGTAGTCAAACAGCACCTGCGGCTCGACCCAGAAGAATTGCACCAGCCATTTCCAGTACTGAATATACCACGCCTGCCCAAGCCCCAGCGCCTCGCGCATCCGCTCCTTGACCTCTGGCGGCACGGTCAGCGGCACCTGCGCCATCGGATCGCCGGGGGCAAGTTGCAGCAGGCCGAAGATGACGAGGCTGATGAACAGCAGCGTCGGAATGGACAGGATCAGACGTCTGATCGTGAAAGTGAGCATTGCGGCCTCTTTACGGGTCGTTAACGAAGCTGGAGGTTAGGTTGGCATAGGCAGAGGTTGATGTCTCTACCTTTTGGGACGGAAAGTTGTGGCGGGGCAGGAATGTGATGGATTTCGGGGCGGTCCGGCCCGTCGCGAGAAGGCTTGCCACACAAAGATTACATGATGTAAGCCCTTGCCCGTGGGCAGGCGATGGCGTCGCCACTGTCTGAAACGGCAGATGCCACACGTCTTATCCTGAACGCCGGGATCTTGCTTTGCCGCACTGCGCGGTGAGGGAAGGTTGCCTGAAGCTCAGGGACACTCCCGATCCGGCAAAGCGGCTCGAACAGGAGTGAACCGATGGACGGAACATCCAACGTAAGCGGGCTGACACGCCCGGACTATTACCGCTTTCACCAGGGCGAAAAGGTGCTGCCTTTCGCAGATGCCGAGTACGAGGCGCGGCTGGGCGGGCTGCGGGACATCATGGCGCACAAAGGGATCGACGCCGTCGTACTGACGTCGATGCACAATGTCGCCTATTATTCCGGCTTTTTGTATTGCGCCTTTGGGCGCCCCTACGCACAGGTGGTGACCGCGACCGAGACCGTCACGTTCAGCGCGGGCATCGATGCGGCCCAGCCGTGGCGGCGCTGCTATGGCGACAACATCACATACACCGACTGGCAGCGGAACAATTATTGGCGTGCAATTCTTTCGGTGACAGGGCCGGGCAAAGTGATCGGGTTTGAGGGCGATCACATCTCGGTTGCGCAAAAGACGCTTCTTGATGACGTCCTGTCGCCATCCCGGACGATAGATATCGCCCCGGCAACGATGATGCAGCGGTTCCATAAATCGCCGGCGGAACTGGAGCTGATCCGCTCGGGTGCGGCAGTGGCGGATGTTGGCGGTTACGCAATTCGCGATGCGATCCGCGAGGGCGTTCGGGAAATCGACGTGGCCATGGCCGGACGCGATGCGATGGAACTGGAAATCGCCCGCCGCTTTCCGGATGCCGAATACCGGGACACATGGGTTTGGTTCCAGTCTGGTATCAACACCGATGGCGCGCATAATCCGGTCACCGCGCGGTGCTTGCAGCGCGGCGACATTCTGAGCCTCAATACGTTTCCGATGATCTCGGGTTATTACACCGCGCTGGAGCGTACGCTATTTGTTGCAGAGGTTGACCCGGCCAGCCTTGCCGTCTGGGAGGCGAACGTCGCAGCGCATGAATACGGGATGAGCCTTTTGAAGCCCGGTGTGTCCTGCGCCGCGGTCACGCAGGCCATCAACGAGTTCTTTGCAGAGCGCGACCTGCTGCAATACCGGACCTTTGGGTATGGCCACTCCTTTGGGGTGCTGAGCCATTACTACGGGCGAGAGGCGGGACTGGAGCTTCGGGAAGATATCGACACGGTTCTTGAGCCCGGCATGGTTATCTCGATGGAGCCGATGCTGACCATTCCCGAAGGCACGCCAGGCGCTGGCGGCTATCGAGAGCACGACATTCTTATCATCACCGAAGACGGGAACGAGAACATCACGGGCTTCCCCTTCGGCCCGGGACATAACGTCGTCGGCTGACCTGCTTTCAGGCCAACAAAAAACCGCGCCCCCGTTGCCGGGGACGCGGCTTGTGTTCAAAGCAAAGCGCTTACTTGACGCGGTGCCAGTCTGCGATGTTCCACAGCTCGCTGTCCCACACGTTCAGCTTGATGCCGCCGAGGGTGGTCGAGTGCGCCGACAGGCGGGCGCGGTTGACGAGCGGCACGATCGTGTAGCTCTCCGCGGTCAGCATGTCGTTCATCTTCTTGGCGATGCGTGCACGCTCTTCGATGTCGCCGGTCCGGGCCAGCTCGTCGATCAGGGCGTCATAGGCCGGGTCGCAGAAGCGGTTGATGTTCTCACCCTGCCACTGGCTGGACGGCTTCGGCTCGTTGCCGCAGCGGTATGCCGCCAGATAGGCCTGCGGGTCGGTGCCGTTGAAGGTGTTCGCGTACATCTCCACGTCCGCGTAGAACTTCTGGAACGTGTCCGGGGAGCCCGGGTCGCCGCCGAAGAACACGGATGCATCGAGGTTGCGCAGCTCGGTTTCAACACCGATCTCGCTCCACCACTGCTTGATCAGCGCCTGGAAGTCCTGACGGACGGCGTTGGTCGAGGTCTGGTAGAGGATGCGCAGCTCGACGCCGTCCTTGTCGCGGATGCCGTTGCCGTCGCTGTCGACCCAGCCGGCCTGATCCAGCAGCGCGTTTGCGCCCGCGATGTCCTGCGTCAGGCACTCGGTGTTGCCGGAGGCATAGATCGCCGGGGCAGGGACCAGATCACAGGTCGGCGTGCCGGCCTGGCCATAGCCCACCTCGGTCAGCAGCTCGCGGTCGATCGCCATCGACAGTGCCTTGCGCACGGCCTGATCGCTCAGGAACGGGTGCGGCTCGGCCACGGTCGAACGGGTTTCGGCGGGCAGATCGGGAGAGGGGTTCGTCAGGTTCATTTCCAGACGCTCGACCAGCGGGCCGAAGCCTGCGATCGGGATACCCTTGCCGCCCTCTTGCATCTTGGCGATGACGTCGGGGGCCAGCTGCAGGTTCCAGGCATAGTCGAACTCGCCCGTCTCCATGACGGCGCGGCCTGCGGCGGTGGCGTCTCCGCCCCCTTTGAACAGGACCGATGCGAAGGCCGGCTTGGCCGGATCGCGGTAGTTCGGGTTCGCCTCATACTGGATCACGTCGTTCGGACGGAAGTCGGTCACGACGAAGGGGCCGGTGCCGATGGGACCAAAGTTGGCCTCGGTGCACTCGGGCGCGCGGGCGCCAAGGCAGTCAGCAAACTGCGCCTTCTGGATGATCGGGGACTGACCGCCGACAAACGGACCGTAGGGGTTCGGCTGCGGCTGGTTGAAGGTCACGACCACGGTGCGTGCATCGGGCGTTTCAACGGACTCGACGCCGTCAAAGGCCGCGCCCTGGGCACAGCCGCCCTCGGGGTGCATGCAGTATTCTGCGGTAAATGCCACGTCCTCGGACGTGACGGGTGAGCCATCGGACCAGACAAGGCCTTCGGACAGGACCCAGGTGATCTGGGTCAGGTCAGCGCTCACGCCGCCATTGC
>JBCBCP010000044.1:0-26120 GCA_038530575.1 Pseudomonadota bacterium
GCGGGTATGGTGAAATGGTATCATAAGAGCCTTCCAAGCTTAAGGTGCGGGTTCGATTCCCGCTACCCGCTCCAACCGCCTTTGCTTGACGCGTCCGCCACTTGGCGGCACAAGGCTGCCCAGCCAAACTGGAAGCCAAGATGAGCGATAGCAGCGCGCCGCCTTCAGGCCCGCCGATCAAGACAGAAGATCGCGCAACCTCTCGCGATATGTCCGCGCTGCGGGCGCTCTGGCCGTTCATCCGGCCTTACCGCGTTCTAATGTGGGCGGCGCTGCTCGCGCTGACACTGACTGCATGTGTCTCACTCGCATTGCCCATGGCCGTCCGGCGCGTTGTCGATAATTTCGAGGCCGAAACGGGTGCCATCCTCGATCAGTATTTCCTGGCCGCGCTGGGCATTGCCGCGCTTTTGGCACTGGGCACCGCGCTACGCTACGCGCTTGTCACCCGGCTTGGCGAACGTGTGGTGGCCGATATCCGCAAGGCCGTGTTTGACCGGGTTATTGGCCTGTCGCCGCAATTCTACGAGCGTATCATGACCGGCGAAGTGCTGAGCCGGATTACCACGGACACGACGTTGATCCTGTCGGTCGTCGGCTCTTCCGCCTCCATCGCGCTGCGCAACATCATCATGTTCAGCGGCGGCCTCGTTCTGATGCTGCTGACCTCGGCCAAGCTGACCGGGCTAGTCCTGCTAATCGTGCCGGCCGTCGTGGTCCCGATCCTTGTGCTGGGCCGCAAGCTGCGCGCGCTCAGCAAGGAAAACCAGGACTGGATCGCGGCCAGTTCCGGCAACGCCTCCGAAGCGCTGACCTCCGTGCAAACGGTGCAGGCCTTCACCCACGAGGCGCAAAGCAAGCGCGCGTTCTCGGACGTGACCGAGTTGAGCTTTGACAGTGCCAAGCGGCGCATCACGACCCGGGCCGCGATGACCTCCATCGTGATCTTCCTTGTCTTCGCGGGCATCGTGGGCGTGCTGTGGATCGGCGCAAATGATGTACGGACCGGCGCGCTGACCGTGGGCACGCTGGTGCAGTTCCTGATCTATGCCATCATCGTGGCGGGCGGCGTTGCGGCCCTGTCAGAGATCTGGGGCGAGTTGCAGCGCGCAGCAGGGGCCACCGAAAGGCTGATCGAACTGCTGACAACCATCGACGCGGTGCAGGACCCGGACCAGCCCGCGGCACTGCCGAAGCCGGTGCAGGGACACATCCGGTTCGCGGACGTCGATTTCGCTTATCCTTCAAGGCCCGGGACTGCAGCGCTGGATGGTGTGACGCTCGACATCGCGGCGGGTGAGACGGTTGCATTTGTTGGCCCCTCCGGCGCGGGCAAGACAACGCTGTTCCAGCTTCTGCTGCGCTTTTACGACCCGCAAAAAGGGCGCATCACCATCGACGGTGTAGATGTTTCGACCCTGGCGCGTGCCGACTACCGCAAGCATATCGCATTGGTGCCTCAGGACCCGGTGATCTTTGCCGCCTCGGCCCGCGAGAACATCCGCTTTGGCCGTCCGGACGCCACCGATGCCGAGGTGGAGGCCGCGGCCCGCGCCGCCGCCGCGCATGATTTCATCGTCGCCTTGCCCGAGGGCTACAACGCCTTTCTGGGAGAGCGGGGCGTGATGCTGTCGGGCGGGCAGAAACAGCGTGTGGCCATTGCCCGCGCGATCCTGCGCGCGGCACCTATCCTGCTGCTGGACGAGGCGACAAGCGCGCTGGATGCCGAAAGCGAAAACGCCGTTCAGGCGGCTTTTGATACCCTCAGCGAAGGCCGCACGACGCTGATCGTGGCGCACCGCCTTGCGACGGTGAAAAAGGCGGACCGGATCATCGTGCTGGATGCAGGCCGGATCGTGGCGCAAGGCCCGCACGACCAACTGGTCGCCGAAGGCGGCCTTTACGCCCGGCTCGCGCGGTTGCAGTTCACCGACGGGCTGGCGGCCGAATAAACCGCGCCTGCGCACCTGACGCCGCGTTGCGCGCGGGCAATCGGCCTGCTTTATCTTGCGCTAAGGCCGAATAGCCCACATTTTAGGCCGCAATAGGGAACACGCGCCACGCAACGTACCGGGCGCACATGGGAGGACTACAAGATGAGCTATTCCGGACTCGCCGACCGCAAGAAGATCATGGACGAAATGCCTTGGGAGGCGCGTGACGTCCCCAAGACGCTGTGGGGCCAGATCAGCCAGACGGCGCAAAAATTCCCGAACCATAACGCGGTGAGCTACCAGATCTTCTCTGGCCCGAAGGACAAGGCGGAAACGTTCACCTGGTCGCAGCTACAGGGCAAGGTCGCGCAGACCGCCAACCTGTTCCGCTCGCTGGGCGTGGGACCGAACGACGTTGTGGCCTACGTTTTGCCGAACTGTAACGAGGCGCTGCTCTGCTTTCTGGGCGGGCCGGTCGCGGGCATCGTGAACCCGATCAACCCGCTGCTCGAGCCCGAACAGATCGCATCGATCCTGCGCGAGACGAACGCGAAGGTTGTCGTGACCCTGCGCGCCTTCCCCAAGACCGACGTGGCCGAAAAGGTGGCCGAGGCGGTCGAGCACGCGCCGAACGTCAAGACAGTGCTTGAAGTTGACCTGAACCGCTATGTCACCCCGCCCAAAAGCTGGATCGTCAGCATGATCCGCCCCAAGGCGGCCAAGGCGGACCACGCCGATTACAAGAGCTTCAACGCCGAGCTGGCCAAGCAGCCAACATCGCTATCCTTCGAGGACGTGCAGGAAGACCGGGTCGCGTGCTACTTCCACACCGGTGGCACCACGGGCATGCCCAAGGTCGCGCAGCACAAATATTCCGGCATGATCTACAATGGCTGGGTCGGCGGGCAGATCCTTTTGACCGAGGACGACAACCTACTGTGTCCGCTGCCCCTGTTCCACGTTATGGCCTGTCAGGTGATCGTGATGGGCGCCGTCGCCTCGGGCGCGCATGTCGTCTTCCCCACGCCGCAGGGCTACCGCGGCGAGGGGGTGTTCGACAACATCTGGAAGCTGACCGAACGCTGGAAAATCACCTTCATCGTGTCGGTGCCCACGGCGATCAGCGCGATGATGCAGCGCCCGGTCGACGCGGATATCTCGACCGTGAAAACGACCTTCTCCGGCTCTGCCCCGCTGCCGCTTGAGCTGTTCAAGAAGTACGAAAAAGCGACCGGCATGAACATCGTCGAAGGGTACGGCATGACAGAGGCGACCTGCCTTGTGTCCGGCAACCCAGTGGATGGCGAGAAGAAGGTCGGCTCCATCGGTATCCCGTTCCCCTATTGCGACATCAAGATCGTCAAGCAGACCAATGACGGCCCGCTGGAATGCGACACCGACGAGATTGGCGAGATCTGCGTGTCCAACCCTGGCGTCTACCCCGGCAACACCTACACCGAGGCGGAAAAGAACAAGGATCTGTACTACGCCGAACAGTACCTGCGCACGGGCGATCTGGGCCGCATCGACGCGGACGGCTATCTGTGGATCACCGGCCGGGCGAAGGACCTGATCATCCGCGGCGGGCACAACATCGACCCCGCAGAGATCGAAGAGGCGCTGACAGGCCACCCCGCCGTCGCCTTTGCCGGCGCGATCGGCCAACCAGACAAGCACGCGGGCGAGCTGCCTTGCGCCTATGTCGAGCTGGTGGATGGCGGCAGTGCCACGCCCGAAGAGCTGATGGAATACGCGCAAAAGCACGTGCACGAGCGCGCGGCGCACCCCAAGCATGTCACGATCATGGCCGAGCTGCCGAAGACGGCTGTTGGAAAAGTCTTCAAGCCCGACCTGCGCAAGGACGCGATCACGCGCGTCTATAACGAGGTGCTGGACGGGGCGGGTTCGCCTGCACGCGTTGTGTCGGTGATCGACGACAAGAAACGCGGGCTGGTGGCGCAGATCGACGCAAACGGCGCGTCCGAGGCGGACATTCAGGCCATCGTCGGCGATTTCATCACCAAGTGGGAGATGACGGGCGCGGCGGCCATGGCTGCGGAATAAGTGCCTGACTACGACAACCTGCTAGACGACGAGGTCCGTGCGTTCATCGCGCGGACCTCTGAGTTTTATCCGCCCGATGCGGTCGATCTCAGCATCGCCGAACAACGCGCTGTCTATGACCGGATGTGCGCCGCGTTCGAAGTGCCTTACCCGCCGGGCGTGGCCGCCGAGGACATGGAATATGGCGGTGTACCCTGCCGCCTTTACACGCCCAAAGTCGCTGGCGAGGCCACGATTTTCTTTTGCCACGGGGGCGGTTTTGTCGTGGGCGGGCTGCACAGCCATGACAGTGCCTGCGCCGAGATGGCCGAGGCCGCGGGCTCCCGGCTGGTCGCCGTGGACTACCGCATGTCGCCGGAACATCCCTTCCCGGATGATTTCAATGACGCTTGGGCCGCGTTTGAGGCTGTTTGTGAGGCCTATGCGGGGCGGATCGTTCTGTGCGGTGATAGCGCGGGCGGTAACCTGGTGGCTGCTATCGCGCACCACGCCCGCGGACGGCGCGACGGGCGCATCGCAGGGCAGGTGCTGATCTATCCGGGGCTGGGCGGCGCGCGTGATCTGCCCAGCTATTCCGTGCATGCAGAGGCGCCCGGTCTGACGGCGCGGGATATCGATTTCTACTTTGCGCTCCGCACGGCTGGCGCAGACGTCGCGCAAGACCCTCGCTGTGCGCCGCTGGCCGATACCGATTTCGCGGGCCTGCCGCCCACCCTTGTGGTGACCGCCGAGTGCGACCCGCTCTCCTCAGAAGGGGAGGCCTATGCCGCGGCGATCACTGACGCGGGCGGGCAGGCGCAGTGGATCGAAGAGCCCGGCTTGATCCACGGCTATCTGCGCGCGCGGCACATGTCGGCCAAGGCCGCGGCCAGCTTTTCCCGCATCACCGCTGCGCTGCGGGATATGGCCGGCGGTTAGGGCTGCACCGCAGCCATCGCGGCGCGCACCTGCGACGGCGTCAGCTCCGGATTGTGCGACTTGAAACAGACATAGACCGCACGGCGCTGCGCCTGTGTCGGCTGCTGGACTGGGGTGACGTGGGCTTCAAGGCAGGTGCGGGCCTGCCCTTGGCTTATGCCAAGCCCGCTGGCCAGGGTTTTCAGGTTCTCGTTCCCGAAGGACAGGGTGGGCAATAGCAGGACGGGCAAGAGGACAAGGTAACGGCGCATCGGGTTCTCTCCACTGGGTCAGGCATAAGCTAAACGGCGCAGCCGTGCCTTTCCGGCGCTATGCGAGGAAAGAATTTGCCTTCATCGTCTCTGGCACCGGGGCGCCAAGCCGCGTCAGGATCGTCGGCGCGAGCTGCAGCTGGTCGATGACCGTGTCCGGGTCGGGCCCTGTCCCATCACCAAAGTAGTACAGCGCCGCTTCTTGTTGCAGCGCGCCGCGGCCCCCGTGATGGCCCCGCTCGTCCTGTCCGTGATCTGCCGTCACGATCACCTCATAGCCCATCTGCCGCCAGCGCGGGATGAAGGGCGCCAGCATCTCGTCCATCACGAAACAGGCGTGGTCCATCTCCTGGCTTTCGTGAAAGAACCGGTGGCCCATGCTGTCGAGTGTGCAGGTGTGCAGCATTCCGTAGTTCAGGCCAAAGCGCAGGCACAGGCTCGTCAGCGTGCCGAAGAGGTCTACGTCCGAGGGGGTCATCTGGTTGGTCTGGCCATAGCCTGTCATGGTATGGAACCGGCCATGGTTGATCGTGGCGCTGCCCGGCTCGTCATATTCCACGTCACGCACGAAATCGAACGGGTGGCGGTTGAAAAACTCCGACCAGAAGGAATGCGCAACCGCGCCGGTGATCCCGCCATCCTTGCGCACCTCGCTGAACACGTCCGGTTGGGTCAGGCGAAACACATTGCCATTGCCGGTGCAGCCATGCTCCGCAGGCGCAACGCCGGTGTGGATGGAGGCGTAGCAGGAGGCAGAGATCGACGGCAGAACGGACCGGATTTTCCACACCCGCGCGTCGCCGCTATGGACCCAGCCTTCTAGATTGCCGAACAGCCGCCGCCAGTTGCGATAGGGGACACCGTCCAAGATGATGAGAAGAAGTTTTCTGTCCATGCGTTGGTAGCGGCGGGAAACCGACGCGGTTTCCCGGGCTGGGTTTCCGCGTCGGAAACCCAGCCCCTAGTTGCCCGCGCTCTCCATCTTGCGGTTCGCGATCACATCTTCGAGCCAGCCGAGCTTCATCTCGGGCACCGAGCTGAGCAGGAGGTCGGTGTAATCATCAAAGGGCGGCGACAGGACCTGACTTTTCGGCCCGTAGCGCACCACCCGGCCCTGGTACATCACCGCGATGCTGTCGGCGATGGCGCGCACGGTGGCGAGGTCATGTGTGATGAACAGATATGCGACGTCCTCGATCTTTTGCAGATCAAGCAGCAGCTTGAGAATGCCGTCGGCAACCAGCGGGTCGAGCGCGGAGGTGACCTCGTCGCAGATGATCAGCTTGGGCTTTGCTGCCAGAGCGCGGGCGATGCACACCCGCTGTTTCTGCCCGCCAGACAGCTCCGCCGGGTAGCGGTCCTGAAACCCCTGGCCTAGCTCGATCTCGTCAAGCAGCTCCTGTATGCGCTTTTGCTTCGCCTCGCCTTTCAGGCCGAAATAGAATTCAAGCGGCCGCCCGATGATCGTGCCGACCGTCTGGCGCGGGTTCATCGCCACGTCCGCCATCTGGTAGATCATCTGCAATTCACGCAAATCCTCGATCGACCGGCTCGGCTGATCCGGCGTCAGCTGGCGCCCGGCAAAGTGGATCTGCCCCGCGCTGGGCGGCAGAAGCCCCGTGATCACCCGGGCAAGCGTCGATTTGCCCGAGCCGGACTCGCCAACAACCGCGAGGGTCTGGCCGGCGTGCATCTGCACGTTCACATCGTGCAGAACGTCGAAATTCGTGCCCTTGTAGCGCGCGGTGATGCCGGAGACGGTCAGGATCGGCTCTGCGGTTGGCGCCTTTTCCTCATGGGTGATGGAGCGGACGGAGACCAGCGCCTGTGTATACTCTTCGCGCGGAGCATTGATGATCTGATCGGTGGTGCCGTATTCAACCATGTTGCCATGCCGCAGAACCATGATGTGATCGCTGACCTGCGCCACCACAGCCAGATCGTGTGTAATGTAAAGCGCCGCAACGCCCGTGGCTTCAATCGCGTCCTTGATCGCTTTGAGCACGTCGATTTGCGTGGTGACGTCCAGCGCCGTTGTCGGCTCGTCAAACACAACAAGGTCAGGTTCCGGGCACAGCGCGAGCGCCGTCATGCAGCGTTGCAGCTGTCCGCCTGACACCTGGTGGGGATAGCGGCTGCCGATGTTTTCAGGGTCGGGTAGGCCCAGCTTGCGGAACAGTTCGACTGCGCGGGCCTCGGCCTCTTTCTTGGCGAACTTGCCCTGCCGGATCGCGGCCTCGGTCACCTGCTCCATGATTTGCTTGGCCGGGTTGAACGACGCGGCAGCAGACTGGCTGACATAGGTCACCTCGCCTCCGCGGAGGGCGCGTACGTCCTTCAGGCCAGATTGCAGGATGTCGCGCCCGTTTACGTGGACCTCGCCGCCGGTGATTTTCACGCCGCCGCGGCCATAGGCCATGGAGGCGAGGCCAATGGTCGATTTGCCCGCGCCGCTCTCGCCGATGAGGCCAAGGACCTTGCCCGGCATCAGGTCGAAATCCACGCCGTGCACGATTTCGATGTCGTGCGGCTTTTCGCCGGGCGGATAGACGGTGGCGCCGATTTTGAGGCCCCGGACTTTGAGGAGAGGTTCGGTCATGATTGATACGCGCGGGGGCCAGCCCCCGCACCCCCGGAGTTTAGTGAGCCAAGTGAAGGTGGATCATCCGCGCCCTCCCTTCAGCGATGTGGTTCGGTTGAGGATCCAGTCCGCGACCAGGTTCACCGAGATCGCGAGCGTCGCGATGGCGATGGCGGGGTAGAGGGCCGCGCCGATGCCGAAATTGATGCCTTCCTTGTTCTCTTTCACGATCCCGCCCCAATCGGCGAGCGGGGGCTGTACGCCAATGCCGAGGAAGCTGAGCGTCGAGATGAATAGGACCATGAAGATGAAGCGGAGGCCCATTTCAGCGACCAGCGGCGAGAGGGCATTGGGCAAGATTTCGCGGAAAATGATCCAGCCGAGCTTTTCGCCGCGCAGGCGGGCCGCTTCGACATAGTCCATCACAGAGATGTCGACAGCCACAGCGCGGGCGAGGCGATAGACGCGGGTGGAGTCCAGAAGGCCCATCAGGACGATTAGCGTGACGACGGTGGCCTCGATGGAGGACAGGATCACCAGTGCGAGGATCAGCGAGGGGATCGCCATCATCAGATCGACAAAGCGCGACAGGGCCTGGTCGATCCAGCCGCCCAGCACAGCGGCGAGAAAGCCAAGCACGGAGCCGGTGGTGAAAGACAGGATCGTCGCCATGGTGGCGATGAAAATGGTCGTCTGCCCGCCATAGATCAGCCGGGTCAGCAGGTCACGTCCAATCTGGTCAGTTCCGAGCCAGTACTGCGGCTCTGGCGTGCCTTCGGGCGCAAGGCCGAGCAGCCATCCCAGTCGCGATGGCTCCCACACCTGGCCGACGGTTTCGGCCATGCCGTAGGGCGCGATAACACCAGCGAACAGCGCGGC
The DNA here is from genome assembly GCA_038530575.1 of Pseudomonadota bacterium. Taxonomy (GTDB): domain Bacteria; phylum Pseudomonadota; class Alphaproteobacteria; order Rhodobacterales; family Rhodobacteraceae; genus JBCBCP01. Next base: position 8,628 of record JBCBCP010000044.1, read on the forward strand.
GAGGAAATAGGTGGTCGTGATGAAGAGGCCAACAAGCGCGGAGAGCGGGATGCGCGAGACGGCGAGGGCGGCCTTGGCCAATCCGGAAGTGGACGGTTCGGACGGTGCGTTTGTCGTGGCCTGGTCGGTCATAGCGTAACCCTTCCGCATGTCATTTTGGATGCCTCAGCCGCGGGTTTGCGAGGATCGACACCACGTCCGCCGTCATGTTGAGAATGATGTAGACAGCGGCAAAGATCACGCCGCAGGCCAGCACCACAGGCACGTCGCGTTTGACCACCGCGTCCACGAGATACTGCCCCATACCGGGGTAGGCGAACACGACCTCGACCACCACGACCCCGACAACGAGGTAGGCGAGATTGATCATCACCACGTTCACGATTGGCGCGATGGCGTTCGGAAAGGCGTGGCGGTAAATTACGGCAAACGTCGACAGGCCCTTGAGCTCAGCGGTCTCAATATAGGCGGACTGCATCACGTTCAGGATCGCTGCACGGGTCATGCGCATCATGTGTGCCAGCACGACCAGCGTGAGAACGGCAACGGGCAGCGAAATCGCCCAAAGCTTTTCGCCAAGCGTCATCGTCTGCGAAATCGAGGCAAAAGACGGGAACGCCACCGGCGACATCCCAAACCAGCCCCAGATGCCCCATGTCAGCGATTGTACGGCAAAAAAGAAGATCAGGATGTACGAGATCATGAACTCGGGCAGCGAGATCGACGCCAGCGTGACGCCAGATATCAGCTTGTCAGGCCAGCGATTCTGGTAGCGTACGGCGATTAGGCCGAGCGTGATCGCCAGCGGGACCGAGATGATTGCGGCCCAGAACGCGAGGAACAGCGTATTGGACATGCGCGCCGAAATCTGGTCTGCGATCGGCAGTCTGTTGGTCAGCGCATTGCCCAGATCGAACGTCACAAACCCGCCGAGCCATTCGAAATAGCGGGTCAGGGCGGGGCGGTTCAGGCCCATTTCCTCGCGCAGGTTGGCAAGGCTTTCAGGTGTGGCCGATTGGCCAAGGACAGCTTGTGCGGCGTCGCCGGGCAAAATTTCGGTCAGCCCGAAAATCAGCGCGGAGGCGGCGAGAAGCAGGAGGATGCCCAGCGCAAGGCGCTGGGCAACGAGTTTCAGGATGGGGTGCATCGAGACTTAGGCTTTCCAGGTCTTGAGAGCGGCCTGCCAGTTCATCTGCGGCCCGTTCGGGTCGGTTGCCCAGCCCTTGACGGAGGTGGAGACCGCATCGACGAAGTCGTTGAACATCGGCACCATCAGGCCGCCTTCTTCGCGCAGCATCCGGCCCATCATGGAGTAGATCTCCTTGCGCTTGGCCGGGTCCAGTTCGGCACGGGCCTGCAGGAGCATCTCGTCAAACTCCGGGCGCTTCCAGCGCGTGTCGTTCCAGTCCGCCGAGGACAGATACGCGGTCGTGTACATCTGGTCCTGCACCGGACGGCCGCCCCAATAGGAGCAGCAGAACGGCTGCACGTTCCAGACCTCGGACCAGTAACCGTCATTCGGCTCGCGCTTGATCTCCAGCGGGATGCCCGCCGCCTGGCAGGACTGCTGGAACAGGGCTGCCGCATCGACCGCACCCGGGAAGGCGCCATCGGCGGTGCGCAGGATGATGGGCGAGCCATCATGGCCGGACTTCTTGTAGTGCTCTGCCGCCTTGGCCAGATCGAATTCGCGCTGCGGGATCGTGTCGTCAAACAGCGGGTAGGCCGCGTTGATCGGCATGTCGTTCCCGATCGAGCCGTAGCCCTGCAGGATCTTGTCGACCATTTCCTGGCGGTTCAGCGCATATTTGAGCGCGAGGCGCAGCTCATTGCTGTCAAACGGCGCCGTGTCGATGTGCATGATGAACACATAGTGGCCGCGGCCCGAAGTGGAGCGCACGTCGATATTAGGCGCGCGGTCCAGCAGGGCGGCAATCTTGGGCTCGACCCGGTTGATGCTGTCGACCTGGCCGGACTGCAGCGCCGCGGTGCGCGCGGTTGCGTCGTTCAGGACAATGACTTCGACCTGGTCGTAATGCGCGACCTGCGTCTGGTCGCCGCCCCAGTAGTTCGGGTTCCGCTCCAGCACCATGCGCACGCCGGGCTCATCGCTGACCAGCTTGTAAGCGCCGGTGGAGATCGCCGCGGTTGGATCGTCAAACCCGCCATCGGGCTGGATTACAAGGTGGTAGTCGCCCATCAGATAGGGCATGTCCGCGTTGCCAACACCAAGCGTCAGCTCGAACACATCGCCATCGACGCGCATCGATTCGATGCCCTGGACAATGCCGAGCGCGCCGGACTTGGAGTCCTCGTTGGTATGGCGCTCCATCGTGCGCATCACGTCCTGCGCGGTGACCGGTTGGCCGTTGGAGAACTCGATGCCCTGACGGACCTTGAAGCGCCATGTCTTGGCGTCGGCGGAGCCTTCCCAGCTTTCGGCGACGCGGCCGCCGACGGACCCGTCGGGCTCGACCTGGACCAGTGTTTCCGCCCAAAGCGCGCCACCGGCGATCGGCACGTCAGAGGCCCATGTGGCCGGGTCCTGGCTGTTGGTGCTCTCGCCGCCCTGAACGCCCATCTTGTAGGTGCCGCCGGCAACCGGCTTGGCGTGCGCCGCGGCTTCGGCGGCTGTGGCGAGGATGGTTGAGGCCGCAGCGGCGCTGATGCCCAGCGCGGCGGCTTTGTTCATGAAGTCGCGGCGGGTCATGTCGCCCGCGGCAACGCTCTTGGAATAGAATTCCAATTCCTTGGTCATTCGGAGTCTCCCGGTTGGATTGGCCCGCCTCTTGCCGGGGGGCCTTCTGTCTTCCCCGGCCAAGGTTTGCGCATTTGCGCGCATCGGGCAAGGTTTTATCGGCCCTAGAGTCCGTTTCGCGGGATTTCCTCTGTCACGTTTCGTTCATAGACGAGGGTATCGTTTTCAAAGGCTTCCATCTGCGCGCTTAAGTAGAATGTGCGCGCGTCGGACCACATCGTGCAACGTGCCTCGGTCCGCAGCTTGAGGCTATCCCGCTCCAGTTCGTCCGTCCAATGGCAGGTGCCGCGAGCGCTCAGAGGATCATCCGGGTGGATATCCCAACGCTCTCGCGCGACTGTGCCGGTGATCAGGCCATGCTCCGCGTCGCGTAATTTGCCAAAATCGTCCTCGATGATCAGCGAGACGGTGCCGGTGGTGTGATCGGTCTCTGTCCGCCGTGTGTGCGCCTCGGGGCGCAGCTCTTCGGTTTGCCAGGGCGCGGCGGCGTCCGGGGGCGGAAAGCTCCACCCGTCTGCGCTCTGGGTGACGGGCAGCGTGGCCTCGCCCTGTGACAGGGTCAGTGTCCCGGTTTCGGGCGCGGGCCAGATCAGCGGCCAATACGCGCTTGAGACGGCGACGCGCAGGGTGTGGCCAGCGGGCACGCTGTAGGCGATGTGATCAAGCGTGACGGTGATGTCGGCAGGCGCCCCTGGCGTCAGGCGCAACGCCTGAACCCCGTAGGTGATGCGGGAGGAGGCGCCATCCGGGTGCACGTGATTAAGCCGTACGGCGATCTGCGACACGGGTCTGTCCGCGGCAAGCGTCAGGCGGATGCGCGGGGCGCCGCAGATGTGGGTGTCTTCCTCGAGCGTCGTGTCGAAACAGGCCGAACGCGCGTCGTCGCTGCGCTGATCGCCGGGCAGTTCGGGGCCAAGCCAGATCGCGCAATATTCGCCCGCCGCGCCGCCTGTATCGTGCGGCGAGGCGACCGTATGCGGCCCCTCCAGCGGGATCGCCAGATGCGTCACCTCCGGATCGGCCAGCCACCGGCCCGGGCGCGCGTCATACCACGTCGCCGGGCGCACACTGTCCATCAGGTAAGTGCGCAAGGTGGGGTCCTCTTCGGCACCGTTCGGGATGTCCTTCAGCCAGCGGTCCCACCAACGCAGCGCCTCTTGCAGAAAGCCGATGCGCGGCTCTGGCACGGCAAAATGGGGATATTTATGCACCCAAGGTCCGATAATGGCTTTTGATCCGGGAATGTTATCCACAATCGCAGGTGGCGCATTTTTGTAGGCGTCGCCCCAGCCTCCGATGGCAAGAACGCGGGCCTTGATCGCGCTGTAGTCTTCGCAGACTGATCCGTGCTGCCAATAGGCATCGCGCGTCTGGTGGCGCAGCCAGATGGCGGGCAGAAAGGGCTCGGCCTCCAGCCGCTCCAGCCACATCTCGCGCCAGTTCGGCCGCAGGGCAGGGTCCGGCGCGCGGGACGAATAGCTCCACATCGTCGCGCCCCAGCCGAGGTTTTCGTTCAGAAGGCAGCCGCCCTTGTAATGGATGTCATCGGCAAAGCGGTCGACGGTCGAGCATAGAGTGATGACCGCCTTCAGCGCGGGCGGCTGCAATGCCGCGACCTGCAACCCGTTAAAGCCGCCCCAGCTGATGCCCATCATGCCAACCTCGCCGCTGCACCAATCCCGCGCGGCGAGGTACGCGATGACCTCCACCGCGTCGGCGAGCTCTTGCGGCGTGTATTCGTCTTCCATCAGCCCTTCACTGTCGCCATTGCCGCGAATGTCGACGCGCACGCAAGCATAGCCGTGTCGCGCAAGCCAAGGGTGGGTCAGCGCATCGCGCGCACAGGTCCCATCACGTTTGCGGTAGGGCAGATATTCGAGGATCGCCGGGCATGGCACGCCGTCTGCGGGCCGCCATATTCGGGCCGACAGGCGGGTGCCGTCAGACAGTGTGATGCCGTGGTCGGCTTCTTCGATAAGCGGGGTGTCGTTGGACATGGGGCCTCAGGCAAGTTCGGGAATTTCGGCGCCGAGCCGGTTGACGCCCTGCGCCCGTAGCGTGGAGATCAGTGCATCCGTCGGCACCTCCTGCACTGGCACGCCGTACTCCAGTGCGATGGCCGCCGCATTGCCTGTAGCTTGCCCCATGGTCATGCACTGCGGCATCCCGCGCACGGAGCCAAAGGCGACCGCGTCGGCAGACAAGATGCGGCCGGCAAACATCAGGTTCGGAATCGCCTCTGGTAAAAGCGAGCGGAACGGGATGGTGTAGTAATCGCCCGGAGCGAGTGCAGCGTCATGGGTCATCCCCCCTGCTGCGCGCATGACGTCGTCCACCGGATTGTCACAGGCGACGATCCCGTCCCCAAATTTGCGGCCCTGCGCCAGATCGGCGCCTGTCAAACGATAGACCCCTTGCAGTTTGCGCGTCTCGCGGACGCCCGAGGTTGGGGACAGCTGCGCCATGTGGGCCTGTTCAAACCCCGGCACATCACTCTGCAGAAAGGTTGCGAGTTGGTGGCAACGGCGGCGGCCCTCCTGCGTTGCGCCGGAAACGGCTTGCTGGTCGGTGCCATCGATACCGCGCACGTGAACGGAATTGCAAAAAACCGATCCGGGGCGCAAACCGCGCATCAAGTAAAGCTTGGCAAGGTCCGGGTGCAGACGACCTGTTGCTACCCCGCGAGCCGCAACGGTTTGAAAATAGGGATCCGGGTCCGCAAATGCGCGATCCCAATCGACCCCCGTCATGAAAAAGGAAATCGTGACCGCCATCATGTTTCCGGACGCATCACCTAGGGCGTAAGGCACCCCAGCCTTGGCGGAGATATCACCATCCCCCGAGGCATCGATAACTATTTTGGGCCGGACCGTGAAAGGCCCGCGCCGGTCGCAGCACTCCACGGCCGTTATGGTTTTGCCTTCCATTTGCGGGGCAAGCGCGAAAGCACCGAGGCGCATGCGCACGCCGGCGGCCTCCAGCATGTCGAACATCGTCAGTGTCGCGATATCGTGGTCATAGATCACCTCTGGCCCGAAATTGGCCAAAGTGCAGGGCCGCACCTCGGCGGCGGGCGGATCTATTGCTGCGAGTATCGTGGTTAATTCTTCTATCAGGCCGCCGACGCTGCGGTTCACCGGGTAACCGCCACCCCACGGCATGCCTGGGCAAAACGCCATCACACCGCCAACCTTCTGTGTTGCTTCGATCAGCGTAACGCGCAGGCCTTTGCGGCCGGCAGCAACCGCTGCGCCAAAGCCTGCGGTGCCTCCGCCGATGACAAGAACGTCAGTGTCTTCGGTGTGCTGTGTCATCTCTGGCCCTCACCCGCGCCACGCTGCGAGTTGCCCGGCGCCGGGTCAAGCCCTGCAAATCGGCTGTGGGGAAGTTGGCAGATTTTTCCCCCGTGCGCGGACAGAAAATTCGAAAGAACAAAATATAGGAAACCGCAGCGTGTTGGTGGGAGCCCACCACAAAATGTTGAGTCTTTTGGGTCACAACATCTGCCGGGGTAGACGCTAACTTGCGTCGACAGGCAAAAAACCGTCTAGCCCTTGATTCGGTTTTCGGCTACATATTGCACAAGTGGTCTAAGCGCGGCGGCAAAAAACAGCCGGGCAGGCCGAGGCGAAAACCGGGTGTGCGATTTGGAATGCGCACCGAGGAAGAGTGGTGGTGTTATGAACCCGATTGATTACGTCGTCCGCGACAGTGCGGGCGCATTGGAGCGTGGAGTCGTCTCTGGTGATGTGACGACAACGACGCTTCAGGCGACGTCCGGCCAAGAAATTTCTCTTAACCTCCGACAGGCGGATATGCAGTCAACCCAGCGAGTGGGTGATGATCTGAACATCGTCTTGGTCGATGGCCGCGTCATTGTGATCGAGGGGTATTTCAACGACGCGGGCACGCCGAACCGCCTGTTTATTTCATCCGATGGGTACCTGAACGAAGTCGCGTTTGTCGAAACCACCGATGGCGCGCTTTACGCTCAGTTCGGCCCGACCGAGCAGTGGGGCAAGTGGAGCCCTTCGGACGATCTGATCTTTCTGGGCCAAACCGACATTGCGGCGGTTGCCTCGACCGACGGTGAGGTGTCGATGCTGGGCGCAGGCGTTCTGGGTCTGGGCGGCCTTCTCGGGACCGGCGCCGCGGCGGTTGTCGGCGGCACGATCATCGGTGGTGACGGTGGCGGTGGTGGCGGGGATACGCCCCCGCCCCCGGCGGATCCAACGGTTGACGATCCCGACAGCGAGACGGTTGTAGGCGGCGATGACACCAGCACCCACGTTCTGAACGTCACGGGCACTGGCGAGCCGGGCGATGATGTTGTGGTCACAGTTGGTGATCAGACGGTTGAAACCGTAATTGGCGATGACGGCCTGTGGTCGGTCGTGTTCGAGGAAGACACATTCCCCTCCGACGGCGATTACGAGACCGTTGTCGTGGTCAGCCGTGATGGCGACGAGGTCGAAACGCTGGACGGGCCTGGCTTTGAGATCGACACAACTCCGCCGGTGATCGAGATCACTGATGGCACGCAAAGCACGGGCGACCTGGTCAACGCGGTTGTCATGGACAGCGGCGTCGTTATCTCCGGCACGGGCGAGGCGGGCGCAACGCTCGAAGTCACCGTGCAGGGCGTGACCCGCACGACCACGGTTTCCGAAGACGGCACATGGTCGGTGACCTACCAGACCGGCGTGCTGACCACGGGCGAATATGAGGAAGCGATCACCATTGTCGCCTCGGACGCGGTGGGCAACACGACGACCATCACCGACACGCTGGTCGTGGACACGGTGACAGACGTGACCATCGCAACCAGCACCGTCGAAGGCGACGGCGTGATCAACATGGCCGAGCGCGCCGATGGCGTGACCCTGACCGGCACCGCGCAGGCGGGATCGAGCGTTGTGGTCACCTTTGGCACCGTGTCGACCACGGTGACAGCAGATGCAGACGGCAATTGGGCCGCAAACTTCAACGCCGCTGACATTCCGACGGGCGAGTACGACGCGACGGTCACTGCTGTTGCGACCGACGCCGCTGGAAACACGTCGGAAACGACCGGCACGGTGCGGGTCGACACGCTGGTCAACACGCTCAACTACACCTCCACTGCGGGCGGCGCGGACGGCATCATCAACCAGGCCGAAGCGGGCGCTGGCCTTGTCGTCACCGGCAATGCTGAACCGGGATCGACCGTTTCGGTTGAGCTGAACGGGGTCACGACGCAGGCCACGGTTGCCGCCGACGGCAGCTGGACCGCGACGTTTGCTGCCGGCCAGCTTGCGGGCGGGACCTATACCGCGACCATGGTGGCCACTGCGACGGACGCTGCGGGCAACACCGACAGCATCACACAGACCGTGCAGGTCGACACTGATGCGGGCACACTGACCATCAGCCCCGAGCCGGTCGAAGGCGACGACATCATCAACTACCAGGAATCCCGCGACGGGGTGGTCCTCTCGGGCACAGCAGACCCGGGCGCGATTGTTGACGTGACGCTGGGCAATGTAACCCATACGGTGGTGACAAACGCCGCTGGTGTCTGGCAGGCGTTCTACACTGCTGCCGAAATTCCCGAAGGCACCTACGTCGCCGATATCACGGCGACCACAACTGATGTCGCGGGCAACACCCTGACCCGCACCGACAGCGTGAACGTGGACACCCGCGTCGACAACCTGTCGGTCAGCGCGGACATTATCGAGGGCGACAACGTCATCTCCGGCGCCGAGCGCGCGGATGGCGTGCCGATCACCGGCACGACTGAGCCTGGCTCGACCGTCAGCGTCACGCTTGGCACGCAAACCGTGGATGCAGTAGTTGACGCGCATGGCAATTGGACGGCGACCTTCTCGCCCGACCAGATCCCGGTTGGCGAATATACCACCGACGTATCCGTCACGGCGACGGATGCGGCAGGCAATGTGGCCACCGTGACCGACTCTGTGAAGGTCGACACACTGGTCAACATGCTGACGCAGAACACCCCGGTCGAAGGCGACAATGTCGTCAACGCCGCCGAAGCGCAGGACGGCATCAGCCTGGGCGGGCAGGTGGAGCCCGGATCGGCGGTCACTGTCGCCTACGCTGGGCAGACCTACGCCGCGGTGGTGGACGCCGCCGGCAACTGGAGCGTGGATATCCCCGCCTCTGCCGTGCTGCCGGGCACCTATGACGCGGAAATCGTGGTCAACGCGACGGACGCGGTGGGCAACACCGACAGCATCACCGACACGATCCGCATCGACACCGACGCGCCGGACGGGCCGGTCATCGCCAGCTTTACCCGCGACGGGTCAGGCATTCGCGGCATCTCGACCGAGATGAACGGCGAGGATCTGAGCGTGGCCATGGTGGGCGCGGACGGGTCGATTACCAACGTCTCCGCGACGCAAACCGATATTCCGCAACTAGGCGAGACGAACTTTGCCTTCAACTCCAACGTGCCGGACGGCTCGCACCTTGTTGTCACGGCGCAGGATAGCGCGGGCAACACATCGGGCACCTACGTGGTACTGGATGACGAAAGCGCGAACAGCACGGTGAACCTCGGCAACCCGCAGCTTGGCAACTACGCGATCGAGCAGGTCGACCTGCAATTCGCTGAAGAGGCGAATCTGACAATCAACGAAGCGCAGCTTGTCGCGCTGTCGGACACCTCGAACACGCTGACCATCTATGGCGGGCGCGACGACACGGTGACGATCACCGGCGCCACGCGGACCGGCCAGCAGACGATCGACGGGCAGACCTACGATGTCTACTCGGTTGGCAATGACGGCACCCTGATCATCGACGATGATATCAACACGGTGATCGGCTAAAGCACACGGCAGGGCACGAGGGGTGGAAGGCCAAATCGGGCCCAACCACCCCCACCGCCCGACAAAGCACGAAACCCGAATACAAGGGTCGACTATGGGGCAGACGGGTATCAGGGCCGCGGTGGTACTGGCGGCAGGGTTGGGGCTTAGCGCCTGCTTGGGGGAAGACCCCGGTGCAGGCGGTTTCGTGTCGCGGCTGGCGGGGCCGACCAGCGCTCCGGCCCCGGAGTCGGCAGGGTTCGCCGCGACGGGCGCCAAATACGACCAAAAGCTAAGTGCGGAAAGCGAGGTCATTCAGGGCCTTGTTGCGCGACAATCTGTTTTGCCCCGCGGGTCGGCTTATGCCGAAGTGTCGGGCGCTGTGCTGGCCGCAAATTCCCGCGCGGCCGAGGCCGAATTGCGCGCCGCACGGCTCAGGGCCGAAGCGGCATCCAAGAACTGGCTTCCAACGCTCGGCCCGCAGATCAGCCTGACCTCACTGTCGTCTGTTGTCGCGCAAATTGTTGTCGACCAGGTGATTTTCGACAATGGCCGCAAGAAAGGTGAACGCGCCTTTGCCAAGGCGGATGTCGAGGTGGCCGCGGTTGCGCTGAGCCAGGACACCAACGACCGCGTGGCCGAGGCGCTTGGCCTTTACCTGACCGCGGTCGAGGGGCGCGAGACGGCGGCGCTGAACACAAGCGTTCTCAAGGACATGCAGCATTTCGAGTATATCATGTCCGAGCGTGTCCGGGGCGGCGTATCCGACATGTCCGATCTCAACATCATCCGCGCCAAGCTGGCCGAGATCCGGTCGCGCCGGGATGCGGCGTCCGAAGCCGAACGCACCGCGCTGGCGGAGCTGAATGCGATGGCCGCAAAACCCCTTGGCGAGGTGCGCGGGGTGCCTGATCTGGCGGTGAACGTGAACACGGCGCAGCCCCTGACGGTGACCAAGGCGGGGGCCGAGCGGACCCGCGCGGTGGCCGAGGCGGCGATTGAACGTGGCGGCGCGCTGCCCGGCGTGTCGGTCGGCGGGACCGTGGGCGAAGGCGGCAACCTCGCGCTGAACGTGGGCGGGGCGCAGCTGGGCCTTGGCACTCCAGCGCGGCTGCGGGCCATCGAAGAGGCCAAGGAGGCCGCGAACCGCCAGGTTGCGCAGGCAACCGAAGATGCCGCACGCAGGCTTGCACGGCTGGACAGTCAGCTTGCGGCCACGCGCCGCCAGGCGTCAGAGGCGCGCGGCCTGACGGGGCAGGCCAAGGCCAACCTTGACCTCTTTCAGGCGCAATACGGCGCGGGGCGCCGTCAGGTGATGGATGTGGTCGGGGTCTACGAAACCTTTGCCGCACGGCAAGCCGCCGAAATCACGCTGAAATTCGAGGTGAAGCGGCTCGAGATCGAGATCGCCAGACTGCAGGGCGTGCTGGCCGAGGGGAACGCGATATGACCCAGAAATCGCCCTTCACGCTGACCATCACCAACGGGCGCGCCAAGATGGCCGCTGCGGCGCCAGAGACGCCTAAGGCCGACAATTCCAACCGGCACGAGGACCGCCTGCGCGCGCGCGCCGATCTGGGCGTTGTCTATGCCGGACTTCTGGGCGTGGACACGTTGCGCGATGATGTGCTCGAGGCGATGCGGCGCGCGACCCATGCAGGCGCGCGCGATGATGTCGAGGCCGCTGCGATTGCCGCTGGGCTTGAGGCTGCGGGCTGCGTGACCCAGGTGGCCAGCGTTCCGCACCTGACAGCAGATCACTGGCCCGCGCTGGCCTATATGACGTCCGGCCAGGTGGTGCTGGTGCTGGGCCAGTCGCGCGGCGATCTGATCATCTACGACACGACCTGCACCGATAACCGCGCGCAGGTGGCCATCGACGAATTCGCGCCCTTCTTTGCCGGGCTGATTGTGCGGGCCGAAGCGCCGCTGGCGCGAGTGGCGGAGACGCACAAAAGCGTAGAGAAGCGGCCGCATTGGTTCTGGGGCCAGTTCCACCGCTTCAAGCGGCAGCTGATCGAGATCGCGCTTGGCTCTTTCGTCGCCAATCTTCTGGCGATCGCGGTCGCACTGTTTTCGCTGCAGGTTTACGACCGGGTGATCCCGCACCAGTCCGAAGCGACGCTTTGGGTGCTGGCCGCCGGTGCCGCGTTGGCCCTGCTGATGGAGGCGTTCCTTAAGATCGCCCGCGCGCGGCTGATGGACGGCGCGGGGCGGCAGATCGAATTGACCGTGCTTGACCTGCTGATGCAGCGAGTTCTGGGAACAAGGTCCGACCTCAAGGGCCAGTCGCCCGCCATGACCTTCAACGCGATGCGCGAATTTGGCTCGGTACGCGAGTTCTTTACAGCCTCGACCATCGGCACGATTGCGGACATCCCCTTTATCTTTGTCTTCCTGCTGCTGGTCGCGTCCATCGCGGGGCCGGTCGTATGGGTGCTGATCGCCGGGGCGCTCTTGATGGTGATCCCGGGGTTCTTTCTGCAAAAGCGGATGCTGGCGCTGACACAGGAAACCCAAGGCTCTGCCGCGCGGTCCTCGCGGCTGCTGCACGAGGTGATTTTCGAGCGTGATACGGTCAAGACACAGCGCGCCGAGGATCGGGTGATGCGCCTGTGGACCGAGTTGACGACGCTGAGCGCGATGAAATCCTCCGAACAGCGCACGCTGGCCTCTGTTCTGACCTTCTGGTCACAGGGCATGCAGCAGGCGACCTATGTGGCTGCCGTTATCGCGGGCACCTACCTGGTTTTTGCCGGGCAATTCACCGTCGGTTCGATCATCGCTGTGGGCATCCTGACCGGCCGGACGCTGGGCCCGCTCACGCAGTTGGCCGGCACGTTTGCACGTTGGGGCAATGTGAAGGCGGCGCTTGACGGGCTCGACGCGGTTGCCGACGCGCCGCAAGACGCCGAAGCCGGGCGCAGCTATCTGCGGCGCGAAGTGCTTGAGGGATCGTTCGAGCTGCGCGAGGTCACGTTCCGCTATGAGGACGACGGCGCGCCGATCCTCGACATTCCGGGCGCCAAGATCCTGCCGGGCCAGCGCGTTGCGGTGCTGGGTGCAAACGGGTCGGGCAAGTCGTCTCTGCTAAAACTGCTGAGCGGGCTGTATGCGCCAAGCGCGGGCCGCGTGATGATCGACGGCACCGATATGGCCCAGATCGAACCGCGCGATCTGCGTCGTCTGATCGGCTATCTGGGCCAGGATGTGCGCCTGTTTCAGGGCAGCCTGCGCGACAACTTGAACCTGACGCTGCTGGAACGCGATGACGACCGGCTGATGGCCGCGCTCGACTTTGCGGGGCTGGGCGATTATGTCCGCGCGCATCACAAGGGCCTCGACCTCGACATTCTTGACGGCGGCGCGGGTCTGAGCATTGGTCAACGCCAGTCTATCGGCTGGGCCCGTCTGTGGCTGCAGGACCCCAAGGTATGCCTTTTGGACGAGCCGACGGCGGCGCTGGATCAGGCGCTGGAATCCGCGCTTGTCGACCGTCTGGGCACATGGATGGAGGGCCGCACGGCTATCATCGCCACGCACAGGGTGCCGATCCTGTCGCTGACATCGCGTAGCCTTGTTCTGCAGAACGGGCGCATGATGGTGGATGGGCCACGCGATCAGGTACTGGCACATATCGGCAAATCGGCGCTGCCCGTACCGCTGAAAGGGGCCATTGCATGAGCGTGCCTGCGACCAACCTGACCGCCCAGCTTGGGCAAGGGATGCGCGGGCCGTCGGCCGTTGTCTGGCTGAGCGCGGGGGCGGTTCTGGTCTTTGTCCTCTGGGCGGCCTTTGCCTGGGTCGACGAGATCGTGCGCGCCGAAGGCTCGATGATTTCCTCGTCCCGTCCGCAGATCATTCAGAACTTGGAAGGGGGCATTCTGGCCGAACTGGCCGTGGCCGAGGGCGATGTGGTTGAAAAAGGTGCTGTGCTGGCCCGCTTGCATGGCACGCAATTTCGCAGCGCCGTGGACGATCTGGGCGAGCAAATTGCCGCGCTCGAAGTGCGGCGCTTGCGTCTGGAGGCAGAACTGGCGGGCCAGTTCGATTTCAAAGTGCCCGAGCCGCTAAGGCTGGCGGCCCCCGGTATCTACACGTCCGAACGCGCGCTGCTCCAGGCGCGGCAGTCCGATTATGTAAGCCGGCGCGAGGGCGCGACGGCCGTGCTTGACGAGGCGACGCAGGAAAAAGAGCTTCTGGAGGATCTGCTGGAGCGCAACATCGTGGCGCTGATCGAGGTCACGCGGGCGCGCAAGGCCTATGCCGATGCGCGTATCCGGCTGGACGAGATCATGACCCAGACCGAACTTGAACGCGCGGAAGCCTATAGCGAGACCCTGCGCGAGATCGGAACGCTGAGCCAGGCGCTGAAGGCCAGCCAGGACCAGCTGACCCGCACGGTGCTTCGCGCGCCGATGCGGGGGATCGTGAACAACCTGCAAGTGACGACCATCGGCGGTGTGGTGCGGCCCGGGCAGGAAATCCTGCAAATCATCCCCCTTGATGAGGAGCTTTTTGTCGAGGCGCGTGTGAAACCAGAGGACATTGCAGGCGTACGTGCTGGCCAGGACGCAACGATTAAGCTGAGCGCGTATGACTACACCATCTTCGGTACGCTCAAGGGCACGGTGCAGTTGGTTTCGGCAGACGTGTTCCGGGACGAGACAGCGCGCGGGCCGGAGGCGGAGCCGCATTTCAAGGTGGTTGTCAGTGTCGACACGGATGCACTAACCGACCGGCAGCGCAGCGTTGAGATGCGACCCGGCATGCAGGGGTCTGTCGAGCTTCACACCGGGTCGAAGACGGTATTGCAGTACCTGATGAAGCCTCTTTACAAGTCGCGCGAGGCCTTCCGCGAGCCGTAAGGGCGGCGGCGTGGACTTGTCCGCTGCGCGAACGTCGCCCACCCGCCCCCCCTTTCGCGCGCCGCGCTACGGCGTGAGCTTGTAGATTGCGTTTTCAAGGTCCGAGCTGACGTAGATTGCGCCATCAGACCCTGCCGCAATGCCGGTTGGGATGTAGCTGGGCGGCAGGCCTTCAAGGCCGGGAAGGCCGATGGGCAGCTCGCTTGCGATCACGGTCTTGTCGCCTGTGGTGGGGTCGATTTTCACGACCTGTTGCAGCGCTGCTTCCGCCAGAACGATCATACCATCGGGCGTCACGTCCAGTCCTTCGGGCAGCGCAAGGCCGGTCGCAATCACGGTCTTTTCTCCGGTGGCGAGATCAATGCGGCTGAGCACACCGGCGATCTCGGTCAGGTAGACTGCGTCGTCCCCTGCGGGCGCGAGGCCCAGCGGGCCAGCAAGGCCGGTGGCAATTGCGGTGCGTTCGTCTTCGCCTTCGCCCGTAGCGCGGGTGAGCTGGCCAAGGGCGAGTTCGGCGACGACGACGCTGCCGTCTGGGAGTTCAAGCGCGTCATGAGGTGCGGCAAAGCCGTGCCACATCGCTTCGCTCTGACCAGTGGCGCGATCCACCTTTTGCACGGTGCCGGTAAACCAACTCGTGAGGATGACATGGTTTTCGCTGGCCCTGACGTTGAACGGGTATTCCAGCGTGTCGGCCTGCATGCGCAGAAAGTCGGTCACGGCGCCAGTGCCGGGATTAACGCCGCGATACGCGAACAGATCGGCGACATAGAGCGTGTCCGTCCCGTCATCGGACCAGAGCGCGAGGCCGCCAGGCATGGACAGCTCGCCTTCGGTGAGGGTGCGGACACCGCCGGTCTCGGTGTCGATCTCGTAGACGCCATTGTCCGCCATGTTCGTAATAAAGAGCCGGTCATCTTTGGTGAGCGCCAGGTTGTCGATGGCGTTCGGCACTTCGGCGACAAGTGTTTTGTCACCGGTCGAAACATCCACGCGCAGGACCTGGCCCAGCGCGGTATCGACGACGTAAAGGTTTCCCTTGCTGTCGAAATTCGCAGCAGCCGGGATCTTGAAGCCGTCGGCGACCACTTCAAGCGTCGCTGCGTCTACATCGACGGCGACAACCTGCCCCTTGAACCAGAGCGGGCCGTAAAGGCGGCCGTCAGGTCCGAAGTCAAATCCGTTGAGACCGCCCATGCCTTCCATGATCTTGCGCGGGGCTTGTGCGCCGGTTGGGTCTATCTCGTAAAGCGCGTCGCCGAGGAAAACCTGCGTGGCAAAAAGGCGGCCTTCGGACGTCCAGGCCAGCGAGTTGAGACCCGGAAGGCCGGTCGCCACCGTGTCGATGGTTCCATCGGGGCGGCGAAGGTGCAGCATACCCGCGAGATAGGCAGTGTAGGCAAGGCTGCCATCGGGGCCGAATTCCAGATCATCCGCCATACCCATTGGTGCGGGAATGTGCGTTGCCACAGCGCCACTTTCCGGGGCCACGGAATAGGTGGCCGCGCCAACGACGGAGCCCACGTAAAGCTGCCCGTCCGGACCTTCGGTGATGCCGTGCACGCCGTGGAAATTGGAGCCGGGAACGAGCAGTTCGCGTTTGTATTCGTCGGCACTGGCACTCAGAGCACAGCAGGTAAGGGCCGCTGGTAGCGCGGCCTTAAGGGCTTTGAACATTGATTTTCCTCCCGAATGCGGCCCGATATGCGCGCCGCTTGGCGCAAGCTTGGGCCGGATCGGGGATTCGGGGCAAGGGCGTGGCGCTTAGCCGTCCGTGTCGAGCCAGATTGTGACGGGGCCGTCATTGGTCAGCGATACGGCCATGTCCGCGCCGAACTGACCCGTTTGGGTGGGAATGTTCAGGTCTTTGAGCGCATGTGCCAGCTGGAGGTAAAGTGTTTCGGCTTCTGGCGGTCTCAATGCGCCGGAAAAGCCGGGGCGGTTGCCGCGCGAGGTGTCGGCAGCAAGTGTGAACTGGCTGACCACAAGCGCCGAGCCGCCGGCATCTGTGAGACTGAGGTTCATCTTGCCCGCCTCGTCTTTGAAGAGGCGCAGCTTGGCGATCTTGGCGGCCAGTTTACGCACGGTGTCCAGATCATCGCCAGGCATGGCGCAGGCAAGGATTAGCAGGCCCGGCCCCGTCTCGCCTACCACCGCGCCGTCCACACGCACGGCGGCCTCGCTCACGCGTTGCAGCAGCGCCCTCATCGGTACTCCGCGATGTCTGAGGCGCTGGCACGTTCAGTGCGGAAGGCGTTGGCGGGTGCATCGGGGTCTGCGTAGCCGAACGAGATCGCACAAAGCAGCAGCCGGTCTTCGGGCAACCCGAACCAGTCGCGTACAAAAGGCGCGTAGGCGGCGATGGCGGCCTGCGGGATGGTTGCGACGCCGCGGCTTGTGGCGGCGAGGCAGAAGGCCGTGACAAACCCGCCGCAATCCATGGCGCCATAGGGTCCAAGCTCGGCTGGGGAGGTGACAAGCGCCACGTGCGGGGCGCCGAACAGGCGGTAGTTTTCCATCATCTGGCGGGCAGAGGCCGCGCGGTCCCCTTTTTCGACCCCGACAGCCTCGTAAAGCTGCCAGCCGCAGGTGCGGCGGCGCTCGCCATAGACGCCGGGGTAGCCTTTGGGCCAGTCAAGGTCAGGTGCCGGAGCGCTTGACATTGCATGCGCGTAAAGCGCGTCGCGAAAAGCGTCCGTCTCCCGCTCGGTGATGGTCAGCTGCCACGGCTGGGCGTTGCACCAGCTGGGCGTGCGGCGGGCATCGTCCACGATGGCGTCAATTACGTCGCGCGGTATTGGATCCGGTTTATAAGCGCGGCAGGAAAAGCGGGCGGTGAGGGCATCGGTCAGGTTCATTGCGATATGGCTACCGCGTAGCCGATACCGGCGGCAAGAGCCGCGCCAATCATCACGGCCACGGCAATTTTCCATGCGGACCACGGCCGTTCGCCCTGGACCCTGCCGGTGCGCCCGTTCACGACAAAGCGGTAGGATTTGCCGTTGTACTTGTACGCGGCGAGCCAGACGGGCAGCAGAATGTGCTTGAA
>JBCBCP010000045.1:0-25812 GCA_038530575.1 Pseudomonadota bacterium
GGTAGAGTTCCTTCAACGCATGGTTGCCGTGCCGTGCGATCAGACAAGGAGTTCTTCATATGCTGCGCTACGTTTATGCCCGCGACCTGCACGCGTTTCCCCTGCTCGCCGACACCATGTTCAAGGACCGCGCCGACCAGTTCAAAACCCGCCTCGGCTGGGAGGTCAGCGTGGATGCCAAGGGGCACGAGCGCGACCAGTATGACGATCTGAACCCGCTTTACGTGATCTGGGAACAGCCCGACGGCACCCATGGCGGCTCCATGCGCTTTTTACCGACTACGGGCCGCACGATGGTCAACGAGCATTTTGCCCACGCGATGGGCGGCGGGTCGATCCGCTCGGGCAAGATCTGGGAATGCACGCGCTTTTGCCTGTCGCGCAGCGCGGGCAGCCATGTCGCCGCGGCGCTGATGCTGGGCGGGGGCGAGATCATGCAGAATTTTGGCGTGGATCACTTCGTCGGGGTCTTTGATGCCCGCATGGTGCGCATCTACCGCATGATCGGTTCGTCCCCGGATATCCTGGGCAGCGTGGGGACAGGGCGTGACCAGATCAGCGTTGGCTTGTGGCATTTCGAGGATGGCGCCGCGGCCCGCGTGGCGGCCCGGGCGGGCATTGACCCTGCCGTTTCGCGCGGCTGGTTCGACCGGTCCTTCGGTGCCGAGGCCACCGCGCCGCTCGCAGCGACGGCCTGACCCTCTGGCCCTTGCGCGCGGCCCGGCATAGGGTCGCGCCATGACCCTTCCCGCGCTGCAGTTTTCCGATGATCAAGCCACCGCCTATGACGCGGTGGCTGAGGTGCTGCGCAGTGCGGGGGTCGATCTGGACGACGCGCTGCTGACCCCGCCAAAGGAGGGCAAGAGCTCTGTCATGGCGGTGACGGGCAAGGCGGGCTCGGGCAAGACGCTGCTGCTGGCCGAGCTTTACAAGGCGCTTGAAGGGGCGGGTGTCGAGGTGGTGTCGGGCGATTACGAATCCCGCAAGCGCCGCGACAAACGCACGCTGGCGATCCTCGCTCCGACCAACAAAGCGGCGAGCGTGCTGCGCCTGCGCGGCGTGCCAGCGACGACGATCCACCGTATCCTCTACACGCCGGTCTATGACCCCGAATACGAAAAGATCGCCGAGTGGCTGGCGGGACAGGGGGAACGCCCGAGCATCGAAGGGCTGACGGACGAGGCGCTGGACCGCGCCCACGCCTTCTATCAGACCAACAAGTCGATCCCCGGCGCGCTCGCCGCCGCAGGACTGCGCGGCAGTGACTTCATCACCGGCTGGAAACGGCGCGAGGATCCGCTCGACATCGGCTTCATCGACGAGGCTTCGATGCTGGACGACCGCCAGTTCGAGGACCTGAAGGAGATCTTCCCGACGCTGCTGCTCTTTGGCGATCCGGCCCAGCTTGCCCCGGTGAACCAGTCCGGTGCGATGGTCTTCGACAAGCTGCCGGCGCCGCGCGTGCTGACCCTGAACCGCATCCACCGTCAGGACGCTGGCAACCCGATCCTTGATCTGGCCCATGCGCTGGCGGACCCGGCACTGGAATTCCACCACTTCGAACGCATGGTCGAAGAGGCCGCGCAAAAGGACGACCGCGTCGTCTGGGGCCAACGGGTGGAGGTGGACCTGATGGCCCGCTCGCCCTGCCTTGTCTGGCGCAACGCCACGCGCATCCGCCTGATACACGCGTTCCGCTCGGTCTATGGCGCGCCCGAAGACGCGCTGATCGAGGGCGAGCCGCTAATCTGCGACGGGATCGAGCTGCCCCTGAAACACCGCAAGAAACGGCTCGACCTCGAGGCGCGTGGGCTGGTGAAAGGCGCGCAGGTCATCTTTCTGGGGGAAGGGCGCAAGCCGGGGTTCTCCCGCCTGCACGTGATGGGCGCCGAAGACCCGCGCCTCAGCGCCGCCTCTATCGTCAAGATCGAGAAACCGGACGAGGAAGAACCCTTCATCCCCTTTGCCGCCCGCATGGGCGCGACCTTCCTGCACGGCGCGGCGGTCACTATCCACAAGGCGCAAGGCAGCCAGTGGCCCACGGTGCAGGTCTTTGCCCCCGACCTGTTCGTCGCCGCCCGCATGGGCCGGTCGGAGGCCGGACAGCCTCTGTGGAAACGCCTCGCCTACGTTGCCATCACCCGCGCGCAGGACCGCCTGATCTGGGTCACGCGCAACATGCTGGCCAAACCGACCCAGCCGCTCAGCGTTGCCGACCTGCACGCCCCGGCCGCGCCTCTGTCGCTGGAGGACGGTGCGCAGTAAATGCGCACCCTACGCACGCCAAGCCTCGCCGCCCCATAAAGCCGACGCCCCCCTTCTTTGGGTTTCAAATATCCCGGGGGGTCTGGGGGGCTGGCCCCCCAGTCCGTCGGACCAGGCGAAGCCGGTCCGAAACCGCTACTGCCGCAAAAGCGAAAACGCCGCCGACGCGCCCCACCCGGCGGCAATCGCGATGGCCAGCGACATCAGACCGTAAATCAGTGGCTGCTCGCGGCTAAGCGCATAAAGCCACCGCTCCAGCCCGACCTTGCGCACGTCGATCACCGTCTCATAGCGCGAGACGACAGCGCCCTCGCGCGTCAGGAAAATCCGCGTGCTGTAGGCCCCTTCTGTCAAGGCGGCGGGCAAGCGGACAGAGGTGCGAAACAGCGTCTGTTGGTCCACGTCCACCCCGCCTTCGACCAGTTGATAAAGCTCGGACGCGGTGCGTATCCGGATCAGCGCATCGGAAAAAAGCGCGGCGTCCGTGATGTCCATCGGCGCCCCAACGGAGCGGATCGCCCGAGGGATGGTGATCTTGTGGCGCAGATCTTCCGTCTCAGTCAGCACCTCGCTAAGTGGCGCCGAGGTCACGATGGCGTAAAAAGACGGCGCGAGGTCAACCTCTACCGCGTCTGTATTCACCCAGATCCCGAAACGGCGGTCCTTGCGGCGCACCATCACCGGCTCTGACGGGCCGGAAAGTGTGATCACCACACCCAACGGCGGTCCGTCGGGGATAGGGGCCTCGCGCTTCACAGCGCCGAAGATCAGCACGTCAGAGCCGTCAAAGGTCGCTGTGATCGCCACCTCGTCCTGGCTCAGGCCTAGCACGACCTCTTCGGCCCAGGCGGTCTGAACCATCACGAGGAGTGCGATCAGCCAGCGCATCAATGCCCCTCCGCCGCACCAAGCGAGAAGAGCTCGCTCGGCATTACCAGAAGGTCAAAGGCCAGCTTGCCGCAGACCGCCAGCACCATCATCGCCAGCAAAATGCGCAACTGCTCCGCTTTCATGCGTACCCCGATCCGCGTGCCGATCTGCGCGCCGATCACCCCGCCGACCAGCAGCAGAACCGCCAGCACCACGTCCACGGTGTAGTTCGTTGTGGCGTGCAGCAGCGTGGTAAAGCCGGTGACAAAGATGATCTGAAAAAGCGACGTGCCGACAACAACCTTGGTCGGCATGCCCAGCAGGTAGATCATCGCGGGCACCATGATGAAGCCGCCGCCGACGCCCATGATCGCAGCCAGAACGCCCACGCTGAGGCCAACCAGCAGCGGCGGGATCACCGAGATATAAAGCCCCGACACCCGGAACCGCATCTTGAACGGCAATCTGTGGATCAGGCCGTGCTTCTTGCGCATCGGCATCGGGGCACCACTGCGCACCTTGCGGATCGCGTTCAGGCTTTCCACGAACATCAGCGAGCCGATCACGCCGAGGAACACGACATAACAAAGCCGAACGAGCAGATCGACCTGCCCCAGCGATTTGAGGTAGTTGAACAGGACCACGCCAAGCGCCGCGCCGACAAGCCCGCCGATCAGCAGGACCGTGCCCATCTTGAGGTCCACCGTCTTGCGCCGCAAATGCGCCAGCACGCCGGAAAAGGACGACGCGACGATCTGGTTGGCTTCGGTCGCAACAGCTACGGCGGGTGGAATCCCGATGAAGAACAGCAGCGGCGTCATCAGAAACCCGCCGCCCACGCCAAACATGCCCGACAGGACGCCCACCAGCCCGCCCAGCCCCAAAAGGAGAAAGGCGTTTACCGACACCTCGGCAATGGGCAGGAAGACTTGCATACCCAGTGTTAGGATGCACCGCTGCGTGAAATCAAGACGTCACGCTGCCGCGCAGCACACTGATCTTATCGTGGCCCGAAAACTGGCCCTATCGTTCTTTCACATAGGCCTCGCCGCCCGCGCGGGGCGGGATCGCCTTGCCCACAAACCCAGCGAGGATCACGACGGTCATGATGTACGGCAAGGCGCTCAGCAGTTGGCCCTGAACCCGCATGCCGGTCAGCGCCGTGACCACGTCGGGCCGCGTCTCGAGCGCGCCGAAAAGGCCAAAGAGCAGGCAGGCATAAAGCGCGTACCACGGCCGCCACTTGGCAAAGATCAGCGCGGCCAGCGCGATGAACCCGCGGCCCGCGCTCATGTCCTTGATGAAGTTTGGCTGCAGCGCCGTTGACAGATACGCCCCCGCGATCCCGCAAAGTACGCCGCAGATCGCCACGGCAGCATAACGCAGGCTAATCACCGACACGCCCGCCGTGTCTACCGCCGCCGGGTTTTCTCCCACGGCACGCAGGCGCAGGCCGAACCGCGTGCGAAAAAGGATCCACCAGGTCAGCGGCACGGCTGCAAAGGCGATATAGACCAGGATGTAATGGCCCGACAAAAGCTCTGAATAGACTGGCCCCAGATACGGCACATCCGCCACCGCCTCGGCAAATGGCAGCTCAACCGGGCTAAACCGCGCGGCATCCGAAAGCGACGGCGTGCGGCCACCTTGGCTAAACCAGTTCTGCGCGACAAGTACCGTCAGACCGGCGGCCAGAAAGTTGATCGCCACGCCCGAGATCAGCTGGTTGCCCCGGAAGGTGATCGACGTCACCCCGTGCAGCGCGCTCAGCATCAGGGACGCGCCGATCCCCGCCAGAAGGCCGACCCAAGCATAGCCCGAAACCGCTGCGATCGCCGCCGCCATGAAGGCCGCCGCCAGCATCTTGCCCTCAAGCCCGATGTCGAAAATCCCGGCGCGCTCCGAAAAGAGGCCTGCAAGGCAGGCAAGCAGCAGCGGCGTGGCCAGACGCACTGTGGAATCAAGCAGCTGAATGAGTGTCAGAAATTCCATCTAGGTGCCTTCTCCAAACAGGCGTTCAAACCGCGCGCGCACCTCTGGACAGGCCTCTAGGGCCTTCGCCGCGCGCTTATCAGAGATGTTCGAAAGGTTTTCTTGCCATGCCCGCTGCTCAAGCTGCAGACCGATAAGCGCGTCGATCCGCTGGTCCGTCAGGAATTTCGGGAAGCTGACATGCTTGGGCAAACGAACGTCTCTGCTAATGTCGAGCCGGTCCTGCACGTCCAGAAGGTCAAAGGCGCAAGCCGGGATAGCGTCCACGTCGGACTGTGCGATGATCTTCATAAGCGTTTCTTTAAACGTATTGAGCGGCACCATGTCGCTGCGAAGGCAGGACAAGGCAAAGCCGATATCCTCGGCCACGTCATCTGCGGTCTGTGTTGCGGCAGCCATCACATTCGCTCCGCCGTGCGGCGCAAGGCCAGAAATACCCGCTCAAGCGGCAGTCTTACCATGTTGTCGAGCGCGCCCGTCAGCAGGATCACCAGGGCCTGAATGACAATGATCAGCTGTACCGGGATCGAGGTCCAAAGCGCGAGCTCTGCCCCGCCTTGCACCAAAAAGCCAAACAGCAGGCCCGCAAGCACGATACCAACGGGATGGTTCCGCCCCATCAGCGCGACCGCAATGCCGATGAAACCCGCGCCTTCGGTCGCGTTCAGGACCAGCCGCTCGGCCTCGCCCATGACGTTGTTGATGCCCATCATGCCCGCCAGCGCGCCCGAGATGATCATGGCGATCATCGTGATCCGCACCGCGCCGATCCCGCCATATTGCGCCGCGCGCTGCGACTTGCCAAAGCTTCGGATCTCAAGGCCCAGTGGCGTGCGCCAGATCAGGAGCCACACCAGTACGCAGGCCACCAGCGCCACCAGAAGCGACACGTTTGCGGGGGCGGCCTTGGAAAAACTGATCCCGATGGGGGCCAGCATCTCGTGCAGGGTTGGCAGATGCGTCGCCTCTGGAAAGGAGGCCGAGGCCGGATCCTGTGAGCCGCGTGGCTTGAGGTAGTTGTTCACGACAAAGATGATCAGCGAGGAGGCGATGAAGTTGAACATGATCGTGGTGATCACCACGTGACTGCCCCGCGCCGCCTGCAAATAACCCGGAATGGCTGCCCAGATCGCGCCGAACAGCCCCGCGCCAAGCGTCGCGGCAATCAGCGCAACACTCCAATGCGGCCAGGGGATGTAAAGGCAAACCAAAGCCACCCCAAGGCCCCCCAGCATGGCCTGTCCCTCACCGCCGATGTTGAACAGGCCCGCGTGAAAGGCCACCGCCACGGCGAGGCCCGTAAAAATGAAGTTCGTCGCGTAATACAGCGTATAGCCCCAGCCATAAGTGCTGCCGAGCGCGCCGGTCACCATGAGGCGCACGGCTTCCACCGGGTCCTCGCCAATGGCAAGGATCACCAGCGCCGACAGCACGCCCGCGATCAGCAGCGAGAGCAAGGGGACCAGAACAACCTCGGCCCATTTTGGCATGACGTCCATCGCTCAGACCTCCCGCGTGTCGCCCACATGGGCGAGGTTGGCTTCAATCTCTGCTACCGAATGGGGCCGGTCGGTGTCGGTGATGCCGGCCATCATCAGGCCCAGTTCCTTCTCGTCGGTCGCGCCCGCGTCGCGGATGCCCATGATCTGCCCGTCGAACATGACCGCCACGCGGTCCGACAGGCCCAGGATCTCTTCCAGCTCGACCGAGACCAGCAAGATCGCCTTGCCCGCGTCGCGCAGGGCCACGATCTGCTGGTGGATGAACTCGATCGCGCCGATGTCCACACCGCGGGTTGGCTGGCCCACCAGCAACAGGTCGGGGTTGCGTTCAATCTCGCGGGCCAGAACGATCTTTTGCTGGTTGCCGCCCGAGAAATTCTTGGCGGCAAGTCGCGGGTTCGGGGGGCGCACGTCGAAGCGGTCCATCTTGGCCTGCGTGTCAGCCTTGATCGCCGCGTTGTTGCTAAGGATGCCCGAGCGGTAGACGCCCTCGCGGTGATAGCCGAACGCGGTGTTCTCCCACGCGGCAAAGTCCATGATGAGACCCTCGCGCTGCCGGTCCTCGGGCACGTGGGCGATGCCCCGCGCGCGGCGGGTGCGGCCGTTGGCGCTGCGGCCCGTCAGGCCAATTTCCTGCCCGTTCACGCGGACCGAGCCCGTGGCATCCGCATAGCCGCCCAGCACTTCGAGCAATTCCGACTGGCCGTTGCCCGCGACACCAGCAATGCCAAGAATTTCGCCCGCCCGCACCTGCAGGTCGATGCCCTTGAGCCGCTCGACCCCCTGCGCGTCAACAACCCGCAGGCCCTGTACGTCCAGCACCACATCGCCGGGGCTTGCCGGAACCTTGTCCACGCGCAACAGCACCTTGCGGCCCACCATCAGCTCGGCCAGCTCTTCGGGCGACGTCTCTGCCGTCTTGACCGTCGCGGTCATCTCCCCGCGGCGCATCACGCTGACGGTGTCGGTAATCTCCATGATTTCGCGCAGCTTGTGGGTGATCAGGATGATCGTCTTGCCCTCGCTGCGCAGCCGCCCGAGGATGCGGAACAGCTGATCGGCCTCTGCCGGGGTCAGCACGCCCGTCGGCTCGTCGAGGATCAGGATGTCGGCCTGCCGGTAGAGCGCCTTGAGGATCTCAACCCGCTGCTGCATGCCGACGCCGATATCCTCGATCAGCGCATCCGGCTCCACGTTCAATTCGTATTCGCGCGCCAGTTCCACCAGCGACTTGCGCGCCTTGGAGAGGCTGGGGCGCAGCAGCCCGCCATCCTCGGCCCCGAGGATGATGTTCTCGAGCACGGTGAAATTCTCCACCAGCTTGAAATGCTGGAACACCATGCCGATGCCTGCCGCAATGGCAGCCTGGCTGTCGGGGATGCTGGTTTTCTGGCCCGCGATGAAAATCTCGCCCTTATCGGCCTTGTAGAAGCCGTAAAGGATGCTCATCAGCGTCGACTTGCCCGCGCCATTCTCGCCGATGATCCCGTGGATCGTGCCGGGCATCACGCGGATCGAGATATCCTTGTTCGCCTGCACCGGCCCGAAGGCCTTGGAGATTCCCTTGAGTTCGATGGCTGGCGCCTGTTCCGGCATCCGCTCTTCCCCGCCTGACATTTTGAAACAAGATTGCAGAGCTTAGCGGGTTTGACGAGTCCTGACGAAACGGAATTTCGGACCCGCGGGTCACCTGACGCTTTGCAAGGCGCGGGGTGCGCGCGAGGCACCGAATTGGCCGCCCACGGGCACAAAGCCCTGCGCGTGCGGGTGGAAACGGCTACGCTTCGCCCAGCGGCATTGGTCAAAGGCAGGCACAATGATGATTCTCTTCATCCACGGGGTTCCCGACACCAGCTTTATGTGGACACCGCTCATCGCGGCGCTTGGCTTGAAAGACAGCGACTACATCGCCCCGACCATGCCCGGGTTTGATGGGTCGGCACACGGCGCCTTCCCGGCAACGCAGGCGGCTTATGTGGATTGGGCGACCGACCTGGTCACCGAAACCGTCGCCGCGCACGGCCCGCTACACATCGTCGGTCACGATTGGGGCGCGCCGATCTCGGCGCAAGCGGCGCTGAATCGACCCGAAGCCATCAAGACGTGGACAGTGATTAACGCCGCGCCTGAACCCAGCTTCGATTGGCACAAGATGGCCCGCATTTGGCAAACCCCGCTTCTGGGCGAGCTCGCCATGGCGTTTGGCGGGCCCAAAGCCTTTGAAAAAGAGCTGGTTAGTGTCGGGATGCCACGTGATATTGCCGCCCATGAGGTTCAGCAGATCGACGGCCATATGAAGCGCGCCGTCCTGCGCCTTTACCGATCGGCCAAGGATACGAGCCAATGGTCGATGGACTTCTCGCCCATCGCGCCCCGCGGACTGATCCTCTGGGGCGACGACGATCCGTACGTGCCGACGAAATACGCGCGGCGGTTCAGCGAACGTTGGGGTCTCCCGCTCAAGATCGAGGAAGGGGTCGGCCACTGGGGGCTTTGCGAGAGGCCGGACGCCTTTGCAGCACACCTCAAGGCGCATTGGTCGAACTAGGATGCGGGAACAAAAAAACCGCGCCGAGTAATCGGCGCGGCCTCTTTTCGACTGTCAGCTGACGATCAGAAGTCCAGAACCGGGCAGCTGTCGTTGGTGTAGTAGGCTTCGACCTTCAGCTCGCCCGCGATGATCTGCTGGCGTGCCGCGTCAACCGCAGCTTTCATCTCGGCGCTGACCAGCGACGCGTTGAACTCATCCAGTGCATAGCCGACGCCCTCTTCGGCGAGGCCCATGTTGAACACGCCCGTCTCAAGATCGGTGCCCGCCTTCATCGCGTCATAGACGGCGACGTCCACGCGCTTGAGCATCGAGGTCAGGACCGAACCGGGGTGCAGGTAGTTCTGGTTGCTGTCCACGCCGATGGAGAGCTTGCCCTCGTCGGCGGCGGTCTGCAGGACGCCCACGCCGGTGCCGCCTGCCGCGGCATAGATCACGTCAGCGCCCTGGCTGATCTGGCTTTTGGTCAGCTCGGAGCCCTTCACCGGGTCGTTCCACGCCGCGGGGGTCGTGCCGGTCATGTTCGCGATCACGGTCGCTTCGGGGTTCACGGCCTTCACGCCCTGCGCATAGCCGCAGCCAAAGTGGCGGATCAGCGGGATGTCCATGCCGCCGACAAAGCCGACCGTGCCCGTCTCGGACGCCATCGCGGCCATCATGCCGACGAGGTAGGAGCCTTCATGCTCGGCAAAGCCGATCTGGCGCACGTTCGGAGCGTCGAGCCAGGTCACGTCAACCGCGACGAACTTGGTGTCGGGGTAGTCGGCGGCCACCGAAGCGAGCGGGTCGGCCATGGCAAAGCCCATGGTGATGATCGGGTTCAGGCCGGCCTCGGCAAAGCGGCGCAGGGCCTGCTCACGCTGGGCTTCGGACTGCAGCTCGATCTCGCGGTAGGTGCCGCCGGTCTCTTCGGCCCAGCGGGTCGCGCCGTTGTGCGCGGCCTCGTTGAACGACTTGTCGAACTTGCCGCCAAGGTCAAAGATCAGCGCCGGCTCGGCCAGCGCAGCGCCCGCGCTGAGCGCCAGAGCGGCCGCGGAGCCGAGGAATTTTTGCATAAAGGTCATTGTAGTCTCCCGTGTTTGTTGGCGAGGTGCAGGCGTGGGGCCGTCCTCGCAGCAGATGGCACGCATTTAGGCGCGAATAGTCTCGGAGGGTCAACCGATTCCGCGCACTTACCCGGCGGGAGGCGCGCCCTTGGCCCATCGCATCAGCACCGCGTCCACCGGGCCGGTCGGGCGCTTGTAATAGCCCGCGCGCCGCCCTGTCACCGCAAAGCCTAGGCCCGCATAAAGCGCCCGCGCGGGGGTGTTGTCGGCCGCAACCTCGAGGAACACCGCGCGCAGGTCGTCGCGCCAGACCAGATCGCGCACGAGGGCCTGCGCCGTGCCGCGCCGCCGGGCCTTGCGCGCGACGGCGATTGTCAGGATCTCCGCTTCGGGCGGGATGATCTGGGCGATCAGGAAGCCGTCGAACGTCTCGATCAGCTCGGTTGTGGGGCGGGCGAGGAGGGCTTCGAACTCTGCCGCGCTCCAACCTCGGTGCGGGGCAAAGGCCTCTGCGTGCAGCGCGGCCAGCGCATCAGGGCTCACAGCAAGCGCAGCCCGTCATCCCGGGCCGGCGCCGCATCGGGCGCACGGATATATTGCGGGGCAGGGGGCGGTGGGAAAACTCTGGCCTCTTGGTACAGCAATTCGGCCATCTCCGCCTGATTAAGCTTGTTTCCACGTTCAAAACCGTCGTTCCCGATGGCCTCAAACTGATCAGCGATTTTGCGCGCCTCAAAGCCGTACACCTCCATCCCGAAGGACAGTTGAAGGTCGCGCGGCGGCTCTGCCGGATTGATCAGACGCCCGGATCCGAATTGCGGCGCGCTGCCGGTCCCATACCCTTGGACATAGGCCATATCGCGCGGCGCCCGCAGTGAAATCAATGTGCCCGGGGGCGGTTTATAGTGCCCATAGGCCGCTTGAAACGCGTCGATCCCGAAGACCGGAACATTCAGCGCAAGCGCGAGGCCGCGCGCTGCCGACACGCCGATCCGAATACCGGTGAAATTCCCCGGCCCAACGCCAACGGCAAGGGCGTCAAGATCGGCCCAGTCCCAACCATGCGCGTGCAACGCCTGCTCTGCCTGCGGTATCAGCGCTTCGGCTTGGCCGCGTGCCATCTCGTGACGCGTTTCCCCGGCATAGGAGTTGAATGACCACGACACCGAAACAAACGGCCCCGACGTATCAAAAGCCAGCACCTTAGGCCATTTTGCACGTTCTTGCGGGAAATCGGTCTTGCCCATTGGCACCATCACCCTGTCAGTGCGCCGCGCCCGGAAGCGCCATGCCGCGGCAGATCGTCGTCGATGTGAAGCCACGCGACGGCGCTTTCCGCATGGCAGTGCATCTGCGGCGCGGGCGGATTGTCGAGGATACCCAAGGGCACATACGTCTGGTCAGGCAGGTAGTCATAGGTGGCTGCCAATGCCGAGCCGCATGCCGGGCAGGCCCACCGCTCGACCCCCGCCACAAAGCTCTTGGGCGCAACGGGCGGCACGATCTGAACTGTGCCGTAGGCGCCGAAAGCCGCAACCGGGGCGCCGGTGATCCGGCGGCAGTCGCTGCAATGACAGTAGGCCGCCTTCAAAAAGCGTGCGGCGCGCACCACGTGCGCGCCGCAATAACATCGACCTGTTGCAGTGCCCTCAGACGGCAACCGGCCGTACCTCGGTCACTTCGGGGATGTAGTGACGCAGCAGATTTTCGATCCCCATCTTCAGCGTCAAAGTGGACGATGGGCAGCCCGCGCAGGCGCCCTGCATGTGAAGATACACGACGCCCCGGTCAAAGCCGTGGAAGGTGATGTCGCCGCCGTCCTGCGCCACGGCGGGACGCACGCGCGAATCCAGCAGTTCCTTGATCTGGCCCACGACAACTTTGTCCTCTTCCGCGCCTTCTGCATGGCCCGAGGCCACCGCGGCCCCATCGGCCATGACCGGCGCGCCGGACTGGTAGTGCTCCATGATGGCGCCAAGAATCGCGGGTTTGACGTGGTCCCATTCGACACCGTCATCTTTGGTCACAGTGACAAAGTCTGTGCCAAAAAACACGCCCGTCACGCCGTTCACGCCAAAGATGCGCTGCGCGAGCGGGCTTTTTTCACCGGCCTCGGGGGTCGGAAAATCCGCGGTTCCCATGTCCAGAACGGTCTGGCCGGGCAAGAACTTCAGCGTTGCGGGGTTGGGCGTGGATTCGGTTTGAATGAACATGGCGGCAGCCTCCTGAGCGTTGCCTGTAACATGCGACGCCGCAGCGCCACTTTCAAGGATTGGAACCGTTCTAAACTGTAGTGCGCCGCACTGCAATGCTGCGCGGTGCTTCGGTGCTTATGTCAGCCCGCGCGGCACTTAAGCGCGACAACTGCCTTGTCCGGATCAAGCCTATACAGCCGCGCGGGCGGGGCGCTGCGCTGAAAGGCGATTCCGGACCGCGCGAGCACGCCGGGCAGATCGGGCGCCTGCATGATGCCCGAGACGCGGGTCAGCTCGCGGCGCGCGCGGTCGGGCAGGCCACTCAGGTCAGGCGCGCCCGTCGCAATGCCGATAACCGCGCCGCGATCATCGAGGATCGGTGCGCCCAGGTTGCGCTTACCGGCTGTCATGGCCGCAAAAACCTGCCCTTTCGCACCGGGAAGGTCGAGCGTGCCGAGAAGCCGCGGCGTCACTTGCTGCGCCGTGCCAGTGCGCCAGCCGCCCTTGGCCACTGTCACTGCGCGCAGTGACCGTGCCGATAGGTTCACGCCCGCGTCGCTGACCGGCAGCCAATGGGCCGAGCGTTTGCGGCTGGTCAGCAGCGTCACTCCGAGTGCGTCGCCGCCCTCCAGACGCCGTGCGCGGGTGTCATCGCCAAGCGCCATGCCGCGCCGCCCGCAGGCTTTGACCACGCTCGTCAGCGTGACGAAGTCGGTGTTGTTCACGTAAAAACCGATCCCGACCCAGCCAGCGCGTTGCTCTTCGGCGATGTCTTCGGGATCGGCTGGGTCGCTGCCGCGTCCAAGTTCGGCCAAGAGCTGCTGAAGCAAGGCATCCAGCCCCTGGCCGCTGCCGCCACCTGGCACGGTTGGTGGCTGCGGTGCGGGGCGGTTGGCGGGGGCCTCGCCTCGCATCGCTGCCCGCAACGCGCCGCGCCCAGCAACCGGAAGGTCCTGAGCGCCCAGCTGAAAGCTTGCGGCGATCAAACGTGCCGAGCGTGCTGCGCCGGCGTTGTCCGGCTGCCATTCGACCAAGAGCGACACCCAGCGCCCGCCGCCGGAACTGATCGACCGCAAGTAGACGCGCCGCCCCTCCCGTAAGGTCGTGGCCGTTACGCGCATGCTGTCCCGGTCGAGCGCGTAGACCTCCGCGCCCAGCCGCGTTCCGGTCCGGATGCGCTGGTGCAAGGCCTGAGCATCGCCAAGGCCCGAGGTAAAGTCACTCGCCCGCAGCATGCCATCTTTGGAAATATAGACGGTGCCAGTCTCGCCCGACGGGCGCGTGTCCATCTGGCCCAGCGGCAGCAGGTAGCTTGCCCGGCCACCCAATTCGCGCAGAACGCCCCAGCCCTGGTCCCGAAGGATGCGGGCCGCGTCCCGTGCGATCGCGCCGACGGCATCCGCGTCCGCGCCTGCGTTTCCCCGCGCGCGAAGTGCAGAGCGCAACGCCGTTCGGCTGGCTGGGCCCCAAGCCCCGTCCAGCAGGGCGTCGTAATGGCCCTCGAGCGTGAGCGCGGCCTGAAGGAACCGTTTTTCAGGCGTCGTCAGGTCCTGCACGGGAAATTCGGACTGCGCTGCGGCTTGCAGAGCGGGCAGCATGGGAAGGACAAGCAGGGCCAAAAGGCGAAAAAGATAAGTCATACCCGAAGGCTAGGGCGTGTCTCGATTCGCCGCAATCGCGGAACGCGTGCCTGCGGCTTCAGGTGATCGCCTCAAGCTTTTCCTTGCTGAGGTCACCCGGAACCACGGTAATCGGAATGGGCAGGCTGCCCGCGTTGCGCGTCAGCTTGGTCACAAGCGGGCCTGGTCCCTTCTTGTCGACCGCCGCGCCAAGCACCAGCACGCCGATCTCCGGATCACCCAGCACCTCGGCGATGATTTCGTCCACTGGCTCGCCCTCGCGAATGCGCAAGTCGGGGTCGATGCCTTGCCGGTCCCGCATCCACTTGGCAAAGACCTCGAAATGCGCATGGATCCGCTCCCGCGCCTCTTCGCGCATCACGGCGCCAACGCCGATCCAGTGGTTAAACTCATCGGGCGGGATCACTGACAGAATGGTCACCCCGCCACCTGTATTGGCGGCCCGCATCGCGGCGAACCGCATCGCGTTAAGGCATTCGCGACTATCGTCCAGCACGACCATGAACTTGCGCATGGGGGTCTCCTCGCCGCCTAGCTTGACGCAGCCGCGCCTGTCGCGCAAGCGATGGCCATCTCGAGCCGGTCATTGCCCCAGAACACCTCTTCCCCAACGGTGAAGGTTGGTGCGCCAAAAACACCAGCCTCAAGCGCCGCGGCAGTCTGTGTCTTCAGCGCGTCCTTGACCGGCTGCGACGTGGCGTGCGCGATGACCTTTTCGGCGTCTTGCCCGACCTCGCCCAAAATATCCGCGATTACTGCGTCATCGTCGATGTTCCGGTCGGACGCAAAATTCGCGACATACACCGCGCGAATGAAATCCCCGGCCCAACCGGCCTGTGCAAAACCCGTTGCAACCCGTGCTGCCAGCAGCGATCCGCGCGGAAAGCCGCTGGGGCGCCGCCAGCCCAGCCCCTGCGCCGCCGCGCAGCGTTCCATGTCGCGCCACATATAAGCGCCCTTGACCGGATAGACGTTGAACGGGCTGTCCGTCAGCCCCTGCGCGGCAAAGACGGGACCCAGCAGAAAGGGCCGCCAGGCCAGCGGCACGCCCGCTTCGGCACACATGCCTTCCACCCGCATCACCGACAGATAGCTGTACGTGCTGGCAAATTCGAACCAGCATTCGAGCGGCTTCATGAAGCGGCCCAATCCCAATACAGCTCTTTGACCCGCCGCGTGACCGGGCCAACCTGATAGGACGTGTCCTCAAAGCCGCTGACCGGCGTGACCTTCATCATGTTGCCGGACAGGAACACCTCGTCCGCCGCTTCGAAATCGGCGAAGGTCAGCACCTTTTCCACCACCTCGATCCCGTCCGCGCGCATGTTGGCGATGTGGCGGGCGCGGGTGATGCCCGCGAGGAAGGTGCCATTGGGGATCGGCGTGAAAACGACACCATCGCGGGCCATGAACACGTTCGCCGTGGCGCTTTCGGCCACATTGCCCATCGCGTCCACCACCAGCGCGTTGCCAAAGCCACGCGCGCGCACCTCGCGCAGCATCCGCGCGTTGTTGGGGTAGAGGCAGCCCGCTTTGCAGTCCACGAGGTTGTCCTCCATCACCGGGCGGCGAAAGCGCGTCTTGCCCAGCGTGACCGACACGCCGTGGGCCAACATCGGCAACACCTCAAGACAGATCGCAAATCCCGTCCGTTCCGGTACCGGCACGATGCCCGATGGGTCGCCATCAATGCCCCAGTACATCGGGCGGATATAGACCGCGTCGGAGGGGGCATAGCGCTTCAGGCCGTCCTCGATCGCCTCAACCATGGCCTCGGGGCTCATGGTCGGTTCAAGCCCCATGGTTACGGCGCTGCGGTTGGCGCGGGCGCAGTGCATCAAAAGGTCAGGGCTGCGCCCGTCGAAATGCCGCGCGCCGTCAAACACGGTCGAGCCGACCCAGCTGCCATGATCCGCCGCGCGCATGATGGGCACGTCGCCGTCATGCCATTTGCCTTCATAAAACGTCGAAATCCGCGTGCCTGTGGCCATCAGTCTTCCCTCACCTGGTATACGCCCTCGGGCAGATCGAGCGCCGCGGCCAAGTCGCGCACCTGCGCCGGGCTCAGGTTGATCCGCAGCACGCTGTCCGTGCGGGCGTCGTATTGTTCGACCGTGATGACCTCGGCAAAGGCGTTCACGATCACGTCTTCCTGCAAGGGCGCAGCGCCCTCGTCGACCAGCGTTATGATGGTCGAGTCAAATTCATGTTCGATGGTAAACATGGGCGCGACCTTGGGCGCAGCGGCGACAAGTTGCAAGCGCACGGATCGGTGATCTTCAAAGGGCTGGTAGGCGCGGGCGCGGGTGCTATGATCTGGCTCACCTTACACGGGAAAGCCCATGCGCCTGATTGCCCTCCTCCTGACCCTCGGCCTTGTTGCTGCGTGCGACGAAGCCGCCCTGCCGCCAAGCACAAGCGCGCCGCAGCAGACCGCCGTCGCGCCGCGGACCGCACAGCCGACCGTCGTGCGCAGTGCCAGCATCGCTGAGCGGGAGTTTGCCTCGGTCGTGCGGGTGATGGAGCCGGTAGCCGAACGCGAATGCGCGCGCCGCACGCGTGGTGTGAATTGCGATTTCCGCATTGTGCTGGATGATCGCCCGAACCAGCCCGCAAACGCCTTTCAGACGCTCGATGAAAACCGCCGCCCGGTCATCGTCTTCAACCTGCGCCTGCTGCGCGAGGCCAAAAACGCCGACGAGATCGCGTTTGTGCTGGGTCACGAGGTCGCGCACCATATCGAAGGGCATATCGATCGCCAGCGCGCCAATGCTGAGGCGGGCGCGGTCCTGCTCGCGGGGCTGGCCACCTATTTGGGCAGCAATGCCTCGGGCGTGGAAAGCGCGACACAGCTTGGCGCTGCGGTCGGGGCGCGCACGTATTCCAAGGAATTCGAGCTTGAGGCCGACGCGCTTGGTACGGTGATCGCGGCGCGCGCGGGGTATGATCCGGTGCGCGGCGCCGACTTTTTCAACCGTATCCCTGATCCCGGCGACCGGTTTCTCGGCACGCACCCACCCAACGCGGAGCGCATCGCAACCGTGCGCCGCGTCGCGGCGGGTCTCTAGGCCGTCACGCTGAGCGCCACCGCAGCGAAAAAGCAGCTGCCCGCAGCAACGACAAAGCCGTGCCAGATCGCGTTTTGGAAGGCAAAGGCGCGCATCGCAAAGAAAACGGCGCCCAGCGTGTAAAGCCCGCCGCCAAGGCCAATCAGCGCGACGGCCCAAGGGCCCAGTGATGTCCACATTGGCCAGATCAGCAGCACGGCGGCCCAGCCCATCACCAGATAAAGCGCCAGTGACCCACGTGCATTGCGCGGCCAAAACGTCAGCTTGGCCACCGCGCCCGCAAGCGCGGCACCCCAGACCGCAGCCAGAACTGCGTAGGAAAACGCACTGCCGATCATGACCACCAACGGCGTGTAGGTGCCCGCGATCTTGAAGTAGATCGCCGCGTGATCAATCCGGTGAAAAAGGTCGCGGCTTCGCTCGAAGGGCGACATGTGATAAAGGGCGGAGGCAATGAGCGCCGCGATCAGCGCCCCAAGGTAGATGCCGACCGCAACGCCCGAGCCTTGCGCGCCCATCTCAGATACATGCAGCCCAAGCAGTGCCGCACCAGTAAGCGCCATGCCGAGCCCGATGGCATGCACGGCACCGTCGGCAATCACTTCGCGCGCTGGGTAAAGATAGGCCATGTGCGCAGCCTAGCAGAGAATGTATCAGTTTCTGATTAAAATGAATCACCTAGCGCTGCCTGAAGTCAAAGATTTCAACGCGCCAGGTGATGCCCGGTAATCCTGGTGAAATCAGAAACGCTTTAGTTAACCGTCTACGCCTCGCGGGTGCGTCTTTGCCGCCGTTTGTCCCAGGCGTACAGAAGCGGGGCGAGGATGTGGTCATAGACCTTGCAGGCGGTCCAATGCACACCCGGCAACGCAACCAGCCGCGCCAGCCAGCGGTAGCGCGGCATGTCCTGCCACAGGATGATAAAGGCCGGGATACCCGCGTAGATCTGCCCGCCCTTTCGTACATGCAGCCGCCGCGCCGCCGTTTCGCGGTCAAGGCCCCACGCCGCGCGCTCGCCCGCATTCAGATCGTCAAAGCGGATCGGCAGGTCGTGCTTGTCCGCATAGGCGGCGTAGTGGTCAATCTCGAAGCTGCAGACCGGGCAGTCGGCGTTATAGAGGACTTCGGTTGGCTCTTGGGTGCTTTGTTCCATGGGCCAGACATAGGCCGGGCGCCGCAATGTGCCCCCCCGCCGGGTCGGTTTATCGCGGCTTGTTCCCGTCGATCCAGCGCGCCATCAGCGTCCGATCCTTGAAGCACTCGGGTGGAACCTCGCGCCGCTTGAGCCGCGCAATCCGTTCGGCAAAGGCAACCTGTTTCGCCGAGGGCAGCGCGGCCAGCCGGCTATCTATACCCTTGGCCTTGTGGCTGTCGATCCACGCCGACAGCGCCCGACGGTCTGCGGACTTGGGCACGGGCGCCCCGGTGCGCTTGGCAATCGACTGGGCAAAGGCCATCTGCTTCGCCGTTGGCGGCAGCGGCGCGAGCGGGGCAGGGGCATCAAACAGACCAGGCTGGTAGGCGTGTTGCATCTTTGTTCTCCTTGCCTCCAATATGGAACAAAATGAGAACAAATCAAGAGGGCGTTCTAAACGCGGGTGCCCCACAGGTCGTATTCGCCCGCCTCGTCCACCTCTACGGTCACGATGTCGCCGGGCTGCAGCCCCTCAAACCCCTCGTCGATAAAGAGGTTTCCGTCGATCTCGGGCGCGTCGGCCTTGGTCCGGCAGGTGGCGGCCTCGGTGTCGACCTCGTCCACGATCACGTCCATCCGCAGGCCAACCTTTGCGGCCAGCTTTGCCTCTGAAATGGCCTGCGCGCGGGCCATGAACCGCTCCCAGCGGTCCTGCTTGACCTCCGCGGCCACGTGATCCGGCAGGTCATTGGCGCGCGCACCCGCGACGTTTTCGTACTGAAAGCAGCCAACCCGGTCGAGCTGTGCCTCGTCGAGCCAGTCCAGCAGCGTCTGAAACTCCGCCTCCGTCTCGCCCGGATAGCCAACGATAAAGGTCGACCGGATCGCGATATCGGGGCAGATGCCGCGCCATTCGGCAATCCGCTCCAGCGTCCGCTCCGCCGCCGCGGGGCGCGCCATGCGCCGCAGAGTCTCCGGGTGGGCGTGCTGGAACGGCACATCGAGGTAGGGCAGCACGCGGCCTTCGGCCATCAAGGGCAGGACTTCGGCCACATGCGGGTAGGGATAGACGTAATGCAGCCGGACCCACGCCCCCAGAGACCCCAAATCGCGGGCCAGCGTGGTGATGGGCTGTTCGGACAGGCCGCGCCGCACGTCGCGGTCCCAGTCCGTGCCATAGGCGGAGGTGTCCTGACTGATCACCAACAGCTCGCGCACCCCAGCCTCGACCAGCTTTTCCGCTTCGCGCAGCACGGCCTTATGCGGCCGCGAGGCCAGCTTGCCGCGCATGTCGGGGATGATGCAAAACTTGCAGGCGTGATTGCAGCCCTCGGAAATCTTCAGATAGCTGAAATGGCGCGGCGTGAGGGTAACGCCGCTGGCCGGCAGCAGGTCGATGAACGGGTCCGGGTCGGGCGGCACTGCGGCGTGCACCGCGTCCAGCACCTGTTCGTATTGGTGCGGGCCTGTGACGGCCAGCACCTTAGGATGCGCGCCGGTGATATAATCCGGCTCTGCCCCCAAGCAGCCCGTCACGATCACGCGGCCATTCTCGGTTAGCGCCTCGCCAATCGCCTCCAGGCTTTCCGCCTTGGCCGAGTCGAGGAACCCGCAGGTGTTGACGATCACCGCGTCCGCGCCGCTGTAATCGGCTGAAATCCCGTAACCCTCGGCCCGTAGCCGGGTCAAAATCCGCTCTGAATCCACCAACGCCTTGGGACAGCCAAGGCTGACCATACCGATGGTCGGCTGGCCGGAGCGCGGCGCATCTGCCGTGCGCGCGCGCGGCGCCAGATCGGGGCGCAATTCAGGCGGATTGGTGCTCATAACGCCGTCTCATAGGGGAACGACCGCGCAGGTTAAAGGTTTGTCATTGAGACGCCGCAACGCGGTGCTTAGGTCATAAGTGCGAAAGCGAGGTGCGTGATGAAGTGGATTTCCCGGCTGCTGGGCGTTTTGGTGCTGATCATTGTCGTGATGATCGGTGGTCTGTTTTTGATCCCCGCGGACCGGATCGCGCAGATTGCCGCGGACCAGATCCGCACGGTCACAGGGCGCGACGTCAGCATCAGCGGCGACGTGTCCCTGTCGCTTTGGCCCGTGATCGGCGCGTCGGTCGGTGGGCTGGAGGTCGGCAATGCCGAATGGTCGGAACAGGGGCCGATGCTGACGGCTGACAACGCCGCCATTGGCATTGATGCCACCGCGTTGCTGCGCGGCGAAATCCGCATCACGAATATTGAGGCGACCAGCCCGACAATCCGCCTCGACCAGCGCCGTGACGGACGTGCGAGCTGGCAATTCACCGACGGCTCCGGCGCGGCACAGATCGAGACGCAGGTCGACCCGGACGCGCCGCAGCGCGCCTTTTCCATCGAACGGCTCAGCGTCACAAACGCCACACTGATCTACGACGCCGAAGGCGCGGACCTTGTGCAATATTCCGGCGTCGATCTGCACCTTGACTGGCCCGAGCGCCTTGGCCCCGCAGAAATCAACGCCACGCTGCGCCCCGCAGGCAGCGCGGTAGAGGTGCAGGCCACCATCGGCGCCTTTGCAGGGTTTATCGGTGGACAGGTGCAACCCGTCGACGTGGTCATTCGTGCCGCCGGGGGGCGCGTTGCGCTGGACGGGCGTGCCAGCACCGCTGGCGCCGTGGCAGGTGCACTTGATCTGAACCTTCCCGACACAGGCGGCTTTCTTGCTGCGCTCGGTCTGCCACGCCCGGACCTGCCGCGCGGGCTGGGCCGCAACGTCGTCGCGACCGGTGATTTAACGCTGACCGAAGGGCGCGCGCTTTCTCTGCGCGGTCTGACCGCCGATCTGGGCGGCAACCGGCTGACCGGCGCCGCAGATGTGAGTTTGAACGGCACGCCGCAGGTCAACGCGAGCTTCGAGGCCGGCGCGCTCGACCTCACAGGTCTGACGGGCGGCAGCTCGGGCGGGAGCTCTGGCGCCTCGGGTGGCAGCGAGGCTGGCTGGAGCCGCGACGCTATCGACGCCTCTGGGCTTGCGGCGTTTAACGGCGAGATTGGCCTGCGCGCGGCCTCCATCGACCTTGGCGCATTCAAGCTGGGCGCCACCCGCGCACTGCTTACAAATGACCGCTCGCGCATGGTGTTCGAACTGCGCGAGGTGCAGGCCTATGACGGTGTGGTGACCGGCCAGTTTGTCGTCAACAACCGCAATGGCCTGAGTGTTGGCGGGAACATGATCGCAAACGGGATCGGGATGCAGCCGCTGCTGACTGACGCCATTGGCATTGACCGACTGACCGGGGCAGGGGACGCGGAAATCCAGTTCCTTGGGGTTGGCAATTCGGTGCATGCCATCATGAATTCGCTGTCCGGCAAGGGCGCGGTGCAGATCGGGCGCGGCACGATTGAGGGGATCGACCTCGACCGGCTGATGCGGTCTGGCGATGTGGGCAGCGGGACAACGGTGTTCGACAGCCTTGGCATGACCTTTGCGATGGAGGGTGGCAACCTGACCAACGACAACTTGCTGCTGAAGCTGGCCAGCTATGAGGCGCGCGGGAAGGGGCGGGTTGGCCTTGGCGCGCAGGACATCGATTATGCCTTCACGCCCATCGCGCTGAACGCAAACCAGGGGACCGGTATCGCGATCCCCGTGCGCATTCGCGGCCCGTGGTCTGGCCCGCGCATCATCCCCGATCTGGAGGCCCCCATCGACCTCAACCTCGCCGCCGAAAAGGAGGCGCTGAAAGACCGCGCCGAGCAGGCGGTGAAAGACAAGGTGGCCGAAGAGCTGGGCGTGACCGCAACCGACGGCAAATCGCTGGAAGAGGCGGCCAAGGACAAGCTGGAGAACGAGGTCCGCGACGGCCTGCGGCGCCTCTTCGACTGAAGGGGAAGCCGACGCGGAAAACACCGGGCGGTGCCGGAAACTTACATAGTTTCCGGTCCGTTTTCTTACAAAGAAAACGCGCGCTAGAGCGTCTGGTGGTCGTCTCCGCCCCCCGGTTTAGTGCGGATGACCGCATCTATATCGGCAAAGATGGCGCGCAGTTCTGCGTCGCTGCGTCGGCTTTTGGTGACCACCACAAGCTTCGGCATGGTGGAGGAGGCGCGCACGAGCCCCGCCGCCCTTGTCGCGGATCACCCGCGCGCCGTTTCATGTGGCTATGGCCGGCCCCCCTGTAACCCGCGCCCGAGGCCCTCACCGCCGCCGATATGTCGTGCAGCATGTGCGCCGCTTCGAGGCAAGGGGGCGGCTTGCGGTCAGAGCCCAGCTTCGCCCCGGTCCAGCCGTTGGAGTGTGGCTGACCGTGGCCATGGCGACAGGGCCGGGCCGATATCTATCACCGAGATGCCGGCCTGCATCAGGCCCAGTATCAGCGCGGTCTTGGGGGAGCGCGAATAGGCGCGATAGCCATTGCCTACGGCGATCACAGGGTCGATCCCGCGGGCACATCTGCGTGCCAAGGATCAGCGCCGTGATGCCCGGCAGTTTGATCTGGTCCGGGACCTGCCAGCGGGCGCAATTTGCGCCAAAGCCGGTTGGCGTGATCGTCGCATCCCGCAGTAATTCCGACGCCTTCTGCTTTGCCCGCGGCTGAAGCCGTGTCGCCGGGTTCTCGTTACATCGCGGCCGGGTTGGCCTTTGCCAGGGCGTCCAGCTGCATCAGGAGGGTGATCAGCCCCGGCATCTGGTCCAGATATATCATGTTCGGCCCGTCGCTTGGGGCCGTGTCCGGGTCGGGGTGCGTTTCAATGAATACCGCCGCAGTCCCTACGGCAACGGCAGCGCGGGCCATGACTGGGGCAAATTCACGCTGACCGCCCGAAGAGGTGCCCTTGCCGCCCGGCGAGGCGACGGCATGTGTGGCGTCCATCACCACCGGATAGCCCGTTTGCGCCATCTGCGGCAGGCTGCGCATGTCAGTAACCCAGGTATTGTAGCCAAAGGCGTTGCCCCGCTCGGTCAGCAGGATTCGCCGATTGCCGGTCGAGGCGATCTTGTCCGCGACATTGCCCATCTCCCACGGGGCCATCCACTGGCCCTTTTTGACGTTGATGGCCGCGCCCGTCTCTCCGGCAGCGAGCAGCAGGTCGGTCTGGCGGCACAGGAACGCAGGTATTTGAAGGACATCCACAACCTCGGCCACCGGTGCGCACTGCGCCTCGCTGTGCACGTCCGTGAGGACCGGCACGCCGATGGCCTCCTTGACCGAGCCCAGAGCCTTCAGCCCCGCATCGATTCCCATGCCGCGCCCGCCCGCCACGCTGGTGCGATTTGCCTTGTCAAAGCTCGCCTTGAAAATGTACTGCGCGCCCGCGGCCGCACAGGCCTCCTTCAGCGTCCCGGCAATCTCTTGCGCGAGGTCAACAGTCTCCAGCGCGCAGGGCCCGGCAATCACCGTCAGGGGCTGCGTGTTGCCGACGACCAGATCGCCGATCGTTACATCTGTCATATCAGGAGGTTACCTGTTCCCGAAGGATCGACGCCGTGAGTGAGATCATCAGGTAAATGCCCGCAAAGATCAGGAAGGCGAGGATCGTGTTTTCAAACGCACGCGGATAGGTCGCCTCGTCCGGCGCGGTGGGTTCCACCCCGACCACAAGGTACCGGACCTGCTTGTTCGCCTCGGCCCGCGCAGCCTCCAGCGTCTGCAGCGCCGATTGCAGCATCAGGTCGCGGTTGGCAAGGTCTGCCTGCGCCAACTGGATGCGCGCGGCCAGCTCGGCGAGTGAATTTTCGCCCTGGCTCACGTCGGTCATGCGCGCGTTCAGTTTTGCAAGCTGCGCCTGAAAGATCTGCACCTCGCCCCGCGCCGCAGCCACCCGGCTTTGGTTCGGGCGGTTGTTGTTCAGCAGACTGGCCAGTTCGATCTCTTTCTGGATCACCTGCGACTCAACCTCGCTGATCTGCGCCCGCAGAGAGGCGATGACGCCTTCGGGATCCAGCGTCGCGCCTTCGATCTGTACGCGCACCAGCGCCTCTTGCGCCGCCCGGCGTTCGGCTTCGGCCCGGTTCAGACCGTCGCGGGCGTCGCGGATCGCGTCCTCACGCTTTTGCTGGCTCAGGTTGTTCACCCGCTCTTCGGCATAGCTGATCA
Source organism: Pseudomonadota bacterium (assembly GCA_038530575.1). Lineage (GTDB taxonomy): Bacteria > Pseudomonadota > Alphaproteobacteria > Rhodobacterales > Rhodobacteraceae > JBCBCP01. Next base: position 24,341 of record JBCBCP010000045.1, read on the forward strand.
GCTTCTCGGAAAACTGGGCCGATGTGGCCGGGTCTGCGGCCACGACTTCCATCCGCAACACGCCTTCAGTCGGGTCATAGCCGAGCTTCACGTTTTTGCGGTAGACCTTGTAGGCCTGCTCGTTTGTCGGCTCCGGGTCGAGCCGCTGGATCGGGTCGATGCTCGGCTGGCTGAAATGCGATTTGAAGCCGACGTCCCCATCCAGCCGCAGCATCGCATCGCGCGAGGTCAGGAAGTCTTGCACGATGATGGCATCCTGACTGGTCGCAAATTGCGACGGGATCAGCCCGCCAAGGCCACCCGGTGCCCCGCCCCCATCATTGGTGATGATCGAAAAGGCTGATTTGGTGCCGTACATTGGCGTTGCGATGGAATAGAAATAGTAGCCTGCGAGGATCGTGGGCATAAAGACGAAGAATGCCAGCCGCACCATCAGCATCATGCCGCGCTTGCGGCGGCGCTTGGCGATGTCCTTCTGGATCTGCGCGATCTCGCGCACGCGGCGCTCTGCCGGGCTGACCTCGGTCGAGGGCAGTTTGGCCGTCTCGGCTTTCATGGTTTGGGGCAACTGGACGCGGCCCGGTCCTTCGTCCGTGCGGGCGGGGAGGCCGGGCTTGGGCGGCTCCTGGCCGCCTTCCGGCACGACGAGTTCAAGCATGTTGCCGCGTTGGAACGGGTCCACACCTTGCATACGCAGCAAGCGCACCGCGTCGAAATCCGATGTGGCGGGCAATCCGTGTTTCTGCGCCACGCGCCGCGCCATGCGCAATTGGCGGCCTGTGAGGCCCTCGCGGCGGATGGCGTCAATGTCCGTCTCGCCCGCGACCTGCGCTGCAGAGGCCACATCGCCGGTGACGGATGGCTCCGGTTGCGGCTCGACCTTGGGGGCGCCGATCCGACTGCGCAGATCGTCGCCGCCCTGAAGTGGGGCTGGTACCGGATCGGGAGTCTGGGCCGGTGCCTCGGGCGTTGGCGCCTGCTGCTGCGCTACGGCCGGGGCGCCACGCTTGATGCGGAATTTCCTAGCTTTCGGTTTCGTAGTCATACAGCTGCTTCGCTTCTTCGAGTGTGTCGAACATATGTAACTGCCCGTTGATCAGCACCGCGGCCTCGCGCGCAAATTTCTCCAGCGTTTTGGCCTGGTGCGAGACGATCACGATGGTCGTCGTGCGCAGTCGCTCTTGCAGGATTTCCCCTGCCTTGCGGTTAAATTCCACGTCCGTGGTGGACGGCATGCCCTCGTCGATCAGGTACATGTCAAAATCCAGCGCCAGCATCAACGCAAAGGAAAACCGCGCGCGCATGCCCTGGCTGTAGGTGCCAATCGGTTGGTCGAAATACTCGCCCAGCCCGCACAGCCAGCGACAGAAGCTTTCGACATAGTCCGGATCAAGCCCATAGAGCCGCGCGATATAGCGGGCGTTCTCCATCGCGGACACTTTGGTCACCACACCGCCCATGAAGCCCAAAGG
>JBCBCP010000046.1:0-25448 GCA_038530575.1 Pseudomonadota bacterium
GGCTTTGATGCGACATTCATGGGCCTGACGCGCGACGGTGCGGACCTCGCCTGCCGCCGTCTGACCGCGCGCGGGGCCACCTGTTTCATGATCGGACCTTCCTAGACTTCAGTCGGGGCGCGGAATTTTTCAAAAATTCCGGTCCGTTTTCCATATCGGAAAACGTCAGCGCGGGCGGTCGTCGTAGCGATCATCGAGGATACGTTGCGCGTCCCCCTTGGGGTCCTCGTACTGGCGGCTGCGCAGCGTGTAGAGGAACCCGGCAAGGCCAAGTCCGCCCAGCAGGAGCGAGATCGGGATGAGCCATGTCAGCACGTTCATCGCGTTATTCTGAGCGCGTTCAGAACAACGGTCAAGGAAGAGCCAGACATCGCCAGCGCCGCCACCAGCGGGGTGCACAGGCCCAACGCGGCCAGCGGGACGGCGACCACGTTGTAGACTGTGGCGATTGTAAAGTTCTCGGAAATCCGCCGCGTTGCCTTGCCTGCAATCTCGAGCGCACCGGCCACGGGCATCAGGCTGGCATGCGTCAGCACCATGTCGGAGGCCGCGCGTGCCGCTTCGAGCGCAGAGGCTGGCGCGATGGACACGTGCGCGGCCGCCAATGCGGCTGTATCGTTAAGGCCATCGCCAACCATCAGTACCTTTGCCCCCTGCCCTGCGAGGGCCGCCATGCGGCTCGCCTTCTCTTCGGGTCGCAGGTTTGCTTCGGCTTCTGCGATGCCAAGTTCGATCGCCAGCGCGTTCACTGCGGGGGTGGTATCCCCGCTAAGCATCAGGACGCGCAAACCACGGGCTTGCAGGGTCTGGACCAGTTCGGCGGCACCGGCGCGAAGGTTGTCAGTAAATCGGATCGGCTGAGGCGTTGCAGTACCAACCTGCAGGTAGGTGGCAAGACCCTCCACAGGTTCAGCCCCTATCCAGGATGCCCGGCCCATGCGTACGGGCGTGCCCTGCCAAAGACCTTCGACGCCAGAGCCCGGCACCTCGCGCAGGGCAGTAATTTGGGCGACCGGACCCTCCTCGGCCCGGATCGCCTGTGCCAGCGGGTGATCAGATGCTGCGCCCAGCCCCTTGGCCACACTGGCGGCGTCTTTGTGCAGCTTCTGCCAACCGGTGACCCGCGGCGTGCCCGCCGTGAGCGTCCCGGTCTTGTCAAAGACAACCGTGTCAACTTCGGCCAGCCGTTCCAGCGCCGTGGCTGATTTCACCAGAAGCCCCGCCCGGTAGAGCCGCCCGGACGCCGCCGCTGTCACCGCTGGCACCGCAAGACCCAGCGCGCACGGACAGGTGATGATCAGAACCGCGGCGGCGATGTTCAGAGCAAGCCGCAAATCCCCGGTCCAGAGGATCCAGCCCATAAAGGACAACGCAGACAGGATGTGCACGCCGGGCGCGTAAAGCGCGGCGGCCTTATCTGCCAAAGGGGTGTGGCGGGCGCGGCCCGCTTCGGCCAATGCAACAAGGTCGGCAAGCCGGTGCAAAGAACTATCCCGGCCCACGGCGGTGGCGGTCACCTCCAGCGGTCCGGTCAAGTTGACCTCTCCGGCATGGACCGCATCACCGGAGGTCGCGGCTTGAGGCTCGGCCTCTCCGGTCAATAGCGACCGGTCAAGTTCCGACGCGCCGCGGCGGATGGTGCCATCGACGGGCATACGCGCACCGGGGCGCACCAGAAGGGCGTCGCCCACGGCGATCTGGGCCAGCGGCACGGTCTCTCCGGTGACGCGGGTGGCGACCGGGACCTCCAATGCGGTGAGTTCCTGCGCAGCTGAGCGCGCAGCTGAGCGGGCGCGCAGATCAAGATAACGGCCGATCAGCAGAAAAAAGCACAGGGTGATCGCAGCGTCGAAATAGGCGTGATGGCCCGAATGCCACGTCTCGTAAAGCGATGTGCCGAGCGCCAGCACGATCGCCAGCGCGATAGGCACATCCATGTTCATTCGGCCCGCGCGGAGCGCGCCCCAAGCGGAGGCAAAGAAGGGCGCGCCGCAGAAAAGGGAGGCGGGGATGGCGATCGCGGCACTGATCCAGTGGAAAAGGTCGCGCGTTGCCTCGGCGGCGCCGGACCAGACCGCCACTGACAGCAACATGACATTCATCATCGCAAAGCCGGCCACGGCCAGTCGCATAAGCAACTCCCGCCCCGCCTTGTCAGCGCCTTCGGCGCTCAGCGCGGCAACGTCGAGCGGATAGGCTTCGATGCCTGCCCCCACAAGCGTTTCAGCAAGGCTGTCGGCGCTGGCCTCGGTGCGGACCATCGCGCGTTTCAGCGTTAGGTTGACCCGAACGTCTCGTACATCGGGCCGGGCGGCGAGGGCTGTTTCAACCCCTCGGATACAGGACACGCAGTGAATATGCGGCAAAGACAGCAGGACATCGCCCGCCACCGCTTGAGGCGCAGGGCCGGTCGGGGCCGCAGCGCAGCCGGGACAGGCCATTGCTGTCATTTGCCGGACACCCAGATGGGAACACGCTGCTGAAACACCGTGCCGTCAGCTGCTACGGCACGCAGCCGAAGCTGCCAGCTACCGCGGTTCAGATCTGCCGGTGCACTGTAGCCTGCGCCATCCCAAATAAGGGCCGGGTCGCGATCATCGGCCACGTGGGTGGAACGACCAAGGGTAGCCTCAAGCATGTCAGCCTCGACCGGGCCAATGTCGTCGCTCAGCACGAGGCGCAAGGTGCTGCCGTCATAGGTCGCTTCCGCCCGCCAGCCGAGGGCAAGCTGCGCCGCGCGGCGGGTGTCAAAGCTTTGGCTGGCGACGTAGGAGTTCTTGACCTCAAGCCCCGGGAAGGTCGCAACGGCGTTGAAGGCCAGCGTCAGATTGACCGCGATGATGATGCTGAAACCTGCCGCGAACATCGCGAAAACGTGCCAGCCTTTAAGTTCTCGTGTCATCAATTTCCTCCCCGTCCGTTGAACACGGTATCCTTGTATGCGCGGTCGCCGCCGCCCAATGCCTCGGCCCAGATGCGCACGCCCGTGGCATCAAGGCGGGCCACGTCGGCGCCTGGTGGCGCAATGATGAAGACACGCTGTTGCAGCTGGCTGGCTGGCGGGACCTGCACGGTGTCATAAGGGCTGCCGGATAGCTGGATGCGCAGGGCCGGATCGCCCTTGACGGTCAGATTGAAACTTTGCCGCGTGTCCGTCTTGTTCAACAGGCGCACCGTATAGCCATTGCGCACCGATCCGTCCGACAGCACCACGAATTGCGGGTTGCGGTCCGGCTCGACCGTCAGTTCCACGTCGGAACGGATGAACAGCGCGAAGACCAGCGCGAGGCCGACCGCGCCCCAGAGCGCGGTGTAGAGCATGACGCGCGGGCGCAGAACGTGCTGCCAGATCGGGCGCGGCTTAGCGCCTTCGCGTTCGCGCGACTCGTCCGAAAGGGCGAGGTAGTCGATCAGGCCCCGTTCCTTGCCGATCTTGGCCATGATGTCATCGCAGGCGTCGATGCAAAGCGCACAGGTTATGCATTCGAGCTGCTGGCCATCGCGGATATCGATGCCCGCAGGACAGACGGCAACGCAGGCCTTGCAGTCGATGCAGTCGCCCATGGGCGCACCAGCTTTCACGGCTTCGGTGTGCTTGTGCGGCTCGCCGCGCCATGCGCGGTAGCCGACGGTCAGGGTCTCCTCATCCATCATAGCGGCCTGAATGCGCGGCCAGGGACAGGCAAAATTACATATCTGTTCGCGCGCAAAACCGCCAAAGGCGAATGTGGTGCCGGTCAGAATTGCAATGGTGGTGTAGGCGACCGGATGTGCCTGCAGCGTGACCAGATCGCGCAAGAGGGTCGGTGCGTCGGCAAAGTAGAACACCCACGCCCCACCAGTTGCCACACCGATCAGCAGCCACAGCGTCCACTTTGTTAGGCGGAGGCGGGCCTTGTTCGCCGACCAAGGCGCCTTGTGCAGCCGCAGGCGGGCGTTGCGATCCCCTTCGACCCAGCGTTCGACAGCGATGTACAGGTCCGTCCACACCGTCTGCGGGCAAGCATAGCCACACCACACGCGGCCCAGCGCGGAGGTAAAGAGAAACAGGCCCAGCCCCGCCATGATCAGAAGGCCGGCGACAAAGTAAAATTCGTGCGGCCAGATCTCGATCCAGAAAAAATAGAACCGCCGGCCCGCAAGGTCGAGCAGCACCGCCTGATCAGGAAGCTCTGCGCCGCGGTCCCAGCGGATCCACGGGGTCAGGTAGTAGATGCCCAGCGTAAACGCCATCAGCCACCATTTCAGGGTGCGGAACGGGCCGGACACGCGCTTGGGAAAGATTGGCTCGCGCGCGACATACAGGCTGGGCGGGGCGCTATCGGTCATTCAAAGACACCTGTGGCGTTGGATACAGGGCCGTTATGCGTGGAGTGGGGCGCGAATGCCTTGACCCAGATCAACCTTTCGCAAGGTCACGCTGCGCCTTGAGCCAGCGCAGCAGGGTTCCGAGCGCGGGGCGGTTTGGCCCCGGGCGCGTCAGGATGTAGTAGCCGGAGTCTGGCGTGGTATCCTCGTGCAATAACAGAAGCCGACCGGCATCCAGGTCGGGCTGGACAAAGGCCTTGACCGTGACGCCGACCCCCTGCCCCGCGCGCGCGGCCTCAACCAAAAGATTGCCCGGCATCTGCACCATGCCGGCTTGCGGGCCGGTCAGCGCGCCGTGCCGGCCCAGCCAGCGGGTCGCTTCCGTTGTGCCAAATTCTTCCAGCCACGGCAGGCGCGAGAGGTCATCAGCCGTCAGATCCGTGCGCCCCCTTGTCAGGGACGGCGCGGCGATCACCACCATGGGGGAGATCAAGAGCGCCGCCGCCTTCAGCCCGGCAAAGGGCGGTGTACCGTAGCGCAGCGCCACGTCGACACCGCCCGGCTCCAGCGGCAGAAGCTGCGGCGTGGGATTGACCAGCAGTTGAACCCCGGGGTGGGCGGCCTGAAAGGACGCAAAGCGCGGCATGAGCCACGCCGCGGCAAAAGTGGGCGTGCAGGTCAGGTGCAACGGGCGGGCATCGCTGGTTCCTGTAAGCTGGCTAATCGTAGACGAGATTTCGGCAAAGCCCGAAAGGCAGGCCTGCGCCAGAACCTCGCCATCGGCTGTCAGTGCCATCGACCGCCCCTGCCGATCCAGCAAGGACAGGCCAAGATGCGCCTCAAGCGCCCGCAATTGCTGGCTGATGGCAGCGTGGCTGATGCCCAGCGCCGCACCCGCCTCGACCACGCCGCCGGTCTGGGCAAAGGCGGTAAAGGCACGCAAGGCGGCCAGCGGGGGAAGACGGCGCAGATCCATATGTGAGCTCTACTTACATGATTGCATTCTAATTGAGTCGCCTAAACGCGCAAAAAGATCAATATGAAAGCAAGACATCATCCACAAAGGAGACTTCCAAATGTTAGGAATTTTTGCCCAATCCTTCCGCACCGCGACCCGCACCGGCTGCGTCAAGGTGCGCGATGTTCGCCATGGTACCGCCAAGGGACGGGCGCGGTGCATCGATCCTTTCAAGCTGTGATACGAACAACGCCAGATGTGGCCTTCGGTGTGAAGTGGGCCGCATCAATCGCACAGATCGGTGGTTACGGCGCAACGGCGGCAGGTTGGGTTCCGCTTAACCTGCTGCTGTTTTCGGCAGGCCTGGCAGGATGGTTCGTGGTTGGCCTGCTGTGGCGGGACCGCGCCATTATGCTGCTCCATGTCTGCGCGGCCATTGCGATGGGCGTTGGGTACGTCAGCGGCTGACACAGTCCCATAAACGCGCGGCGGGCGGAAAGGGTGACCCTTCCGCCCGCTGGCTTTCGTGATCCGCTTTGCGATTACTCGCCACCGCCAAGCTGGTGCACATAAGCGGCTACGGCGGCGATTTCGGCTTCGGTCAGGCGGTCCTGCCAAGGCGGCATGACGCCGAACCGTGCATTGTTCACCGTTTCCGTCAGGCTGGCGAGGTCGCCGCCATAGAGCCAGATCGCATCGCTGAGGTTGGGCGCACCGAGTTCAGGATCACCCAGAGCGGCATCGCCGTGGCAAGACGCGCAGTTGTCCATGTAGACGGTCTGCCCCGCTTCGGCGAGGGCGGTATCAAAGGCAAAGCTGCTGGAGAGCGAGCCAACATAATGTACGACTTGCTCAACCTCGGCCGGTTCGAGGATTTCGGCAAAGGCCGGCATTTCAGACCAGCGCGAATCGTAGTCCTGTTCGTTCCGGATGCCGTGGCTGATGGTGTAGTGGATCGCTTCGATATCCCCACCCCAAAGCCACGCATCATCCAGCAGGTTGGGATAGCCGACTGCACCGGCGGCTCCTGCTCCGTGGCACTGCGAGCAGTAGGTGCGGAACACCGCAGCGCCCGCGGATGTGGCATAGCCGTTCAACTCGGGATCAGCCGCGATCTGGGTCAGCGGGGTCTCCGCCAGCCGCTGGTTGATCGCCGCGTTGGCCGTGTCGACCGCTGCGATTTCGGCCGCGACCTCGCCCCGTGTGGAATAACCTAGCACGCCGCTGGTCGCCGAAGAGATCATCGGCCAGGCCGGGTAGGCGATGGTATAGCCCACCCCCCAGACAATTGTGGCGTAGAAGATCCACAGCCACCAGCGCGGTAGGGGGTTGTTCAGCTCTTCGATGCCGTCCCATTCATGGCCGGTGGTGCCGACCTCGTCACGTGGGTTACTCATTGGTCTCATCCTTCAGGGGAGCGTCTTCGTTCCGGAACGGAACGGCCGCAACGTCGTCATGCAGGGCGCGGGAGCCGGGGCGGAAGGCATAGAGCCAGACCCCGACAAAGATGGTGAACAGCACCAGAAGCGCCCAGCTGTCCGCGAATTCGCGCAAGAGGCTATAGGTTTCCATATCCGTTCCCTCCCTTAGCGGCTCGGGTCAGCGACGAAGGTGGAGAAGTCCACCAGCGTGCCAAGCATCTGCATATAAGCGATCAGCGCATCCATTTCGGTGATGCCCGGATTGCCGTCGAAGTTGCGCACCTGCGCCCCCGGGTAGCGTTCCAGAAGGCCGCTGGTGTCGGCATCGGGGTCCGCCTGAGCGCGGAAGTCTGCGCGGGCCTGCTCGATCATCTCAGGCGTGTAGGGAACGCCAACGAAGGCGTGTGTGCGCAAGAGCGCCGCGATGTCGTCACCGGTGAGGCGCGCGTTTTCCAGAAAGCCGTATTTTGGCATCACGCTTTCGGGCACGACCGACTGCGGGTCGCGCAGGTGGTCCACGTGCCACGCATCGGAATAACGCCCGCCCACGCGCGCCAGGTCAGGCCCGGTGCGCTTCGAGCCCCACTGGAACGGGTGGTCGTACTTCGATTCGGCCGCCAGAGAGTAGTGGCCGTACCGCTCCACCTCATCCCGCATCGGCCGGATCATCTGGGAATGGCAGACATAGCAGCCCTCCCGGATGTAGACCTCGCGGCCCGCCAATTCGAGCGGGGAGTACGGGCGCATCCCTTCGACCTTTTCGATCGTATTCTCCAGGTAGAAGAGCGGCACGATCTGCACGATCCCGCCGATCGTCACTACGAGAAAGCTGAGGACCAGCAAGAGCGTGGCGTGGGTTTCGATGATCTTGTGACGATCAAGGAACCCTTTGCGCTTGGGTGCCTGTTGCGTTGCGTCAGTCATTGTCCGGCCTCCTTATTCAGCCGGGACAGCTGCCGGATCGGTCGCCTTTGCAGGCGCCGCCCGGACAGTCATCCAGAGGTTGTAGCACATGATGATGGCACCGGCGAGGAACAGGACCCCGCCCAGACCGCGCACGAGGTACATCGGGAACTTGGCGCTGACGGTGTCGGCGAAGCTGTTCACGAGGAACCCGTTGGCGTCGACTTCGCGCCACATCAGGCCTTCCATGATGCCGGTCACCCACATCGATGCGGCGTAAAGCACGATGCCGATGGTCGCGAGCCAGAAGTGCCAGCTGACAAGGCCGAGGGAATAGAGCCCCTCTTTCTTCCACAGCCGCGGCACCAGGAAGTAGAGCGCGCCGAAGGTGATCATGCCGTTCCAGCCCAGCGCACCCGAGTGCACGTGGCCAATCGTCCAGTCGGTGTAGTGCGACAGGGAGTTGACCGCCTTGATCGACATCATCGGCCCCTCAAAGGTGGACATGCCGTAGAAGGCGAGCGACGCGACCATCATCCGGATCACCGGGTCGGTGCGCAGCTTGTCCCAGGCGCCTTGCAGCGTCATCAGGCCGTTGATCATGCCACCCCAGCTGGGCATCCACAGGATGATCGAGAACACCATGCCAAGGGTCGAGGCCCAGTCAGGCAGCGCGGTGTAGTGCAGGTGGTGCGGACCCGCCCAGATATACAGGAAGATCAGCGCCCAGAAGTGGATGATCGACAGCTTGTAACTGAAGACCGGCCGTTCGGCCTGCTTCGGCACGAAGTAGTACATCATGCCGAGGAAGCCCGCCGTCAGGAAGAAGCCCACGGCGTTGTGGCCATACCACCACTGCACCATCGCGTCCTGCACGCCCGAGAAGACCTGCACCGACTTGGACCCCCAGATCGAGACCGGGATCGAGATGTTGTTGACGAGGTGCAGCATCGCCACCGTGACGATGAAGGCCATGAAGAACCAGTTGGCCACGTAGATGTGCGGCTCTTTGCGCTTGATGATCGTGCCCATGAAGACCAGCAGGTAGGAGACCCAGACGATGGTCAGCCAGATGTCGACGTACCACTCAGGCTCTGCGTATTCCTTGGACTGCGTTGCGCCCAGCAGGTAGCCCGTTGCGGCCAGAACGATGAAAAGCTGGTAGCCCCAGAACACGAACCAGGCGAGGTTCCCGCCCCAGAGGCGCGCCGCCGTCGTCCGCTGCACGATGTAGAAGGACGAGGCCAGAAGCGCGTTGCCCCCGAAGGCGAAGATCACCGCCGAGGTGTGCAGCGGCCGGAGCCGCCCGAAATTCGCATAACCCTGTGCCCATTCGAAATTCAGTGCCGGAAAGGCCAACTGGAAGGCGATAACCACCCCCACCAGAAAGCCCACAACGCCCCAGAAGGCGGTGGCGATCACCCCGAACTTGACCACCCCGTCCATGTATTGCGTCTGGTCGTGGACCGGCGCGGGGTCATCAAAATGGCGCAGCGTGTGCAGGAAAAGCCCGCCCGCCACACAGATGAAAATCAGCATATGAACCTGGAAGGACAGATCTTGCGCGAAATTCGCACCCAGAACCGCCCAAAGTGTGACCAGGCCCAGAGCGACGAGTTTGATTGTATTGTTCATCGTCCTTGGTTCCCTCACATCGCACAGGGCAGACACCCCATACGTGGCTTGCCGCAGGACGCATTGCGCCCTGCATCATGGGTTTTGCCTAAGGGGAGGCCGGATACCGCGCCTTGATCTGGGTCAAGACGGAAAGACCACGCGCAGACCGGGCGCGTTTGTCGCAGAACGGAACATCACATACTTCACTTGGCTGAAAAACCTCGACAGAGGTCGCCATTGGTCCATTGGGCCGATGATGACAGGGGGCAGCGCCCCCTAACCCCCGCGCAGCGGAATAAAATCAAATGCGCGCAGGCGCTCCGCAGGATCATGCCTTGCCGCCCGGCACTCAGTCTCTACTTCAGCCAAATGGCAGAGAAGTCTGATTTCGGGCGCGCGGTGCCCGTGCCGCAGCGCCGGATCTGGCGGGCGGCGCGGCTCGGTGCGATGACCGCTGGGGTCGCGGGCAATATGGCGGCGCGCGGGGCGCAGGGTTTTCTGACCGGCGAGCGTCCCGCCATACGGGACCTTCTAATGACCCCGCGGAACATTCAGCGCATCACTGGAGAGCTCGCGCGCATGCGCGGTGCCGCGATGAAGCTGGGCCAGCTTGTGTCAATGGACGCGGGCGAGGTTCTGCCCCCCGAACTGGCGCAGATCATGGCTCGGCTTCGGGCCGAGGCCGACTACATGCCGCCCAAACAGCTGAAACAGGTGCTGAACGCGGCCTGGGGCGACGGATGGCTCAAGCAATTCAAACGGTTTGACGTGCGCCCCATCGCTGCGGCCTCTATCGGGCAGGTGCACCGCGCCCAGCTGCGGGACGGGCGCGACGTGGCGATCAAGATCCAGTACCCCGGCGTCGCCCGCTCCATCGACAGCGACGTTGCGAATGTCGCCGCACTGGTCAAACTCTCCGGTCTCTTGCCCAAAGGATTCGAGCTTGCGCCTTATGTCGAAGAGGCGCGTCTGCAGCTGCACGAGGAAACCGACTATCTCAAGGAAGCGGCCCATCTCGAACGGTTCCGGGCGCTGCTGGCGAAGGACAACCGCTACGAGCTGCCGGAGGTTCACCACGATCTGACGGTGAAGTCTGTGCTGACCATGTCTTACCTCGACAGCCAGCCGCTGGAGGCCGTCGGCGCGCTGGACGAGCCGGTGCGAAACCGCATCGCGGCAGAGCTGATCGACCTCGCCCTGCGCGAGCTTTTTGAATTCGGCACAGTGCAGTCAGACCCGAATTACGCCAATTTCCGCTACAACCCGGAAACTCAGCGGCTGGTCCTTCTGGATTTCGGCGCAACGCGCGATCTTGATCCGGGCATCTGCGACCAGTACCGCGCATTGCTCCGCGCAGGGCTTGAAAATGATGAACCGGCCATGCAGGCCGCCGCAGAGGCGCTGGGCCTCTGGGCAGCCGACACAAAGCCGCAGCATATCGCCCGGCTGACGCGCATGATGGCCCTTGTGATGGAAACGCTGCGCGCTGCACACGCCTACGATTTCTCCGATCAGACGCTGTCGCGCAAAATGACCGAAGAGGGTATCGCGCTGGCCGAGGACGGCTTTGTGCCGCCGCCGGTGCCGATGGACGTGCTGTTCATTCAGCGCAAACTTGCGGGCGTTTTCCTGATCGCGGCAAACCTTCGGGCAACAGTCCCGCTGCGCAAGGTCATCGCGGCAAGGCTTTAGACCAGAACGCCGCCGTCCGAGTCGTCGCCCGCCTCTTCCATCAGCACATGCAGGTCCGGCACGATGATGCCGCGCTTGCCCTGTGCCTCGATGACACCATCCTTACGAAGCGCCGTCATCTGGCGGCTTGCCGTCTCTAGCGTCAGACCAAGATAATCGGCCATTGCCTCTCGGCTCAGCGGCAGTTCAAAGGCCACGTCTGCATCCTCGCCGGGCTGGCTGCGCCGCGCGAGGATCGCGATCAGCGAGGCAATCTTTTCCCGCGCCGTCTTGCGGCCCAGCACGAGCATCCATTCGCGCGCCGCGTCGAGCTCGTCCAGCGTCATTTCCAGAAGGCGTTGCGCGATGTGCGGCGTATCTTCGACCAGCTTTTCAAAGGGACGCTTCCGAAAGCAGCACAGCGTGACGTCCGTTACTGCATTCACATCATAAGCCAACCCGCGCCGCCCGGGACGCCCAATAAAGTCAGACGGTAACAAGAGGCCCACCATCTGGCGGCGTCCATCTTCCATTGTCTGGCTCAGGCTTGACACCCCTTCTACCACGGAGCCGACGAAATCAGCCTCTTCTCCAGCCCAGGCAATCGTCTCCCCGGCTTTGTAGGCCCGATAGTACTTGATTGCTTCAAGCTGGTTGAGTTCATCAGGCTCACACCGCGCACAAACTGCACGATGCCGGATAGGGCAGTCGGCACAGTCGATGTCTTTAATGAGCGGCGCGCTGGTCATTCGGGCCCCAGTTGATCTGTGTCAATGCGACGTGAGTTCGAACAGCCTAGCAACAACACCATGAAAAAGTCACTCGATTTTGCAACCCTAGGGCTATTTGACGCGCGCGTACCACGGTACACCAGCTACCCGCCGGCAACGCAATTTGCCGATAAGGTGGGGCCCGCACAAATGGCGCGGTGGCTTGAGGCGACGCCCGAAGGCGCGCAAATCTCGCTCTATATCCATATTCCGTTCTGCCGCCGGCTCTGCTGGTTTTGCGCCTGCCGGACGCAAGGCACAGCAACCACCAAGCCGCTGCACGCCTATCTGAACACGCTGAAGACAGAGATCGCACAGGTCCGTGCGCGGCTGCCGGACGGCGTGACACTGTCGCGGCTTCACTGGGGGGGCGGCACGCCAACTTTGCTGCCCGCAGACATGATCACCGAACTTGCGGGCGCAGTCTCAGACGCTTTCCCGTTTGCGCAGGGCTATGACTTCTCGGTCGAGATTGACCCCTGCGAAATTGACGCCGCCCGGATGGATGCGCTTGCGGCGGCGGGCATGACCCGTGTGTCGGTTGGCGTGCAAGATTTCGACCCGCAGGTGCAGGCCACGATCGGCCGCATCCAGAGCTTTGACGACACGGCCGCCGCGATCGCGATGGCGCGGGACGCAGGTGTGCATTCTGTCAATGCCGATCTGCTCTTTGGCTTGCCGCATCAGGACGAGAGCACGATGATGGCGACCCTGGATCACTTGATGGCGTTGTCACCTGACCGGATCGCCTTGTACGGCTATGCCCATGTGCCGTGGATGGCGCGCCGGCAGAACCTGATTCCAACCGACGCGCTACCCGAACCGCAAGCCCGCTTGTCGCTGTTTGAGCTGGCAGAGACGGTGCTGGTTGCGGACGGGTTTGTGCCCATTGGCATCGACCATTTCGCCCTGCCCAGTGACAGCATGGCAAAGGCGGCCGCCAAGGGCACGCTGCGGCGCAATTTCCAGGGCTATACCGATGATCCGGCCAAGGCGCTGATCGGGCTTGGGGCTTCGGCGATCAGCCAGCTTCCGCAGGGCTACGCGCAGAACGATCCGGCCACGGCGGGATACACCGCATCGGTGCGCGCGGGCGAACTGGCCACGGTGCGCGGTCATGCGCTGAGCGCCGATGACCGCCTGCGCGGCGGGCTGATCGAGCGGCTGATGTGCGATTTTGCGGCGACCGCCGTGACGCCTGCCGAGCGCGATGTGCTGCAAGACGCGGCCCTCGCTTTTCCCGACGCGGTCGAGTTCGACGGTGCGCGGCTGGTAATCCACAACGAGGCGCACCCGCTTGCGCGGCTTCTGGCGCACCACATTGACGCCTATGCCACGTCGGGGCGGCACGCGCCGGCGATCTAGTGGACGGCCTTTAGCAGCGTTCGGGTATAATCTTGGGTCGGCGCTTCGAACAGTGTTTCCGCATCGCCCTGCTCCACCACGTCGCCCGCGCGCATCACAATCATCTTGTGCGACATCGCCCGCACGACCTTCAGGTCGTGACTGATAAACAGGAACGCCAGCCCGTATTTCGCCTGCAACCCGCGCAGCAGTTCCACAATCTGCACCTGCACCGTCATGTCGAGCGCGGATGTCGGCTCGTCCAGCACGACCAGCTTGGGGCGCAGGACCATGGCGCGCGCGATGGCGATACGCTGGCGCTGACCGCCGGAGAATTCATGCGGATAGCGGTCCATCGTTGCGGGATCTAGGCCGACCTCGGTCATCACCTCTGATATCAGCGCACGAGTGTCGCGGTTGGGGTCAACGTCATGAATCGACAGGCCCTCCGCGATGATCTGTTCGCAGGTCATGCGGGGCGAAAGGCTGCCGTAGGGGTCCTGAAAAACGATCTGCATGTCCTTGCGCAGGCGGCGCAACTCGCGCACGGACCAGGCGCGCACGTCCTGACCAAGGTAGACGATTTTCCCCTCTGAAGCGATCAGGCGCATGATGGCAAGCGCGAGCGTAGTTTTGCCCGACCCGCTCTCGCCCACAATGCCTACGGTTTCACCTGCGCGGACGGTAATGTCCGCCCCGTTCACCGCCTTTACGTAGCCGGTAGTGCGACGCAGAAAGCCGGAGGTGATGGGAAACCAGACCTTGAGCCCCTCGGTTTCCGCCACCACCTCGGCCTCGTCGGCCACAGGCGCGGGTTTCCCAGCAGGCTCTGCGCCCAAAAGCTTGCGCGTGTAGGGGTGCTGGGGGTTATCGAAGATCTCGGCCGTTGGTCCGGCCTCAACGATCTCGCCCTTTTGCATGACGCAGACGCGATCAGCGATGCGGCGCACGATGCCAAGGTCATGGGTAATAAAGAGCATCCCCATATTCTCGGTCTCTTTCAGTTCGGCCAGTAGGTCGAGGATTTGCGCCTGAATGGTCACGTCGAGCGCGGTTGTCGGCTCGTCGGCGATCAGCACGTCGGGGCCATTAGCAAGCGCCATGGCGATCATCACGCGCTGGCGCTGACCGCCCGAAAGTTGGTGCGGATAGGCTGTTAGGCGGCTTTCGGCGTCGCGGATGCCGACCTTTTGCAAAAGGCTCAGGACTTCGGCGCGGTTTGTGCTGTCAGTGGACCACGCCGAAAGGGTGGCCCGCGCGGCGGCGCTGGCGGCCCAGAGGATCGCCGTGATGCCAAGTGCCCAGATCGCGGCGACGGCGATGCGGCCCGGCAGGACGCTGGTGAAGTAGGTGAGCACATAGGCCCACTCAGGCTCGGGCGGGGCGGTGCGGACAAAGCCGCCATAGGCGAACGCGAAGGTCAGCACCGCCAGCAGCATCAGCAGAAACGGCACTGGCCGCAGGTTGATCAGCCGTTCGGTCTGCCGCTGCCAGAAGGTGCGGCGGGCCAGGCCGCGGTGCAGGGCGAGGCTTTCGCCCAGCTGCTTTTCGATGGTGTGCAGCGGGTTCAGGGAGGTCATCGGTTCTTGGAAAATGAACGAGATGTCGTTGCCGCGGACACGGCGCAGTTCTTCTTCGGAGGCCGTGGTCATGTCCCGCCCGTCATAGCGGACCGAGCCCGTGACCTCGGCGCTGCCGCCGAGCAGTTGAACGGTAGAGAGCGCGGAAACGGATTTGCCCGAGCCGCTCTCGCCCACAAGCGCGACCGTCTCGCCCCGGTGCACGGCAAAGGAGACGTCCCGCACCGCGTGTGTGACGGTGCCGCCCTGGCGGAAGGTGACGTTGAGGTTCTGGACGTCGAGGATGGGGGTGTCGGTGGTCATGCGAAAGTTCAATACAGGGAGGGACGCGCCGACCCGAGGGGTGGCGCAATCGCACCTCCCCGTGGGGGCCACTCTCGCACATCGGAAACGATGTGCTGCCGGGCGGCGGCAAAGCCGCCGGTTTCGGCGCGGCCCGGCGTTGCCGCCGGGCGGGATGCTGATCCAGCGTGGTTCACGTGAACGTCTTTCTAGGATCGAACGCGTCGCGGATGCCTTCGAAGATGAAGATCAGCAGGCTCAGCATGATCGCAAAAACGCCGAACGCGGTGAAGGCGAGCCACGGGGCCTGCAGGTTTTGCGTGGCCTGGCGGGTTAGCTCTCCGAGCGAGGGCGCGGAGGATGGCAGGCCAAAGCCAAGGTAATCCAGCGAGGCGAGCGACGCGATGGTGCCGGTGATGATGAACGGCAGGAAGGTCAGCGTGGCGACCATGGCGTTGGGCAGCATGTGGCGGAACATGATGGTCATGTTGCCGACCCCCAGCGCACGGGCGGCGCGGACATATTCGAGGTTGCGGGCGCGCAGGAACTCTGCCCGGACGACCGCAACCAGCCCCGTCCAGCCAAAGAGCACCATGAGAAACACCAACAGCCAGAACCCCCGCCCCAGGATCGCGAAAAGGATGATCACGACATAGAGGAAGGGCGTGGCTGTCCAGATCTCGATGATCCGCTGAAAGAAGAGGTCGGTCCGACCCCCGAAATAGCCCTGAACCGCACCCGCGATGATACCGATAATGGCCGACAAGCCAGTCACGATGATGGTGAAGAGCACGGACAGGCGGAAGGCGTGGATGACGCGGGCCATCACGTCGCGCTTGGTCCCGTCGGTGCCCAGAAGGTTGCCATCACCGGGCGGCAAGGGCGCGGCACCGGGGCGGTCGACGGCGGTGTCGTAGCTGTAGGGGATCAGCGGCCAGATGGCCCAGCCGCGGGTGATCTCTTCGCCATCGATCAAGCCATCCTGTGCGTCTTCGATGTAGCCTTCGGGGTCGTCAAAGCAGAGGTCGAGGCCGCCGGTGGCGATCAGACACTGCACCTCGGGATCGCGGTAGATGGCTTCGGTTTGGAAATCACCACCAAAGGCCGTCTCTGGGTAGAAGTTCCAGATGGGCGTGTAGAATTCGTTCTGGTAGCGGATCAGGATCGGCTTGTCGTAGGCGATGAATTCCGCAAACAGCGACGCCACAAATAGGATGCCGAAGATCCACAGCGAATAGTAGCCGCGCTTGTTGGCCTTGAAGTTCTTCCAGCGGCGCTGGTTCAGCGGGGACAGAGCCATCAGCCTTCGCGCCTCTCAAAGTCGATCCGCGGGTCGATCAGCACGTACATCAGATCGGAAATGATGCCCACAACCAGCCCCATCAGGCCAAAGATGAAGAGCGAGCCAAAGACGATCGGGTAATCGCGCGCCACCGTCGCCTCGAACGCGAGCCGGCCCAGACCGTCGAGCGAAAAGATCGTCTCGATAATCAGCGACCCGGTGAAGAAGACCGAGATGAACAGCGCGGGAAAGCCCGAGATTACGATGAGCATCCCGTTGCGGAAGACATGGCCGTAAAGCACGCGGCGCTCAGGCAAGCCCTTGGCGCGGGCGGTCATGACGTATTGCTTCTTGATCTCGTCCAGAAAGCTGTTCTTGGTCAGCAGCGTCAACGAGGCAAAGCCGGAGATGGTGGAGGCGATCACCGGTAGCGTGATGTGCCAGAAGTAGTCGCCAATCTTGGCCAGCGTGCCAAGTTCTTCGAAATTGTCGGAAGTCAGGCCCCGCAGCGGGAAGATCTGGAAATAGCTGCCCCCCGCAAACAGCACCAGCAGCAGGACGCCAAACAGAAAGCCCGGGATCGCGTAGGCCGCGATGATGATGCCGGAGGTCCAGGTGTCAAACGCCGATCCGTCCCGCACCGCCTTGCGGATGCCCAAGGGGATAGAGACGAGGTAGGAGATCATCGTGGCCCAAAGGCCCAGCGAGATCGACACTGGCAGCTTGTCGATGATCAGCTCGACCACCCCTTCGGAGCGGAAGTAGCTTTCGCCAAAATCGAAGCGGGCATAGTCCCAAAGCATGTTCAGAAAGCGGGTCACGGGCGGCTTGTCGAAACCGAACTGCGCCTCAAGTTCGGCGATGAATTCGGGCGGCAGGCCGCGCGCGCCGATATAGGCGCTGTCCGATCCGGTGGCGAGCGCTTCGGCCCCGCCATCGTCGCCGCCGCCCGCGAAGCCTTCGAACACGTCGCCGCCGCCCCGCGCCTGCGCGATGGCCTGTTCGACCGGGCCGCCGGGGACAAACTGGGTCAGCACAAAGTTGATCAGCATGATGCCGATCAGTGTGGGGATCACCAGCAGCAGCCGCCGCAGGATGTAGGCGCCCATGGGCGGGTTACCTCAGCGCGCCAGCCGTGCGCAGGGCTTCGGCTTTGTCTTCGTTGAACCACCAGTAATCGAGGTATCCCAGCGCGAAGGGCGCGATGGCCTCGGGGTGTTCATACATGTCGTACATCGCGACCCAGTGGACCGGGTTATACCAGACCGGGATCATCATGCGCTCGTGCCGCAAGATGCGGTCAAGCGCGGTCATCGCCGCCTGCTCTTGGGCGCGGGTTTCTGCGCCTAGAGCTGCCTCAATCACGGCATCGACGGCGGGGCTTGCCAGCGCGGCAGGGTTAAAAAGGGAGAAGGCCGCCGCCTCGGAGCCGAAACGCTGCTGAAGACCAGTGCCCGCAGCGAGCAGCGCCGGGTAGCTGTCGAACACAAGGTCATAGTCCTTGTCCCGCTCGCGGTTGGTGTATTGGCTGCTGTCGACCCGTTCGAGCGTGATGTCGATGCCCATCGCTTTGACGTTGGAGACGAAGTTTTCCATGACCGCCGACAGCGTGGGCGACGACGATGCATTGAACAGGAAGTTGAGCGTCAGCACCTCGCCATCCGCGTTGCGCCGGATGCCGTCATCGCCCACGGCCCAGCCGGCCTCGTCCAGCAGTCGCATGGCGGCGCGCAGGTTGCGGCGGTCGACCAGACGCTCTTCGCGACTGGTGTGAGGGACAGGAACTTCTTCGGTCAGGACAGCTGGATCAAGCGCATCACCAAGGCCCTGCAGGATTTCCAGCTCTAGCCCTTCGGGCAGGCCCGTCGCCATCAGCTCGGTGCCCTGGCTGAACGAGGTGCGCTGGGAAAACAGGCCAAATTGCAGGGACGCGTTCGTCCACTCGAAATTATAGGCCAGCGCGATCGCCTCGCGCACGCGCTTGTCCTGCAGGTTGGGGCGCAGCAGGTTGAAGACGATGCCGGAATTGGACGGCGGTGCGCCGTTGGGCAGATCCTTTAGCACAACTTGCCCCGCATCGCGTTTTGGAAAGTCATAGCCCGACGCCCATTTGCGCGAGTCGTTTTCGGCCCGGAAGGTGTATTCGCCCGCCTTGAACGCCTCGAACGCGGCGTTGTCGTCGCCGAAATACTCGATCCGGATGGTGTCAAAGTTGTTGCGGCCCACGTTGAACGGCAGATCAGCGCCCCAGTAGTTTGGGTCGCGCACGTACGTGACGCGCCGGTTCACGTCGACCTCGCCCACCTTGTAGGGGCCGGAGCCGGGGGAAATCTCGAGCCGCGCCTCGTCCAGGCCCGCGCCGGTTTCCTCGTACCACTTCTTGGACCATGCGGGCACAAAGCCGACCTGATCGATCAGGCTGCGGCGCGAGATGCCCTCGGTGAAGTAGAATTTGATCGTGTGATCATCCAGCACCTCGACCTTTGGGATGCGTTTGCGCACGGCGTCGGCATAGCTTTTCAGCCCCTCATCCAGCAGCAAGTTGTGCGAAAAGGCGATGTCGTGGGCGGTGACCGGCGTGCCGTCGGAGAACTTTGCCTCGGGGCGCATGTAGAAGATGACCCAGTTCTTGCCCTCGTCATATTCCAGCCGTTCGCAGAGCACGCAGTAATATTCGCCATAGATGTCAGCAGGCGCGGCGGCGTTTGTCCCCTCGCCCAGCAGGCTTTCGTAGATGGTCGAGGACAGGGCAGCCGCGCGCCCCTTGCGCGTGTAGGGGTGCATCGAATCGAACGTGCCCACGACGGCCAGCGCGATTTCACCGCCCTTGGGGGCGTTCGGGTTCACGTAGTCGAAATGCGGATAATCGGCCGGATACTTCAGATCGCCGTAGAACGAGTAGCCGTGCGAGGTGATGATCTTTTCCTCAGCGCCCACGCCATATGCCCACAAGGCACCGGCCACAAACAGCGCGCTCGCGCCCAGCCATTTAAGGGGAGAGGGTGATTTCGCCTTTGCGCGGGTGCGTGCTCGCATCTTGGACCTCCTGCTGCCGTGTGGGGTAGTATGTGGCGCTGTCAGGCTAAAGGGCCAGAGGGGCGGGATACAAGTTTCGTTTACCCATCGGTGCAACGAAAAAGGCCGCCCCGGTCGGGCGGCCTTGTGTCAGAGCGGTCTGGGCCGGTTATTCGTAGGTTGCGAGATAAGCGATCAGGTTCGCGCGATCTTCGGGCTTGCGCATGCCGTTGTAGCCCATCGACGTGCCGGGCGCCCAGCTGCGCGGCGCTTCAAGGAAGCCGTTCAGGTTCTCGGGAGTCCACACCTCGGCCACCTCGCTCAGCGCGCCGGAATATTGTGCATAGCCTTCGGCGACGCCAATTTCGCGGCCCACAATGCCGTGCAGGTAGGGGCCGGTGCCGTTCGCGCCGGGCTCAAGCTTGTGGCAGGCCGAGCATTGGCGGAACAGACGTTCGCCCGCGCCGGCATCTGCCGCTGCAAAAAGGGTCGCGAAATCGACCTCGGGCTCAGGCTCTGCCGTGGTGGCGCCTTCGACCTCGATCACAAAGGCCTGCTCTTTGTACTGGGTGCCTTTGAAGATTTCATCAGCCGCCCAAGCGCCCAACAGAAACACCAAAAGCGCGCCGCACAGGGCGCCAAAGGCTTTCGTGAAGGTCATCGTGTCGAACATCGTGTGCCATCCCGGTAAACTCAGTCGGGCGGTATCTACGGCTTCCCCTGACCTGCCGCAAGGTGTAAGTCCCGCGACCAAACGCCCACCCGAGTAGATGTACGGACCTAAGCGCAGATGAGCCTTCGAATTGCCTTTCAGGGAGAGTTGGGCGCCTACAGCCATGAGGCGGTCATCGCGGCGCGGCCCGAGGCCACGCCAGTGCCTTGCGCCACGTTCGAGGACGTGATCGCCGCGGTTCGCGAAGGTCAGGCCGAGCTGGCGATGCTGCCGGTTGAAAACACGACCTATGGGCGCGTGGCGGACATCCACCGCCTGCTGCCCGAAAGCGGTTTACACATCGTGGACGAGGCCTTTGTCCGGGTGCGGATCGCGCTGATGGCCAATGCGGGCCAAAGCCTTGCGGATATCACCCATGTACGGGCGCATCTGGTGCTGATCCCGCAGGCCCGGGCCTTTCTCGACGCGAACGGCATCACCGCACAAACCGCTGCCGACAGCGCAGGGGCCGCCGCAGCGCTCGCGCGGGAGCCGCAGCCAGGGCACGGCGCGCTGGCCAGCCGGATTGCCGCCGAGATCCACGGGCTGGAGGTGCTGGCCGACGGGATCGAGGATGAAGACCACAACACCACACGCTTTCTGCTGATGGCGCCCCACATCGACCAGACCCGCCGCGCGGGCCGCATGAAGACGACCTTTGTCTTTCAGGTGCGCAACATCCCCGCGGCGCTTTACAAGGCGATGGGCGGGTTCGCGACGAACGGCGTCAACATGACAAAGCTGGAATCGTACATGGTCGGCGGACGCTTTACCGCGACGCAGTTTTACGCCGATATCGAAGGCCACCCGGACGATCCTGCCGTTCAGCGCGCGCTCGAAGAGCTGGACTACTTTACCTCCCGGCTGGATATCCTCGGGGTCTATCCGGCGGCGGACTAAGCAAGCCGGTGCACAGTTTTGCGTCAGAGCGGGCCGATTGCGCCCTTGCTGCGCGAAAATTATTGACTGTTTGGTAAAAAACGTCGCTCCATAGGATATCCCAGCGGAGGACACGCCATGACTGCCGATCTGACGACCGAGTTTACCGGACTGAAATTCGTGAACCCCTTTGTGCTGGCCTCGGCCCCGCCGACGGAAAGCAAGCGCAAGATCCTGCGCGCGTTCGAGGCGGGCTGGGGCGGCGTGGTGACCAAGACCATCGGCCTGCACCACGTGGAAAACGTGGCCGGGCCCAAGACGATCTTTCAGCGCACCAGCGACGTGAAGCCTTACGTGTCGCGCAACAAACGGCCCGACACGGTGTCGCATTCGTCGTGGAACTGGGAGCTGATTTCGGACCAGCCGCTGGACCAGTGGCTGCCCGATCTGGAAGAGATCAAGACGACCTATCCCGACCGCATGGTCATCGCCTCGATCATGGCGGGCGCGGGCAATGCCGAAGAGATGGAGAACTGGGCCAAGCTGGCCCGCGCGGTGGTCGGCGTGGGCTGCGATGCGATCGAGCTGAACATGTCCTGCCCCCACATGGACCGCAAGGACATGGGCGCAAACATCGCCAATGACGAAACGATCATCCGCGACATCCTCGCCGCCGTCACCGCAGCCGTGGACGTGCCGATCTGGGTCAAGCTGACACCGGCGACCTCGACCCTCGTAGACGCAGCGGGCGCGGCCTATGAGGCAGGCGCGGCGTCAATCTCGCTCTGCAACACCTTCCCGTCGTTGCCCCTGATGGACCCGGACACGCTGAAATTCGAGGTTGAGGTGGATGGCCTTGTCACCTCGGGCGGTCTGGGAGGTCTGGCGATCCTGCATCAGGCGCTCCAGCGGGTCTGCGACATCTCGCAAGCCTACCCGGACAAGGCAATTTCCGGCATCGGCGGCATTCGCGGCTTCCGCGAGGCGTTCAACTTCATCGCGATGGGCGCCGGCAACCTGCAGGTCTGCACCGCAGCGATGGAGGAAAAGGGATCGGGCGGCGTCGGCGTCAAGCTGATTGGCGAGCTGACCGAAGACCTTGGCGCCTATCTTGAAGCGAAGGGCCACAAGTCGATCGAGGAATTCCGCGGCATTGCCCGGCACCGCGTCGTGCAGCACAGCCAGGTGCGCCGCAAAAGCGATACCTATAACGGCGGCTACGCCCAGACGGCCGCGGAATAGCCCGGCCTTAGGCCGACCGGCTCTGGTAGCGTTCTTCCATGGTCTTGGCGTAGTCGGCCACGCGCAGCTTGAAGCGTTTGGTCAGCGACGTCTTGGCCAACTTGAGTGACTGCACCAGCAGGCGGGCCGACAGGTTTTGCGGGCTGAGTTCCAGCGCGATCTGCACCCGCGTCCGGTTTTTGGACAGCGCGAGGCATTCGGCGGTGAAGGTCCCCGTCAGCCCGTCGGTGACAAAGCTCAGGCCAATCTCGTTCGGGCGGTCGAACCTGTCCATCTGTAGCGAAAGCTGCCGCCGCCGCCCGCGCATGGAAAAGGCCACGTCCCACATCATGCCCGGCCCCGGCTCGGCCCGGCTGTCGGTGCGCTGCACCTCGGCCCCGCGGCGGATCGCCTGCCGGGCAAACCCCTCGTGGTCGGTCAGCATGTCAAAGGTCGCGTCAATAGGCGCTTCGACGTCTTCGCGGGTGGAAAATTTCATCTGCTCGCCCTCTGTGCCCGGGGTCTGTTACCGTTTTCCTTTTAATCAAGTGTATCCGCAAGCCAGTTTTCCAGAAGAAAGTGCGCGATTGCCCCTTTTCTGGCCGGCAGCAGGCGGGGGTGCTGGCCAGAAAAGGCCTGCGCCATCTCTTCCCGGCTGACCCACATGGCGTCTTCAATTTCAACCGGGTCGATTTTGATCTCCGTACTAGTGGCATGGCCGTGACAGCCGAACATGAGCGAGGCCGGGAACGGCCATGGTTGCGAGGCGAGGTAATCGACATGGCCGACGCGCACGCCCGATTCCTCGAACACCTCGCGGCGCACGGCGGCCTCGAGGGTCTCTCCCGGCTCGACAAACCCGGCCAGCAGGGAAAACATGCCGTCAGGCCAGCCATGCGAACGGCCCATCAGCACGTTGTTACCATGGGTGATCAGCATGATGACAACCGGGTCAGTACGGGGAAAATGGTGCGCGCCGCAGGACGGGCAGGTCCGCTGCCATCCGCCTTGAGTGACCTCTGACCGGGTGCCGCATTTGGCGCAGAACTGGTGTGTTGCGTGCCAGCCGATCACCGCCTTGGCCGTTGCCGCCAGTTCTGCGTCGCGTGGGGTCAGCCAGGTCATGATGCGGCGCAGTTCGGCAAAGACCTGATCATCCTCCATCGCGCGGTGATGCTGTTCGGACGGGTCGAGAAAACCGCCCAGCGCCGCCATGTCCGTCTCGTCCGGGATCCAGCGGTCGAGGTCAAAGGCAAAACGCGGAGCGCCGTCCTCGCGGCCCAGAAAGATCGGCGGCGACGAGGCGTCTTTTAGGATCGGGTGATCCATCGGTAAGCGCATAAGCGCCGCCGGGCGGGCCCTGTGGATAAGCGGCTTGCCGCGCCAGAGCACCAGCATGCGCGCAGCGGGGTCCGCCGCCGCAGTAGCCAATGCGGCCTCATCCGCGCGCAGTTCGCCCGCCCGATCAAGGCCGGAGCCCCCGAAAGTTACCGTCTCGGCGTGTCGCATGTCGCCTCCCTGTCGCCTGTTGGTGCAGCACTGCCACGGCGCGGGCGGTGGTGCAATTGGCGGCATGCCTGCGCTTTTAATTCGACGGCGACACCTTAAGGTTGAACCATGTGCGCCACTTCGACCTCCGCCCGGCTGACGCTGCTTGCCACGAGTGACGTGCATATGCACCTGTCGGGCTTTGATTACCGCCGCGATGCGCCGCGGCCCGATATCGGCCTTGCGCGGCTGGCCACCCATGTGGCGCAGGTGCAGGCCGAGGGGCCGTGCGTTTTGCTCGACAACGGTGATCTGCTGCAAGGCACCGTTCTGGGCGGTCTGGCTGCAGAGCGTGACAATCCGGTTCCGGAGATGATCGCGGCAATGGGATATGATGCACTGGGTCTGGGCAATCACGATGTCGATTTTGGTATCGACGCGTGGGCGCGGTTTGCGCGTGCCGTGCAGATCCCGATCGTGTGCAGCAACTTTGAGCTGCCGGGAACGCACCCGCATACCATCATCACGCGCGAGATTGCCAACCGTGGGCCGTTGCATCTGGGTGTGGTCGCGGCCCTGCCGCCCCAAACGATACAGTGGAATGCACAGCATCTGGGCCATTTGCCCGCTCCGCGCGATCCGGCCACATCAGTTGCTGCGGCAGTACGGGCCGTGCGCGCAGGCGGCGCTGATCTGGTGGTTGTTCTGGGACATACCGGTCTGGCAGCCGACGGGCCGGACACGGCCGAAAACTTTGGCACGGCGCTTGCCCAGATCCCCGGCGTTGATGCGCTGATTCTGGGTCACACACACCGCCGGTTGCCCGGCCCCGACTATGGCGCCATTGACGGCGTTGACCCTGAGGCGGGCACAGTGTTTGGCGTACCGGCCGTGATGCCGGGCTTTGCCGGCAGCCATCTGGGGCGCATCGATCTGGAGCTGGAAGGACGTCCCGGCACGTGGCAGATTGTGGCCGCACGCACAGCGCTTTGTCCGGCAAGGACGGCAGAGGAAGACGATCTGGCGATCAGCCAGATCATCGCCCCGCTCCATGCCCGCGCCCGCACGCATCAAGCCGAGATCATCGGCAGCACTGAAGTGCCGCTTCGCAGCCATTTTGCCCTTCTGGGGCATGACCCGGGACAGGCCTTGTGCGCAAAGGCCATGCAAACCGCGATCGGGCCTGCCCTGCGCGATGCTGGCCTTGAGGCGCTTCCTCTGATAGCCGCCGTTGCGCCAAACGCTGCCGGGGGGCGCGCAGGGCCGGGCAACTACCTGAACGTAGCTACCGGTCCGCTGCATCGACGGGACCTTTCGGCTATTGCGCCCTACCCCAATGGGATATGGGCGCTGCGGGCCACCGGCGCAGAGCTGCGCGCCTGGCTTGAGCTGAGTGCCGCTGTCTTTGGAAAGAGTGACCCTACAGTGAGCGCCCCAGCACTAATTGACCCGGCCGTGCCGCTCTTTAATTTCGATTCGCTGTTTGGGCTGAACGCGGTGCTCGATCCGTCAGAGCCGCCCGGGAACAGGGTCGCGCATTTGGAGTGGGGCGGGGCGCACGTCGCGGCCGACATGCCATTTGCACTGGTAACAACGTCGTATCGCGCCGCGGGCGGCGGCGGGTTTCCCGCCACGGGATTGCACCGGGTTGCAGCACGGGCCGAGATGACGTTGGCGCAAGCGCTCGAAGCGCTCTTGGCCAATGGGCCGATCCGCGCCCTTGACCCTGCGCCCTTTCAGGTGGATGCGGGCGGGCAAAAACGCGTGACGCTGGATACAGGGCCAGGCGCGCTTGATCACCTTGACGATATCGCTCGGTATGACCCGCGGGTTCTGGAGCAGCTGACCTCGGGGTTTGTGCGGCTTGGCCTGACGCTCTGAGCCCGCTTGCACCGCCGCTTCGCCACGCTTATATCCGATTCTGAGGGGTTGGCGCGGGCAGGTGCCTCGCCAACCTGGTCAGGTCCGGAAGGAAGCAGCCACAACGAGCCCCACTT
>JBCBCP010000047.1:0-24363 GCA_038530575.1 Pseudomonadota bacterium
GGGTTTCCCCCTTCGGATTTTAAGTCCGATATGTCTACCATTCCATCACGCCCGCATGCCGCCAAGCTATGCTGCGGGCGCGGGGCTCACAAGCCGCAAAACCAAAGGGCGTTTCAGATGTCTTCGCCCTCGGGGCCCAGCGGCGCCCCTT
The DNA here is from genome assembly GCA_038530575.1 of Pseudomonadota bacterium. Classification (GTDB taxonomy): domain Bacteria; phylum Pseudomonadota; class Alphaproteobacteria; order Rhodobacterales; family Rhodobacteraceae; genus JBCBCP01. Next base: position 152 of record JBCBCP010000047.1, read on the forward strand.
TTGCCAAAAGCGCGCGTTCCGACAGCCACGGGTTGTTTTCTAAAGCGGCCAGCATCTGCGCACGGGCTTCCTGAGTTCGCCCGAGATTCATGAGCGTCAGCGCCCGGCCCGACTGGGCCCCGACGTGCAGCGGCTCAAGGCGCAGCGCTGTATCCAGATCAGGCAACGCAAGCGAAAACTCTCCACGCAGGAACGCGACATAGGCCCGTTGGTTGTAGCCCTCGGCATAGTCAGGACAGTAGGCAACCAAACGGTCCAACTCGGCCCTGGCCCCCAGAAAATCATAGCTGTCCCGGCGCGCCAACGCCCGGTCAAGGATCTCTTGCGCGCTGCCATCAGGGGCCCGCAGCAGCACCGACCACATCTCGGCTGCGATCCCGCGCGCTGCCGCTTCTGACGGGGCCGCGCGGGCGCGATCAACCAAAGCTTGAAGCTCTGGCGTCTTATCGCGGCCGGGCGGGCAATCGGCCAATGCAGGTGCGGCCAGAAGGGCAAGGCAGAACGCTAGACGTCGCATCCCCAAAAGGATGGCGCGGCACGGCGCGACGTCAAGCCTGCGCGGGCACGGCTTCTTTTACTGCCTCCATCGCAACGTACGTGGAAGTGGCCGCAACATGTGGCAGGGTCGAAATAACCTCGCCCAAAAACGCCCGATAGCCTGTCATATCCGCGCAACGCACCTTGAGAAGGTAGTCGAAATTCCCGGCAATCATATGGGCTTGCTCGATCTGCGGCACGCGGCGCACAGCCTCGTTGAAGGCCCGAAGTGCAGCCTCTCTTGTGTCTTCCAGCCTTATCTCAACAAACGCGACATGCGCGCGCCGCAACCGCACCGGATCGATCAACGCGGTATAGCCAAGAATGACGCCGCGCGCTTCCAGCCGCCTGAGCCGCGCTTGTGTCGGGCTTTTCGACAAGCCAATCCGGCTGGCAAGCTCGGTTACGCTGATCCGGCCGTCAATTGCCAACACATCGAGAATCGCTGCGTCGAAACGGTCAAATCCTTCTCCGTTCACCTCATTTTCAGTCGATTGAACCACAAGACACCCTTCAAACAGTCGAACCGACCGCAGGGTCGCTGATATTCTCTGCAAAAGTCAACCGGAGCTCGCCCCATGTTCACCGACCGGATGCTCACCCTCGACGCGCGCACATATGACGGCCACGACGCGATCCTCGACGCGCTGCGGGACACCGCCCGCCTGACACAGGCTCAGCGTGCCCAGATCAGCGCCCACGCCGCGGACCTCGTACGCCGTATCCGCGCGCAAGGCACCCCCGGCCTGATGGAACAGTTCCTTGGCGAATATGGCTTGTCCACCGACGAAGGCATCGCGCTCATGTGCCTCGCCGAAGCGCTGTTGCGGGTGCCCGACCCCGCCACCATCGACGCGCTGATCGAGGACAAGATCGCCCCGTCCGACTGGGGCGCCCATCTGGGCCAGTCCACCTCCCCGCTCGTCAACGCTTCCACGTGGGCGCTGCTCCTCACCGGCCGCGTTCTGGAAGACGAAGCCCCCGGCCCCATCGGCGCCCTGCACGGCGCGATCAAACGGCTGGGCGAGCCGGTGATCCGCGCCGCCGCCCTGCGCGCGATGAAGGAAATGGGCCGCCAATTCGTGCTGGGCGAGAGCATCATCAGCGCCATGAAACGCGCCGCCGGGATGGAGGCCAAGGGCTACACCTATTCCTACGACATGCTGGGCGAGGCCGCGCGCACCGACGCGGACGCGCGCCGCTACCACCTCAGCTACTCCCGTGCGATCTCGGCGGTGGCAGAGGCCTGCACCCACGGCGACATCCGCCAGAACCCCGGCCTGTCGGTCAAGCTCAGTGCCCTGCACCCCCGCTATGAAATCGCGCAACACACGGCTGTCATGGCAGAACTCCTCCCGCGGCTGCGCTCGCTATGCCTCTTGGCCAAATCCGCGGGCATGGGCCTGAATGTCGACGCCGAAGAGGCCGACCGCCTGTCCCTCTCGCTCGAACTGATAGGCGCCCTCCTGCAAGACGACGCGCTCAAGGGCTGGGACGGCCTAGGCGTTGTCGTACAAGCCTACAGCCCCCGCGCGGGCGCCGTCATCGACGCGCTCTACGACATGGCAGAAGGCCGGCGCATAATGGTCCGCCTCGTCAAAGGCGCCTACTGGGACACCGAAATCAAACGCGCCCAAGTTGAAGGGGCGCCGGGCTTTCCGGTCTTCACCGCCAAGCACCACACCGACATCAGCTTCATCGCCAACGCCCGCAAGCTCCTTGGCATGACAGACCGCATCTACCCGCAGTTCGCGACCCACAATGCCCATACCGCCGCCGCAATCCTCGCCATGCAGGCCGACCCCGAAACCTTCGAATTCCAGCGCCTGCACGGCATGGGCGAGGCGCTGCACGATCTGGTCAAGGCGGACGCGGGCACGCGCTGCCGCATCTATGCCCCCGTTGGCGCACACCGCGATTTGCTCGCCTACCTCGTGCGCCGCTTGCTGGAGAACGGCGCAAACTCGTCCTTTGTGAACCAGATCGTTGACGCAAGCGTGCCCCCAGAGGACGTCGCCGCCGACCCGTTCGCACATACCGGTGCGCCAGATATCCCGAAAGGCCCCGACCTATTTCAGCCAGAACGCCCGAACTCCAAGGGGTTCGACCTCCACCACAGCCCTACACTTGAGGCGATCGAGACAGCGCGCACGCCCTTTATGGCCACCCAGTGGCGCGCCGAACCGCTGCTCGCCGCCCATGCTCCCGCAGACGCTCCCCGCACAGTCACCTCACCCACCGATGGCCGCCCCGTGGGCACCGTGATCGATGCCGAAGAGGTAGCCGTGCGCACCGCATGGGACGCCGCATGCCCCTGGCAAGCGCCGCGCGCGGCCCGAGCCGCAGCCCTGAACGCCGCCGCTGACGCTTTTGAGGCAAATTATGGCGAGCTTTTCGCCCTCCTCGCCCGCGAGGCAGGCAAGACCCTGCCCGACGCGGTGGCCGAACTGCGCGAGGCGGTCGATTTCCTGCGCTACTACGCCGCTCAGAGCACGGATGCCGCCCCGCTCGGCCGTGTCCTTTGCATCTCCCCGTGGAACTTCCCGCTGGCCATCTTCACCGGCCAGATCGCCGCCGCGCTGGCCGCAGGCAACGCCGTGCTCGCCAAACCGGCCGAGCAAACGCCGCTCATCGCTTACCGCGCCGTGCAGCTGATGCACGCCGCCGGCATCCCCACATCCGCCCTGCAACTCCTGCCCGGCGGCGGCGCCACCGGCGCGCTGCTGACCGCCAAGGGCCCCGATGGCGTCGCTTTCACAGGTTCCACTGCGACCGCCCAAACCATCCGCCGCGCGCTGCCCACCCCCGGAACGCCCATGATCGCTGAAACCGGTGGGCTCAACGCGATGATAGTGGACAGCACCGCTCTGCCCGAGCAGGCCATTCAAGCCGTGATCGAAAGCGCCTTTCAATCAGCCGGCCAGCGCTGCTCAGCTCTACGCTGCCTCTACGTGCAGGACGACATCGCGGACAATTTCACAGAGATGCTCAAGGGCGCGATGGACGCCCTGCGCATGGGCGATCCGTGGCACCTTTCCACCGATACCGGACCGGTCATCGACGAGGCCGCGCGCACAGGCATCGCGGACCACATTAGCGCTTCAAAGGTGCTGCATAGCCTAACTCCGCCCGAACACGGCACCTACATACCGCCGACCCTGATCGAGGTGCCTGGCATCGAGGCGCTGGAGCGCGAGATCTTCGGCCCCGTCCTTCACATCGCCCGCTTCAAGGCGCGCGATCTGGACAAGGTGATCGAGGCCATCAACGCGACCGGCTACGGCCTCACCTTCGGTCTGCACACCCGCATCGACGACCGGGTGCAGCATGTCGCGGACCGGATCAACGCGGGCAATGTCTACGTCAACCGCAACCAGATCGGCGCCATCGTGGGCAGCCAGCCCTTTGGCGGCACCGGCCTGTCGGGGACCGGACCCAAGGCGGGCGGACCGCACTATGTGCCCCGCTTCTCCGCCCCAGCTACCGCGCCGAAGGCTGGCACATGGGACAGCCCCGCGCCTCTACCCAAGCATGATACCCCCTTCACCCAGATCGCCGAGGAAACCTTGCCAGGCCCCACCGGCGAATCGAACCGCCTCAGTCTCTGGTCGGGCCGCCCTGTGCTCTGCCTCGGCCCCGGAGCCGATACCGCGCGCGCACAGGCGGAGGCCGTCCGCGCTCTCGGCGGCTACGCGGTGGAGGCGACCGGAGAGGTCGCACCAAACGCGCTCCAAACCGGCCCCGACTGGAAGGCCGTCCTCTACTGGGGCGACGATCCCGCCCCTTATGAGGCCGCGCTCGCCGCCCGTCCCGGCCCGATCATCCATCTGCTCCGCACCCAGCCCGACGCGGCCCACGTGCTGACCGAACGCCACATCTGCATCGACACCACCGCCTCGGGTGGGAACGCGGCCTTGCTGGCCGAAACCTCCTGACCCCGGGACCCGGGCGCACGCCCTCTGTCCTGCCCAGAAGATTTTTGCGAGGCGCAGCGCAGGGGATCGTCATTCATTCGCGAGACGCTGGCGACCCCAAGCCAGTCTCGCCCCCACAGTCGCATTGTGAATCTTTGCACAGAACATTGCGTCGAGGACATTTCTGTGCAGGCAGAAATTCTGTATATTTTGTGCACTTGGCCCACCGCGCTCTGTACAAAACGTTACATTTGAGCTCCGCCGGGTCTCAAAGCGCGCGCGGCCGCGCTTTGGATTGACGCGGCCAGCCCCCTGCGCCACCTATGGCCCATGTTACCTATCCGCGATCACAACCCGTCGGGCCGCACGGCTTATGTCACCTACCTGCTGATGGCGGCCAACATCCTGATTTTCCTTGCCTATTGGGGGATCGAACCGGACGGCCGCACCGTAAATGCTGTGTTCGACGCCTACGCGATGAAGCCGATCAACCTGACAAATGGGTTCGGGTACGAGACGCTCATCACCTCGCAGTTCCTGCACGGCGGCTGGCTGCATCTGGCAGGTAACATGTTGTTTTTGTGGATTTTTGGCGACAATATCGAAGACGAACTTGGCCACCTCCCCTACCTGTTCTTTTATCTGGCGTCAGGCGTCGCCGCCGCCCTCGCCCAGTACGCATTCGAACCCTTCAGCCCCGTTCCCATGGTCGGCGCCTCGGGCGCCATCGCGGGCGTGATGGGGGCCTACCTGTTGATGTTCCCCAAGGCACGGGTCGACATTTTCATCTTCTTCATCATCTTCTTCCGCATCTTCCCGATCCCCGCGTGGATCATGCTAATGCTCTGGTTTGGAATGCAATTTTTCGGCGGCCTTGCCACGCCCACCGACCAGGGCGGCGTCGCCTACTGGGCGCATGCGGGCGGGTTCATCGCAGGGTTGCTGCTGATTGTCCCCGTCTGGCTTCGCCGAGGCGGACCCGGCTTCTGGCGCCGCACCGACGGTCACCCACCACACCCCGAGGCCACCTACAGCATGTCGTCCATCCCAAAGATCCGCCGCCGATGACACCCGGCGCCCGCATCACTGCCAGCTGTCATTGCGGCGCGGTCCGCATCAGTGCCGTGTTGCGCACACCGACCTCGCAGGCTGCACGGTGCAACTGTTCTTTCTGCCGCCGCAGGCAAGCGGCCAACGTATCTTGCGATTACAGCAGCTTAGAGATTGAAAAAGGCAAGGACGCCCTCCGCCTTTACCAGTTCGGAACCTGCAAGGCGGAACACTATTTCTGCGGAACGTGTGGGATCTACACCCACCATCGCCGTTTTTCCGATCAAACGGAAATCGGTGTGAACCTTGGCGCGGTCGAAGGCGCGGAGGTCTGGACGCTGGAGCCGATCCCTTGGAACGACGGGCGCAATCTTTAACCTCGTATCACCTTGGCCAACGGATCAAAAAGCTGCTGGTTGCCAGCAATGACTGCGCCGCTCTCAAGAATGTCGGCATCCTTTTCAATGCCGTCGATCAGGCCACCCGCCTCCCGAACAATGATCAGGCCCGCCGCAAGGTCCCAGGCATTCAACCGCCGCTCCCAGAAACCATCGTAGCGACCGGCCGCCACATAGGCCAGATCGAGCGCCGCCGATCCCCAGCGCCGCACGCCCGCACACGCCGGCAGCAGCCGGGCAAGGTCCTGCAGCGTCTCAGGCAGGTCGGGCCGCCCCCCAAAGGGCAATCCAGTCGCAAAAATAGCCTCGATCATCTTGATCCGGCCCGACACCCGCAACCGGCTTTCGTTCAGCCATGCACCCGCGCCCTTTTCGGCCAGAAACATCTCGTCCTTGGCCGCATCATAGACGCAGCCCGCCACGATCTGGCCCTTATGCTCCAACGCCACAGACACCGCCCAATGCGGCAAACCGTGCAGGAAATTCGTCGTCCCATCGAGAGGGTCTACGATCCAGCGGCGGGTCGGGTCATCGCCATCCTCTGCGCCGCCCTCCTCGGCCAGCCAGCCATACGAGGGGCGTGCCGTGCGCAACTCTTCCTTCAGGATCTCTTCGGCCCGCAGATCCGCGCGCGAGACGAAATCGCCAGCGCCCTTCATCGAAACCTGCAAGTTCTCGACCTCGCGGAAATCCTTGACCAGCGACCGGCCCGCCTTGCGCGCCGCCTTGAGCATGATGTTCATATTCGCACTGAAGGCCATGATCTCTCTCCGTCCGGTCAGGCCGCGCGTATACGCTCCGTCCCGTCCCTTGCCAAGCCTCCGCAGCGTTACGGTTTGCATAGCCGTCTTGCACCGCTACCGTACCCGCAACAGGAGGAGAGACCAATGACCGACCAGATGCAGCGCGTCGCGCTGGCAAGCCGCCCCACCGGCGCTCCGAGCCATGACAATTTCAGCGTGGAGCACGCGGACATCCCAACCCCGGGCGACGGCCAGATCCTCGTCAAGGTGCACTACATGTCGCTCGACCCCTATATGCGCGGGCGCATGGACGACGCCAAAAGCTACGCCGCGCCGGTGCCGATCGGCGGCACAATGGAGGGCGGCGCCGTGGGCGAGGTGATCGCCTCGAACGATGCAGCCTTCGCCCCCGGCGATATGGCCTTTGGCATGTTCGGCTGGGCCAGCCACGCCGTTGCCGACGCCAATATGTGCCGCAAGCTGGACCCCGGGCACGGGCCGGTCACGGCAGCGCTTGGCGTTTTGGGCATGCCGGGGTTCACTGGCTGGTTCGGGCTCACGGAATATGGCCGCCCCAAGGCCGGGGAGACGCTTGTGGTGGCCGCCGCAACTGGCCCGGTTGGGTCCATGGTCGGCCAAGTCGCCAAATCCATGGGCCTGCGAACGGTTGGCATCGCGGGCGGCGCCGACAAGTGCAAGATGGCCACCGAAACATTCGGTTTTGACGCCTGCCTTGATCACCGCGCCTACAGCACGGCCAAAGATCTGCGCGCAGCGCTTAAAGACGCTGCACCAGACGGCATCGACATCTACTTTGAAAATGTGGGCGGTAAGGTGCTCGAAGCCGTGATGCCGCTGATGAACCGTTTCGGGCGCATCCCGCTGTGCGGCATGATCTCGTGGTACAACGCGGGCGGCCTCGGCGCGGGCGCCGACGCCGCTATGGGCGCGCCGCAACTCTGGCGGCCCATCCTTGTGAACTTTCTGAGCGTGAACGGCTTTATCATCTCAAACCATTGGGACCAGTACCCGGCCTTCCTGCGCGAGATCGGCCCCAAGGTCGCGAGCGGCGAGATGAAGGTAGTCGAAGACATAGTGGACGGGCTAGAGAACGCGCCGGAGGCGTTCATGGGCCTCTTGGAGGGCAGGAACAAAGGCAAGCTGATCGTCAAGGTCGCCTGATTCAAACCCTGGTTTTGGTGAACCCGAAGCGGGCCGCATTTTCCGTAAGGAAAATGCCCCCACTTCGTCAAATTTTTCAAAAAATCCGCCCGGTACTGGAAAACGGACTCACTCGAAACCGACAAATCGCGCAACATCGCCCGGATCACGCCGTGTCGATACGACACGATTTGCCGGAAAGCTGTCATCGGGCCAGCCCAGCGCCACGCAGGTCAGGATCACCTGATCCTCGGGGATCGCCGCAGCCTCGCGCACCACGGGGCTTTGCATGATGCCCTGCCCGTTGATCACAGCGCCGAGGCCCCGCTCCCACGCGGCCAGCACGAGCGCAAAGGTAACAGCGCCCATATCAAAATGCGCGATCGTGCCGCAGGGCTCCATGCTGCGGTCGTAGCACATCACAACCGATACAGGCGCATCAAACTGGCGGAAGCCGCGCATGACCCAGTCCTGCCGCGCGTCCTTGTCATGCCGCTCGATCCCCATCTCGGCGAAAAGCTGTTTGGCGATGTTCACCTGCCGCTCGCGATGCGGCCCCTCATACGCCCCGTGATCGGCGATCTCGCGGCTGGGAGGAACACCTGCCAACATCCGCTCCGAATTGCCGCGGCGCACTGTCTCCAGCACCTCGCCTGTCAACACATGCATGTGCCACGGCTGCGTGTTCATCGAGGACGGCGCGCGGGCCGCGATGGCAATAATCTCTTCCAAGAGCTCCCGCGGCACGGGCTTGTCCAAAAAGCCGCGGATCGAGCGGCGACTGTTGATGGCTTCGGTAACGTTCATGGTCTCTCCCTTCTCCTTATCGGACCCAGGCCAGACCCCCTATGCAAGCGGTCCGCTACGTCACACGGCCTGCAGCTTGCGTGCCTCTTCGCGCGCAAGATCAATCAGGCGCTGCATATAAGGTTTGTCCCGCTCTTCACGGCGCACCGCCGCGTAAAGCCGCCGCGTCAGCCCTTCTTTGGTCAATGGCCGGGTGACATAGTCGGACGAATACTTCACCTCGCGCACCACCCAGTCGGGCAGCACAGCCACACCGCGGTTCGAGGCAACCAGCAGCAGAATAACCGCCGTCAGCTCCGCTTGCCGGACCGCCGCCGGCTCCACTTTGGCCGGCATCAGAAGTTGACTGAACACATCCAGACGCGCGCGGTCAACAGGATAGGTGATCAGCGTCTCGCCCCGGAAATCGGCAGCCTCGACAAACGGTTTGGCTGCCAGCGGATGATCCTTTGAAGCCACAAAAACCGGCGCGTAATCAAAGAGTTCAACAAAATCAACGCCAGGAAGGTCCTCTGGGTCGGAGGAGACAACAAGGTCCACCTCTTCCTTCATCAAAGCCGGCAGGGCATCAAACGCGAGACCCGGACGGATGTCGACGTCCACATCGGGCCAGTCGCGCCGAAAACTCTCCAGCACAGGGAACAGCCACTCAAAACAAGCGTGGCACTCAATTGCGATGTGCATGCGCCCCGCATGCCCGGCGCGCAAGCCGGCGAACTCGGCCTGCAACGCCTCCACCTGCGGCAACACCTGTTCAGCCAGCCTCAGCAGGCGCCGCCCCGCTGACGACAGCTTCAACGGCTTGGACCGACGCACGAAGAGCGGCATGCCCGCCTGATCTTCCAAACCTTTGACCTGGTGGCTGAGCGCCGACTGGGTGATGCCCAACTGATCGGCAGCGCGCGCCAAGCCACCCGCCTCGTGAATCGCCTTTATCGTGCGCAGGTGCCGAAACTCCAGATACATGCTCACCTCATAATTATCGTGAAGGATATGAGTTTGTCTCATACCGCAGCGCGGCATACAACTGCTCAAAGCAAAAGAGGCCGCCATGACCCAGATCAGTTTCGAAGTCTTCCCACCGCGCAGCGTCGACGCATCCTTTGACCTTTGGCAAACCAGCCAAGCGCTGGCCACGTTGGCCCCGGAATTTGTCTCAGTCACCTGCGGCGCGGGCAGCGGCGCCGCCACTCACCAGCTCACGCGCGAGGCCTGCAAGGCTCTGACCGCGCGCTTTGGCGTGCCGGTGGCGGCACACGTAACAATGGTGGGCCAAAGCCGGGCCGAGGTTCTGGGCGCGGCAGATGCACTGCATGCCGCGGGCGTGCGCGATCTTTTGGCGTTGCGTGGTGACGCGGCACCGGGCCAGCCCTTTGCCGCGCATCCGGACGGATTCGACACGACGATCGAGATGGTGGAAGCGCTGGCAGGGACAGGCCGGTTTCGCCTACGTGTCGCGGCCTACCCCGAAACGCATCCCGAGAGCCCCAGCGCCGCACAGAACATTGACTGGCTCAAGGCCAAGCTAGACGCTGGCGCGGACAGCGCGATCACGCAGTTCTTCTTCGAGCCCGAAACATTCCTGCGCTTTCGCGATGCCTGCACGGCGGCTGGCATCGACAAGCCGATCATCCCCGGCTTGATGCCGATCGCCAACTGGGACCAGGCCGCGCGCTTTGCCGCCCGCGTCGGCACAAGGGTCCCGGCAGAACTGGCGCAGGCCTTTGCCGCGGCTACACGCGATGACCGTACGCGTCTGCTGGCCCTCGCCCATGCCACCGAAATGGCCGAGACGTTGCTCGTTGAAGGCGTCGACCACCTGCATTTCTACACGCTGAACCGGCCGGGGCTGACGCGGGATGTCTGCGCGGCGCTCGATCTGGGTGCACCCGGCTTGCGGGACGTGGCGTAAGGGTTTCGCGCGGCTGCCTTCGGGTTACCCTTGCCCCACCACATGCAAGGAGCGAACCATGACCCGCCGTTTTGCCGCTGGCCCTGATGACCTGCTGAGCCAGGACCAGCTTATGCAGTTGTCGGGCCTCGAATTCATGGAAGGAATTCGAGACGGCGCGTTGCCGGGTCCGCCCATCGGGCAAACAATGGGTTACAGCCTTCACAGCGTGGACGCCGGCCGCGTCGTCTTTCGGGGCACACCGGAATTCAACGTGACCAACCCGCTAGGAACGGTGCATGGGGGGTGGTACGGTACGCTTTTGGACAGCGCGATGGCCTGCGCAGTGCAGACCCTCGTGCCAAAGGGCGCGGGCTACACCACGCTGGAATACAAGATCAACATCTTGCGCTCCATCCCGCTGGGCATGCAGGTCGATTGCATCGGCGTGGCCGAACATGTCGGCCGATCAACCGGGGTCGCGCGCGGAGAAATCCGCGGCGTGGCGGATGACAAGCTTTATGCGACCGGCTCTACCACCTGTATCGTGCTCCGCCCAAAGTAAGCCTACCGCCCGCCTGCGGCAGATGACATTTATTGCGGACGCCGCGGCCAGCCGGCATCGCAATTGATCGCACAGGGCCGGAAAAGCAGCGCGTTGTTTCCGAGAGGATAATGGAGCCTCAAGATTCAGGCTTTGCGCCGAAAAAGGGCCAGTGCCAGCCCGGCGTAGCTTGCGGCGTCGCGACAGAGGGGTGCACGCGCTCTGACGGGTCAAGCCCGACCCTGCGGGCACGCCGGGACGGAAAGATGCCCGTCCATCCGCGCCACGTGCCGGTGGAAGGCGCTGCAGCGTCGCGGGAATAGCGCGCTTTCCAGCCTTCGGGCAGGGTCAGCCCGGCCGCCTCGGCCTGTTCCATCATCCAGACAAACGGGATGTTCGACAAAGGCCGCGCCGCATGGAAACCACCCAGGTTTCCGCCGATATCCCCATGACTGCCGCGAAACCACATCTGGACCAGCGTGCCGTTCCAATCGGGGTCGCTTTCCCACATGATCGGCGAATAGACGACGCGGGTCTCGTTCCGCGCAAGCGCGTGCACGCCGCGCTTAACTGCGGGGCCAAGGTGATGGCTATGAAACGCATGCCGCGGGGCGGAAAGGCGCCATAGCAGAGGCGCGTTGATGCCAAGGCTTTTGACGGTGTCCCAGGCACCGATCATCTCGATCTCGACCTCGGCGTGGCAATGGGCAGCGGCAAAGGCGCGCGCGGCGGGTCCACCGGGCGTGCACTCATAGTGGCGGTAAACTTGGCGGATATTGCGTTCCGTCGCCTGCTCGGCGCGCAAGAGGCCGACCATATCAATCACGCCAGCCAGACTGCGCACAGCGTAAGCCCCGCGCGAGTAACCGATCAGAAAGATGCGGTCTCCGGGCTTCCACCGCGAGGCAAGATAGCCATACGCACGGCGGATCTGCCGGTTGATGCCGCGGCCAAACAGGACATCGCCCCCCCGGCGCCAGTGCGACCATTGCAGACCCGGCTCGTAGTAGACAGAAACGCCACTCACCTCGCGCAAAAGCTTCATGGCAAGGCCGGCATTGGTTTCATCGCCCGGTTCAAGCGACGACATCGTGCCATCAAGAATGACAACATGGGTTGTGGGACCACGCTGAGGCGGTGGAACGGCTGGGCCACGCCGCCCGAGACGGGCGACGAGCCAATCGGAAATCCGCTTATTCAGCCGCGATAGGCTCACCGTTCAGCAGCTCCCAAACTTTGTGCGGGGTAAACGGCATGTCCGCTTGGCGCACACCGCTGTCCCACAGCGCATCCTGCACCGCGTTGGCGACGGCCGCCAGCGCGCCGACCGTGCCTGCCTCCCCGCACCCCTTCATGCCCATGATGTTGGCCGTGGAAGGGACAGGCTCGGACGTGAACCCGATATAGGGGACGTCATCCGCGCGCGGCAGGGCATAATCCATGAACGTTGCCGTGAGCAGTTGGCCATCCTCGTCGTACACAACATGCTCCGTGATGGCCTGACCAATGCCCTGCACCACCCCGCCATGCACCTGTCCTTCGGCCAACATCGGATTGATAAGATTGCCAAAATCATCAACCACCGTATAGCGGTCAACGGTCACCACGCCGGTGTCAGGGTCGATCACAACTTCCGTGAGGTGGGCGCCATTGGGGAAGCTGCGCGCCTCGAGCTGGGCGCGGGATTCATGCACCAAAAGGTCCTCGCGCCCCGCCTCGCGCGCCATTTGCGCGACCTCCATGACCGTCGGCGTCAGGTTCGAGCCATCCGCACGGAAACGCTCATCATCGAACTCGATCTGATCGGTGCCCATCTGGTCGGCGAGGAATTCCTTCATCGCCGTCAGCATGACATCAACCGTGGCAAGCGTCGCGTTGTTCTGCACCGTGACAGAGCGCGAGCCGCCCGTGCCGCCGCCCTGCTTGATCTTGTCGCTATCGCCCTGGACCACGGAAATTACATCCATCGGAATGCCCGTCTGATCGCTGAGGAACTTGGCATAGACCGTCTCGTGCCCCTGCCCGTTCGACTGGGTGCCGACATAGATGAAAACGGTGCCGTCATCGTTGAACTCCACCTTCGCGCCTTCCGAAGGATCGCCCAAAATGCTTTCGATATAGTAACACAGGCCGCGGCCGCGCATCAGGCCCCGGGCCGCATCAGCCGCGCGCCGGGCCTCGAACCCGTCCCAGTCAGCCTCTGCCGCGCCGCGACCAAGCACCTTTGCGAAATCGCCCACGTCGTAGGTCTCGCCCGTGGCGGTCTTGTAAGGGAACTGGTCCGGTTTGATGAAATTGATCCGGCGCAGCTCCATCGGGTCCACGCCAAGCTCGCGCGCGGCGCGGTCCATCACCCGCTCAAGGACATAGATTGCCTCGGGCCGGCCCGCCCCGCGATAGGCGTCCACCTGCACCGTGTTGGTGTAATACCCTTCGACCTGCAGCCACGTGGTCTGCACGTCATAGCAGCCCATCAGCACGCGGGAGAACAGCTGCGTCTGGATCGGTTGGCCAAACTGGCTGTTGAAGGCGCCCAGGTTGCACTTCGTGCGCACGCGGTAGGCTGTGATCTTGTTGTTTTCGTCAAAGGCCAGCTCCGCCAGCGAGGTCAGATCGCGCCCGCCATTGTCGGACAGCATCGCTTCCGTCCGCTCCGACATCCAGCGGCAGGGGCGGCCCAGCGTGCGGGCGGCATGGGCAACAATGAAGTTCTCCGGATAACCCATCGCCTTCATGCCGAACCCGCCGCCGACATCAGGGTTGGTCACGCGCAGATCGTCTTCTTCAAGGCCAAATGCTGCGGCCAGCGCGCGTTTGGGCACCCAGACCCCCTGCCCGTTGATAGCGACATGCAGGCGGCCATCCTCGACCTCTGCATAAACCCCGCGCGGCTCCATCGAATTCACGATCACGCGGTTGTCGCCAACCTCAAGGCTCACGGTGCGGGCCGCGGATGCAAAGGCTGCCTCGGTCGCCGCCTCATCCCCCATGCCCCAGTCAAAGGCGAGGTTATCGGGGGCTTCGGCGTGGATCGTCTCTCCGCCCGGGGCGAGATCCATCTTTGCGGGCAGCTCATCATAATCCAGTTCGATGAGTTCGGCAGCATCGCGGGCTTGCGCCAGCGTGTCTGCGAACACCATCGCGACGGGGTGACCGACATAGGCGAGCTTTCCATCGCTCAAAATGTGCCGCGACGGCGCAGCGCCCTTGCTGCCATCGCGGTTTTCAACAACAGCGCCGGCCATCTTGGTGTTCACACCGGCGGCAACCATGTGCTCGTGCGTGACAACAAGGTGCACGCCATCGGCAGCAGCTGCCTCATCCACGTTCAGCGACGTGATGCGGCCATGGGCCACCGGCGAGCGGAAGACATACCCGAACAGCGCCCCGTCCGGCGCGATATCATCCACATAGCGGCCCGCACCGGTTAGAAAGCGGACATCTTCGACCCGTTTTGCGGGCTGGCTCTTGCCGAACTTTTCCATTTCAACGCTTCCTTCTGGCGACTGCTTGATTGCAGCGGACATTAGCCGGGCACTTGCACTTGTCCAGATGCGCGATAGGTCGCGGCCCCAAACCCTGCAGATATATTTTGCGCAGACCAGAGCCCGCATGTCGCAAACAGTGCAGGCTTTGGCAAAGACATGCGTACTGGCCACGCCACATTCTTGCGAAAACGACGGAGGACATGATGCCCCTTGATTTGACCCAAGGCCGGCTAAGCGACGGACAAGCCGCGCAATACTGGGCGGATGGTTTTTTGCATCCGTTGCCGGGCTTGAACGCGCACGAAGCCGCTGCTGCCCGCACTGAGCTTGAGGCAATCGAACGCGACTGGCTGGATGCGAATCTGCCGCAGCCGCTGTCGACATACAAGCGTCTGAACAGCCAGATCGTTATGCCGTTCGCGGCCCGGATCGGGCAGGACCCGCGCATTCTCGACGTGGTCGAAGGGGTGCTGGGCCCCGACATAATGCTCTATTCCGCCGAGCTGTTCATCAAGGAGCCGCACACGAAACACGTTGTCACGATGCATCAGGACCTGACCTATTGGGGCCTTGGCGCATCCGGCGGGCTGGTCACGGCCTGGCTAGCCCTGTCACCCGCGACGGAGGCATCAGGCTGCATGGAGTTCGTGAAGGCCAGCCACAAGAACGCGATCCTGCCCCACACCGACACCTATGATGCCGACAATCTTCTAAGCCGCGGCCAGGAGGTCGCCGTGGACGTCGCCCCCGAAGACCGCGAGCCAATTGTGCTGCAACCGGGCGAATTCTCCCTGCACCACGGCCTGACGATCCACGGCTCCGGCCCGAACGTGTCGGATGACCGCCGGATTGGGCTGGTCTTCCGTTATCTCCGGCCCGACATGGCGCGGGAGGATGGCGAGCGCGACCCGGCAATGCTGGTGCGCGGGCAGGATTCGTTCCACAACTTTGAACATGTGCCCATGCCGCGCGCGGATTTCGACCCAGAGGCCGTCGCCCTACACGAGCGCATCCGCCGCAGTCAGGCGGCGGTAATGATGAAAGGCGCAAAGGGCGGGTCCGCCGCGGGGATGTACGACTGATGCAAGACAGGTTCGGCAACGATCTGAAAACAACCCCAGCTGCGGCAGAGGCCTACGGAAGGGGTCTGGACCTGTTTTTGGGCGCGAATTTTGGGGCAGTCGAGGCGTTCGAGGACGCCGTCGACCAAGACCCTGGGTTTGCCCGCGGCTGGACAGCGCTTGGCCGTGCGCGAATGATGAGCGCCGAAATGCCGGGCGCACGCGCCGCCGTGGACGAGGCAGACCGTCTTGGCACTGACCCCGCATCCGGCATCTTTGCTCTTTTGCTTTCGGGCAACGCACCCGCCGCGCGCCGCGCCGCCGAGGCGTATGTTCAGGATAGGCCCCGTGACGCGCTCGTCGCTCAGCTTTGCGTCAGCGTGTTCGGGCTGATTGGTTTTTCCGGCTGCGCCGGGCGCGAGGACGATCAGTTAGCCTACACCGCCGCCCTGCTTCCGCATTATGGCGATGAGTGGTGGATGATGTCCTCCCACGCCGTGTCGCTGTGCGAGGTTGGTCAGCTCGATGCGGCCCTCGCAATGATGGAGGCTGCGCTGGCCCTCAACCCACGCAACGCGCAAGGCGCGCATTTCAAGGCGCACACGCTTTACGAGATGGGCGAAACCGCGACCGGGCGCGCGTATCTTGGCGACTGGATGACGGGCTACGACCGCCGGTCGCTCATCCATGGGCACCTGCGCTGGCACGAGGCGCTCTGGGCCCTGCACGACAGCGACACGGCCGCCATGTGGGCGGCGGTGGATGATGGCGTGACGCCGGAGACCTCGGAAAGCCTTCCGATTATGGCGCTCACCGACACGGCGGCCATCCTGCACCGCGCCGAACTCGCTGGCGCGGCAGTCGATCCCGCGCGCTGGTCCGCAATTTCCGACTACGCCGCCCAGCACTTTGGCAAACCGGGCCAAAGCTTCGCAGACCTGCACGCCGCCCTTGCCCACGCGATGGCGGGGCATGGCGACCGCCTTGCGACCCTCGCTGAGGCGCAAGGCGGATACGCCGCTGACCTGATCCGCCCCGTCGCCGCCGCATGGGGCTATATCGCGCGGCAGGAATGGCCCGCCGCCGAAACGGCACTGCGCCCCGTGATGTCCAGCCACGCCCGCTTTGGCGGCAGCCGCGCGCAACGCGACCTGCTCGAGCTGACATGGGCCAACGTACTGCTGCGACAGGGAAAAACCGAACCTGCGCAAGCGGCCCTCGCCGCCCGCCCCGCCCTCGCCCATGGCACACCGCTCGCCGCACTGCACTAAGGAACCCCGATGGACCGCGTGAACTTCACCCAGATGAAAGACGGCACGAAAGAGGAATACGAATTCCTCACTGCGCACGAGATCGACTATACCCGTGGCACCGCAGATCGCTTGCTGAACGCGCTTGTGTCCCTCGACGAAGGGCTCTCAGGCTACCAGATCACCCGCCTTGGCCACTCGGTCCAGTCAGCAACCCGGGCCGAACGGGACGGCGCCGATACGGACTGGATCGTCTCGGCCCTGCTGCACGACATCGGCGATATCTTCGCGCCCTACAACCACGACGAATACGCCGCCACGATCCTCAAACCCTTCGTGCGCGAACAATGCACCTGGGTCGTCGAAAAACACGGCGATTTCCAGATGATCTACTACGGCCATCACGTGGGCGGAAACCAGCACAAACGCGACCGCTGGGCGGACAGCCCCTATTTCGACGACTGCGCCACCTTCTGCGAGCGCTGGGACCAGTCCAGCTTTGACCCAAGCTACGACACCCTGCCGCTGGAGCACTTCGCCGAACGCGTGCACGCCGTCTTCGCCCGCACCCCCTACGACCCGGCGGTGATCCGTCCCGGCGCGCGGGAGCCGCTGGTGCGCGGCTAAGCCTTTCCCTTCCCGCGCGCGCTTGCTACTTGCCCCGGGACACTTGCCCGGGAGAGACCCCATGCCGCTCGCCAAATCATTCGACCCCGCAGAGGCCGAAGCCCGCATCTACGCCGCCTGGGAAGAAGCCGGCGCCTTCAAGGCCGGCGCAGGCGCGCGGACCGGGGCCGCGACCTACTGCGTGATGATCCCCCCGCCCAACGTCACGGGCAACCTGCACATGGGCCACGCGTTCAACAACACCCTGCAGGACATCATGGTGCGCTGGCACCGGATGCAGGGGCACGACACGCTCTGGCAGCCGGGCACCGATCACGCGGGCATCGCCACCCAGATGGTGACCGAACGCGAGATGGCCGCGAATGGCGAGCCGTCCCGGGCCGAGATGGGTCGCGAGGCATTCGAAAAACGCGTCTGGCAGCAGAAGATCAAATCCCGCGGCACGATCACCGGCCAGCTCAAGCGCATCGGCGCCTCCGCCGACTGGTCGCGCGAGGCGTTCACCATGTCCGGCGCGCCCTCTGCGCCCAAGGGCGAGGATGGCAATTTCCACGACGCGGTCATCAAGGTGTTCGTGGAGATGTACGAAAAGGGCCTGATCTACCGCGGCAAGCGGCTGGTCAACTGGGACCCGCATTTCGAAACCGCGATCTCCGATCTGGAGGTCGAGAATATCGAAGTCGCAGGCCACATGTGGCACTTCAAATACCCGCTCGCGGGCGGCGCGACCTATGAATACGTGGAAAAGGACGAGGACGGCAACGTCACCCTGCGCGAGGTGCGGGACTATATCTCCATCGCAACCACGCGGCCCGAAACCATGCTGGGCGACGGGGCGGTGGCGGTTCACCCGTCAGATGAGCGTTACGCGCCAATTGTCGGAAAACTCTGTGAGATTCCAGTTGGCCCCAAAGAACACCGCCGCCTGATCCCGATCATCACGGACGAATACCCGGACCCCGATTTCGGCTCGGGCGCGGTGAAAATCACCGGCGCACATGACTTCAACGACTACGAGGTCGCCAAGCGCGGGAACATCCCCTGCTACCGCCTGATGGACACGCGTGGCGCAATGCGCAGCGACGGCGCGCCCTATGCGGAGGCGGCTGCGATCGCGATGGCCGTCGCCAAGGGCGAGCGGACCCTGACCGAGGCAGAGACCGACACCGTGAACCTCATCCCCGACGACCTGCGCGGGCTGGACCGGTTCGAGGCGCGCAAGGCCGTGGTCGCGCAGATCACCGAGGAAGGCCTCGCGGTGATGGTGAAAAACGACGCGGATGATGAGCCGATCTGGGAGCCGCTGGTCGAGAACAAGCCGATCATGCAGCCCTTCGGCGACCGCTCCAAGGTGGTGATCGAACCGATGCTGACCGACCAGTGGTTCGTCGACACCGCCAAGATCGTCGGCCCCGCGCTGGACGCGGTGCGCAACGGCACGACCAAGATCATCCCGGAAAGCGGCGAGAAGGTCTATTACCACTGGCTGGAGAACATCGAGCCTTGGACCATCTCGCGCCAGCTCTGGTGGGGTCATCAAATTCCGGTTTGGTATGGGCTGGACCTTTCGGCTCCGGAGTTCAGTGACGACGAGGGGGACGGCGCGCTGGATCCGGTGGAACTCGGACGCCTGCTTGTGAACGAACCAATGGTCCAAGGCGGCGATCTGGCATTTTGCGCGGCGGATTTCGCCGGTGTTGTTCCCGCGTTTGTTGCCGCCAACGCGGACACACCAACACCAGTTGCGCAAGCACGCGTGGTTGAAGTTGAGGACCGTGCCGAGGCAATTCATGCCTTCGCGGAAAGCCTGGCACGCTATGCGGTGGACCAGGACCCCACGGCTGTTGTGTTCCCTGTTTGGCGCGACCCAGACGTCCTCGACACCTGGTTCTCCTCCGGCCTCTGGCCCATCGGCACGCTCGGTTGGCCCGAGGACACGGAAGAGCTGCAAAAATACTTCCCGACTTCGGATCTGATCACGGGCCAAGACATCCTGTTCTTCTGGGTCGCGCGGATGATGATGATGCAGCTTGCGGTCGTCGGCGAAGTGCCCTTCGACACCGTCTACCTGCACGGGCTGGTGCGGGATGCGAAGGGCAAGAAGATGTCCAAATCCGTCGGCAACGTGGTCGACCCGCTCGACCTGATCGACGAGTTTGGCGCCGACGCGCTGCGCTTTGCCTCCGCGGCGATGGCCAGCCTCGGCGGGACGCTCAAGCTGGATGTGGAGCGGATCAAGGGCTACCGGAACTTCGGCACAAAGCTGTGGAACGCGGCCCGCTTTGCGGAGATGAACGAGGCCTACGCGGCCCGCGCAGACGGCATTCCAACCGCGGGGGCCGCTGTAAACAAATGGATTATCGGCGAGACAGGCCGCGCGGCTGCAGACGTGCAAAAGGCGCTGACCGAATACCGCTTTAACGATGCCGCCCTTAGCCTCTACGCCTTTGTCTGGGGCCGGGTCTGCGATTGGTATCTGGAGCTGTCCAAGCCCCTGCTTCAGGGTGAAGACGCCGAATTAAAGCAGGAAACGCAAGAGGTTATGGCGTGGGTCATCGACCAATGCCTGATCCTACTGCACCCGATGATGCCCTTCATCACCGAAGAGCTGTGGGGCGGTCTTGCGCAGCGGGACAACCATCTGATCCTAGAGGCTTGGCCGGAATACGGCGCCGAACTGGTGGACGAGGACGCCGACGCGGAGCTGGGCTGGGTCATCGCCATCATCGAAGCCACCCGCTCCGCCCGCGCCCAGATGCACGTGCCTGCAGGCGCTTACATCCCCATGGTCGTGACAGGCTTCACGCCAAAGGCGCGCGCGGTCTACGAGGCGAATGAGACGATGATCAAACGCCTCGCGCGGATCGAGAGCCTGACAGAGGTGGACGCCTTCCCCAAAGGCACCGTCACGCTGGGCATTCCGGGCGGCTCTTTTGGCCTGCCGCTCGCGGATGTCATTGATGTTGCTGAAGAAAAAGCGCGCCTTGAGAAAACCCTCGCCAAGCTGGGCAAGGAGATTGGTGGGCTCGAAGGGCGCCTGAAGAACCCCAAATTCGCTGCCTCTGCTCCGGCCGAAGTGGTCGAGGAAGCGCGCGACAACCTTGCCGCGCGCACCGAGGAACGGGATAAGCTACAGGACGCGCTGGACCGGCTGGCGGAGCTTGGCTAGGCAAAAAATGTGCATTTTGTACAGTTTCTGACCGGGTCAAAGCGCATTTTGTACACTTTTCCAATGCGCACCTCCGCACGCTCTGAGCGAAGTCTGGCGCTTCTGTGCGTTGCAGCTTTCCGGACCACAGCGCGGCGCGCGCGGCCTAGGGCACGAGCCTATCGATCGCGCGCATCGCGCCGATGGACTTGTCGTAGACCAGCGTCAGGACACGGCGCCCACGGAATGCAGGCACCAAACGCGCGCCAGCGGCGGCAGCGCTTGTGGCGAGAAACGTGCGGCGGGTGAGCTTCATAGCGGTCTCCTCTTTGGGGCGCGCAGGGTGCAGCGGCCCGCCGGGCTTTTCACGGGGAATTTCCCGGGCTAAGCGTCAGATATGACACATGCCCGTTTGACCCCATTGGCCGAGGCGCTGCCCTCGACCGTTCCCTTTGTTGGCCCCGAAGCGCAGGAGCGGGCCCGCGGCGCAGGATTTGCCGCGCGACTGGGCGCGAATGAGAGCGTTTTTGGCCCCTCGCCCCGCGCGCTGGCGGCTATGGCTGCGGCAGATCCGTGGATGTATGGCGATCCGGAAAGCCATGATCTTAAGACCGCGCTTGCCGCGCATCATCACACAACGCCCGCGCATATCGTGGTGGGCGAGGGCATCGACGGGCTTTTGGGGTATCTGGTGCGGCTGTGCGTGGGGCCCGGGGATAGTGTGGTGACATCGCTTGGCGCCTATCCGACGTTCAATTATCACGTCGCGGGCTTTGGCGGCGACCTGCACACGGTCCCCTATTCGGGCGATCACGAAGACCCTGCCGCGCTCTTTGCCAAGGCGGCAGAGACGCGCGCAAAGCTGGTCTACCTTGCCAATCCGGACAATCCGATGGGCAGTTGGCACGCGGGCGAAGCGCTGGTGCGGGCGCTGGAGGGTTTGCCCGCGGACTGCTTGTTGGTGCTGGACGAAGCCTATATCGATTGCGCCCCGGAGGGCACGGCGCCGGACCTACCCTGGGATGACCCGCGCCTTATCCGGATGCGCACGTTTTCAAAGGCTTACGGGCTGGCGGGCGCCCGCGTGGGCTATGCGCTGGGCCACCCGGACCTCATCCGCGCCTTTGACAAGGTACGCAACCATTTCGGCATGAACCGGGCGGCGCAGGCTGGCGCTTTGGCCGCGCTCGAGGATCAAGCCTATCTGCGCGATGTGGTTGCGCAAATTTCGGCGGCCCGGGACCGGATCGGGCAGATCGCGGCAGAGAATGGTCTGACCGCCCTGCCCTCGGCAGCAAATTTCGTGGCCATCGATTGCGGGCGTGACGGGGCCTACGCGAAGGCTGTGCTGGAGGGCCTGATTGCGCGCGATATTTTTGTGCGGATGCCATTCGCAGCGCCTCAAAACCGCTGCATCAGGGTCAGCTGCGGCCCGGAAAATGACCTGCAGGCCTTTGCCGCCGCGCTGAAGGATACGTTGGCACAGATTTGAAGTGACCGGCGCGTGTCGTGGGCTATAGTTGGTTTATGGATGATCACCGTTCGTCAGCGCCTGATTATACAACCGCTTGCATCGTGATGTTTGGCGTGAACCTGACATGGATTTTCTTTGCGATCTGGGCGTTCTGGGGCCTTCTGGCTGTCGCGCTGATCGGGTGGGGATTAAACCGCTGGATGGCGTGGCTGGAGCGCCGGCGCGGTTAATCGCGCGCCAATCTACCCTTTTCCAATCACTTCCGCCGCCGCGCTCAGCGCACCGGAGCCATGCGGGATGTCCAACGCCTTGAATGCGGCTTCGATCCCGCCGAGCATACCCATGACCATGTGGCCGCTGACATGCCCCATATGTCCAAGCCGGAAGAAACCATGCCACGCGGGGTCCTCGGGTTCTGCCATGCCCAGCCCGATGCCGAGGGTCAGGCCCAATTCGCGCTCGGTCCATTTGCGCAGGTCTGTTCCATGCGGTGCCGGCAGGCGCAGCGCCGTGACGGCGCGGGATCGGTGGGCACGGTCTGCGACGTTCAGTTCGAGCGCGCCATCCTGCCAGACCTCGCACGCGGCCCAAATGGCGCGCGCCAGAAGGTCATGCCGGGCCCAGACGTTTTCGATGCCTTCCTCGTGGATCATGTCGAGCGCGGTGCGCAGGCCGTAGATATGCTGGGTGGGCGCGGTGCCGTTCCAGTACTGAAAAAAGTAATCCGGTTGCGCGCGCGGGCGCCAGTCCCAATAGACAGAGACCCGTTCGGGACGCTGCGCATCCGCCTTGTCGTTGAAGAAGACAAAGGCGACACCGGGCGGCACCATCAGCCCTTTCTGGCAGCCCGCGACCATGACATCGACGCCCCACGCGTCCATCTCGAACACGTCACATCCGAGCGAGGCGATGCAGTCTGCCATGAGCAGAGCAGGGTGATCCGTTGCATCCAGGACGTCGCGCAAAGCCTTGATATCGTTCAAGGTAGATGTCGACGTATCGACATGAACCGCCAGAACGGCCGTGATCTTGCGCTCGGTATCGGCCCGCAGTGTGTCCGCGATCCTTTCCATGTCCATCGGGCTACGCTTGCCGAAGTCGATGGTTTCCACCGCAACGCCAAGCCCTTTCGCCATCTCGCCCCAACCGATGCCAAAACGCCCCGTCGCCGGAACCAGCACCGTGTCACCGGGACCAACCACGTTGGCGAGCGCCGCCTCCCACGCTGCGTGCCCGTTGCCGATGTAAATCGCCACGTGTCCGTCAGTGCGGGCCACGCGTTTGAGGTCGGGCACGAGGCTTGCCGTCATGTCAATCAGCGCGCCCTCGTAGATGTTGGGCGCGGCGCGGTGCATCGCGCGCAGCACCGCGTCGGGCATCACGGAGGGGCCGGGAATGGCGAGGTAGTCGCGGCCAGAGGCGGCGCGGGGCGAATGGGTCATGGCGGGAGGTCCTTTGCTTGATGCGCAGGTTAGCGCACGCGCGCGCGGGGTCAACGCTTGCCCCGACCCGCCTGCACCGCTAGGAAGGGGCGCTGCGATCCGAGGACTGGTCTTGAGCGACACCCCCACCACCGAAAGCTACGAAAGCCGCCATCTGCTGGCCTGGCTCTGGCGCGGTTATCTACGCCGCCATTTGCCGCTGATGGGGGCCGCGGCGGTCTTTATGATCCTCGAAGGCTCTATGCTCGGCGCGCTCAGCTGGCTGATGCAGCCCATGTTCGACGACGTCTTCACGCAGGGTAATATCGGCACGCTTTATTGGGTCTGCGCGCTGGTCGTGGGCATCTTTGTGGTGCGGGCGGTAAGTTCGGTGACACAAAAGGTGCTGCTGACGACCATTGCGCAGCGGACCTGTGCCGCGATCCGGCAGGACATGCTGGCCCACGTGATGCGACTGGATGGCGGGTTTCACCAGGCGCACCCGCCGGGGTTTCTGATCCAGCGGGTGCAAAGCGATGTGAACGCCGTGGCTGATGTCTGGAAAGCCATCATTCTGGGTGCGGGGCGCGATTTCATTGGCCTGTTGGTGCTGATCGGGGTGGCCGTTTCGGTCGATCCGATCTGGGCGCTTCTGGCCGGCATCGGTGTGCCGCTTCTGGTGCTGCCCGCAGCGGTCG
>JBCBCP010000048.1:0-23938 GCA_038530575.1 Pseudomonadota bacterium
GCGGGCGTGATGGAATGGTAGACATATCGGACTTAAAATCCGAAGGGGGAAACCCCGTGTGGGTTCGAGTCCCACCGCCCGTACACGTATCTTTGCCAGATTAAGTGTCTCGTAAGGCCTTCCCGCTATGGCTGGGGCGCGCCGTATAAATCGGTGGGCCGAGCGTTGAGGGTAAGTTCATGCAGATATCGGATATCCAAAAAGGGCTGCGCGCGGTGTTCCGCAGCCTGTTGTTTAAATTGCTCGTTGGAGTAGCGATCTGCGTTGGTGCGACGGCCGCGATCACCATTTGGCTCGATCACAATGCTAAGGTGAACCTCGTCACCAAGAGCACGGCCATCCGCGCTCAGGAAATCACCCGATTGATCGCGATGCAAAGCGGTGGATCGATTAAGTTCGGTAACGAGGTCGCACTGGAAGAGATCCTTGCCGCCTCCATTGCTGCGGCGAAACCTGATGCGGTTGGCGGCCTCGTTGTAAATGCCGCGGGTGAGGTCATGCACAGCCTGACGGCTGATGCGTTTGACTACGATGCGGCGGTTGCGCTGGGGCAGGCGGCTCTGGCCAGTGGAGAAGTTGCGACATCATCCGATGGGATGACGGTTGCGGTTCCGGCCGCTTTTGGGAACGAAGGCGCGATTGCCGGCGTGATCGTGACCAGCTGGACGATGGCGCCTGCTCTGGCCACGATGCAGCAGAACGAAAACACAACCATGCTAATGATTGGGTTGTTGTTTGTGATCACCATGATCGCACTTGGCGCGCTGCTTTACTTCTACATGTCGCGCCCGCTGCGTCAGGTGACCAGCGCGATGGGCCGGGTGTCGCGCCGGGATTATGACTCCGAGGTGCCCTTCACTGGGCGCTCGGACGAGGTTGGTACGATGGCACGTCGGCTTGATGCCTTCCGTGCGCAATTGGCTGATGCGCAGGTGGCCCAATTCGAAAGCGCGTTTAAAGAGGCCGCGTTTGAGGGGTCTTCCGCACCAATGATGACTGTGGATGAGGCGTTCAACGTAAAATTCTTGAACCCGTCGGCGTTGGCCCTTTTGAACGATGTGTCACATGCGCTTGTCCAGCGTTGGGTTGGTGTGACAGCGGGCGAGTGGATTGGCGCGGACCTTGGCCAGATGCAAGACGTCGCGGCGATTGTCTCTGACGTGCGTGCACGTGGCAAAGACGCATTGCCCGCCACCGTTGAGGTGCAACTTGGCGAGCGTCATCTGTTAATCACCGTGAACGCGGCAATCGACCGACAGGGCGAAATGATTGGGGCAGTTGCCGAATGGACAGACCGAACGGAAAGCCAGCATAATGCGGCCGTCTTGCGCGCGATCGATGCCAACCAGCTGCGCATGGAATTCACACCAGATGGACGCTGTGTATCCGCAAACTCCGTGGCGTGTGAGGTCCTCGGACTGTCCGCTTCTGCCCTCGATGGCGTCCAGTTGAACGATCTGTTCCCGCCAGCTGAACAGGACGAACAGGTGGGTTCCGATTTCGGTGCTACAGTTCTGGGAGGGGCGCCATTGCAAGGGATGTATGTGGCGCGCAATACGGGGACGTTGGCATTGATTGACGGGTCGTTCTCTGCCGTCCATGGCGCAGACGGCAAAGTGGATCGCTGCTTGTTCCTTGGCTCAGACGTGACTGAAGCGGAAACGCAATTGCGCGCGCAAGAGGCCGAGCAATCGCGGGTCGCGGCTGAGCAGGAGCAGATTGTCAGCGCGCTGGGTGATGCGCTGCGCGGCCTCGCGGCTGGCAACCTGACTGCAGAGATCGAGGCGGCATTCCCAGCGGATTACGAGGCGTTGCGGCAGGATTACAACGCAGCAGTCGTGTCGCTGCGGACGGCCATAAGCGGCGTGATGCAAAATGCTGAATCGATCCGTCACGAAACATCCGAAATCACCAGCGCGGCCGACGATCTGTCACGGCGCACCGAACGTCAGGCGGCAACCCTGGAGGAGACCGCGGCGGCCCTGGACGAGCTTACCACGTCTGTCCGGTCCGCGGCAGAGAGTGCCGATGCCGCCAGCCAAATGTCGGCCGATGCGCAGCGCAATGCAGAACAGGGCGGCGAAGTTGCGCGCGAGGCTGTCAAGGCGATGGACAGCATCAAGAACGGCTCGCAGGAGATATCCAAGATCACGTCGGTTATTGACGACATTGCGTTCCAGACCAACCTGCTGGCGCTCAACGCGGGCGTCGAAGCCGCGCGTGCAGGGGAAGCGGGGCGCGGGTTTGCGGTTGTTGCCACAGAGGTCCGCGCATTGGCGCAACGTTCATCGGATGCGGCGCGTGAAATCAACGAGTTGATTTCCTCGAGCGGTGACCAGGTGCGCGAGGGGGTGGAGCTTGTTGACAGGACAGGTACTGCGCTTGCGGCGATCGTTCGCTCTGTCGCGGAAATTTCGGAAAGCGTTACGGCGATTGCCACATCGGCGCGTGAGCAGTCGAATGGGCTCGGTGAAGTGAACACGGCCGTCAATGAACTGGACCACGTCACCCAGCAAAACGCGGCCATGTTTGAAGAGACCACCGCGGCAAGCCATGCACTGACTGCCGAAGCAGATGCACTCGCAAGCGCGGTCGCAACGTTCCAACTTGGCAACGTGGTGCGCGCGCCGCGCAGCGAGGCGCCCGCCGCGCCCACGCCGACGGCACCGAAGCCTCCGGCCGTCCGCCCGTCAGCGGTTGTGTCAAACGGGAGCCTGGCCATCGCCGGGGAAGATCCGCTCGATGAGGGGTGGGAAGAGTTCTGAGCGTGCCAGTGCGGTGCAGGCAACCGGGCAATAGGTTCCGGCGGGCGCCGCACGCGCGGCGCAGCCCCTCGCGCAGCAAATGAGGCGTGTTGTTCGCAGAAATTCAGCTGCCCGCCACACAACGTGGGTTAGGGTCTTAGGTGCACAGAGGAGAATGCAGCGTCCGCCACGCCGAAATGACTAAGCCGTTCCGTACGTCAAGACGAGGACGTTCTTGGGCACGCGAACAAGGCCACTAACTAAGGCACGGTGAGAGTTGCGGTAGTGAGCGCAGAGGTAAACGGCTCGGGAACAGCAAGGCGGTGATCGCAGATCCGCCAACCGCTAGAATGAGCGAAAGCGCGGGATCTTTTCGCAACGATGGCTAGGCTTCGGCGCCTGCAAATCGGATTTGCCAGGCGGCCCGATCCTCGTCAGTGATCTTGGCAAACAGGACGTCGGGAACCTCGAACGCCGCACCAGGGGCGAGCACGCCCAAGGCAGCGTCAACGCTCTTGGGCCAAGCGAAGCTGTCCTGGCCCATCGCCCGGCCCATCACTGCGGCCGCGTCCGGGATAAAGGGGGCGGAGATTGCAGCGTAGAAAGGGATCAGCTGAAGCGCCAAACGGATTTGCGCTGCTGCCGTGTCCGGGTCGGTTTTGAACACGGACCATGGCGCAGCCGCCTGCAGATACTCGTTTCCGGCCACCCAGATCGCGCGCAACTCTGCCGCGGACTTTCGCACATCCATCGCCTCGAGACAGGCCTCAAGCCGGCCCAGCCGGGTTTGCAGATCGGCGATCAGCGCCTCTTCGGCCGGGCCGTAAGCGCCGGCGGTGGGTACGGTTTCCCCGAATTTCGCGCGGCAGAACTTTGTGACCCGGCTGACGTAGTTACCCAAGACGTCGGCGAGGTCCTTGTTCACCCCCTGTTGAAACTGTTCCCACGTGAATTCGGAATCCGAGCTTTCGGGACAGTTCGACAAGAGCCACCAGCGCCAGTAGTCGGAGGGCAGGATATCCAGCGCATCATCCATGAACACGCCGCGGCCCAGCGAGGTCGAGAACTGGCCACCATCGTAGTTGAGGTAGTTGAACGACTTAAGGTGATCCACCATCTTCCACGGCTCGCCAGAGCCCAGCAAGGTGGCCGGGAAGCTGAGCGTATGGAAGGGCACGTTATCCTTGCCCATGAACTGGGTGTAGCGCACGTCATCCGCGCCTTTGTCGGTCCGCCACCAGCGTTCCCAGTCTGCGCCGCCTTGCGCGTCGGCCCATTCTGCCGCGCAGGCGATGTATTCGATCGGCGCATCGAACCAGACGTAGAACACCTTGCCTTCCATGCCGGGCCAGTCCGCGTCGCCACGCTTGACCGGGATGCCCCAGTCGAGATCGCGGGTGATGCCGCGATCCTGCAGCCCGTCGCCATCGTGCAGCCATTTCTTGGCGATGGAGGTCGTGAGGATCGGCCAGTCTTTTTTCGTGTCGATCCAAGCGTCCAGATCGTCTTTCATGTCCGACTGACGCAGGTAGAGGTGTTTCGTCTCGCGCACCTCAAGATCGGTCGAGCCGGAGATGGCCGAGCGTGGATTGATCAGGTCGGTGGGGTCCAGCAGCTTGGTGCAGTTTTCACACTGATCGCCGCGCGCGCGCTCGTATCCGCAATTGGGGCAGGTGCCCTCGATATAGCGGTCCGGCAGGAAGCGGCCATCGGCGTGGGAATAGACCTGCCGCTCCGTCACCTCACGGATCAGCCCGGCCTCGGCGAGGCGCCCGGCGAAGTGCTGCGTCAGCGCGTGGTTCTGGGGCGAGGAGGAGCGGCCATAATGGTCGAAGGACAGGCGGAAGCCTTCCGCAAGACGCGACTGAACCGCGTGCATGTCCGCGCAATAGTCTGCCACATCCATGCCGGCCTTGGCCGCGGCAAGCTCTGCCGGGGCGCCGTGCTCGTCAGTGGCGCACAGGAACAGGACTTCGGCCCCGCGCGCGCGCTGGAAGCGGGCGTAGAGATCGGCGGGCAATTGGCTGCCGATCAGGGTGCCGAGGTGCTTGACCCCGTTGATATAGGGCAGGGCCGAGGTGATCAGGTGGCGGGTCATGGGGCGCGTCCGTTGTCTTCGCGCGGGCGTCTTAGCAGCGGTGCGAGGTCAGGGAAAGGCTAGTCGCGTCGCTCGCGCGATCGCGCAGTCATCCACCCGGAGGTGAACGAGGTGCGCGGCGACCAGATGTAACGCGTGCGTTTGTCGCTGGTGGGGCGCGCCCGCATCCGTGTCAGGCCAAACACGATCAATACACCGTGCGCGATGGCAATCATGCCGAAGAGCGCCGTGGGGCCAAAGGCGCCCATGACAGAGGAGGCGGCGAGCGGGGCGGCGATGGCGCCGAGCGCGAAGAAGAACATGAGAGCCGCCGATAGCTCCACCCGTTCCGCATCGCTGGCAAAGTCATGGGCATGTGCGGCGGCGACAGAGTAGATCGGAAAGCTCGTGAGGCCAAAAAGCCCGGCGGCCAGCATGATGCCGGCGGTGCCGAGGCCTGCGCCCAGCACGCTGATACCGCAGCTGGCGATGGCCGCGCCGGAAAGCCAGATCAGAACCCAGCGCCGGTCGAATTTATCCGCGAGCCAGCCGACGGGGTATTGCGCGAGCGCGCCGCCGAGCACGAAGGCGGCGAGGAAATAGCCGATTTCGGCCGGGGTCAGGCCAACCTCGTCGCCGTAGACCGGGCCGATCATGCGGAAGGACGCGCCGGAGATTGCGGCGACCACAACCCCTGCGGCGGCAAGAGGTGAGCGTGTAACAGCGAGGCGCGGGCGCAGGCGCGGGGCGTCTGGTGTTTCGGGTTGGCGCGCGGTGGACAGGGTCAGCGGCAGGATCGCGGCACAGCAGATGATGGCCAACAGGTTGTAGGAGACGTAGCTGGCGGGCTCCAGAAAGCCGATCATGAGCTGCGCGATAAGCGAGGCGGTCATGTCCGCAAGGCGGTAGATGCCCATGGTCCGCCCGCGCGTTTCATTGGTGACCTTGGATTGCAGCCATGCCTCGATCACTGTGTAGCAGCCCGCCACGCACATGCCCGAGGCGATCCTCATGACGGCCCAGGCGTAGGCGTCTACGATCAGCATATGGGCGAGCATCCCTATGGCACCCGCGGCGGTGAAGGCGGCGAAGGCGCGGGAATGCCCGATGGAGCCCATCAGGCGCGGCGCCCACCAGCAGCCGATGAAAAAGCCCAGGAAGTGGGCCGAGCCGAGCAGGCCGATTTCTCCGCGGGTGAAGTCGAGCGCGAGGCCCGAGAGCGCGTCGAGCGGGCCCATCGCGCCCGAGCTGAGTTGCAGCAGGATGACCGACAGGAAGAGGGCCGCGAAGGAGACGAGCGTGCGCATATCCCTTGCATGACACGGATCGCGGCGCCTTACAGGTGGCGGGGCGACGTTGAGGCGTCGGTTTCAGGCCGCGCGGATGTTGATGCCGACTCGGTCGGCGACAAGCCCCGCGTAGCCGGTGGCGCCGTAGGCGGTGCGGCTGACAGCGCCTTGCAGGCGCACCGTCAGCAGTGACAGGTCCTGCGGCGCGCTGCCGGCCGGGCGGAAAAGGCCTGCGTCGAAGCGGATGGTGCGTGTCACGCCGCGCAAGGTAAGCCGTCCGATCACGGCCGCGCCCTCTGATATGCGCCCACCTGGCCCAAGGCGCACTTCGGTCGAGGTGAAGCGCGCTGTGGGGTGATTGGCGACATCCAGAACGGATGCCGATTTCATCGCCTCGGTCGCAAAGATCAGACCCGTGCGGGCGCGGGTGAGGTCGGCGGTCACGGTTGCGGTCGATCGCTCCAGCGCGGCGGGGTCGATGGCAAGGTCCGCGCGGGCGATGGGGGCGGTGCCCGTCACCGTGGCGCCCGACAGATCGAAAAGATAGGCGATCCGCGCGCTGCCGGCTGTGACTGTGTAGCGGATTGGCGCAGCCCGGGCCGGGGCCGCGGACAGCGCGGCGAGGGCGGTCATCATCAGGGTGCGGCGGTCGATCATGTGGCAGTGTACCGCGGCATGGGCCGGTCTGCGGTCACGCTTGCGTGGGGGCCGGCAGGGCGGTGCCCGGTACGCGCGCCAGCGTCCAGCGTTTGACCGGGGCGGTGCGGGCGCGCAGGCGGTCGAGCGTCCAGCTGCTTGTCCCGCCCGCATGGGCCTGTTCGAGCCGCCAGCGGCTTTCGACCCCCGGTGCGCCGCCCGTCTGGCCGGGCGTCAGCAGCAGGCCCAGTGGCGGGGCCGGGGCCTGCGCCGCGCCGGTCTGAGCCGCGAGGTGCATCCGGCGCACCTGCGTCAGGCTGGGCAGCCCGGGCAGGTCGGCCACGGCCAGCGGCACGGTGCCGGCGCGCAGCACCTCTTCCATGCTCCAGAGCAGGTCTTCGGGGCGTTTTGGGCTGACAAGAATCAGGCGCGCCGGATCCAGAAAGGGCATCAGGCCGCACGGGTTCAGCGCCGCACGTTCCCATCCGGGGGCGATCCACATCACCGGGCCCTGCAGTTGTGCGGCGAGCCAGAGCGCGAGGCTGCGCCGGGCGCCGCCGCACGCCTCGTGCACGCGGCCGCGCGCGAGCGTCGGCCCGTCCGGGACAAGCGGCAGGGTTGGGGCGGTGCGCGCGGGCGCGCGCGACAGAAGGGCATGTGCGGTGGACATGGCGTGAGGATAGTTTGTTCACTTTATGTTCTCAAGTCCTGTCTGCGCTTTAACTTGCGCGCAACATCCCCAACACTAGTCTCCGTTCACGACGAGGGAGGACCGTAATGAGGATGAACCCGCTTGGCCGCACAGGCATCACGGTATCGGAGCTGTGTCTGGGTTCCATGACCTGGGGCACGCAGAACACCGCCGACGAAGGCCATGCACAGATCGACCGGGCGCTGGATGCGGGCATCAACTTTGTCGACACAGCCGAGATGTATCCCGTCAACCCGGTGAGCGCCGAGACGATCGGGCGTACCGAGCGCATCATCGGGCTGTGGTTCGAGGACCGGGGCCGCCGCGGGGACATGGTGCTGGCGAGCAAGCATTCAGGCGCGGGATTGAAACATGTGCGGGACGGCGCGCCCATCACCGCAGAGACGATCCCGGAAGCGATCGAGGGATCGCTGCGCCGGCTGAAGACGGATTACATCGACCTTTACCAGTTTCACTGGCCCAATCGTGGAAGTTACATGTTTCGGCAAAACTGGGCTTATGATCCGTCGGCACAGGACCGGGCGGCGACGATCCAGAATATGGAAGACTGCCTTGGCGCGCTGGAGGCCGAGGTGCAGCGCGGCACGATCCGCGCGTTTGGCCTATCGAACGAGAGCGCTTGGGGTACCACGCAATGGCTGGAGGCTCAGGCCCGCGTGGGCGGGCCACGGGTGGCCAGCGTGCAGAATGAGTATTCGCTGATGTGCCGACTGTACGACACCGACATGGCCGAGATGAGCGTGAACGAGGACGTGGGTCTGTTGGCCTTTTCGCCCCTTGCTACGGGTCTGTTGACGGGCAAGTATCAAGACGGCGAGGTGCCTGCGGGCAGCCGCATGTCCTTGTCGCCGGGGATGGGTGGCCGCAAGACCCGCCGCGCGTTTGAGGCGGTCGATGCGTATCTGGAAGTTGCGGGCTGGCACGATCTGGACCCGGCACAAATGGCGCTCGCATGGTGTCTACGCCGGCCCTTCATGACATCGGTGATCTTTGGCGCGACGACGATGGCGCAGCTTGAGCTTGCGCTGGCGGCGGCCACGTTGGATCTGCCGGAGAGCGTCATGCAGGAGCTTGATACGGTGCACCATAACCATCCAATGCCGTTTTGATCGGGCGGGCCGGGGTCTGCGGCACGTCTGAGCTTGTTTTGCCGAGTGAAGAAGCGCGCTATCCCTGCCGCGCCGCTCGTGCGCTCGTGCCAAAGCGGGCCCGGTAGGCCCGGGCAAAGCTGGCTTGGCTGCTGAACCCGGTGGCGAGGGCGATGTCGCCCAGCGGCGCCGTGGTCTGGATCACTTGCCGCTGGGCTTCGTCCAGCCGCAGGGCGAGGGCATATGCTTGGGGTGTTGTGCCAAGCCGGTCCTGAAAGCGGTGCTGGAGCGCGCGCATTGACAGTCCAAGCTGGCGTGCGATTTCGGCGATGCTCAGCGGGTTTTCGAGGTGCGCCTCCATCAGCGCGGTCGCGCGGGCAATGATCGCGCCGTGATCTGCGCGTTGGGGCGTTGTGCCGGGCAGTGTGCGTGGCTGGATAAAGGCCGCGCGCACTTTGGCCGACAGGGCGGCACCGTGCGTTTCGCTGATCAGGTCCAGCATAAGGTCCAGCGCGGGGCCCGCGCCCGCCGCCGTGTTCATCGTGCCGGAGCGCGCAAAGCGCACATTTTGCACCTCGGTTGCGGGGAAGGCCTTGGCGAACGTGTCCAACTCCTCCCAATGCGTTGTCGCACGATGCCCGTTCAGAAGCCCCGCTTGGGCCAACACCCACGGCCCGCCGTCGATCGCGGCGGTCCATGCGGCGCCCTTTGACAGCCGGACAAGGCTGGCGCAAAGCGCCGGCGTGACCTGTGCGGCGCGGGCAAAGCTGGCCAGCACGATCAGCCCGTCGCACCGGGTGATCCGCGCGAGTGGGGCGGGCGGTATGGTCAAGCCCGAGGTCAGGGTCGCGGGCGCCGCGCCTGGCGTGGCAAAGCGCCAATTGTACAGCCGTCCGCCATGCCGATTTGCTGCGCGCAGCGGGTCGATGGCCGAAGCGAGCGACAGCGTGTTGGTCTGGTCCAGCACGAGAACGGCGATTTCTGCGGATTTTGTCATGTTGGATTCGTATTGTGCAAAGTGTGTGCGGTGATTTGCGCGCATCCTGCAGCGCAAAACAAGGGAGGGCGTACCATGCCGTTGACCATGAACCGCGAGGTTTTCATCACCTGTGCCGTCACCGGATCGGGCGGCACCCAGGATCGCAGCCCGCATGTGCCGCGCAGCCCGCAGCAGATTGCCGACAGCGCGATTGCAGCGGCCAAGGCGGGTGCTGCGGTGGTGCATTGCCACGTGCGCGACCCTAAGACCGGCGCGCCGAGCCGCGATCTGGGCTATTACCGCGAAGTGACGGAGCGCATCCGCGACGCCGAGGTCGACATGGTCCTGAACCTCACCGCTGGCATGGGCGGGGACATCGTCTTTGGCGGGGTGGAAAACCCGCTTCCGGTCGCGGCAGGGACAGACATGATCGGCGCTACTGAGCGCGTTGCGCATGTGGCGGAATGCCTGCCCGAGATCTGCACCCTCGACTGCGGCACGATGAACTTCGCCGAGGCCGATTATGTCATGACCAACACGCCGGGCATGCTGACGGCGATGGGCCGCATGATGACCGAGCTGGGCGTGAAGCCAGAGATCGAGGCGTTTGATACGGGTCATCTGTGGTATGCCAAACAGCTGGTCGCGGATGGTGTGCTCGAGCCGGACGCGTTGGTGCAGCTTTGCATGGGCGTGCCGTGGGGCGCGCCGGATGACCTGAACACCTTTATGGCGATGGTGAATAACGTGCCTGACACCTGGACGTTCTCGGCTTTTGCGCTGGGGCGCAACCAGATGGCCTATGTCGCGGCGGCGGTGCTTGCCGGGGGCAACGTGCGCGTTGGTCTTGAGGATAACTTGTGGCTGGGCAAGGGTGAGCTGGCGCAGAACTGGCAGCTGGTGGAGCGGGCCGGGACAATCATCGAGAATATGGGCGCGCGGGTCATTGGGCCGGCAGAGGTGCGCGAGAAGCTGGGGCTGGTCAAGCGCGCGCCGAAGGGCTGATGGCAGAGGGGATGTTCGCCTGCGCGCTGTTTTGCGCAGCGGTGTGGGCCGGGCTGTTTGTCGCCAAGAAGAAGGTGTTGAACGGCATTTGGCGCGACACGTGGGGGATCGGCGCGGGGCTGTTCGCGGCGCTTGCGCTTTTGTTTTCGGGGATCGGGTGGTGAGCGTCAGAGGCGGGCCTCGGCAGGACCCGTCTCTGGCGCGGCGGCCTTGATTTCGCGACGGGGCTTCAGAATGAGGAAAATACAATGACACGAACTGCAGCGATCATAGGCGGCGGGGTGATTGGCGGCGGCTGGGCTGCCCGATTCCTGCTGAACGGCTGGGATGTGCGGGTGTTCGATCCGGACCCTGAGGCGGAGCGCAAGATTGGCGAGGTTCTGGCTAATGCCCGGCGGTCTTTGCCGGGGCTGACGGATGTGGCTCTGCCCGAAGAAGGCGCGCTCAGCTTTCACGAGACCATTGCCGAGGCGGTGGCCGGCGCGGCTTGGGTGCAGGAAAGCGTGCCCGAACGGCTGGAGATGAAGCACAAGGTCTTTGCCGAGATCCAACAGACGCTGGACGCTGAGGCGGTGATCGGCTCATCGACCTCGGGGTTCAAGCCATCCGAGTTGCAGGAGGGCGCCAAGGATCCCGGCCAGATCATGGTCGCGCACCCGTTCAACCCGGTCTACTTGCTGCCGCTGGTCGAGCTGGTGCCGGGGCCGGACCCGGACACGCGGGCGGTCGCTTGGGCACAGGAGGTGCTGAAGGGCGTGGGCATGTACCCGCTGCTGGTGCGCAAGGAGATCGATGCGCATATCGCCGACCGTTTTCTGGAGGCCGTGTGGCGCGAGGCGCTGTGGTTGGTCAAGGACGGGATCGCCACCACGCACGAGATCGACGAGGCAATCCGCATGGGCTTTGGCCTGCGCTGGGCGCAGATGGGCCTCTTCGACACCTACCGCGTGGCGGGCGGTGAGGCGGGCATGAAGCATTTCATGGCGCAGTTCGGCCCCGCGCTGGAGTGGCCGTGGACCAAGTTGATGGATGTGCCTGAGTTCACCGACGAGCTGGTGGACCTCATCGCCGGCCAGTCGGATGCGCAGTCGGGGCATATGAGCATCCGGCAGATGGAGCGGATCCGAGACAACAACCTTGTCGCGATGATGCGCGCGCTCAAGGCGCAGGACTGGGGCGCGGGGGCGCTGCTGAATGCGCAAGACGCGGGCCGCAAAGAGGCCTTCGATCTGGATGCAGCGGCGCCGCTGGTCACCGTGCGGCGCACCGTCCCGCTCGATTGGACGGATTACAATGGGCACATGAACGAGGCCAAATATCTGGAGGCCTTTTGTGCCGCGACCGACCGGCTGATGGAGATGGTGGGCTGTGACGCGGACTATATCGCGCGGGGCGGCAGTTACTTCACCGCCGAGACGCACATACGCCATGTCGACGAGGCCCATGCGGGCGCGCGGATCGAGGTGCGCACGCAGGTGCTGATGGGCGCGGGCAAGAAGCTGCATGTCTGGCACGAGATGTTTGAGGGCGACCGGCTGCTTGCCACGGGCGAGCATTTCCTGCTGCATGTCGATCTTGAGACGCGCCGCCCGTCTGATCCGGGACCGGAGGTGGCCGAGCCGCTGGGACGGGTCGCGGCGGCGCATGCGCGGCTGCCTGTGCCCGAGGGCGCGGGGCGGCATGTTGGCCAACGCCCATGAAACCCGTCCAATGAGCCGGGTTCTTATCACCGGCGGCGCGTCGGGCATCGGGCGCGCAATGGGCGCGGCCTTTGACGCGGCGGGCTATGAGGTCTGGGTGACGGACCGGGACGCAGATGCTTTGGCGGCGTGCCCTTCGGCGTGGACCTGCGTGGCCGGGGATGCAGCGGATGAGGCGCATGTCCGGGACGTTTTTGCGCGCATGGGCACGGTCGATGTGGTCTGTGCCAATGCCGGCGTGGCAGGACCGACGGCAGCGGTCGAAGATGTGGCGCTGGACGAGTGGAGGGCCTGTACGGCCGTGACCTTGGACGGCGCCTTTCTGACGGCGAAACACGCGGCGCCAGTGATGAAGGCGGCGGGACGCGGCGTGTTTATCGTGACCGCGTCGACGGCGGGGCAGTATGGCTATCCCTATCGCAGCCCCTATGCGGCGGCGAAATGGGGCGTCATTGGGCTGATGAAGACGCTCGCGATGGAGCTTGGCCCGTTTGGCGTGCGTGCCAATGCGATTTGCCCGGGCGCGGTGGAAGGTCCGCGCATGGAGGGCGTTCTGGCGCGGGAGGCCGCAGCGAAGGGCATGACGCGGGACGCAGTTTATCCAGGCTACGCCTCTGGCACGTCGATGCGCTCCTGGGTGCGGGCCGAGGACATTGCGAACATGGCGGTGTTTCTGGCGTCGGATGCGGCGCGGTTGGTGTCCGGGCAGGTGATCGCGGTTGATGGGCATACGGTAAACCCCGACCCGCAGGTGTAGGCTCGCGCTTAGCTCAATGTGGCCCGTAACTGCGCAAGATGGCCCGGTATGTCCCGCGCGGTGTGGGTGGCCTGCCGGATGAGCGCATCGAACTGCGCGGTCAGCGTCTCGACCCGCGCCCGATCCCGAAATGCAAGGTAATGCGCGCCGGTATAAACGACGGCCATCAGCGGGCCGAAGATGGTGATCGGAGCGGAATAGAGCGTGCGCGCATCAAAGAGGTAGACGCGGGTACGGGGATAGAGTTGGTCCGTGAGCTCCATGAGCTGGTCCAACTGCGCCGCGCGGACGTCCCGGGGCAGGCCGTTATAATAGCCGGTGCCTTGGGCAAAGCTGTCGAGTTCATAGATCGGCAGGGCTATTTCGTAATCCGACTGGGCCTGGCGCATCCAGTCCAGCCGGTCGCGCGAGGCGCCAATAGCCTGACCGGTGGTGCGGCCAAGGTGCGGCCCGTATTCCCACGTCAACATCGCGTCAGTTTTGAACATGTCCGGAAGGGTCGCTGGCACATGGCGGATCTTGTAGCCTTGCGCCTCGCGGTGCCATTCAAAGATCTGTTCGTCGACAAGGGCGCGCGGCGCTTCGGTCAGTTCAAGGGCCGCGGCGGTGAGGTCTGCGGTGTTTTCGGCGCGGTCTGACAGCCCGAGCAGCCAGTCAGCCGAGACACCAAGTGCGGCAGCGCAGCCCGCGACCAGATGTGCACCGGGCAGGCGGTCGCCTTCGTCCGAAAGGGCCTGACTGATCGTGGAGCGGTCTACGCCGGCGGTGCGGGCCAGCCCGCTTTGGGTTGCGCCTGCGTCGCCCATCGCGCGGCGCAGGCGGGTGCGAAACAGGTCGGCGCGGTCAGCTTTGGTTAGATTGTTCGACATATGGTGACGCTTATCACCACTGAGGCGAGATGTTAACAATCCTCTGAATTGTCCGCCATGGTTGTGGCACGTAACGTTTTTGTGACCTGCCGCTCTGGACCTGATGACACAGCTTACTCCTGACCTTTCGACAAAACGCACACCGCACCGGCTGCCCTTACGCTGGGAGTGGCCGACGCTGGCGCTGTTTTTCGCCTGTTGGGGGCTTTTGGTTTTGGGTGTCTTCTGGCTGTCCGCGCTGTGGTTGCCGCTGGCCTTTGCCGCGTGCGCGCTGGCGCTGGTCCTTCATGCATCCCTGACACACGAGATATTGCACGGCCATCCCTTTCCTAAGCTGTGGGCGTCTGAGTTGCTGGGCCACATAAACCCCGGCCTTGCGATCCCTTATTTGCGGTTTCGCGACACCCATCTGGCGCATCATCAGGACGCCAATCTGACAGATCCATACGATGATCCTGAGACGAATTACCTAGACCCCGCGTCCTGGGCGCGCATGCCCGGCTGGCTGCGGGCCGTGCGCGGGGTGAACAATACGCTCGCGGGCCGGATGCTGATCGGGCCAGTGATCGCGCAGGTGGTGTTTATGGCGGATGACTGGCGCGCCATCCGGGACGGGGACCGCCAGGTCCTGCTGGGCTGGGCGCTGCACGTGCCGGGCGCAGCATTGGTGCTCTGGGCGGTCAGCGCGGCACCGATGCCGCTGTGGCTGTACCTATGTGCGTGTTATGCGGCGCTGTCAGTTCTGAAGATCCGCACCTTCCTTGAACATCAGGCGCATGAGAAGGCGCGCGGGCGGACCGTGGTGATCGAGGATCGGGGGCTGCTCGCGTTTTTGTTTCTGAACAATAACCTGCATGTCGTGCACCACATGCACCCGCGGGTGGCGTGGTACCGTTTGCCGGGCCTTTATGCGGCTAACCGCGACCGGTATCTGCGCCGAAATGATGGATATGTCTTTGGCTCTTATGCTGAGATTTTCCGCCGTTTTTTCTGGTCTGCAAAGGATCCGGTGCCGCATCCGCTCTGGTCTTCGGAGGAAAAGGCGCGCTAGGGCATTGGCATGAGCCTTTGGATCCCTGTCACCGTCGCTGCAGCCCTGTTTCAGACGCTGCGCTTTGTGCTGCAAAAGACGCTTGCGACGTCCACGCTGAGCGCGGCAGGTGCGACTTTTGCCCGGTTTGTCTATTCGGCGCCGCTGGTGGCGTTGCTGCTTGCGCTGTATCTGGGTGCATCGGACCAAGGTCTGCCACCCCTTACCCTGCCGTTCTGGGCCTATGGCGCGCTGGGTGGGTTCGCGCAGGTACTGGCGACGGTGTGCGTGGTTCTGCTCTTTCAGGCGCGCAATTTTGCGGTTGGAATTACCTTCAAGAAGACGGAGACGATCCTTGCGGTGCTTGTGGGCCTTGTTCTGTTGGGTGAGGGGGTCAGCGCGTTTGGCTTTGCGGCGATCTTGCTGGGCGTGCTGGGCGTTTTGCTGTTGAGCGCGCCGCCGGATGCGGCATGGCGTTGGCGCGATCTGGGTAACCGGGCCACGGGGCTTGGGCTGGCGTCGGGGTTGCTCTTTGCAATTTCGGCGGTGAGCTACCGGGCCGCGTCACTGGAGCTCGCCGCGGATGATCCGGTGCTGCGCGCAGGCGCAACGCTGGCGGCGGTTACGATGATGCAGATGATCGGCATGGCGGCTTGGCTGCGCTGGCGCGAGCCAGGGCAGGTCCGAGCCGTCTGGGCGGCGCGTCGCGTTGCGGTCTGGGTCGGGTTGATGTCGATGGGCGGCTCGTTCTGCTGGTTTTTGGCGTTCACGTTGCAGACGGCGGCGTATGTAAAGGCGCTAGGACAGGTCGAGCTGATCTTTTCCGCGCTGGTTACGGTTTTGCTGTTCCGCGAGCGGGTGGCGCCGCGTGAGTGGCTCGGTATTGGGGTGCTGAGCGTGTCGATCGTGGCGTTGGTGTTGGTGATTTGAGGGGTTTCCGTTTTGAACCGCGTGCCGGGGGCGGCCCGTCGATGCGCGGCGGCCTGCGGCCTTGATTCCGCGCCGGGGCGTAGCAAGACCGTGGCCGTGCCCTCTAACACATTGCTGGCAGTGTAGTGTCGGGCAACGCCCGCTCCCAAGCGGTAGGCTAGGGCCTTCTGGCTCGATCCCGCGCAAAGAAACCGGGAAGCCTCAATCCTCGTCCGGGTGCGGGATGCGGTGGCCGCGCAAGCGCAGAAAAAGGTTCTCTTCGTCCGAGTTCTTGAAATAGGGCACCGAGGCGGGCGGAGAGGTATCGCGGGCGCGGGCCTGCACCTCGGCCAGCACAACCTCTGTGATGAACGGCATGTCGAGCGCGCGGACCTCGTCCAATCGCACCCATTGCAGATGGCTCAACTCGTCCGAGGCCGCATCGAAATTGTCGGGATCAGTCGCCAATGCATCTGCGTCGACAAGGAAAAAGCGCGCGTCGAAGCGGCGTGGACGGCCGGGCGGCGTGAGGGCGCGAAAAATGAACTGCAGCGCGCTTGCGTCGGGCCGGTAGCCCGCGGCGGAAAATCCCAGCCAGTCCGCCGGCGCGTCTGGCCAGTCCCCCGGCGTGCCAAGAATTTGGCCGGTTTCTTCCCAGAGCTCTCGGATTGCGGCGGCGGCCAGTCCGTTGCTGATATCCGCCGGACAGTCGTCGGTCAGCCGAGCCGCACAGCCCGCGGGCAGCGCGCCGGCCAGTGGGATGTCATGATCGCCGGCATCCAAAGCGCCGCCAGGAAAAACGAACTTGGATGGCATGAAGGCCGCCTTCGCCCCGCGCTGGCCCATCAGAATGCGCGGTGCGTCCGAGAAGCGGTCACGCAACACGACCACAGTGGATGCGTTGCGCACCTGCGACTTGTCGATTTCCGTCATGCTTTGCCTTGGTCCTGCCCGTTATGTTGGGGCTCACTCGGCGGGCTCAGGCTCCCTGCGGGCCCATTTGTAACCGACGATCGCCCCTTTGAACTTGGGCAGAAGGTAGAGTGACAGAGCCACGCAGCCAACCGCAAAGATCGTGAAGAGCACCAGCGGGTCGGGCCGGAAGGCGACAAAAACAATGTGCAGGAGCGGCGCCATGAGGTGCCCAACCAGCAAAATGGTCAGATAGGCCGGGCCGTCATCGGCCTTGTACTGCGCCAAGGGTTCACGGCAGACGGTGCAGTGATCGGCCACCGTCAGGTATCCGGTGAACACTGCACCAGAGCCGCATTTTGGGCAGCGGCGGCGCCAGCCGCGATAAATCGGTACGCGTACCGGCGTGGGTGGCGTTTCCGCTTCGTGCGGCGTGATTGGTTCTGCGAACTGCTCTGACATGGGTATGCTTTGTGGGTGACGTGCCCCATCATGGCGTGTCGCGCGGCAGAGGGTAGCCCGCCAAATGCCTCTGCGCGCCGATGTCGCGGCAAAAATATTTCGACGGAAGCCGGATGGCTGCGCGTTTGTATCTGTGACCGGCGCGAGAGAGGCTTGTGCCCGGGCAGACAGAATAAGGACAAAACGATGAAACGCTTTCTGATTTCCGCACTCCTCTTGGGCGGTGGCCTGAACCTTGCAGCGATGGCAGCCCTGGCCGAAAGCGGCCCTGCACGGGAGCGCCCGACTTTTCAGCAGCTTGATGCCGACGGCAATGGCGAGGTGACTCGGGCCGAGATGGCGGCCTTTGGTGCCGCGCGGGCGGATGCGCGGTTTGCGGCCGTGGACACGAACGGGGACGGCATGCTGAGCGCGGCAGAGCTGGAGGCGCGGTCTGCCAAGCGCGCAGAACGGATGCTCAAGCGGCTTGACGCCAATGGCGACGGCGCGCTGAGCCAAGAGGAGCTGGCCGAGGCGCGAGGCAACCGCAACCCGGGCGGGCGGATGTTCAACCGGGCTGATGCGGACGGCTCCGGCGGGCTGAGCGAGGCCGAATTCGACGCAGTGATCGCGCGGATGGAAGCGCGCCGGGCGAACAAGGGCTAAGGCCCTTGGGGCAGGCCGGTTTTCAGGCCGGCCTGTCCTGCCTAATGTGCGTATATGACGATGCCGCTGGATGACGACAGCTTTCAGTCCGAGGCCGAGGACCTCGCGGCCTATGCACGCGGCGATGCGGCCGCGGCACGGCGGCTGACGGCGCGGCTCACTCCGCGTGTCTATGCCCAGGCGTTTCGGATGCTTGGCGACGCCGCCGAGGCAGAGGACGTGGCGCAGGAGGCGATGATGCGCCTGTGGCGCGCGGCTCCGGACTGGCGCGCGGGGGAGGCAAAGGTGACAACATGGCTTTACCGCGTGGCGGCAAACTTATGTACGGACCGGTTGCGCAAGCGGCGGCGTGATGGCCCGGACCTTGATGCCATCCCCGAGCCCGCGGACCCTGCTCCGGGCGCGGAAGCGGGGCTTCTGGACGTCGCGCGGCATGATGCGCTGGGCGCTGCGCTGATGATGTTGCCAGAACGGCAGAGGATGGCGGTGGTTTTGCGCCATATCGAGGGGCTCTCGAACCCTGAGATTGCAGAGGTTTTGGACGTTGGCGTCGAAGCGGTGGAAAGTCTGACCGCGCGCGGTAAGCGGGCCTTGCGTGCGGCTTTGGCGCCGCAGCGGGCAGCTTTGGGCTTTGAGGATGATGGGATATGACCGTGCGAGAAGGTAAGGACGGACGTCAAATGGACGAGCTGGACAAAATGCTGGAGCGCGCCCGCGATGCCGAGGTGCCGACGGGGCTTATGGGCCGCGTGCTTGAGGACGCACTGGCGGTGCAGCCGGTGCCCCGTCCCGCGCCGCAACCGGTCTGGGCACGCCTGCGCGAGGCGGTGGGTGGTTGGCAGGGCGTTGGCGGGCTTGCGCTTGCCACCTGCGCGGGCTTCTGGATTGGCGTGGCGCCGCCGGACTATTTGCCGGGCGCCGCGCAAGACCTTTTGGGGGCCGAGTATGCGGCTGCGGATGTGGGCGCGTTTGGCTGGGCGCTGGAGGACATCGAATGAGCGACGCGTCAAAACGTCGGACACCGGCTTGGGTGCGGGTCCTGCTGGCTCTGTCGCTGGGGCTGAACCTTGCCGTGGTTGGCCTTGTGGTCGGGATCGCGGTGCGCTTCGGCGGTGGTCCGCCCCCGCGCGCGGCGGTGGACTTTGCGCTGCCTTATGTGCGGTCGCTTGACCCCGGAGACAGGCGCGCGATTTTCCGCACGGTACGGCAGGACCTTACCGATGCACCAACCAGCCGCGCAGCGCGTCGGGCTGCCTACGACAGTGTCGTCGAGGCGCTGCGCGCGCAGCCTTTCGACCGCGACGCGCTGGAGGAGCTTGTCGGGGGCCAGGCCGATGCCGCACAGCGGATGCAGCGGGCTGCGCAGGCGGCGTGGCTCGATACGGTCAGTGCCATGAGCGATGCTGAGCGGGCGGCCTACGCCGATAGGGTCGCAGAGCAGGTTGCCCGCCGTGGCAAAGGCAAGCCGCCGCGGAACTGACGTTTAGGCCGCTGGTCTGCTGAGGCGGACGCAATTTCGCCCCTTGGTTTTTGCCCTGTAAAGCGCGCGGTCCGCGTGATCGATCAACGCGCGCGCGTGGGTTTCGAATGTGGTGGCGCTGTCGCGGCTGCCCGGGCTGCCCAAGGCCAGTCCGATTGAAACGGTGACCGGCACCGATCTGCCGTCGTCGAGCGAAAAAGGCCTGTCCGAGATCAGTTGGCACAGGCGCGTGGCGGCGCTCCTGGCCTGGGTCAGGTCAATGCCGGGCATGACGATCAGAAATTCCTCGCCGCCGATGCGGGCCACCATGTCCGATCCACGCAGGTTGGTGCGCAGGCGCTCTGCGGTCTCGATCAGGACGGCGTCGCCTGCTGCATGGCCATAGCGGTCGTTGATGCCCTTGAAGTGGTCCAGATCGGCGATCATGACGGCAAAGCTTTGCTCGCGCGCCTCGGCCCGTTCGGCCACCCGCACAAGATGGGGCATGGCATACCGCCGGTTGTGCAGCCCTGTCAGCGGGTCCGAGACAGCCGCATCGAGGCCAGAGCGCAGCGTGCGGCGCAGCTGATCGGCGATGCGCTTGCGGGCGACAAGCCCGCGGAGGCGATGCGCAAGCTCTGCCGCGTCAAAACGGGTCTGCATTAGCGCGTCTGCGCCCAGATCAAGCGCGCGGGCGGCTGTCGCATCGTCCCGATGCGCCTGCAGCAGCAGAACCGCGCTGTGACGTGTTGCGGCGCCCGCGCGGACAGATGACAAGAGTGCAAGCGTTTGTTCCGGCGCGCCTGCTGGCAGGGCGAGAACAAAAATATCCGGCGCGCCGCTATCCGCTGCAATGTCAGAGAGGGCGTTGGGGGGAAGTGCGGCGGAAATCTGGGCGTCCATTCGCGCGAGCAGCCCGGTTGTCCAGCGATCAAGGGTC
This sequence comes from Pseudomonadota bacterium, assembly GCA_038530575.1. GTDB lineage: Bacteria > Pseudomonadota > Alphaproteobacteria > Rhodobacterales > Rhodobacteraceae > JBCBCP01. The sequence continues at coordinate 20,214 of JBCBCP010000048.1, forward strand.
AGCGGGTCTGGTGCCACGATGCGGATCTTCGGCGCTGGGCCAAAGCCCGGCGCGGCCTCTGCAAGGCCAAGCGCGCGCGCGGTGCCCTCGCGAATCGTCCACTCGCTGGCAGCAGCCTGGGCCCGCAGCGCGCCGCGCACTTGCGCCAGCAGCAGCGCGTCCGAAACGGGTAGGGCAAGCACTTCGTCAACGCCTGCCTCAAGCAGGGCGAGGCGGTCATCGGGCTGAATGCGGCTGCCTTGTACGATGACCGGGACATGCCCGCCAGTGGACGCCGCAAGCCGGCGTGCAAGCCGCGCCGCACCGCCACCGGGCAAGTCTGCCGCCGCTACGACGAGGTCGGGGCGTGCTTCGCATGCCCGCTCCACCGCGTCTTCGATCGAGGCGGCTTGCTCCACCGTGTAGAACGCGGCCGCGAGTTTGACCTTGAGCACGATACGATTGGTCGGGATGGCGTCGACAATCAGGATTTTCCCGTGCATGGCGCACCTCGATAACAGAACAGCCTTGTCAGGCCCGGTGCATTCAGTTCTTGTTCGCAGAGGTTAACAAACCGTTTCGGAATTGAAGAAAACCCTCGGGATCGCGCGTATCTGATGGCCATGTCGCAGGAATCCGCCGAAGTGATCGGCCTCAAGGCGCTTGCGTGGCTGGCGGCGCAGGATGATTTGTTGCCTGTCTTTCTGGGCTCGACGGGCGCTTCGGAGGCAGATGTAAAGCAGCAGGCGGGCGATCCTGCCTTTCTGGGCGCGGTGCTGGATTTTGTCATGATGGATGATGCCTGGGTGGTAGGTTTTTGCGACGCAAATTCAATGGATTATACTGAACCAATGACGGCGCGCGCGGCCTTGCCCGGCGGCGATCAGGTGCATTGGACATGACGGCGCTTGACGGGATCGTGTTCGACAAGGACGGGACCCTGTTCGACTTTCGCGCCACGTGGGAGGCCTGGGCTGCCGCGTTTTTGCGCCGGGCAGCGGAAGGGGACAAGGGCCTTGCCGCGGATCTGGGCGCGCGGATCGGCTATGATTATGCTCGGCAAGTTTTTGAGCCGGGCAGCGTGGTGATCGCAGGCACGCCGGGGGACATTGCCGATGCGCTGGAGGGTGCGTTGGCGCTCGAACGTGCGGGGCTTATTTCTTTGCTGAACGAAGAGGCCGCGCGCGCGCCACAGCGCGAGGCCGTGCCGCTGGATCCGTTTCTGAGCGGCTTGGCGGCACAGGGGCTGAAGCTGGGCGTGGCAACAAACGATGCTGAAAAGCCGGCGCGCGCGCATCTTGAGGCTGCGGGGGTGCTCGGCCGGTTTGACTTTGTTGCGGGCTTTGACAGCGGGTTTGGCGGCAAGCCTGCACCCGGCCAGCTCAAGGCGTTCTGCGCGGCAACGGGCTGCGATCCTGCGCGAGTGGCCATGGTGGGCGACAGCACGCATGACCTTTTTGCAGCCCGTGCGGCGGGTATGCTGCGGATCGCGGTTTTGACCGGCCTCGCCGCAGAGGCCGAGCTAGCCCCGCATGCCGATGTCGTGCTGCCGAACATTGGCCATATCCCGGGCTGGCTTGAGGCCGAGGCGCGCTAGACCGCGCGCGTATCCCATGGGCGCCGTTCTACGTCCTTGTTCGGCGCTTTGATCTCTGCAAACTCCGCCGCGGCTTTGTGCAGCATGTGCACGTACGCCTTTCGCATTTCCTGCAGATCATGACCCCACGTGTCGACAAACGCATTTCGGAAGGCCAGTTCCGCGTCGATGATGTCAGCGTCCCGCTCGGGGTTGCATTTGAGGACCGAGAAATTCGCGTTGCAGATCGTTTTGAAGAGGTAGGATTCATTGTGCGATAGCTCCGCGGGCAGCTGCGCGCGCAATACTTCAAGCAGTTCGGAATAGTCAATGTCCTGATCATGAACGAGAATTTCGTTTACCAGGTCCTCGAACTTCGATTTGTCAGCCGCAATCTTGTGGTCGGTCGCCGGCACGAGAAGGATGCGCGCACAAATCGGGTCTTGCCGGTCCATGGAGACAAGCTGGCCATAGATCAGGTCTTCGCGCTGGTGCTTGCGCAGGGCCATCAGGCGCAGCCCACGCGAGACATCGTTGCGGTTTGTGCAATGGCCGATGAGGTAGAGCGTGCCCTGAACCGCGTAGCCCATGCCGTCGACGTACCAATGCTCCTTGTTGCGCAGGTATTCGTTCTTGAACTGGATGGTTCTGCGCAGCCCGACCGAGGACAGGTTAATCACGAAGCGCACAATATCTCCGCGTTCTGAAGAGCGGCGATAGCCGATGTAATTGCGAAGCCAACTGTTTGGAATCCCGTCCCCTTCGTTCAGGACATTGGTGTTTGAGATGAGTGCGGCGATGGGGTTCGGAACGCCGCGCATCTCCTGTTGCCGGGTGTCGATCATGGCTTGGATCAAGCCAAGCAGACGCTGTTGGCCTTCCTCGTCCGAGGAGCCTTGCCGCACCTGAAACTGCGTCTCAAGGTATGTTTTGAAGTGTGTAGTGACGAAGTCGTAGATGTAGCTAACGGGCCGGCTGTCACTGCTGGAGAGGTCCGTGCGGCGCAGAAACCTTGCCGGGTTTTTTCCGAAAACGTCCATCGAGTCGCCTTCGGCGATCAGAAAGTTGCTCAGGCCCGTCTGAAAGGCTGCTCTGAGGCGATCGGATACCGGTTTGTGCGCTTGCGGGGCGTTGAGCGCATACATCAGCTCGTTGAGCTGCGCCATTTCGGCGTCCCTGAGTGCGAAGTGTCGGAGAATCATGCGCTTACCTTGGTGTTTTGCAGGGCGGTCGAAACATGGTCAACGCTGGCAGGCTAGAGGGCCTCAAGCAAGAATAAATTTCAAAATCACAAAGCTGATTACACATCGGTATAGCATTATACCGAGATGATCCTGCACGCGATTGCAGAATTATTTTGTTACGCTAATGTATGTTGTGTCGGCAACGATGTTTCATTCAGGGGCGCATCACTTGCCGGAAATGACCCCGCCCCGACCAAATCAAAGGAGAAGATCAATGAAGCTCGACGAAGTTTCCGAAGTCATCACACAGTTCGAACAGCGCCTTCGGGCCGCCACGTCTCAGGAGTTGATCCGTGAGCTTAGGTTCGCGCTGGCACATTTCCGAACACTGCGCGACGACCGTATCAGGTCGCTGCTATTTGATGAGGCTCTTGGATAATGCCGGGAGCCTTCAACCAACCCCTAACGGCGAAGCAGGGGTTAATCTGGAGGTAAAGATCCAATGACAATGCAAAACTGCCAACTATCCAGCCCCCGGCAAGGGGGCGGATATAACATAAAGCATGACAGCGCAAGAAGGATGACGGCTTTGCCGCTCTGGCTGCGCTACTTGATGCGCACGCTTTGGACGTGCTTTGCGCGGGTTTTCTACGCCTTTGGCGTTGTCTGTCTTCTCGCGTTTCTGCTGATGTCGCTCAAGAAACTCTTCCTCGCGGGTGCAGCAGCCTGGCCCCTGTGGCCGTCGTTCCGACCGTTTGAGGCGGTTGCGGCGCTTTATGCCGGATGGCACGCCTATCATGATGCCCATGATCTGGCGGAGCAGATGCAACCACGTGCGCTGCCTTTGCGCGCCTGGTTGCCTGCGGGTGCGACCGTGTTTGATCAGCACACGCGCCGGCCCGTGGCGCATCTGTAAAGCGTTATAGGCTCACAATACGACAAGACCCCGCCCGGTACCCCCGCCCGGGCGGGTTTTCTGTTGCGTG
>JBCBCP010000049.1:0-22546 GCA_038530575.1 Pseudomonadota bacterium
TGTTCTGGGCCGCGCGGCCGAGGCTGCGACGCAGGGCATTCTGGACGACAACCGCTCGCCCGGGCGCAAGGTCGGCCAGCCTGACAACCGCGCCTCGCACTACTGGTTCGCGCGTTACTGGGCCGAGGCGCTGGCGGCGCAGACCGATGATGCGGAGCTCGCCGGGCATTTCGCGCCGATTGCGGAAAAGCTTGCTGCGGGGGAGGCGGATATTCTGGCTGAACTCGCCGCCAAGGCAGGCAGCGCGGCGGATACGGGCGGCTATTTCCAAAATGATGACGCGAAGGCGGCAGAGGTCATGCGGCCATCCGCGACCCTCAACGCCATCATTGGATAACGAACCGGCGCGGCCTTAACGGGCCGCGCCGCTGTCTATGCAGCGCAGGCCCGTCCATGTGATCGCGCCAAGTACGGCGACCATGATGCCCGACTGCAGGACCGTTGGACCCGTGGTGCAGGACGCACCCAAGAAAACGGGTCCGGGGCCAAACAGCACGATAAGCGTGAAAGACAGCGCGACAAGGCCAAGTCGGCCCAGCTTCATGCGATCTTCCAGCCAGCTGCCGCGCCATTGCTGAACGCTGAGCGAGAAGGGAAGAAGCCCGGCGAAAATGAGCGCGGATGCCACGATCAGGCCTTGCGGCGTCGTGCACGCAGCGGCAACGGCCCAAAGCGTCGCGGTCAAGATCGCCATTTGAGGCAAGGTCACAAGTATCGCTGCAATCAAACGATGCCCGGCATGGGGCACCTCGTCTGCAAAGGGCGTGTCAGCGGAAGACCGGTCTGGGTCGGGATAGGCGGCCATTGTCTGCTCCTTGTCCGGCGTATGACAAGGATACGCTGGACAGAATGTCGCAGATCAAAATTAACTTCCGCTGAACAGCAAACTAGCTCGGGGTGTCGACGTTCTTGTCCAAATGCGCCTTCAGCTTGCGTGCTAAGAAAGCACGACCTTGCTGTTCGGCCATGCGCGTGCGCACCGCGGTCAAAAATGCCTCTTCCAGCGTCTGGGATGAGGCGCCAAGCACCTCGCCCAGTTCCATGAACAGCCGGTCCTCGCCGGTCTTGTCCTGCACGGCGATGCAGTCTTCGGCCAGCTTGTTCGCCATCGCGGTTACGGTCGGATCAGCCATTAGCGGGTGTTTTCTGTCAGGCGGCGTTTCACGTATTCGGTCGTGTGGTCGATAAGCGTGTCCAGATGCGGCTCTTCAAAGAAATGCCCGGCGCCGTCGACCTCCGTGTGGGTGATCGTAATGCCCTTCTGCTCGTGCAGCTTGCCAACAAGCGTTGTCGTGTCCGCGGGCGGGGCGACACGGTCCGCGGCGCCGTTGATGATCAGGCCGGAAGACGGGCAGGGCGCCAGAAAGCTGAAGTCGTAAAGATTTGCCGGCGGCGAGACGGAGATAAACCCCGTTATTTCCGGCCGCCGCATCAGCAACTGCATCCCGATCCAGGCGCCGAACGAGAACCCCGCAACCCAGCAATGCTTGGAGTTGTTGTTCATCGACTGCAGGTAATCGAGCGCGGAGGCTGCATCGCTTAGCTCGCCAATTCCTTGGTCGTATTCGCCCTGAGACCGGCCCACGCCCCGGAAATTGAAGCGCAGAACCGTGAAGCCCATGTTGTAGAAGGCATAGTGCAGCGCGTGCACCACCTTGTGGTTCATGGTGCCGCCGAATTGCGGGTGCGGATGCAGCACGATGGCGATCGGTGCATCGCGTTCCTTCTGGGGGTGGTAGCGGCCTTCGAGGCGGCCTTCGGGTCCGGGAAAAATGACCTCGGGCATAGACGTCCTATCCGTGCTGTTCTTCGGGGGCGTTGACGCAATCGGGCGACCACCTTAGAACGGTTCTAAGTGTTTGCTGGACGGGCCTGCCGTCACCGAATTCACTTATGGTTTATGTGCGGCAAGGTCAACGCGGGGGAGCGTCCATGAAACTGTCGACGAAAGGGCGCTATGCTATGGTCGCGCTGGCCGACATCGCGCTGCGGCCCGCGGATGAGTTGGTGTCGCTTGGCGCGATCTCCGAGCGGCAGGATATTTCCTTGCCATATCTTGAGCAGCTCTTCGTCAAGCTGCGGCGGGGAAACCTTGTGACATCTGTGCGCGGCCCCGGCGGCGGCTACCGGCTGGCGCGGCCCGCGTCCGAGATCCGCGTTGTCGACATCCTGCGCGCGGTCGATGAGACGGTGGATGCCATGCACAAAGGGGCAGGGGTGTCTGGCGGACAGTCTGGCAGCCGCGCGCAATCGCTGACCAACCGGCTGTGGGAGGGGTTGAGCGCGCATGTCTACGTGTTTTTGCACCAGACCCGGCTTTCGGACGTGGTGGCGAATGATTTGGCGCCTTGTCCCGCGGTGCCTTCGCTGTTTGCCGTGGTGGACGAGACCTGATGTTTGATTGGGGCCCTGCCGTCGCCCATTGGGCTCGAACCAATGGCGCACAATGGACGACCCCCGGAGTTTCCTTAGCAGAATGAAGATGGATCGGGTTTATCTGGATCATAACGCGACGACCCCGCTGCGCCCCGAGGCGCGGGAGGCGATGTTGCGCGCGATGGATGTGGTTGGCAACCCGGCGTCTGTGCATGCGGAAGGGCGCAGCGCGAAGGGGCTGGTCGAGGCGGCGCGGGCGCAGGTTGCAGCGCTTGTCGGGTGCGGGCGCAATCAGGTGATCTTTACCGGCTCGGCGACGGAGGCGGCAGCCTTGGCCGTGGCGCAGAAGGGTCGGCATGGGGGGCGGTTTGCTGCACTGCCGACGGAGCATGATTGCTTCTACGATTGGACCGAGGCAGCCTTGCCAGCTGCCCATGGCCGGGGTGGCGGCTTGGACGGGCACGGCTTTGGTGAGGTTATGAACTGGATCATGGCCGGCGCGCCTTCGACGTGGTCTAATCTGCACAACGATGCGGGCCTGATTGCCATGTCGGCGGCTAACAGCGAAACCGGCGTGATGCTGCCCGAGGGACGGGTTGCCGGCAATCACCACGTGAATTCGTCGGGGCAAGGCACCGTGCCCTATTCTGTCGTCAGTGACATCACTCAAGTCGCTGGCAAGGCGCCGGTTCACTACAACAGCGGCAAGCCATCCTACATGATCCTTTCGGCCCACAAGTTGGGTGGCCCAAAGGGCGTTGGAGCGCTGATCAACTTCACATCCGAAGACCCTGCGCCGATCCTGAAGGGGGGCGGGCAAGAGATGGGCCGCCGATCAGGTACCGAGAACGTCATTGGCATCGCCGGTTTTGGGGCCGCGGCGGAGGCGGCGCAGCGGGACGTTGAGGTCGGTGCATGGGTCCGGATCGAGAAACTTAGAAATATTCTAGAAATAAGTCTTGCTGAGATCAGTCCATCGACTATTTTTGTCGGGAAAGACGCAGATCGGCTGCCGAACACCTCCTGTTTCATCACCCCCGGTTGGAAGGGCGAGACGCAGGTGATGCAGATGGACCTCGCTGGTTTCGCCATCTCGGCGGGGTCGGCCTGCTCCTCGGGCAAGGTGAAGGAAAGCCGGGTGCTGCGGTCGATGGGTTTTGGGGACGGGGCGGCCTGTGCCGTGCGTGTGTCGCTGGGGCTTGAGACCACGGAAGACGAGATACGAGCCTTTGTCGCTGCTTGGGGCAAATCGTTCGAAAAACACAAGGCGCGGGCGGCATAGCTCGCGAGAGGGGACCGAAAAATGGCAGCTTTGGACAACACTGAAGTCAAAGAAGGCGTTGATCAGGAGACGGTCGATGCGGTTCGCGAAGTCGGTGGAGCGTATAAATACGGCTGGGACACTGACATTGAGATGGAGTACGCGCCAAAGGGCCTGACCCCGGACATTGTGCGCCTGATCTCGGAAAAGAACGAAGAGCCGGAGTGGATGACAGAGTGGCGGCTGGCGGCTTACGACCGTTGGCTGCAGATGAAAGAGCCTGATTGGGCAATGGTCGATTACCCTGAGATCGACTTTCAGGATCAGTATTACTACGCCCGCCCCAAGTCGATGGAAGTCAAGCCAAAGTCACTGGACGAGGTCGACCCCAAGCTGCTGGAGACCTATGCCAAGCTGGGCATTCCGCTGAAGGAACAGGCTCTGCTGGCCGGTGTTGAGGCGCCGGAGGAAGAGCGCAAAGTGGCCGTGGACGCGGTGTTTGACAGCGTCAGCGTCGGCACGACGTTCAAGGAAGAGCTGGCGAAGGCAGGCGTGATCTTCTGTTCGATCTCGGAAGCGATCAAGGATCATCCTGAGTTGGTGAAGAAGTACCTCGGCTCGGTTGTGCCGGTGTCCGATAATTTCTATGCGACGCTGAACTCGGCCGTGTTCTCGGACGGCTCGTTTGTCTACGTGCCTCCGGGTGTGCGCTGCCCAATGGAGCTGTCGACCTATTTCCGCATTAACGCGGAGAATACGGGCCAGTTCGAACGCACGCTGATCATCGCGGATAAGGGTAGCTATGTCAGCTACCTCGAAGGGTGCACCGCGCCCCAGCGCGACATTGCGCAGTTGCATGCGGCGGTTGTTGAAATCGTGCTCCTGGAAGACGCGGAGGTGAAGTATTCCACCGTACAGAACTGGTATCCAGGGGATGAGAACGGCAAGGGCGGCATCTATAACTTCGTGACCAAACGCGCCGATTGCCGTGGGGATCGGTCCAAGGTTATGTGGACGCAGGTTGAGACGGGCTCCGCCGTGACGTGGAAATATCCGTCGTGCATCCTGCGCGGCGATGACAGCCAAGGCGAGTTCTATTCCATCGCCATCGCCAACAACATGCAGCAGGCCGACACGGGCACGAAGATGGTGCATCTGGGCAAGAACACGAAGTCGCGGATTGTCTCCAAGGGCATCTCGGCGGGCAAAGCGCAGAATACCTACCGCGGCCTTGTCTCCATGCACCCGAAGGCGAAAGACAGCCGCAACTATACGCAGTGCGACAGCTTGCTGATCGGCGACAAATGCGGGGCGCATACGGTGCCTTACATCGAGGTGAAGAATAACTCGTCCCGCGTGGAGCATGAAGCGACGACGTCCAAGGTGGACGATGACCAGCTGTTCTATTGCCGCTCGCGCGGGATGGACGAGGAAGAGGCGGTGGCCCTCGTGGTCAACGGCTTCTGCAAGGACGTGCTGCAGGCCCTGCCGATGGAATTCGCGATGGAAGCGCAGCAGCTCGTCGCGATCTCGCTGGAAGGGTCGGTGGGTTAAGCCAGCCCGCCTGCGCACACCATGATCGATACCACAAGTCACATTCGGCGAGCCGCCGACGCGCGGGTGCCCGACGCGTTTGCCGTCAAAAAGCTCGGGCAGTTGGTCGGGGTCATTGTGTTCGGTGGTGCGGGTGCGTTGGCGTTCGGTTTGCCGGTCGAGCGTGCGGTTCCGGGCTGGGGTGCCCCTGCTGGGCTTGTTGGTTTTGTCTTGGCGTTGGCGCTGCACGGTCTGGTGATGAGCCGTTGGTCTGCGCGGAGGCCGCGCCGCGCTGTTTCGCTGCAAGAGAAGTTGCACGATCTCAAGCAGCAGGAGTTCGCGCTGCGCTATGCTGAGGCCAAGGCGCGGGGAGACGTCGAATGAACGCCCGCGTTGCCCATCTTTTGCGCGATCTGTCCGATGGCGCACCGATCCAGTCCGTGCAGATGCAGCTGACACATGCCGTGATCGATGGGCGGGCAGTGAACTTTTGCATCACCCGACCGCGCGACATCATTCAGAGCCAGCATTTAAATGGCCGGTTCTATGAGGCGGCGGAGCTTGCGGACCTCGCGCGAATCTTTCCGCGCGGCGGCGTCTTCGTCGATATTGGGGCGAACATTGGCAACCATACGCTGTGGGCGGCGCTGTTCATGGGGGCTGCGCGTGTGATCGCGTTTGAGCCGAACCCGAAGGCCGTGGATTTGCTGGTGCCGAATGTCATGATCAACGGCATTGGTGATGTGGTGGACTTGTCGCATCTGGGCCTTGGTCTTGGGGCGCAGGCTTCGAGCGGTTTTGGTTTAGAGCGCACGCCAGGCAACCTTGGTGCGACAAAGCTGGAGGCCGGTGCAGGCTATTTGCGGGTGGAGCGGGCCGACGGTCTGTTGCGGGACCAGACACCTGACATGATCAAGATCGACGTTGAAGGCATGGAGATGGACGTTCTCTCGGGTCTCTCCGGGGTCTTGAAACGCTGCCGCCCCGCGCTGTTTGTCGAGGTGGACACCGCCAACGCAGATGACTTTGCCGCGTGGTGCGATGCCAATGGCTACGCCGTGGCGAAGACCTACAGCCGATATGAGGACAACCTGAACCACCTGTGCGTGGATGCGACAGCGCTTTCACAGGCACAGACCGCGCTGGAGAATGCTGCATGATCGTGACCACCACGCCGTCTGTCGAAGGCAAGCCAATTACCGATTACCGCGGCATCGTCGTGGGCGAGGCGATCCTTGGCGCGAACGTCATTCGCGATGTGTTCGCCGGGATCACCGACATCCTGGGGGGACGATCGGGCGCTTATGAAGAAGAACTGGCCAAGGCGCGCACCACCGCTTTGCAGGAAATGGAAGAACGCGCAGCGGCCCTCGGAGCCAATGCGGTTGTGGGCGTCGACCTTGATTACGAGGTCATCAACAACATGCTTATGGTGTCTGCTTCGGGCACCGCTGTGACACTGGGATAGGCGGCGGCGCCGCGCGGAAAGGACAAGAGATGTTGAATATCAAGAACTTGCACGTTGAGCTGGAAGAAGAGGGCAAGCAGATCCTCAAGGGTGTGGACCTCGAAGTGCCGGCGGGCGCGGTGCACGCGATCATGGGGCCGAACGGGTCGGGCAAATCGACTCTGTCCTACGTGCTTTCGGGTCGCGATGGCTATGAAGTGACGGATGGGTCCGCACATCTGGGTGATGTCGACTTGCTTGACCTTGAGCCAGAAGAGCGCGCGGCGGCGGGCCTGTTTCTGGCCTTCCAATACCCGGTTGAGATTCCCGGCGTGGGCAACATGACCTTTCTGCGCACCGCGGTGAACGCACAGCGCAAGGCGCGCGGCGAGGATGAGGTCAGCGCGGCCGACTTCCTCAAGCTGGTGCGCGCCAAGGCGAAGGATCTGAAGATCGACGCGGATATGCTAAAGCGCCCTGTGAACGTGGGCTTTTCGGGCGGTGAGAAAAAGCGTAACGAAATCCTGCAGATGGCCATGCTCGAGCCGAAGATGTGCATCCTTGACGAGACCGACTCGGGCCTTGACGTGGACGCGATGAAGCTGGTGTCGGAAGGCGTGAATGCGCTGCGCGATGCGGGCCGCGGTTTTCTGGTGATCACCCACTACCAGCGCCTGCTCGACCACATCAAACCCGACGTGGTGCACATCATGGCCGATGGCCGGATCGTGAAATCGGGCGGGCCCGAGCTGGCGCTCGAGGTGGAAAACAACGGCTATTCCGACATTCTGGCTGAGGTGGCGTAATGGGGGCCGCGGAAAAAACGCATCCCGCGCTGCTGGACCGGGCGGTGCCGCAAACGGGCTGGAGCGCCGAGGCGCGCAGCGATGCGATGGCCCGCGTGCGCACGATGGGCCTGCCGGGGCGGCGTGATGAATACTGGCGCTTTACCCGCCCCGATGCGCTGACCGCGCCGGAGGCCGGGGACGCGGCGCTGATCCATGACACGAACCCGCTTTTCGCGGACAAGGATGTGCTGAAGCTGGTCTTTTTCGACGGGGTGTTCGATGCGGAGCGGTCCTCGGACCTCAGCATGGAAGGCATCACGATCGAACGGCTGGCCGAGGCGACCTCCGATATCCATTGGGCCAAAGGGCTTTACGGCACGCTGGAGGCGCGCGGACAAAACCCCGTTGCGCGCCCCCTGGCAGCGCTGAATACCGCGCTGGCCGAGGATGGCGTCCTGATCCACGTGACCGGGCAGGCGGCCAAGCCGGTGCATATGGTTCATTTGCGCTCTGCCCCCGATGCGGACGCGATGCTGCACCATGTGGTCAAGCTGGACGCGGGCGCCTCGCTGACGGTGCTGGAGAATGGTCCCGCGGCAGCGCGGCTCAATTCGGTGATGGAGGTTGACGTCGCTGATGGCGCGCAGTTCCACCACATCCGCGCGCAGGGCCGCGATCACAAGCGCGTGGCGGCGACCCATATCTTTGCCCGTCTGGGCGCCGAGTCTGTCTTCAAGAGCTTTACGCTGACAGCCAATGGCGCGATGACCCGCAACGAGGCGGTGATCGAGATGAATGGCGACGATGGCATCGCGCACATCGCGGGCGCTTGCGTGGGCGACGGCGATTTCCACCACGACGACACGGTGTTCATCACCCATGACGCGCTGCGCTGTGAAAGCCGGCAGGTGTTCAAGAAGGTGCTGCGCAACGGCGCTGTGGGCGTGTTTCAGGGCAAGATCCTCGTGAAGGAAGGCGCGCAAAAGACCGATGGCTACCAGATCAGCCAGTCATTGCTGCTGGATGAGGACGCGCAGTTCCTCGCCAAGCCGGAGCTGGAGATCTATGCAGACGATGTGGCTTGCTCGCACGGTTCAACCTCCGGCGCGATTGACGAGACGGCACTGTTCTACCTGCGCTCGCGCGGGGTGCCTGTTGTGGAGGCGACGGACCTTCTGACCCTCGCCTTCCTCGCCGAAGCAGTTGAAGAGATTGAGGACGAGGACCTGAGGGGCGAGATCGAGCAGCGGCTTGCCGAGTGGCTGGAGCGGCATCGCCACTGATGACGGCCACGGTTTATCCTGCTTCGACCAATGTCGTCGCCACCTATCGGCGTGGCCCCGGTGTCGTCATGCGCCGTCTTTTGGCGTTGGGTCAGCGCGAGGATCGCGCGCTGATCTTCCTGATGGTGGCTTGCGTGATCATGTTTGTGGCCCAGCTGCCCCGCATTTCGCGCGAGGCGACGCTGGGCGGCTATGATGCTGGCCCGTTTCTTCAGGCGGCGGCGCTTGCTTGGATCTTGATCGCGCCCTTGGTGCTGTACCTGATCGCGCCAGTCAGCCGGCTGATCGGTATGGTGCTGGGGGGGCAGGGAACATGGTACGGCGCGCGTCTTGCGCTGTTCTGGGCGCTGCTGGCGGCGTCGCCGGTGCATCTTTTGCTCGGACTTACGGCGGGTTTCATCGGAGAAGGGATCCAGATGACATTGATGGGTGTGCTGTGGCTTGCGGTGTTCCTGTGGTTCTGGATCGGCGGTGCGATTGCGCAGGAGCGGCGGATATGAGCGGCCTGTTTGCCCTCATGATGCTGTCGCTGCGGAAACCGCGCGAAGCGGCGGGCCTGGTCATAGCAATGGACTGGCCGCGCGGCGCGATCTGGACCTCGCTTGTGCTGGCGGTCGCCGTCAACGTGCTGCTTCTTGCAGGTTTTTTGGCGATGGTCCCGGTGACATTGCCGGGGCCAACACCAGACGCTGAGGAAGTGACGCTCGCTATACCGTCGCCGCTGATCATGTTTGTGGTCAGCTCGGGCTGGGCTGTGCTGAGCGTGCATTTGATGACATGGGCGGGCCGCGCGCTTGGCGGCACCGGCACGCTGGACCGGGTCGCGATTGTCTGGGCCTTGTTGCAAGCGCTGCGCGCGGCGGGCGTTCTGGCGCTGATCATCTCGGCTTACGCGCTCGCGCCCATTGCCGGGCTGGTGGCGCTGGCGGTTGTGGTCCTGACAATTTGGCTGTCGGCACAATTCATTTCCGAAGCGCATGAATACGAGACAGCCTGGCAAGGGCTTGGCGTGCTGATCGCCGTCTTTGTCGGCATGACAATTGGCATGATGGCGCTGCTGACCCTGACGGGTGCTGCGGGCAGCGAGTAGGAGCAGGCAATGTATGACGTAAACGCGATCCGGGCCGATTTCCCGATCCTGAGCCGCGAGGTGAATGGCAAGCCGCTGGTCTACCTCGACAACGGGGCATCCGCGCAAAAGCCGCAGGTCGTGATTGATGCGGTCACACAGGCCTACGCGCAGGAATACGCCAATGTGCACCGCGGCCTGCATACGCTCAGCACGATTGCGACGGAGAAATACGAAGGCGTCCGGGCCAAGATCGCGCGCTTTCTGAACGCCCCGTCCGAAGACAACATCCTGTTCAATTCGGGCACGACCGAGGGGATCAACACGATTGCCTATGGCTGGGCGATGCCCAACCTGCAGCCCGGAGACGAGATTGTCCTGTCCGTGATGGAGCATCACGCCAATATCGTACCCTGGCATTTCCTGCGCGAGCGGCAGGGCGCGGTTCTGAAATGGGTCGATGTGGACAGCACCGGCGTTCTGGACCCGCAGGCGGTGATTGATGCCATCGGGCCGAAAACCAAGCTCGTCGCGATCACGCATATGTCCAACGTGCTGGGCACGGTGGTGGACATCAAGGCGATCTGCGCCGGCGCCCACGCCAAGGGCGTTCCCGTGTTGGTCGATGGCAGCCAGGCGGCGGTTCACATGCCGGTCGATGTTCAGGATCTTGGCGCGGATTTCTACGCGATCACGGGCCACAAGCTGTATGGGCCGTCTGGCTCCGGCGCGATTTACGTGTCGGACGCGCGGCTTGCGGAAATGCGTCCCTTCATTGGGGGCGGCGACATGATCCGCGAGGTGCACAAGGATGCGGTGACGTATGCTGATGCACCAATGAAGTTCGAGGCCGGCACACCGGGCATTGTGCAGATGATCGGGCTTGGGGTCGCGCTTGATTACATGATGGGCCACGGGATGGAGGCGATTGCCGCGCACGAGGCGGGCTTGCGCGACTACGCGCAGGACAAGCTGGCCGGGCTCAACTGGGTGCAGGTGCAGGGCAACGCGCCGGGCAAAGGCGCGATCTTCAGCTTTACGCTCGACGGGGCGGCGCATGCGCATGACATCTCGACGATCCTCGACAAAAAGGGCGTGGCGGTCCGCGCGGGCCAGCATTGCTGCAACCCGCTGATGGATCACCTTGGCCTCGTTGCGACCTGTCGCGCCTCATTCGGGATGTACAACACAACCCAAGAGGTCGACGTCTGGATCGAAGCGCTGGAACTGGCGCATGATCTTTTCGCATAGGCCTTTGGCATAGGCGCAAGGACGGCCCCGCGCGCCTTAATTTAGCCACGAATTTTCGACATATCGGCAGCGTCTGCCAGCTGCCGAGTTTTAAGGTATGAGTACGAAATGTCCGTTTCTCCTTGAGATGGAGAAGCAGGTGCGTCTCGCGGAGTCGCGCTATGAAAACGACGTTGATACCCCCTATGAGGGCGCAGCCGACCCGCTGGAGGTCGCGCGGATCGTGTTTGACCAGGACGGCGATATGCCAAACAGCGCGAACCTGTCGACGATGTTCACGACCTGGGGCCAGTTCCTCGACCACGACCTTGTCCTGACCCCGGAAAGCGAAGAGGCCGGGCTTCTGGCCGTGTCGGGGATGCCGCACGACATTCACCGCTCTGATTTCGAGATTGGCGAGGACGGCGCACGCATCCCGCTGAATGCCATCACGTGGCAGCTGGACGGCTCGAACGTCTATGGCTCGACCGAGGACCGCGCGGCCCTTTTGCGCGCCTTCGAGGGGGGCAAGCTGCGCGTCAGCGAAGACGCGAGCAGCGCGCGCGACCTGCTGCCTCAGGCCGATCCTGACAGCCCGATGGCGGGCGATATCGAGGGCGACAACCCGGTCTATCTGGCGGGCGACATTCGCGCGAACGAGAACCCCAACCTTTTGTCCATGCACACGCTTTTCGTGCGCGAGCATAACTATTGGGCCGAGCGGCTGGCCGAGCTGCATCCCGACTGGGACGATGAACAGCTCTACGACGGCGCCCGGCAGATCGTCGAATACGAGATGCAGAAAATCACCTACGAGGAGTGGTTGCCGCACCTTGTCGGGGACGCGGTCGACGAGGAGTGGGAACACGACCCGGATGTGATCGGCCAGATGTCTGTCGAGTTCTCGACCGCCGCCTTCCGGTTTGGCCATACGCTCGTGTCGGACAATATCGACAACCTGAACGATGACGGCACCGATGCCGGGTCGGAGACGCTGATGGACGCGTTTTTTGATCACACTTCGGTGCAGGAAAACGGGATCGAGAACGTGCTGCGCGGCCAGCTTGACGCCCATGCGCAGGAGCTGGATGCGCAGATCGTCGACGCGCTGAACTTCTTTCTGGAAACGCCCGACGGCATCTCCGGCTTTTCGCTTGCCGCGCTGAACATGGCGCGCGGGCTGGATCATGGCTTGCAAAGCTATGTCGACACGCGCGCAGCGCTCTTGGGTGATATTGATCCGGCCACGCTGGATCCGCTGGATTTTTCGATCATCTCCTCCAATCCGGGCACGCAAGAGCGTCTTGCCGCAGCCTTTGAAGACGTCTTTCAGGTGGATCTGTGGACGGGCGGGCTGGCCGAAGATCAGGTTGCGGGCGCGCAGCTTGGGCCGCTTTTTACCCTTATCGTGGCCGATCAGTTCACCCGCACCCGCGCGGCGGACGAGACGTTTGGCACGCTTGATCCGGCCTTGGGAGAGGCGGTGCTGGCCGAAGTCGAAGGCACGTCTTTTGCCGATATCATCACGCGCAACACCGATGTGGACTATGTGCAGGACGATGTCTTTGTGGTGCAGGACCGCACGCTGACGGTGGCCGACGCGCCGGAAGGTACCTGGCAGGACGATGACATCACCCTTGCGGCGCGCGATGTGGACGAGGGTCTGAAGACCGAAGACGGGGATGACAGCGTCACGCTGATCGGCGGCACCCAGATCCGCGGTGATGTGGAAATGGGCGCGGGCAATGACACGCTGGCGCAGTCCAGCGGCGACATCCATGGCGACGTGCGAGCAGGCAGCGGCGACGACGAGGTCACGCTGAGCGGCAGCGCGGTCTTGCGCGGTGATCTGCGCGCCGAGGATGGCAACGACCAGGTGCGTCTGGCCGATATGGCTCAGGTGCGCGGCGATGTCCGGGGCGGCGCGGGCGACGATGAGATCACGCTGGAGGGCCGCGCGCGGATTGATGGCGATCTGCGTGGCGGCGCTGGCGATGACCGGATCGAGCTCGGCGCGGATGCGGGCGTGGGCGGCATGGTCCGCGGCGGGGCCGGTGATGATGTGGTCACGCTGCATTCGGGTGCGGATGTCGCGTTGATCGACGGCGGCGCGGGTCACGACACGCTGGCGCTTTCGGGCGATTACACGATCAGCTACGGGCCTGAGCCGGGCAGCGGCACCGTGCATTACCTCGATGCGGACGGCGCGCCGACCGGCGAGGTGGTCAAGTTTCGCAACGTCGAGGCGGTCACCTGCTTCACCCCCGGCACGCGGCTGATCACCGAACGGGGCAAGATGGACATCGCCGAATTGCGCCTTGGCGATCGGGTCTGGACCCTTGACCGCGGCCTGCAGCCCATTCGCTGGATTGGCCGCACGACCGTTCCCGCGCAGGGCGCGCTGGCCCCGATCCGAATTGCAGCCGGCGCGCTTGGCAATGGCCGCGACCTTTGGGTGTCGCCGCAGCACCGGATGATGGTTCAGGGCTGGCAGGCAGAGCTGTATTGCGCAGATGCGGAAGTGTTGGTTCCGGCCAAGGGATTGATCAACGATGCCGCGATCCGTCCACAGTCTGGCGGTTCGGTGACCTATATCCACATCGCTTTTAATGCCCACGAGATTGTCTTTGCCGAAGGCATCCCGTCGGAATCCCTGCACACCGGGCCGGAGGCGCTGGCATCAATGCCGGCCGAAGCGCGCGCCGAGCTTTTGGCACTGTTCCCGGAGCTGCACGCGACGGGGCAATGCCCGAGGACTGCGAGGCCCGTGATGACCGTGCGAGAAGCGCGCGTGTTGGCCGCGGCGCGTGGACGTTCCCAGGCCTTGCGGGCGTAGGGGAGCTTCATCCGCGAAGCTGGGCGCGGGCCGCCGCAGCATTACGGCGTTTCCTTTGACAGCCACGCGAGAATTTCTTTGGTGTGTTCGCCCAGTTCGGGCGCGCTGGCGTTGGACCTATGGGCGGCCGCATGACCGATGCGAAAGGGTAGCGTGGGGACCCGGGAGCCATCAGGCAGCGTTTCGACAAATCCGCGCCGCGTCACCTGTTCGGAGGCGAGCGCCTCGGGCAGGCTCCTGAGCCGCGCGGCTGGAACCCCGGCATTCTGCAGGATACTCTCCCATTCCTCGGCGGTTTTTCTGGCAAGCTCGGTTTCGATCTCGTTGGCGAGCGCCTCGGCATGCGTTTTGCGCGGCTTGGGCTCTGCAAAGCGTGTATCATTCAACCAATCAGAGCGGCCTAACGCATTTGCAAGGTTCACGAACTGGGCCTCTTCATTTACACCCAGCGACATCACACCGTCTTTGCATGGAAAACTTCCTGCCCCCGGGGATCGGCTGTTGGCAAGGTTGCCGCGCCGCTTTGGCGCGTTGCCCGTTTTCAAGTAGTCGGTGATGGTTGAGCTCATCAGGCTGAGCCCTGTTTCTAGCATTGACACATCCACAAACGTGCCGCGTCCGGTTTTGCTGCGCTGATACAGGGCCGCTGATATGGCAAAACTGGCGGCAAGGGCTGTGCCGTAGTCCAGCACAGGCGCTCCTGTGCGCATCGGCCCGCTTTCCTGCGTGCCCGTGGCCTCCATGAGCCCGCAACTCGCCTGAATATTCACATCGTAGGCTGCCGTATTCTCTTGCGGTGCGCCGCGTCCGTATCCTGTCATGGCACAGTGGATAAGGTGCGGATGGCGCTCGGCCAGGGTATGCTCGTCAAATCCGAGCCGCTGCATGGTTTTGGGTACGTGGTTTTCAACGAACACGTCGGCGCGGGCCAAGAGTTGATGCAATGTTGCGCGGCCCGCATCGGTTTCCAGGTCGAGCGTAATGGAGCGTTTGCCCGAGGCCTGCGTGCGATAGGCTGTGCTCATCCCGGCGGCAGCGCCTTCGGCATCGGTGCCGCCGCGGTGGCGGATGGCGTCGCCTTTGTGCGGAGATTCGACTTTGATCACGTCGGCGCCCAGCAGGCCGAGATAGTAAGCGCAGGCTGGCCCGGCGAGAACATGCGTGAAATCGATAACGAGGATGTCGTCGAACGTGTTCATGGTATGTGCAGACCCTTTTGCAGTCGTCGCCAGTGACGCTATTGCACCCATCCTCTTGCGCAAAATAGAATTTGGGCAGCAACCCATGAGTTTTTTGCATGCCAACCATTCGATCCTTGCGCGCTTTTGTCCTTACAATGGAGCAGGGATCGCTGACGTTGGCCGCGCAGAAAATGAACCTGTCGCAGCCAGCCGCGTCGCGGCTCTTGAGCCAACTCGAAGAGGAATTCGGCGCGCCGCTGTTCTTTCGGGATTCGAAAACGCTTACCCCGAGCCGCGAAGCCGAACTGCTTTACCCCGAGGCGACGCGCGTTCTGGCGTCTTTCGAAGAGCTGCCTCAGATCATGTCTGCCTTGAAAACAGATGCCACGATGCCGCTCAAGGTTGTCGGGCAGATGCGCTGCACGCTGGGCCTCGTCGTTCCAGCGGTTGCGCAGTTGAACAAGGAGTATCCGGACGTTCCCATCGATCTGGACGTCCATAAACGGGCAGAGCTGCGCCGCCGCACGACGTGGGACCGGTTTGATGTGGGGGTTTTTGCGATGCCGCTGCATATCGATTTTGCCGAAGTCATCCTGTCGCTCTCTGCCACTTGCTATGTGATCCTGCCCAAGGCGCACCCGCTCGCGGCGCGCGACGGCGTCACGCCGGATGACCTCGCCGGAATTGATTATGTCACAGTCCGTGAAGCGCTCGTCGGCCGGACAATCGTCGAAAATACTTTGCTCGAGGCCGGGTATGAGATCCCGGTTAAGCACGAGGTGTCAAATGCGTTCGCGGCTGTCAGCCTCGTCCGCGATGGTCTCGGGTTTATGATCGCGGATCGATTCACGATCGACCATGCGCATTTTGACGACATCAGCATGGTGCCACTGACACCGGCCCCGGTCATCGAATATGCAATTTGTGTATCGCGCGACATGCGGGTGCATCCGCTGAGGTCCAGATTGATCGAAATTCTGATCGAAAGGCTGAAGGCTGATCGGCCCAATCCATCGCATGCAATTTCCTGATGCAGGTATTGGATTTATAGAATGGACAAATGCCGACTTTGGTAACAATCATAGCGCCGGGTCAATGTGCGGTGGGCCAACGACGCCCGCTCGCCCGGATGGGTGCCGCGCATAGGTCGAAATTTTATGGGAGGAAGACATGAAACGATCCAACAGACTTGCAACAGGTGTTGCTGCAACCGCAATTCTCGCCGCGGGTGCTGCCTATGCGGATTACCCGTCGCAGCCGATCAAGATCATGGTCGGTTTTTCCGCAGGCGGGGGCACTGACACCACCGCACGCGGTTTTGCGTCCTACATGCATGAAGCGCCGTCGATGAACGGCATGCCGGCGTTCATCGTGAACCTGCCCGGTGCGTCCGGTCAGAAAGCTGCGTCTGCTGTGCTGGAAGAAGAGCGCGACGGCCACACGCTTTACATGATCAACATCGGTACCTTCATCGCCGGTGAGCTCGCCAAGGGCGAAGATCGCCCCTACTACATCCCCGAAGACTTCGTGAACCTCGGCTGCGCGTCGCAGCTGGTGACGTCGCTGCAGGTGCACTCGTCCAACCCCGCAACGACCGCCGAAGAGTTCATTGCGAACGCCAAGGCATCGGGCGAAGTCATCACCTGGGGCACCTCCGGTGCGGCCACCATGCACGCCACCATCGGCCACGTGTTCTTTGACGCCCACGGCATCGAGCACAAGAAAGTCCCGTTCAAGGGCGGCTCCAAAGCGCGCGCGGCCCTCGTCTCGCAGTCGGTTGATGCCGTGTTTGGCGGTGTGAACACGATCCCGGGCTTTGAGGCGGACATCCGCGCGCTGGCCTCCGCCGGTGCAGAGCGTGACCCGACCGCACCTGACCTGCCGACCTTTGGCGAAACCGGGACTGATGGTCTGGGCTTCACCGGCCTGATGTGCCTCTTCGGCGCGGCGGGCGTCTCGGACGAGGTCAAGCAGGACATTGGCGCCGCGATCGAGCACATCGCCGGCCTCAAGGGCTACCAGCGTTACATGGGCAAGAACTCCATGGCTGCGTTCTACACCAGCGGCGAAGCGGCCACCGAGGCGCAGAACGTCATGTATGGCGTCATGGGCCCGGTTGTGGCGAACATTATCGCAGAGCAGTAAACCTGCGAGCTAGGCTTTGGGGCAAGCCGATCTGCGGCTTGCCCCATTGCGTTAAATGCTCCGGTAGAGAGCACCAGAACGGGAGGATGCCGTGGACCCGCACGCGCATAAGATCAAAGTTGAATACGGGGTCAGTGCGGTCGTTCTGCTGATCGGTGTCTTCTTTCTTTTTCAAGCTTTCACAATTGATGCGTCTCGCGAGGCTGTAGGCCCGCGCACGATGCCTTTGATTATTGCGACGTCGTTGATCCTTGGTGGTCTTTGGCTGGCCTTTCGCGCGTTTCGCGACAAGGCGGGCGAGGTTCAGGCCGGCTACGGCTTTATGGACAGCGACGTGCGGCGGATCTTCCTGGTCATCGGCTGCGGCGCGATCTTTGTCGCCTTGTTCTGGGCGTTCGGCTATTTCACCGCGCTGATCTTTACCTTTATCGCGATGCTGACGACCTTTGGCGTCCGCAGCATCTTTGCGATGGTGCTGGGGTCGGTGGCGATCGCCTTCGCCTTCCAATGGCTCTTCATGGGCGTGATGCTGCTCAATGACCCGCGGGGCGCGCTCTTTGATATGCGCCCTTACACCAACTGGATCACCGGGGCGCAGTAAGATGAACCAGATCACAAACCAATGCGCCGACTTGCAAGCCTTCTTTGAAGGTCTTGGGTTCCTCGCAATTTTTTATGACATCTCGTGCGGCTTCGTGACCCTTTTCCTCGACCCGTTCGCGATTTTCTTTGTGCTTCTCGCGGCGATTGTTGGGATCGTCTTTGGTGCATTGCCTGGCCTCACGGCCGCGGCCGCCATCGCGATGATGCTGCCGATCCTGATCGCCTATAACGACCAGATCGGGGCGCTTTCAGGCCTCGTCTTCCTTTACGTTGTCGGAAAATCGGGGCGCTACGGGGGGTCTATCGCCGCGATCCTGTTCAATACACCCGGCACCGCCGCGTCAGCCGCGACAATGCAAGACGGCTACCCGATGACCCAGCAGGGCAAGGCGGGCAAAGCCTTGAAAACGGCGACGGTCGCCTCGGCTTATGGCGACTATTTCGGTGAGTTTGTCCTTATCTTTGGCGCCGTCGCAATTGCCGCCTTCACGCGCAAGTTTGGGCCGCCCGAGAACTTTGCCATCTACCTGATGGCTTTTGTCGTGATCGGGTCGGTGGTCAGCGACAGCGTTATCAAGGGGATCATCTCGACCCTCTTTGGCGCGATTGTCGGCCTCATCGGCGAGGATATCATCACCGGGCAGTTCAAGATGACCATGGGCATCGAAGAGCTTGAATCCGGTATGGCGCTTGTCCCGCTGCTCATCGGTGTCTTCGTGATCTCCGAGGTGATCATCCAGGCGGAAAAAGCGGCCAAGGTAAAGATGATCAACATGGACGAGTCCAAGGTTGATGACCCGTCTTCGCATTACTTCACGTGGCCCGAATTCAAACGCTGTTTCCCGCTAATGTTCCGGTCGTCGATCTATGGCTCGCTGATCGGGATGATGCCGGGCCTTGGCTCCTCGGTGGCCTGTTTCGTGGCCTATGGTGAGGAAAAGCGCCGGGCCAAGAACAAGTCCGAATGGGGGACGGGCATTGTCGAAGGCATCGCTGCGCCGGAATCGGCCAACAACGCGGTGTCGGGTCCATCGATGATCCCGCTGCTCACACTGGGCATTCCCGGCTCGACGATTGCGGCGGTGCTCATCGGCATGTTCCTCGTGAACGGCCTGCAGCCCGGGCCGACGATCTTCTCCGAAGACACGCAGGTGCAGTACTTCATCCCCTCGACCATGGATTTCTTCGAAATCACCAGCCGCGAATACATCTTCTCGGTCTTTGCCGCGGGGCTTGTGGGCATCGCAGCCTATGCAATCATCGGATATTTCGGGGCGCCATTTGTTGGGCGAGCCATCGCGCTCTTGCCGACCCAGTACCTTTACCCGTTCATCTTCATGACGGCGCTGGCGGCCAGCTATTCGTCGCGGGCTTCAATCTGGGACGTCGGCTTTGCGCTGCTTTTCGGCGTGATCGGCTACGCGATGCGGCGTACCAATTTTTCGGCGGCGGCCTTCATCATCGCCTTCGTTCTGACGTCCAGCATGGAAGAGGCGTTCCGCCAGTCGATGATCATTTCGGATACGGGCGCGTGGGTGTTCCTGAGCTTTGAGTATCAGGGCAAGTTTTCCTATGCGCCGATCTTCCTGATCGTCGGGGCGGCGGTTGTGTTCTTCCGATCTTGGTCGGCCTATCGTGCGCGCGCGTCCGAGGTGGAAAGCTAACCACTGCGCCATGGACCCCCGCCATGCATTCATCTTCCTGTTTGGAGCTTTGGGCGGGGGTGCAGCTTTCGTCATCGGGGCGCCGATGCCCTTCCTGTTGGGCGGCATTTTTGGGTCTGCGTGCTTTGTGCTTGTCTACGAGCGCCAAGAGCGGAAACTGCCCAAGCTGACAAGTTGGGTGCGGTTGAGTTTTGCCGCCGTGATCGGCGCGATGATCGGCACGCGCTTCACCCCTGATCTGCTGCCGATCTTGCCGCAGTTCTGGGTGTCTGCGGTCGCAATCGTGCCGTATATCCTTATTGCTCATGGCGGCAATTACGCGATGATGCGCGGCCTTGGGGGCTATGACCGGTTGGATGCCTATTTTGCCGCTTTGCCTGGCGGTATCGTCGACAGCGCAATCCTTGCCGAGCAGGCCGGCGCGGACCTGCGCGTGGTCACGGCGCAGCACTTTATCCGCATCATCCTTGTGGTCACGACAATCCCGTTCCTGTTCCTGTTCGTGCAGGGTGACGCCGTGGGGTCGCTGGCCGGAGAGAAGCTTTCGACGGCGGACTATGATAGCTTCGACGTGCTCTCCATCCTCGCGCTTGCGGCTGTCGGGCTGGTGTTGGGACGTGCGCTGAAACTGCCGGTGGCACATCTGATGGGGCCGATGCTTCTTGGTCTGGGGCTATCAGTGAGCGGCCTCGTGGCGATAGATGTACCGGAATGGCTGCAACATCTCGCCCAATTCATGCTGGGCTGTTCGCTTGGCGCTCAGTTCTCGGGCGTTTCGCGCCGCTTGCTTGTTCGTGGGCTTGGCATGGGGCTTTTGTCTGGCGTGTTCATGCTGGGCCTTGCGGCCGCTTTTGCCGGGATGCTGATGGGCTATGTCCCTGCCGGGTTTGAACCGCTCTTCATCAGCTTTGCCGCTGGTGGTTTGGCGGAGATGAGCCTGATCGCTCTGACCCTTAATTTTGCGCCTGTCGTCGTAGCGCTGCACCATCTCGCGCGGATCTTCCTGACGATCTGGATTGGTGCGTTCCTATTCAAACGGTTTTTTGAAGCAGGCGTAAAACCATGAAGACCTATGAAGCGTTAGCAAACGCGTTTCACCGTGAAGGTGTCACAACATGTTTTGCGCTGCTTGGCGATGCCAACATGCATTGGGCGGGTGCTTTGGCCACACTTGGTACGCGGTTTGTGTATACGCGGCACGAACACGCCGCTGTTGCGGGCGCTGCAGCGGCTGCGCGGGCCACGGGCGACGTAGCCTGCGCAACGGTCACGTGCGGTCCCGGCCTGACGCAAGTCATGACGATCCTTCCAATCGCTGTGCGGGCGCGTCTGCCGCTTGTGATTTTTGCGGGTGAGGCGCCGCTGCACAAGCCGTGGTACAACCAAGGCATCGATCAAGCCCCTTTTGTGCAAGCCTGCGGCGCCACCTATCGCGCGCTTCATAATCAGGCGGAAATGCTCGATGCCGTGCACAGCGCCTTTGCAGAGGCAAAGAAAAACCGGCGGCCTGTCGTGCTTGGCGTGCCATTCGATCTGCAACAGCTCGCATGGGCGAGCCCTTTGGATCAGCCAACATCCGCAGCGTTGGTCGCGCCTCCGGATCCGCTTGAGCCAGACAGCGTCGCTATCAGCGAGGCGGCAAACTGGATCGATGCAGCCCAGCGCCCGATTGTTCTTGCGGGGCTCGGCGCAGTTGATGCTGGTGCGCGCGCGGCCTGCATTGCGCTCGCCGAAAAGACGGGCGCGCTTCTTGCCACGACGCTTCCCGCAAAAGGCTATTTTCACGAGCAGGCATTTTGCCTTGGTGTCGCCGGCGGGTACGCCACGCAAAAAGCGCGTGCGGTGTTTGCCGATGCTGACCTTGTCATCGGGGTGGGGGCGCGTATGGCCTCGCACACATTTGATGGCGGGCGCCTTACCCCGGAGGCGCGGGTTATCCACCTTGATGCGGATCCACAGCGCAGCGTTCAGGGCCGACATGCGGCTGATCTTTTGCTGCGCTCGGACGCGAAGCTCGGGGCAGAGGCCCTGACCGCGGCGGTGACAGCGCGTGCAGGCTGGCGCAGCGAGGCAATGAAAACGGCCGCCGATGCGGCGCTGACGCTGCCTGATGACAGGGAAACGCCCGATGGCGCGCTGCACCCTATGGCCGTCGTCAAAGCCTTGTCCGACTCTATCCCGTCCCGGTGCCATGTCATCAACACCTCTGGTCACTGCGCTTACTACACCGCGCAAATGAACCGACACCCACAAGACCACTACACCGTCATGCGCGAATTTGGCGCCATCGGAAACGGCACATCTTTTGCGCTTGGTCTGGCGGCAACGTTTCCTGATCGGCCCATTGTGCTCATCGACGGCGACGGCTCCCTCCTGATGCACATCCAAGAGCTCGAGACGATGCAGCGGCATGGCATGCACGTTTTGGTCATTGCCCTGAATGACGGCGCCTACGGATCAGAGGTGCACAAGCTGCGTTCAGATGGGGTCACGCTTGCGGGCTCCGTCTTCGGCCGACCGGACTTTGCGGCGATCAGCCGGGGCTTCGGCATAGTGGGTCATACGTTTACCGATCTGACGGACTTGCCCGCGCATTTGGATGCGTTCCTGGACAGCAAGGCACCTGCTGTCTGGGATATTCATATTTCGGCAGAGATCGCGTCGCCCCAGATCCTGAGTGCGCACAAGGCCGCCCATGCCAAGTGATATCGCGACGTACCGGGGGTTTTTGATCAGCCTTGGGCCTGCCGCGATCGGTGGTTGGCTTTGGGCCCTGATGGGTCTGCCGCTGGCCTGGCTAATGGGTGCCGCAGTGGTCACGGGCGTTCTGACCTTCAACGGTACCGTGGTCGCGCTGCCAAAAGTTCTCTACCTGCCGTCGCTGGCTATCATTGGAGCCGGCGTGGGGCTGACCATAACCCCAAGCGTCGCAATGGAAATCGCGCGGTGGTTTCCACTCATGGCGGTGATGGGCTTTTCCGGCGTTGTTCTAGCCGCGCTGGTCACACCGGTCTTTGTGCGTCGTGGCGGCGTGGATCCGAGCACAGCGTTTTTCTCGTTGATGCCCGGCGGCGTGATCGAAATGGCAAATATCGCCGAGCCCTACGGCGCCGACCGCACGGCCATCGCG
>JBCBCP010000050.1:0-21794 GCA_038530575.1 Pseudomonadota bacterium
GGAGCTGAGTCGCGATAGCGTCACGCGCCGCATCCTGCGGGCCAAGGCGCACGCCATTGGCCTCCAGCGCAAAGCGATCCCAGTGCAGGTTGAGCCCGCCCGACGCGCCAAGCTCGCTCAGGATGACCGGCAGGTCATGGTGTGCCGCCGCGACCCGCGCCATGGCAATAAGCGCTGCCGACCGGCGCACCTCGTTGGTTTGCGGCGGGGTTTGCGCAAATGCGATGATGGCCGCCTCATGCGCTCCCAGCGCCTCGGCCACAGCCGCACGAAACGCGCCCTCCGGTGCCTCTGCCGGGGGGTAGACTGCCGCCAGCCCCGGCGCGGCGCCAGTCAACACCAGCGCATGCAGTGCACCAGCCAGCCGCAAGGGAAGCGACTGCCCCGCTGGCCCGACATCGCCGGTATGGCGCGCAAAATCTCGGCCCAGCGCGGTCTCTGCGTTCCAATCGTCGGCAAGCGCGGTCAGAAGCCTGGCGGTAAAGGGTGACCCCATCTCGGTGCAAGCTCTCGCCTGGCTGCGAAAGGCGCGGGCCAGGCTCACCTAAACTTGTCCAAAAGCCGCTGCATGGCCGACTTTTCGGCTTCTGGCTCTGGCGCTGGCTCCGGCGCCGGGCGTTTGGTTTCCTGAACCTCCGGCGCCTTGGACGAGCGCGGCGGCGCGACGCGCAGTGCGACCGCGTTCATCAGCTTGCTGCCATCGCCGCGCACCAGATGTTCGGCCCCGTCGCTGATCCCGCGCAACACATCGTCCAGCCAGCTCTGTTCGGCCTTGGCAAAATCGTTCAGCACATAGCCCGACACCGCGTCCTTGTGGCCCGGATGACCGATCCCGAGCCGCACGCGGGCATAGTCCGCCCCCATATGCCCGTGGATTGAACGCAGCCCGTTGTGGCCAGCATGCCCGCCACCGACCTTCCAGCGGACCTTGCCCGGGACGAGGTCCAGCTCGTCATGCAGAACGATCAGATCATCCGCGTCCAGCTTGTAAAATTGCGCCGCTGCCGCCACCGACTGACCCGACGCGTTCATGTAGGTTTCGGGTTTTAGCAAAACCGCGCGGTCCGACCCAAATCGCACTTCACAGATCAGCCCCTGAAACTTGGAGCGCCACGGGCCAAAACCGTGATCGTCCGCAATCCGGTCCAGCGCCATGAACCCGATATTGTGCCTGTTCCCGGCGTATTTCGGCCCCGGATTGCCAAGCCCGACGATCAGTTTCATGCGGTTCTCCCGATGTGCTGCTGGCACCGCTCATGTATCTCGCGCGCGCCGCAGAAAAACCCTTGCAGGCGCAGCATAAAAGCGGCCCGCGCGCGGGTCCAGCCAAACGCCCGACTTGCGCGCGAATCCCGCCGCCTGCTAGCGTTGGGACACGCGCAGCACAGGATCCGCCCTTGCCCTATTCGGCTCAACCTCCGTCCGCCTTCTGGAAGAACTGCCGCCAAAGCGACGATTTCCTGTCGGGCGATCTCTTTCGCCCCAAACGCCAACTGGTGGGCGGGGACAGGATCGCCACCGCCGGAAGCTGCTTTGCCCAGAATATTGGCGGCTATATCCGCCGCTCCTCGCTCAAGCTGGTCGACACGGAACCCAGCCCCGAAGAGATGCCCGAAGACGTCGCGCGCCGGTTTGGCTACGGCCTCTTTTCCGCGCGCTACGGCAATGTCTATACCGCGCGTCAGTTGCGCCAGCTTCTGTCCGATTGCGTTACTGGTGCAGTGCACAAGGCGGCGATCTGGAAGGGGCCGGGCGGGGCGGTTTTTGACGGATTGCGTCCGGGTACTGAACCAGAGGGCTACGGCAGTATTGACGAATTGATCGCGCATCGGCGCGAACACCTCACCCGTGTGCGGGCGATCTTTGCCGAGGCGGATGTGTTTATCTTCACCCTTGGTCTGACCGAAGCTTGGCAGCACGCCGACACAGGCCTCGTGTTTCCAACGGCTCCGGGTGTCATTGCGGGCGCGTTTGAACCTGCCCGGCACCGCTTTGCGAATTTCACCTTTTCCGACGTGCTGGAGGATATGGAAACTGCGCTGTCGTTGATGCGAGAATTTGCTCCGGATCTTCAGGTGATCCTGACCGTGTCGCCGGTTCCTCTGACCGCAACCGCAACCCCCGATCACGTATTAAGCGCGACAACCTATTCAAAATCCGTCCTGCGCGCAGTGGCCGGGCAATTGGCGCAGACATATGATCATGTAGATTACTTTCCATCCTACGAGATGATCACGGCAGCCCCGTTCGCCCACGCCAGCTATGCGGGCAATCTGCGCTCCGTGCGCGCTGATGCCGTGGCGCGTGTCATGTCTGTGTTCTTTGGGGCCTATGACGTGCTTGATCCGCCCGAGGCTGCGCCGGTCGCGCCCGTTCTGCTTCCGGAAGATGCAGAAGGTGACGCCACTGACGCCTTGATTTGCGAAGAAATGCTGCTGGACGCGTTTGCAAAACCATGAAGATTTGTATTTTCGGCGACAGCCACCTCGCCATGTTTGTCAAAGCCGCGCAGGCGCACCCCGAGCTTGGCGTCGAACTCACGCCCGTCTCCTGGATTTTTGGAAATGAGGGACAATACAAAGCGTCGAACGGGCGTCTGACCGTGCATGGACCCGAGATGGCGGCCTTCTGGGAGCGGGCAAACATCCCGACCAGCATTGACCTGAACGCCTTTGACCGTTTGGTTTGTGTTTCGGGCACGGTGACGAGCCACAACGCGTTTCCCTTGCTGCGGGGCCATACGATCTACGGGTGGCCAGGTGCGCAAAAGGCGCGCGCGGCGGGCAAACAGACCCGCACCCTGATGACCGAAGCCGCGTTTGTGCAGGCACTGACCGCACGTGCGCAGGCGGGCGATGCGTTCACACTGACCCGTGCCCTGCGTGCCGCCTGCGAGGTGCCAATCGCTGTCGCCCCCGCGCCGCTTTTGGCTGAAACAACGCTGACGCAACGCCCCAAGCTTGTTGTCCTCAAGCGAGTGCTGAACGCCGGCGATGGCGCGGCCCTTAGAGAGGCTTTGCACACCGCGCAGACCCGCGCGTACGCGCAGATCGACGGCGTTGATGTCATCTTTCAGCCAGACGATAGCGTGACCCAAGGCTGCCTGACGCGCGAAACCTACCGCGTGGGCGCGGCGCGCTATGGTTCAGGCCAGATGCATGATGAAACCGACATTCTGCATGCTGGACCAGCGCTTGGAAAAGCGCTTTTGCAGCAAATATTGGAACTCCCCAATTGAATTGATTAAAGATGTTCGAATTACAAATCTAAAATTTGATCAATTCGACCACTTAGTATTACTAATCGGTTTCACTGAAAATTAAGAGCGCCGCGCCTATTCCGACCTCCAGGATTGGAGGCGCAATGGCAAAACCAGTATTCATCCTCGCAGGCCAAAGCAATGTCGGAACCCTGTCCAACGAAATTGAGGACGCGCTTGATGAGCGCTACGGCGAGGGAAACTACCAGCTTGTCAAAGTTTTCAGCCCTGGCGCGCCGATTACCCGCGCCCGTCCTGACAAGCCTGATTGGTATAACGAGGACGAATTACAGGCTGAATTGTCCGACAAAACGCTAGAAGCGCTAACCTCTGACCCAAATTCGGTTGTCGGTGGTGTTTTGTGGATTCAAGGAGAAGCCGACACCTTTCGCGATTCCGCTGCGCAGAAATGGGGCGAAAAGTTCGAGGCTTTGATCGACGATTTTCGGGATGATGTCGCTGCGGTGATGGGTCCGCGCGATATCGGTCTGTCCAACGCACCGGTTTCGATATTGGAGCTGTCGGAAAACGCGCCTGACGCCGACGGCCGCGAAGGGTGGGATACGATTATCGACGAACAGCGTGGCTATGCTGCGGAGCATTCCTCGGTCTATACCGTTGATCCTGACAAGATCGCCAATTTTGCAGGGGTGGGTCAGGCCGACATGTTCAAGGATGGGCTGCATTACGCGCCCGAATTCTCCGAAGAGTTGGCGGAGGAATTGGTCGCCACACTACCGCCCGCCTCAGAGTTTGACCTTGAAGAGAGTGCGGGCAACGGCGCGGGCGCTCCAGTAGACCTCCCGATCGACGATCCAATTGACGACCAAGTTGATGCGCCGACGGATGAACCGGATACGCCCCTCGGCCTGCCTGTTGTCGATCCGGTCGATATACCCGACGAGATCGAAGAAGAAAGCGTCGAAGCAGACGATGGCGGTTTCGACTTTGACGGTGCGATCATCGGGCTTCTTTTGCTACCACTTCTCGCTGCGGCTGGTCTCGCCTGAGCCTTCGCCAACAGCCGCAACAAAAAGGCCGCCCGGATGGGGCGGCCAATTTTCGTTTCTGAGTGCGGTCGCGTTACGCCTCTTCGGCCGGTGCCTCGTCTTCGGTGGCAGCCTCGTCGTCATCATCGTTTTGCGAAGCCAGACCCGACGGAGCCGAGATTGTGGCGATGACAAAGTCGCGGTCGATCGTCGGCTTCGCGCCAGCGGGCAGAGTGACGGACGAAATCGTGATGCTGTCGCCGATGGCTGCTTCGCTGATATCGATGGTGATGCTCTCGGGGATATCGCCCGCAGTCACGACCAGTTCGACTTCCGGGCGCACAAGGTTCAGAACACCGCCGCGCTTGAGGCCAACCGATGCGTCCTCGCCCACAACGTCAACCGGGATAAACAGGTTGATTTTCGTTGTTCGGCGCAGGCGCATGAAGTCCACGTGCCGCGGCAGGTCCTTGACCACATCGCGCTGCACGTCGCGGCAGATCACGCGAACGTCCTCGTGCCCTTCGACCTTCAGGTTGAACAGCGTCGACTTGAACCGCCCGGCTTTGAGCATCTTCAGCAGCTTGTTGAACGGAATGTTGATCGGCAGCGGGTCCGCGTCGCCACCAAAAACAATGCCCGGAACCATGCCATCGCGGCGTGCCTGACGAGCGGCGCCCTTGCCTGTCCCCGTCCGTTCCAGAGCTTCAAGATCAGGGATCTCTCCAGCCATGATAATTCTCCAGTGTTTAGGGCAGGGTGCCTCCAAGGCTGTCACCCCGCGTGAAGCCGTGGCCTTAGACCGGATCATTGCAGATGCCAAGCGGATTCTCTTTGCAATTGGGCGTGGGCGTGCCAAGTCCGCCGCATGGGTTTGTTCAAAGACATCGCAGTTTCGCGCCGGGCGCTTGCGGGCTTTGTGCTGATTGGCATCGCCTGGGCCAGCTATTTCGCGCAGATGCCTGTGATCAAGGCGGGGCTCGGCGCATCTGATGGCGTTTACGGGTCGGTCGTGCTGTTCGCAGCTTTCGGGGCGATTGCGGCGATGTGGCTTGCCCCGCTGGCCGACAAGCTGACGGGGCCTCTGGCCCTGCCGCTTGGGGCGCTGGGCGTCGGACTTGGCTTTCTCTGGGCCGGGGCGGCGCCGGGCCTTGTATCGTTCGCGCTGGCGATGACACTCGCCTCCGCAGGCTCCGGGGTGGTGGACGTTCTGGCCAACGCACGCCTTGCCAATCTCGAGGCCGCAACGGGCCGTGCACTGATGAACCTGAACCATGGCCTTTACAGTTTTGCCTATGCCGCCGCCGCACTGCTCGTTGGCTGGGCGCGCGAGGCGGGCTGGACCCCGACCGACGTGTTCGCCGCGCTGCTGCTCGTCACTATCATGTGCGCTGTGCTGATGGCCGGGAATGAGGCCAGCGGCATTGCCCCGCCCACTGCGCAGACCGGTCTGCCGCGGGATTCGGTTGTGTGGATGGTGGGTTTGTTGATTCTCGCGGCTTTCCTGACGGAGGCGTCATCTGAGGGCTGGTCTGCCTTGCATCTTGAGCGCACGCTCGGCGGCGGCCCGGCCGAAGGGGCGCTTGGCCCGGCCATTCTTGGCCTGACCATGGGGTTTGGGCGGCTTTTTGGCCACGCTCTGGCGCGGCGGGTCGATGACCTCGTCATGATCTCTGCCGCGCTGATGGTGGCCGCGGTTGGCCTTGTTATCGCGGGTCTCGCGCCGTCCCTTTTCGTCGCCTATGCAGGATTTGCGCTGACCGGGCTGGGTATTTCGGTTGTGGTGCCATTGGGCTTTGGCCTTCTGGGTCAGGCCGTGGCTCCGGAACGGCGGCTCAAGTCCATCAGCGTGGCATCCGCCATCGGCTATGCGGCCTTCTTTGCTGGGCCTCCGCTGATGGGTCTTGTGTCTCAGACCTTTACCTTGCGCACAGCCTTCTGTGTCGTCGCCGCGCTGCTGGCCGTCGTGCTGGCGGTGCTGGTGCCAGCGCTCGCCCGGCAACTGAGGATGGCAGCGATCGCCCCGAAAGCATGAGCGGGGCGTGCCAAGCGCCTGCACAGCGCTAGGCTTCCGTCACTGTTACTGCGTCTTCGGAGCCCTCCACATGCGCCACGCCATCCCGCCGCTGCTGTTCAGTGCCGTCCTGCACGTTCTTGGGCTTGCCCTGTCCGGTTTTGCGGTCAGCAGCCTCTTTCTGCTTTTTCCGGCGGCGCTCTACACGGTCCTGTGCGTGGGGCTGTGGCGGGGTGTGACCGCGGTCGCCTGGATTGCATTGATCTGCATGATCGGCGGGGCGGCGGGAACAGCTTACGAGTTTGCGGGACCGCTCATGGCGCCCGCCCCTGTCCTGATTGGTATCATCCTCGCCGACCTGACCGCCGGAACGCTTTTGGCCCGGGCCTTGATCCGGCGCACAGCGCGCACGGGGTAGGGCGGTCAGGGCTGAAAATGCCCGCCCGCGTCCAGAACCTGATCGTACAGCGCGAATTCCGCGGCCCGCGCGGTACGCAGTTGCGCTTCGACGACCGGCGATAGCGGCGCATCCGCGTGGGGTGAGACGTTCTTTTGTTTCATCTCGATGTCTTCGCCGAACCGCCCGGCCAAAAAGCTGCGGAAAACAGGCTGTTGCTCGTAAGCGAACAGATGTTTCACTTGCACCTTCCCGTCGCCGGTCAGAAATGCGTGCTGGCTTCCGATCCGCGCGAACTCCGGCGCATCACCAGAGATGACGGCCAGAACGAACTCATCAAAGCTGCACCCCTTCGTACTGACCGGCGTGCCCGCCTGCCGCGGGCCAGACCGGTAACGGAACCACGACCTGATTTGCTCAACCGGGTCGCGCATCACGGCCATCGGCTCGGGCGAAATGCCAAAGGTCTCCTCCAGCCAAGGCGCGACTTTTTTGGCATAGCGCTGGGCGGGCATATGCTTGCGCTGCTTGCCAAAGATAATGTCGGCGCGGGGCCTCAGGGCCATTTCAAACGCGGTCGTGCCCGTTTTTGGCACAGCGAGAAAGGCGAGGTTTTCCTTGGAAAAGACAAGCATGTGCTTGCCTAACCCGCGCAGCTTACTGTTGCCAATGGCCTTCGAAATCGGACGGGATCAGCAGGTTGTGGCGTCCCAGATTTGCCACATCCGTCTCGCCGCACAGCGCCATGGTCATGTCCAGCTCCTTGCGGATCACCTCCAGCGCCGTCTCGACCCCCTTTTGGCCCATCGCGCCCAGCCCATAGACCCAAGCACGCCCGATCATGGTGGAATTCGCCCCCATCGCCAGCGCCTTAAGCACGTCCTGGCCCGAGCGAATGCCGGAGTCGAGGATGACCTCGCATTCGCCGCCAACCGCGTCGAGGATCGAGGGCAGCATCCGGATAGATGACAACGCGCCGTCCAATTGCCGCCCGCCGTGGTTGCTGACCACAATGGCATCCGCCCCAAGCTTCACGGCCATTTTCGCGTCTTCAGCATCGAGGATACCCTTCAGGATCACCTTGCCGCCCCACTGCTCCATCAACTTGCCGACCTTGTTCCAGTCAAGCGTCAGGTCGAATTGCTCCGCTGTCCAAGTGCCGAGGGAGGAGGCATCGGTCACACCCTTCGCGTGGCCAACGATATTGCCAAACTCGCGCCGCTTGGCGCTCAGCATCTCGATCCCCCACGACCATTTGGTCATCAGGTTCGCGATGGTCTTGGCCGTCAGCTTGGGCGGGGCCGACAGCCCGTTCTTCAGGTCCTTGTGCCGCTGGCCCAGCAGTTGCAGGTCCAGCGTGATCACCAGCGCGGAGCACCCAGCATCCTTGGCCCGCTGGATCAGGCGGCTCACGAAATCGGCGTCGTTCATCGTGTAAAGCTGGAACCAGAAGGGCCGGTCCGTGTGGCCTGCCACATCCTCGATCGAATTGATCGACATGGTCGAAAGGGTGAACGGCACGCCAAAACGCTCTGCTGCGCGGGCCGCCTTCATCTCCCCATCTGCGTGCTGCATCCCCGTCAGGCCCACGGGGGCCAACGCCACGGGCATCGCCACGTCCTCGCCGATCATCTTGGACGCTGTGCTGCGCCCGGACATATCCACCGCCACACGTTGGCGCAGGCGCAGTTTTTCAAAATCAGAGGTGTTTTCGCGAAACGTCTGTTCTGTCCAGCTGCCGCTTTCGGCGTAGTCATAAAACATCCGCGGGACTCGGCGTTCGTGAATACGCTTCAGATCATCGATGGTGGTGATCACGGTCATGACGGAATCCTTCAAATTGGTCAGGTTTAGTTACCAATTCAGGCCCTCGGAAGCAACTGCGACAGAAAAACGTGCGATCTCGAACTTTTTGACCTTGCTTATAGTCCGATATCGAACCATATAGTGCGATATCGAACAAATGGAGAGACCGATGCCCAACCGCAGACAGACCCTCGCCCTGATCGGAGGCGGCCTCATCACAGCCGCAGGCGGCGCCGCCTATGCCGTCACCCGCACGCCCCGCACTGCGCTGGCCCCGTGGGAGCGTGCCGGCACATACGACGATCCGCGCAAACGCGCGCTCAGCTGGGCCATTCTGTCGCCCAACCCGCATAACCGGCAGCCGTGGATGGTTGACCTCGGCACCCCGAACGAGGCGCATCTCTATGTCGACACGAACCGCCTTCTGCCCCACACCGACCCGTTCAATCGCCAGATCACCATTGGGCTGGGCTGCTTCTTGGAAACCTTGCGCATGGCCGCAGCGCAGGACGGGATCAGCACGCAAACGACGCTCTTTCCCCAAGGCTCCGACCCAGAAAAGCTTGACGCGCGC
Source organism: Pseudomonadota bacterium (assembly GCA_038530575.1). GTDB lineage: Bacteria > Pseudomonadota > Alphaproteobacteria > Rhodobacterales > Rhodobacteraceae > JBCBCP01. The sequence goes on from JBCBCP010000050.1 coordinate 9,040, forward strand.
CCGGTTGCCATCGTCCGCTTTGGCGGTACGGCGACGCCCGATCCGCTGTTCGCACACGTGCCGCACCGTCGCTCGCAAAAAGAGCCTTTCGACACGTCTCGCCCTGTGCCCGAAGCGGATTTGCAGGACCTCATCGCTTCGCTCAACACAGAAACCGCGTGCCGCGCGGCAGGCTCGATTGACCCCGAAGACATCGCGGCTCAGCGCCAGCTTAGTGGCGACGCCCTGATGATAGAGCTGGAAACACCACACACCTACAAGGAATCCGTTGACCTCTTCCGCATCGGCCGCGCTGAGGTGGACGCCAACCCAGACGGCATCGACTTCACCGGCCCGATGTTCGAAACCCTTCACCTCACGGGGCAATTCACCCGCGAGGGGGCGATGGACCGCAACTCGCTCGCCTATACCGGCGGCGTCGACGCGGTCATGGAAAACACCCGCACGGCAATGGGTCACATCTGGCTCGCGACCAAAGGCAACACCCGCGAAGACCAGATCAAAGCGGGGGCGGCGTGGATGCGCGCGAACCTGCACTGCCAGCGCCTCGGCCTCGGCACCCAGCCCCTGTCACAAGCCTTGCAGGAATACCCCGAAATGGCTGGCCTCTACGCCCAGATCCACGAGATGCTGGCCGAGCCGGGCGAGACGATCCAGATGTGGGCGCGCATCGGCTACAGCCCCGAGGTGCCGCCAAGCCCCCGGTGGCCACTGGAGGCCAAACTGGTCTGACTAAACACGCAACGCCGCACCTGGCTCAAGGGGCGGCGTTGACGCCTAAGTGGTGTCGCTCTTGATCCGCAGCCCGACTTCGGTGTGCAGGATTTGATCGGCAAAACCCCACGACCCGCTTGGCACTTCGTGGATCCGGCAGGACGTATTTTCAAACATCTTTCCGCCCGCTGCGTCGCCAAAGGCGCGCAGAACAGACAAAATGATGCGTTCCTTTTCCTCGGCATCAAAGACACCTTCGAGCACGTGAATATCAATGAGCGGCATCGCAGACTCCCCAAAAACAGCGCCAGACTACGGGGCGAAGCGTCAGGAGCAAAGCGCTTCGGCCCCCGCAGTCGCAAAGGCTTGCCAGCACCTGCCCAGTTGGTCAAAATCTGACCGAATGCGACAGGACGACCTTCCGCTCTACTTCCAGCTCTTTAACGAGATCGGGATCATCAGCCAGCTCAGCCGCGCTGCGGCAGAGGCCGAGTTTGAAGACGGCCTGTTGATGACGCATTTTTCCGTCCTCAATCATTTGATCCGCGTCCGAGACGGCCAGACGCCACTGGCGCTGGCCCGCGCCTTTCAGGTGCCCAAGACCTCGATGACCCATACGCTTGCCGGGCTGGAAAAGCGCGGGCTGATCGAAATGCGCCCGAACCCCGGCGATGGTCGGTCCAAACAGGTCTGGCTGACGGAGGCCGGCCGCGCTTGGCGTAATGGCGCCATTGCGCAGATGGGACAAAACTTTGCGCATCTGGCCACCGCGTTCCCGGCAGAGCGTATTGAAGCGGTTCTTCCTGTGCTGACCGAGTTACGGCAGTTTTTGGATGCCGCGCGCGACGGGCCGTAGTCAGCGGGCGTGCAGGCCGCGCGTCCTAGACAAAGCCGCTCGTCGGACGTCAGCAAACAGTTAGGCGGAATGCGCCCCGTCGGCGAGCGTCTTGACGAAGGCCAGTGTGCTGGCCACCGGCTCGCCCGATTTTGCAACAATTGCGCTGCCCACGACTGCGCCGTCTGCCACTTTCGCGATGGCGCGGCTTTTGTCGGGTGTGTTGATGCCAAAGCCCACGATCACAGGCAAATCGGTGGCCGCCTTGATCCGAGCGACCTCGGGGCCGACATCGCCCGCTTGCGCCTCTGCCGCGCCGGTGATGCCCGTGATCGAGACGTAATAAACAAAGCCCGATGTGTTCTGCAGAACTTTCGGCAGGCGCGCATCGTCCGTGGTCGGCGTGGCGAGGCGAATGAAATTCAGGCCCTTCGCCTGCGCCGGGATGCACAGCTCATCATCTTCCTCGGGGGGCAGATCAACCACGATGAGCCCGTCGATGCCCGATGCCTTGGCGGCGTCCAGAAACGCGTCGACACCCATCGAATAGATTGGGTTGTAATAGCCCATGAGCACGATTGGCGTCGTGTCGTCATCCTCGCGAAACGCCCGGGCCAGCTCCAGCGTCCGCTCCAGCGTCATGCCGCCCTCAAGCGCGCGCTGCCCGGCCAGCTGGATCGTTGGCCCGTCGGCCATCGGGTCGGTAAAGGGCAGGCCCAGCTCGATCACGTCGACCCCGGCGCCCGGCAATCCTTTGACCAATTCAAGGCTCTGCGCATAGTCAGGATCGCCCGCCATCACATAGGCGACAAAGGCTTTCTTCCCGTCTGCGCGCAGCTGCGCGAATTTCGCGTCGATCCGTGACATGGTGGCTCCCCTCTTGGCTGTCGCGTCATGCCGCATCAAAGCCCGTTGCGCAATGGGGGGCGCGGTTGCACTGCTCCGCCCGCGCCGCTAGAGGTGCGCTGTGATTTCCAAGGAGACGAGCGCATGGGCTTTCGCATGGGTATCGTGGGGCTGCCGAATGTCGGCAAATCCACGCTTTTCAATGCCTTGACGCGTACTGCTGCCGCGCAGGCCGCCAATTTCCCGTTCTGCACGATTGAACCCAATGTCGGCGAGGTGTCGGTGCCCGACGCGCGGCTCGACACGCTTGCCGGGCTGGCGAAGTCAAAACAGGTGATCCCGGCGCGCATGACCTTTGTCGATATCGCGGGCCTTGTGAAGGGCGCGTCCAAGGGGGAGGGGCTGGGCAACCAGTTTCTGGCCAACATCCGCGAGGTGGACGCCATTGCGCACGTGCTGCGCTGTTTCGAAGATGGCGATGTGACCCATGTCGAGGGCCGGGTCGACCCACTCGCCGATGCCGAAACGATTGAAACCGAGCTGATGCTCGCCGATCTGGAAAGCATCGAAAAGCGTCTGCAGAACATCGTGCGCAAAGTCCGCGGCGGGGACAAGGAGGCGGTCCAGCAGGAACGCCTGCTGAAACAGGCGATGGCGGCACTGGAGGACGGTAAACCGGCGCGGGTGGTCGAAGTGGATGACGAGGACGCGCGCGCCTGGAAAAACCTCCAGCTTCTGACCACGAAACCGGTTCTCTATGTCTGCAATGTCGGTGAGGCCGAGGCGGCAGAGGGTAACGCGCATTCCGCACGCGTCGCCGATATGGCTGCGGCGCAAGGCATGAGCCATGTCATCATCTCTGCCCAGATCGAAGAAGAGATCAGCCAGCTTGAGCCGGACGAGGCGCAAATGTTTCTTGAGGAAATGGGGCTGGAGGAGGCTGGCCTCGACCGCCTCATCCGCGCAGGTTACGACCTTCTGCACCTCGAGACGTACTTCACCGTTGGCCCCAAAGAGGCCCGCGCCTGGACGATCAAGACAGGCACCAAAGCCCCGCAAGCCGCCGGCGTCATCCACGGCGATTTCGAAAAAGGGTTCATCCGGGCCGAAACCATCGCCTATGACGATTTCGTCACGCTGGGCGGGGAACAGGCGGCCAAGGAAGCGGGCAAGATGCGGGCCGAGGGTAAGGCTTATACCGTCAAGGACGGCGACGTTCTGCACTTCCTCTTCAACACCTGACAAAGCGAAAGCGCCCGCCACGGGGGCGAGCGCTTTGCCAGCGAGTTACCGGCTGTCGTTGAACGGCCCCACGCCACCTGCGCGGAAGGTGTCCATATAGCCACTGTTGCGCGGCGCATTCCGGCTGGAGAACGTGACCGGCTGTTCACCGTCCACCACGTTGCCCGGGATCGTCTCTCCGCGCACGACGGTGCCGTCACGGGTAGCCGCGTTCGGCTCCACCTGTGCGGGCTGCGTTGTATCAAGGCGCAAATCGTTATAGCGCGTCGATTGATCCGCCATCAGCGGGGCAGCTGCGAGGGTTGCGGTTGTCAGTACAAGTGCAAAGCGTTTCATAGTCTTTCCTTTCCAGTTGCGGCCTGTTCGTCAGGCCCGTTCGCGTCATTGCGATCTGGGGAAAGAACGGGCGGGCCCGCCTTAGGTTCCACATTTTTCCGCACGCTTCCGTCACGTCAGCGTGATCACTGCGCATCTGCGCACGAAAAAGGCGCGCGGGATGTCCCGCGCGCCCAGCCGCTCCATGAGTGGTGCTTGGGGGATTAGCGGCTGTCGTTGTTCGGGCCCACGCCAAAGCGGTTCGCGTAGGCATAAGAGCCCTGCGGCGCGCTCTGGCGGGTGCCGGAGGTCGCTACGGTGGTCTGTTCGGCGCGCTGCGTGCCAACCGCATCGCTCGTGTAATCGATGTGGCCAACGGCCGTGTTAAAGCGCAGGTCGTTATAGCGGTCCGACTGGTCCGCCGTTGCGGCGGTGCCAAGGGACAGGGCGGCGGCGAGGATCAGGGCAGTGCGTGTCATGTCGGTCTCCTTATTGCTCGGGATGAGCGTTTGTTCGATGAGATTGAGATGGGGGCGCAAACGCCTCGGCGCAAAGCACAGGGGATCACCGATCCGTGCACAGATGTCAGAGCGCGGTGTGCTAAGGGGGGTTCGCCGAAGGTATAGGAAAATCAGAATGTTAAGACGCGGATGCGCAAGCGGCTTACTGTGCAACGGTCAGGTATTCCTGACCCGCGCAGGGCGACTGCAAACCGGGCAGGGACGCGCGCACGGCTGTGGCGTGATCAATTGAAACAAAACCCGGCCCAAAAACGGTGCACCGCAGGGCAAAGCCAACGGCCCGCAGCCGCACCTAACCCAACGCCGTCCGGCTCGCGGCGATAGAGGCGCTGATGTTGTCACAGACGTCGAGGTATCCACCGGCGCCTGCGACCTCAAAAACCTCCCGCGCCGCCGCCAAATGCGCCTCCGCCGCATCCAGATGCGCCAAGTTACCCGTGACATTGGCCATTGTACCGTAAAGCGTGGCAAGGTTGCCCTGCACCATCGCCCACTGCATGGGCACGCGGTCGCGGGTCCGTTCCAGCAGCGAGTCCTCATAGGCGCGCACGGCCTCTTCCAGCCGCGCGGTGTCGCTGTCGCGCTCCCCGAGGCGTTGGAGCGCATTGCCAAGGTTCATCTTCGCCGCGGCCCAGTCCAACGGCACGCGCTCGCGGGTGAACTCCAGCAGCGCATCCTTATAGGCGCGCACGGCCTCTTCCAGCCGCGCGGTGTCGCTGTCCCGCTCCCCGAGGGCTTTAAGCGCAATGCCAAGGTTCATCTTCGTCATCGCCCAATCCATCGGCACGCGGTCGCGGGTCTGTTCCAGCAGCGCGTCCTGATAGGCGCGCACGGCCTCTTTCAGCCGCGCGATGTCGCTCTCCCGCTCCCCTAGGGTTGCAAGCGCATTGCCGAGGTTCATCTTTGTCCGGGCCCATTCCATCGGCACGCGGTCGCGGGTCCCCTCCAGCAGCGCGTCCTCATAGGTGCACACGGCCTCCTCCAGCCGCGCCGTGTCGCTGTTCCGTTCCCCGAGGGTGCGGAGCGCGTTGCCGAGGTTCATTTTCGCCGTGGCCCACTGCATCGGCAACCGGTCGCGGGTAAACTCCCGCAGCGCGTCCTCATAGGCGCGCACGGCCTGTTCCAGCAGTGCGGTGTCGCTATCCCGTTCCCCGAGAATTTGGAGCGCAAGGCCGAGGTCATTCGCTGCACTGCCTATTTCGTCCGGGCCCTTTGCGCGCGCCGATACGATCCGCGCGAGGTCGGTGGCCAGCCGCGCCTGCAAGTTGTCGCCCCGATCCCGCCCGATCTCATAGTGATGACGCCACATGGCCCGCAGGTCCTCAAACTCTGCGACCCCGTCCGCCTCCAGATCCGCCTTTTGCACCAACAGCCGCGCGGCCTTCGCCGTGTCGCGGTCCAGTAGGGCCACCTCCACCCCACTGTCCAGCAGCCGCGCCTGTTCCGCTTGCGCCCGCTCCAGCGCCGCGTCGATCTCCGCCCCGGCGGTCTGGTATTCGCCGTCCCGCGCCAGCGCCGCCACCCGGGCCAGCACGTCATCGACAAAGCCCGGATGGTTCGACCCGCGCTCCCCCTCCTTCTGAACCCGCACTGCGATATCCATCGCGTTCTGAAGCTCCAGCCACGCCTGCCCCACATCCTCCGTCTCCGCCGCGATCCGCTGCGCAAGCCGGATGATCGCCTTCTCCGTAATCCCCTCGTCCCGCAGCGCGTCGGCGCGGCCTTGCTCTTCTGCGATAGCGATCAGCCTGTCCGTGCGTTCAAGCGTTGCCTTTTCGAAAGCTTCCCGTCCCGACTGCGGCTCCAGCGGGGCCTCAAGCGCGCGGCGCAGCACATCCTCGAACGCGGCCAGCACATGGTCTTGTCGCTGCTCCGGGTCGCGTGCCTTCTCTTTTGCCCGACCCCGGAGCAGGCCTGCCACCTGCGTCGCATCCCGGTTCCCCGTTGCCAGGTCCGCCTCGCTCACCGGAAAGTTCGCGATCAGTTGCCGGACCAGCTTTTGCGTGTCGCTGTTTGGTAGTGCGCCGATGCCCGCGTCAAGGGCCGTGGCGATGTCTTCCGTCCGCGCCTTCTGCTCGGGAGCCATTCCCTTGAACATGGAAAGCCCCGAAAGGCTCGCCCCAATCAGCGCGCTCGCCCCGCCGGTCAAGGTCACCTCTGCCGCCGTCGCAACCGTGGCAAAGCACGCCGCGATATTGGCGCTGTTGAGCGCCTGTTCCGTCCGTCTCAGCATCTCGTTGCACCGCCCGAGCCCGTTAAAGATGACGGTACCCTGAACCCGCTCCCCTGCCAACGCTCGATACGGCGCGAAACGGCATGTGGCGCTCTGTACAAAATGCACTTTCGGCCTGTTGGCAAATGTACAAAACGTTATCCGCGGCCCGCGCAGTTTGTACAAAACGTTACATTTGCCCGCTCTCAGGTTTTGCCTTGCCCCCTGTGGCGCCGTTGGATAGACGGATCAGTGGAGACGTGGCCGAGTGGTCGAAGGCGCTCCCCTGCTAAGGGAGTAGGCGGGAAACCGTCTCGAGGGTTCGAATCCCTTCGTCTCCGCCACTATCATGTTTTTGTGTCTGCGTCCGCGTTGCGGAAAACAGCCTTTTCTCTCCTATTCAGGGACTTGGCCGCCTGATCGTTGCGATCTACCGGCTCGGTGACTGGAAGGCATGACGGGTTAGTACGCACTCTGAAGTACCAAAGTGGAGCGTGAAGTTTGGCCTCGCGCCCATCCGGCGTCAGAGCGCTCAAGCTACCTTTTCGATTCAAGTGCAATGATCACCTTAAGAAGGCGACCACATGCCCTGAAACATCGCACCTTACGTGCTGATAAAGCGCAATTATCCGGCCTAGCGTGAGCAAGGCAAACGGCGGCATGAGACGGCGCTCGACAAGAGAGCCGCAACATTGGCCGATTTAGAGCGCGCTATTGGTGGCAAGGGTTTCAAGCGTGTCTATCGCGGCGTCGGTGAACGCTTGGAGGTGCATCTGGAAACGGTGCAAACCGAGAACCCAAAAGTCGCCTTTGGCACCCGCCGTGGAAGCAGCGCCGTCCCAGGGCTGGCTGATCTGGCAGGGTTCTGGATAGCCCTTGGCCGATTGCCCGGATGCCTGGGGCAGCTTCACACCGCTGAAGTGGTTCACTTGCCGCAGGTTAGCCTGCTATTGCGATTTTGAGCGTGCGGTTGGCCCAAGTTCAGCGTGCCATAAGCCTCGCCTTTGGCCCCTTGCTGCTGACAAGCACGACCTTAACAAAGGGCGCAAATCGAGGCGTATATCGCTGGTGCTGCAAAATCAGGCGCTGTGGCAGGGGACGTGGCGCATCGATCACTTTGCCAAGCATCCGTACCGCGCCGTACGTTGCTTTGACGCACACAAATGATAAGCAGTGTGTCTGGAATTATTGAGTAAATTTCAACCATAGCATGAATGCTGACCGGAGCGCGCAATGGCCAACCTGACTGGCGATGGAAACAGCAACACCATTCAAGGTGGTTCCGATGCTGATTCAATCGAGGGTCTGGGCGGTGTTGATTTTCTGTACGGAAATGGCGGGAACGACACGATCAGGGGGGGAGACGATCCGGACCTGATTTCGGGTGGCGACGGTACGGACGTGCTCTTTGGCGATGCGGGTGGCGACCTGATCTTTGGCGACGCCGGACAGGACGCCATCGACGGCGGTTCAGGGGATGACACGCTTGTCGGGGGCCTGGGCGCCGACCTGATCCGCGGCGGGCTCGATACCGATCTGATGTTTGGAAATGCCGGCGCGGATGCGTTGGAAGGCGGCGCCGGTGATGACGTTCTTTTGGGCGGTGCCGATGCCGACACCCTGACCGGTGGCTCTGGCTCCGATATGTTTATCGGAGCAGTCAGCGAATGGCAGGGCGACAGGATCACCGATTTTGCGGCTTCGGATCGCCTCACCATCCTCGGAGTTCGTCTGGATGCATCAGCAATTGGGACGGCGCTGAGTGGCGGCTATCTCGACATCGGGCTCGATATTGACGGCGACACCTTTGCCGACCTGACGTTTCAGGTCGACGTGGGCAACAACTCCGGCTTTGTGGTTGTCCAAGCCGATGCCTTCACCACGCTGATCCGGCCCGAATTCAACGGCACAGTGTGGACGGGAACAGGCGCGGCCGAACAACAGGACGGCGGTGCGAATGACGACCTGCTCAATGGCGGGGACGGCAACGACACGTTGAACGGCCTTGGCGGCAACGACCTTCTGATCGGCGGGCTTGGCGATGACAGCCTAGACGGCGGGGCGGGCAGTGACGTCCTCGAGGGGCGGGACGGCAACGATTTCCTGCGCGGCGCGGAGGGCAACGACCAGATCTCCGGCGGGGCCGGCAATGACGAGATTTACGGCGACTTCGGTCACGACCTGATTTCGGGCGGCGCGGGCAACGATTTTGCCAGCGGCTGGTTCGGTGATGACACGATCTATGGGGGTGCAGGGGCCGACTCGCTCTTTGGCCGTTTCAACGATGACTTCATCGACGGCGGCGCGGACAACGACGAAGTCTGGGGCGAGGATGGCTTTGACACTCTGTATGGCGGTGACGGGGGCGATTCCGTCTACGGCGGTGCGGGGTCGGATTCGCTTTTTGGTGAAGCAGGGGCTGATCAGCTAAACGGTGGTGACGGGGACGATACGATCGACGGCGGCGCCGACGATGACATTCTGCGGGGCGACGGCGACGATGATGAGCTGAATGGCGGCGCAGGCGAGGATACCATCTACGGCGGTGACGGAAACGACACGCTCTGGGGCGGTTCCGATTTCACCAGTCGAGACTTTCTGTCGGGCGGCGACGGCGATGACGAGCTCATCGGCGGAGATGGCGTAAACTTCCTGAACGGCGACAACGGCAACGACGTCCTGCGCGGCCAAGACAGTCTCGACTTCATGAACGGTGGCGATGGCGACGACACGCTTTATGGCGCTGGCAACAACGATGTGCTGGCGGGCGTCGACGGGGCCGACAACCTGTTCGGCGAGGCAGGCCGCGACACCCTCTATGGCGGTCTGGGCGACGATACGCTGGATGGCGGCACCGAGGACGACACGCTTTGGGGGGGCGACGGCGCCGATGTTCTGTTGGGCGGATCGGGGAACGATCAACTGTTCGGCGAGGCTGGCGCCGATACGCTCACAGGTGGGGGCGGTGTCGATTACTTCCGCGGACGGGCGGAGGACCTGCAAGGCGATCTGATCACCGATTTCGCCATTGGCGAACGTATCAGCATTTCCGATCAGGCCTTCGGGGCTAGCGCTCTGTCCATCCTCGAAGCAAGCGGCGCGACCACAATCACCATCGACATCGGGGAAAACGGCGATCCTGTCGATGATATTAGTTTCACGCTAACGGGCACGTTCACCGGGCGCTGGGTTACGCTGAGCGGGTTCGAGCCCGCGGCTGGCGCAGGGACAGCGGACGCGTACACGACCCAAATTCTGCTGGTTGCCGAAAACGACACCACGCCCTGGCTTGGTGCAGACGTCATCACCGGCGACGCCACGGGCAACGCCCTGACCATGACCGGTGGGGGTGACACGTTGCTGGGCTTTGAGGGCAACGACACCTTGAACGCTGGGAGCTTTTTCGGCGTGCTTTATGGCGGTGCGGGCAACGACACGCTGACAGGCGGCGCGGCTGGTGACACGCTGTCGGGCGGTGATGGGGCAGACCGGCTCGTTGGCGCAGGAGGCGACGATAGTCTGGAGGGCGGTGATGGCGCCGACACGTTGGTTGGTGGCGCGGGCCTCGACACGGTCAGTGGCGGGCTGGGCGCGGACCGGCTGGTCGGAGGGCAGGGCGATGACCTGTTCGTTGGCACAGCGGCCGAGCTGAACGGCGATACCATTGCCGATCTCGACACGCTGGAGCGGATCATCGTGCTTGGCGTCGATTTCGATATCTCTGCCGTCACGGTAACCGACGACGGCACGAATTCGACGATCAGTATCGACACCGACGGCGACATGGTGGTCGACACCACCTTGACCGTGTTTGGGCTCATCACGGGCCAGTTTGTCGTGCGCAACAACGTGACGCTGCCGGGGCTCGGGACGGGCACCGAACTTATTCTGCTGGATGCGACACAGTCCGTCATCCTCGGCACGGACAGCCCGGAAACCTTGGACGGCACGGTCGATGCCGACGTGATCTTTGGCTTTGACGGCAATGATCGGCTGAACGGTCTTCAGGGCGCTGATGAGCTGTTTGGCGGTATCGGCCGTGACACGCTGAACGGCGACGATGGCAACGACACGCTCTTTGGTGAGGCGGGCAATGACTCGCTGGTTGGCGGCATTGGCAATGACAGCCTGTCAGGCGGGGAAGGAGATGACCGGCTTGAGGGCGACGCGGGCGACGACACCCTGACAGGCGGTGCAGGTGCAGACACGATTTACGGTGGAACCGGCGCAAACCGGATCGTTGGCGGCTCCGGAAATGATCTGGTCTTTACCACCGGCGGAAACGACACGATCCTCGGCGGCGATGGGGACGATTACGGCGGCGTCGAAGGGTTCACGGACAACGGGCTTCAGGCCATTTATTTCGATGGTGGGGCCGGGAACGACAATGCACGGGGCGGCGGCGGCGATGACACCCTCATCGGTGGCGATGGGAACGATATCATAGAAGGAAATGCGGGCGCCGATTCCATTCGGGGCGATGCAGGCGACGACTTTTTTAGGGGCGGCGACGGCGGCGACACGCTCAGCGGCGGGGACGGCAAGGATACGCTCAATGGTGAGGCCGGTGCCGACACGCTCAGCGGGGGGGCGGGTGACGACTTCTTCCTGGGCAGCGCGAATAACGGCCTCGATGGCGATCTGATCACCGATTTCTCGGCAGGGGACCTCGCGTGGATCACCGGGTTTCAAACCAACGTCCTTGCATTCGACGGCAGCGGGTTCAACGTTGCGACAGATCAGGACTTCACCGTCTTTACCTTGGCCACGCTTGGCAGTGGCATGGTCGAACTCCGTTTTTCAAGCGCGGAGCTGGCCAATCAGCTTCAGGTCTCGCTGTTTTCGAGCGCCCTCTACATCCACTTCGAGCCCGCCTCGGACATCCTGCTTCAATATGGTGCGCAAAACATCTTCTTTGCCACGTCCGCGGATGACACGATCGACGTCAGCACGATTGGCGATCCGAACAGTCCACTCTTCACCTATCCCGTTGTGCTGGCCGGGGCAGGCAATGACAGCATCATCGGAAGGTCTGGATACCAACTGATTGATGCTGGCGACGGCGACGACACGATCACGTCCGTGACGGCTGGCGAAGTTCTGGGCGGGTCCGGCAATGACAGCATCACGGCCGTCTATATTGGCGATGGGTCTTCAATCCAGATCAATGGCGGCAGTGGCGATGACACGATCCTGTCCGGCAGCGGAAACGACCGCGTTCAGGGTGGGCTTGGTAACGACAGTATCATCACCGGCAGCGGTCGTGACGTTATTGACGACCTGGATGGAAACAGTGTTGTGGATGCCGGTGACGGCGACGACTTCGTTACAATGCGCGGCGACGGTGAAAGCACGGTCACAGGCGGCGCTGGCAACGATGTCGTCGTCGCCGAATTCGGACGCCTAACCTATATCGATGGGGCCGGGAACGACACCGTCAACGGCGGACAAAACGGTAATTCGTTCCTTTATAGCAGCGGAATCGATGTCTACACCGGCGCGTTTTCCGGATACGACGCCATCGTCATTTCCGGGATGTCGTCTGATTTTACCCTGACGTTGGGGGCCCTGACCCAGAATACTTCGACCATTTCCAGCAACGGCACTGTCATCGTCTCGTTTTCCTATATCGAAGCGATCCAGTTCGATGATCAGCTGGTTTCCCTTTTCAATACCCCCCCGACCGTGGCGAATGGCTCGCTGGCCGCCGTGGAAGATGGCCCCGCTGTCACGCTCGACCTGTCCACCTTCGGCAACGATGGAGATCCCGGCGAAGACGGCACAACGCTGACCTATTTCGCATCGGTTGCCGCAGGCGAAGGCTCGGTGAGCATCAGCGGGACGACGCTCACCTACGATCCCGGCGCGGACTTTCAGGATCTGGCGGCGGGTCAGACGCGCGATATCCTGATCTCCATCACGGTGCTTGATGCGGTTGGCGCGCAGGGGTTTGGCACCATCACCGTGACTGTGAGCGGAGCGGACGAGGTTGCGATTGCCGAGGATGACGCCTTTGCGGTGCTGGAGGCTGCGGCGCTTTCGGGGGATGTGACGCAGGCCAACGGGGGCT
>JBCBCP010000051.1:0-21736 GCA_038530575.1 Pseudomonadota bacterium
CGAGCCAGAATGACAACGCCAAATCAGCAGCCAAGTCCGCCATTGGGATGGCAGAGATGCTGGCGCACGAGATCAAGAACCCGCTGGCTGGCATCACCGGCGCGGCCCAGCTTTTGTCGATGAACCTGAGCCCAGAAGACCTTGAGCTGACCGACCTGATTGTCGAGGAGTCGCGCCGGATCGTGAAACTGCTGGAACAGGTGGAGCAGTTTGGCAATCTGTCGCCGCCTGATCTGATGGCGGTTAACCTGCACGACGTGCTGGATCGGGCGCGCCGCTCCGCGCTTTTGGGCTTTGGCGCGAACATGACGATCCGCGAGGAATACGACCCGTCTTTGCCGCTGGCGCTTGGCGATCCGGACCAGCTTTTGCAGGTTGTGCTGAACCTTCTGAAAAACGCCTCCGAAGCGGCGGGCAAAGAGGGCGGAACGATCCGGCTGCGCAGCTATTTCGAACATTCCTTCCGCCTGCGCCGCGCCGATGGGGCGGGCCGGTCACTGCCGCTGCAGGTTGAGGTGATTGATGACGGCCCGGGCCTGCCGGAAAAAATCAAAGGCGATATCTTTGACCCGTTTGTGTCGGGCAAGGAGAACGGCACGGGCCTTGGCCTCGCGCTGGTGTCCAAGATTCTGAGTGATCACGATGGCTGGATCACTGTCACCTCGGTGCCTGGGCGCACCGTCTTTCGCATGTCTTTGCCGCGTGCACCAAAGCACTTGGCCCCCAAGCAGGAGAGCTGACCCATGGATGGCACTATCCTTGTCGCCGATGACGACCGCACCATTCGCACTGTTCTGACCCAGGCGCTGACCCGGGCGGGATGCAAGGTTCATGCGACCTCCTCGCTGACAACGCTGATGCGTTGGGTGGGCGAGGGCAAGGGCGACGTGGTGATCTCGGATGTCATGATGCCGGACGGAAATGGGCTGGAGATGTTGCCGAAGATCGCGGAGGACCGTCCCGGCCTGCCGGTTATCGTGATCAGCGCGCAAAATACCATCATGACGGCTATCCAGGCGGCCGAGGCGGAGGCCTATGACTACCTGCCCAAGCCCTTTGACCTGCCTGACCTGATGAAACGCACGGCCCGCGCGCTGGAGCTCAAGGGCCAGCGGGCCCGCACGGCAGAGCCCGTGGACGAGCGCCCGGACGAGCTGCCTCTGGTTGGGCGAACAGACGTGATGCAGGCGCTTTACCGGGTGGTGGCGCGGGTGATGAACACCGATCTGCCGGTCCTCATTTGGGGCGAAAGCGGGACGGGCAAAAGCCTGATCGGCCGGGCGATCCACGATTTCTCCGACCGGCGCACGCTGCCGTTCATCACCGCGGGCGGGGCCGATCTGGCCGATCTGGAAGGGCCGGCGCGGGTTCTGGCGCGGGCCCGGGGCGGCACGATCATGATTGATGAAATCGCGGACATTCCCGAAGAGGTGCAGGCCCGGATCGTGCGCATGATGGACAGCCCCGGCGAATATGTGCCGCGGTTTCTGGCGACCTCGCAGCAAGACCTTGCCGCGGCGATGGAAGAGGGAACGGTGCGCAAGGATCTGTTCTATCGCCTCTCTGGCGCGACATTGCAGGTGCCGGCCCTGCGGGACCGGGTGGACGACATCCCGCTTTTGGTTGATCATTTCTTGTCCAGATCGGACCGCGGTGCGCCGCCGGTTCAGCGCGCGTTGTCCGAGGAGGCCGCAGAGGTTTTTCGCACCTATTCCTGGCCTGGCAACGTGCGACAACTGGAAAACGCCGTCCGGCGCCTGGGCCTGACCAGCCAGGCGCCCGAGATTACGGCGGCAGAGGTGACGCAAATCCTTGGCTCTCAGCCCGTCACAGCGCCCTTGCAGGCAGTGGGCGACACCGAAAAGCTGGGCAGTTCCGTGGCGCGGCACTTGCGCCGCTATTTCGATCTGCACGGCGACATGCTGCCGCCCCCGGGCCTTTATGGCCGCATCCTGCGCGAGATCGAGGTGCCGCTGATCGAGATTGCGCTGGATGCGACGGCCGGAAATCAGGCCAAATGCGCGGACCTGCTGGGCATCAACCGCAATACGCTGCGGAAGAAAATTACTGATCTGGAAATCCAGGTGACACGCCGCCGCAAACTGATGTAAAACCGCCACAGGAGATGTGGCCACCCTGCAATTGCGGGGCAAAGGCCACCAGATATGGCGGAGCGGGGCATAGCCCCCGCGATCAGAGGTGGCGGCGCGGTGGCAACACGGACACGCGGTGCATGGTATTCGGGCCTGCTCGGGGTGCGCAGGCAGCGGCGCGTGCGCAATATCGCGACGCTCGGCCTTGTGGTGCTGGGGCCAGTTCTGGCGCTGGCGACCTTTTTGGTGCTTGGCCCCCTCGACCGCGGCGGCTCGCAACTGTCGCTACGGCTCATCCTTCTGGCCGATTTTGTCTACATCCTCGTGGTTGCAGCGCTGGTTTTGGCGCAGGTCGCCCGGCTTATTGCCGCCCGGCGGGCCAAGTCCGCGGGTTCGCGCCTGCATCTGCGGCTGACTGGCGTGTTTTCCCTTTTGGCCCTCATCCCAACAGTCACAGTCGCCGTTTTCGCTGGTCTGACGGTCAATATCGGGCTTGAGGGGTGGTTCTCTGAACGGGTGCGCAGCGTGGTCGGCAATTCGCTGGCCGCCGCCGAAGCATACGAGGCCCAACAGCGCGAAGACTTGAGTGAGGATGCCCGTGCACTGGCCGCATTTCTGGACGCTTTGCGCGGCTCAGGCATCAATCAGGCCGATAGCGAGCTTCTTGCCGAGGGCCAGCGCCAGATTCAACGAGGGCTGAAAGAGGCCTACCTGATCGATGGCACAGGCGAGATCAGGGCGCGCGGTGACCGATCCTATCTTTTTGACTACGAACGTCCCTCAGAAGCGCAGATCAACGAGGCAGTCGAACAAGGCCTTCTCCTGATCGAAGACTGGCAGGGCGGCGAGTTCCGTGCCTTGGTCCCCCTGGCGTCTTTCTTCAACCGCTTTCTCTTCGTGAGCCGTGAAGTTGATGGCGACTTGCTGGCGCTGCTGGATGAAACACAAGAAACGGTGCTTTTGTACCAGCAACTGGAAAGCGAACGGGGCCGCGTGCTGTTCCAGTTTGGCCTGCTGTATCTTGGCTTTGCGGTCATCCTGATCCTCGCTGCGATCTGGCTGGGCCTTTGGTTTGCCGAACGGCTGTCTGGTCCGGTGGGCCGCTTGACGGGTGCCGCGCAGCGGGTGGGTGCGGGTGATCTGGATGTGCGGGTGCGTGAAGAGGACGGCGATGACGAGATCGCAATGCTCGGCCGCTATTTCAACCAGATGACGCACCAACTGAAAGGTCAACGAGAGACGCTGCTGGACAACACGGCGCAGATCGAGCGGCGGCGGCGGCTTTTTGACAGTGTGCTCAGCTCGGTCACCTCGGGCGTGGTCGGCCTTGATGCGGAAGGGCGCGTAGCTTTCGTGAACCGCTCTGCGACACGGCTCTTGGACGTTGGCTCTGACGCGGTGCCGCTGTCTGTTGCCGTGCCAGAGTTCGGAGCCCTGTTTTCGCTGCTGCGGGCCGGCCCGCAAGAGGTTGCAACGGGCGAGGTAAAGGTGTCGCGCAGCGGGCGGCTGGAAAACCTGCTGGTGCGCATGTCGACGCGGCGCGGTGAGGATGGCACGCTCGAAGGCTACGTGGTTGCCTTTGACGATGTGACTGATCTGGTCAGCGCGCAGCGCATGGCGGCCTGGGGCGACGTGGCCCGGCGCATCGCGCACGAGATCAAGAACCCGCTGACCCCGATCCAGCTGTCGGCGGAGCGGATCAAGCGCAAGTTCAGCCCCAAGGTGGGCGAAGAGAGCGACGCGCTGGAGCAGATGACCGACGTGATCGTGCGCCAGACCGGCGATCTGCGGCGCATTGTCGATGAGTTCTCCAAATTCGCGCGGATGCCCGAGCCCGACCGCAAGGCGCATGATCTGACGGATCTGGTGCGCGGCGCGGTGGAGTTGCAGCGCGCAGGCCAGCCCGGGGTGACGATCGAGGCCGAGTTGCCTGATGCCCCACTGATGGCTGAACTCGACGCAACGATGATTGGTCAAGCGCTTACCAACCTGATCAAGAATGCGGGTGAAGCGATTGAAACTCTCCAGGAAAAAGGTGCCCCGGAGGATCATGTGCCGACGGTCAGGGTAAGCTTGCAGGTCGGGCCGACAGGCGCGGATATTCGGATCATGGACAACGGTGTCGGTCTTCCCGAAGATCGTGCGCGCCTGTTTGAACCCTATGTAACGACGCGCGATGCAGGCACTGGCCTTGGCCTGCCCATCGTTAAGAAAATCATTGAAGAGCATGGCGGCACGCTCACGCTCAAGGACGCGCCGCTCTTTGGCGGCGGTGCGCATCCCGGAGCAATGGCGCATCTGACGCTGCCACTGGGAACAGGCAAGAGGTAGGTATTTGACATGAGTGACATTCTGATCGTTGACGATGAGCGCGACATTCGCGAGCTGATCTCGGACATTCTCAAGGACGAGGGATATTCGACCCGCCTTGCCGGCAATTCGGATGACGCAATGGCCGCGCTGAACGCCGAGGCGCCGGGGCTCATGATCCTCGACATCTGGCTCAAGGACAGCCGGATGGACGGGATCGACATCCTCAAGACGGTGAAGCGCGACAACCCGGATGTTCCGGTCGTGATCATCTCGGGCCATGGCAACATCGAGATTGCCGTCGCGGCGATCAAGCAAGGGGCCTATGACTTTATCGAAAAGCCCTTCAACATAGATCAGTTGCTGGTTGTGATCCGGCGCGCGATGGAAACCAGCCGCCTGCGCCGCGAAAACCAGAGCCTCAAACGCTCGGAGGTGCGCGAGGCGCGCATGATCGGCGAGTCCGCGGCCTACAAGGCACTTGTGGCGCAGCTCGACAAGGTGACCAAGTCGAACGGGCGGGTGATGCTGACCGGCCCTGCAGGCAGCGGTAAGGAGGTTGCAGCGCGCTATATCCATGCCCAATCGAACCGCGCGTCAAGCCCCTTTGTGACCGTCAATTGTGCCGGGGTGGCGCCGGACCGGATGGAAGAAACGCTGTTCGGCCGCGAAAGCGCGGAACGCGGGATCGAGGCCGGGCTGCTGGAGCAGGCTCACGGCGGGGTCATCTATTTCGACGAGGTGGCGGACATGCCGCTCGGCACCCAGTCCAAGATCCTGCGCGTGCTGGTCGACCAGAGCTTTACCCGCGTGGGCGGCACCGACAAGGTGCGTGTCGATCTGCGGGTGATCTCGTCCACGGGGCGCGACCTGAGCGCGGGCATCGCCGCGGGCACCTTCCGCGAAGAGTTGTACCACCGCCTGAACGTGGTGCCGATCGCGGTGCCCAGCCTCGAAGAACGGCGCGAGGATATCCCGGTGCTGGCCCAGCATTTCATCGAGGAGATGAACGCAACGCAGGGCCTTCCGGCGCGCACGCTGTCGGACGAGGCGACGGCGCTTATGCAGACGATGGGCTGGCCGGGCAATGTGCGCCAGCTCAAGAACCTGGTGGAGCGTGTGCTGATCCTTGGCGACGGGACAGGGCCGATCAGCGCGCGCGAGTTGCCGGGCGACGGCGGCGCGGCGGAGGAGGGCGCAGAGGGCCGCGTGGTTCTGTCGGGCGCGCTGGCCAGCCTGCCCCTGCGCGAGGCCCGCGAGGCGTTCGAGCGGGAATACTTGCTGACCCAGATCAACCGCTTCGGCGGCAACATCTCCCGCACCGCGAATTTCGTCGGCATGGAACGCAGCGCGTTGCACCGCAAGCTAAAGTCGCTTGGTGTGGTGACCTCCGCCAAGGCCGGCGCCCGCGTGGCGCATGTAGAGGAGGAAGAGGCGGGGTAGTGTGAAGTGCAGGGCGGCTTGGAGCCGGCACCGCACCGGGCGTTGGCCCCGCCCGGTGGGAACCACCGGGCAGCGCCGTTCCGCCCCACCGGGGCGGCGCTTTGGCGCCACCCCGCCGGAACGTCGCTGCCCTCGGCTGTGTTATTGTGGACGCTGGCTACGTCTTTGACGCTGCCGTCCAAAACCATCAGACAAACCTGGGCAAGTTTGGTCAGAAAGGCGACCTTGAGACCAGGCGAGCGCTTCCGGCCAATGGTCGCTGTAAGCCTGAGTGGTTATTGGGCCGCGGTTTTATTGCGCGCTTGTGAGCCGCATTTGCATGTTCTGTAGAGCTTTCACCCCTCAAGACCTGCCAGCAGGTCGATGCCCTGTTCGCTTAGGAAGTGCAGGATGTCGATAAAGATCCAGTTCTCGGCCAGCTTGTCCCCCTCACGGCGGTAGACGTCCACGACGCGCATGGGGGCGCGGATGTTGGACGCGGGCAGGCCCATGTAGTTGCCGACCGGGATCACCGACAGGTTCGGCCAGCCGAAAAAGCCGCCGTAGTTGCCTTCGGAAAAGCGGGCGAGGTGGCCGTAGAACTCGCGGTCCTTGGTCTTGTGCCGGAACGGGCCCTGGTGCTGGTCGATATAGCGATCGATCGTATAGGTCGCGCCGATGCCCGTGGGCCCCCACCAGCACATGTCGTCATGCCAGTTCTCGGCCAGCTCTTCCTGAGGGGTCGGCGGATTGTCCACCGCGTTCACGAAGTTGATCGCGCCGATCATCTTGTCGATCAGTGCCATGGTTTTTGGCCCCTCGGCAGGGTCCTGAGGGCCATAAAGCAGGCCGTCATGCGTGCGCGGCCCCGGCTGCACCAGCTGCGCGCCCGTCTGGTTCGGCAGCGGGTAGACCCCTGCCTGCGCCATCAGGTGCAGCAGGTCGATGAACAGGGCGGTCTCGGTGATGCGGCCGCCCTCGACCCGGTTGAACTCGGCATAGCGCAGCATCGCGATGCGGCCTGTGGCCGGGATGCCGATGAACGGGCCGTCAAACAGGCCCATCAGGTGCCCCATGGAGCAAGTCCATGTGCCGGGGCCGACCGTATTTTCACCGGCGAAAAAGATGTCCTCGCGGCGCTGCACATGGCTGAAGGCACGCAAGAAGGGGGCCCAGAACGCCTCTGCCACCGCGTGGGGGCCCGTCTGTTCGTAGAAGGGCCGCATCCCGCGCCAGAGCGCATCCGGGGCCATCCGCGCCGCGAGCGCGTCGGCCACGTCCTCGGGGCGCGCGCGGGCCAAATCCGCATAATGTGCCTGAACACATGCCTTGGCATGGGACAAGTCGTTGAAGTCGCTCGATTGTTGGGAGAGGTCCATGGGGTGCCTGTTAGCCGCGATTCACGATTTGAAAACTTCCATCGGAATTGCGGATAGCGCAAGCCTCGGGACGCAGTTTCGGCAATCGTTTTGTCGCACCGGGTGTGACGGCGTTGGCGATGCCGGGCGGGCAGGCGGGGATGGACACGGGCACAAAGCCTTTGTCGGCCATGCACTGCTGCTCGACGCGCTCGCGAAGATCCTTATTCACATCGACGGTGTAGACAGGGCCGGGCACGTAATAGCCCGCGCGGGTAAAGCACTTGCCCGCCGCGTCGCACACTCTTGGGCCGGGAATATAGCGCGGCGGGCCTTGCCGCGTGACGGTGGCCACCGGCGCGTCCCGCAGTGCGGCAACTTCGCATGCGGTCTGTGTGCGTTCGAGAAAGGCGACCGACGCGCCTTCGCGGTAATAGGTCGATACGGGCACGCAGGCGGACAGTGCGGCAAGGACAAGGGGGAGCAGGAACAGGCGCGTCATGCGTGAAATGTCGCGCGTAACCGTACAAATTACAATTGAATTGACCGGGCACAGCGCATCTGCGATGTCAGGGTTTCGGAATAATCCGGAGGGCAAGAGCGCCCATGCAGGTCATCATTTGCGGCGCAGGTCAGGTTGGCTGGCAAATCGCCCGCCACCTTGCCGGAGAGCGCAACGACGTCACTGTCGTGGACAGCAACCCCGACCTTGTGCGCCGCGCCACGGACACGCTGGATGTGCAGGGGGTTGCCGGTTTTGCCAGCTACCCCGACGTGCTGACCCGTGCAGGCGCGCGCGATGCGGACATGATCATCGCGGCGACCCATTCGGACGAGGTGAACATGGTCACCTGCCAGGTGGCGCATTCGGTGTTTGGCATCAACCGCAAGATCGCCCGGCTGCGCAGCCAGTCTTATCTCGACGCGATCTATTCGGACCTCTATCGCCGCGACCACATGCCGATTGACGTGGTGATCAGCCCCGAACGCGAGGTCGCCGCCGCGGCCTTGCAGCGCCTGTCGGCGCCCGCAGCCTTCGATACTGAACAGTTCATGGAAGGCGAAGCGCACCTTCTGGGCATCGCCATTGATGATGATTGCCCGGTCGTGAAAACGCCGCTGCGCCAGCTTACGGATTTGTTTTCGACGCTGCGCGCGGTTGTTGTTGGCGTGCGGCGCGAAGGCACGCTTTTTGCGCCTGAGGCTGGCGATCAGCTGTTTGTCGGTGACAGATGCTATGTCTTCACCCATCGCGAAGACGTCGCGCGCACAATGGAGATCTTTGGCAAGACGCTGACGAAGCAAGAGCGTGTTGTGCTGATCGGCGGCGGCAATGTCGGGCTCGCCGTTGCGACCGAGCTTGAGACCCGTACCAACCGCGTTCGCGCGAAGATCATTGAGCGGAGCCGGCCGTGCGCCGAACGGGCTGCCGAGGCGCTGGAGCGGACGATCGTTCTGAATGGCGATGGCCTCGACGTGGCGCTCTTGTCAGAGGCGGGCGTTGCGCGAGCCGATGCGGTGCTGGCCGTGACCGATGACGACAAGACGAACATGCTGGCGGCGGTCCGCGCCAAGTCCGAAGGCTGCCCCTATGCCATCGCGCTGATTAACGATCCGACGCTTGTACCGATGATGGA
This sequence comes from Pseudomonadota bacterium, assembly GCA_038530575.1. GTDB lineage: Bacteria > Pseudomonadota > Alphaproteobacteria > Rhodobacterales > Rhodobacteraceae > JBCBCP01. Next base: position 8,821 of record JBCBCP010000051.1, read on the forward strand.
GCCCCTGGGCATCGACGCTTATATCAACCCGCGGGCCACCACCGTCAGTTCGATCCTGCGCCATATACGGCATGGCCGGGTGCGTGCGGTCTATTCTATCGGTGATGCGGAGGCGGAAGTGATCGAGGCGGAGGTGTTGTCGACCTCACCTCTTGCCGGGCAGCGTATCAGCGAGGTCGATTTTCCCGAAGGCGTGCTTGTCGGCGCAATCCGAAAAGGCGACGAGGTGATCCGCCCCGTCGGAAAAACTCGCATTGACGAGGGCGACGTGGTGGCGATCTTTGCGCTGTCGGGCGATGTGCCAGAGGTCGAGCGGCTGTTGCAGGTCTCGATCGATTTCTTCTGATGCGCGGCGCGACGCTGAGCGATCATATCCTGGCATTGCCGCTGTTTTTGCTCATGTGCGGTGCGGCATCTGCTGCCATGCTGGTGCCGGCTGTCTACGCCGGGGTGGTTCGTGAGCTCGAGGATGGGCGGGCCTTTCTTTATTCTGGTCTTTTGGGGCTGATTATCGTTGGCCTGATTGCGTTGGCACATGCGGGCCGCGCCCCAAGGCACGGCACATTGGGGCCACTGATGAGCCTGTTTGCCGGATTCGTCTTCTTGCCGGTCCTGTTGGCCGTGCCCTTCTACGAGGCGCTCAAGACAACAAGTTTTCTGAATGCCTATGTCGAGATGGTGAGCGCCATCACCACGACCGGCGCTCCGATATTCGATCCGGACCGGCTGAGCGCCCCGTTGCACTTGTGGCGCGGGCTTGTCGGATGGCTGGGCGGATTGATGATGTGGATTGCGGCCTCCGCGATTCTTGCTCCGCTCAATCTTGGCGGCTTCGAAGTGACCGCGCGCGCGGAGCCGGGGCAGGCGGACGACCGCATACGTCGGTTCGCGCGGCCCGAAGGACGCGTTCGGTTGCTGAAGGTGGGCGCGGCGCTTGTGCCAATTTACGCTGGGCTGACGCTGCTGCTTTGGGTGCTTCTGCTTGCGCTTGGAGAGACGCCATTGGCCAGTGTCATGCATGCCATGGGGATCATGGCGACGTCGGGCATCACGCCTTTGGCGGGGATGGAGGGGGCAGGGTCCGGATTTGCGGGCGAAGTCGTTATGCTGCTCTTTATGCTCTTTGCCCTCTCGCGGCTGACCTTCAGTTCGGACACGGTCACCTCGGCCTCTGGCGGTCTGGGTCAGGACCCCGAATTTCGCATCGGCCTTGCTCTGGCGCTACTTGTGCCGCTTCTGCTGTTTCTGCGGCACTGGATTGGCGCTTATGACGTGGCGGCCGAGGATTCGGTCATTGAGGCGCTGCAGGCGCTTTGGGGCAGCGTTTTTACCGTGCTGTCGTTCATGACGACGACGGGGTTCCAAAGCGCATGGTGGGACACTGCGCAGGATTGGTCCGGACTTGCGACGCCGGGACTGATCCTGATGGGGCTTGCGCTGGTGGGGGGCGGCGTTGCAACGACGGCTGGCGGTGTGAAACTGCTGCGTGTGTTTGCGCTTTATCAGACCGGTTACCGGGAGATGGAAAAGCTTGTGCACCCGTCTTCGGTCAGCCGCGCCAGCCCGCTCGGACAGCGTTTGCAGCGGGACGGAGCCTTTATCGCCTGGATCTTCTTCATGCTTTTTGCGCTGAGCCTCGCGGGAGTGACAATCCTGCTTGCGTTGCTCGGAGTTCCGTTCGAGGCCGCGATCAAACTGGCGACGGCGGCGCTGACCACGACGGGGCCCATCCTTGAGGTGACAGATACGGTGTCTGTCAGGCTGCTTGATTTGAGCGGCTGGGCAAAAGGTGTCTTTGCTGCGGCGATGGTGCTTGGCCGTCTTGAAACGCTTGCGATTATTGCGCTTCTGACGCCGGATCTGTGGCGCGCGGGGCGCTGAGCGGACGTATGCGCCCAAAAGGTCCGTAACGGACTGTTTTTTGGGGTGGAATGTCGGGCATTTGCGATTCATACTCTGGCGCAGAGGGAGGCCTTGCTCATTCCGGCGAGGTGACACAATCAAAAAGAAGGCGAGACCGAACAATGGCTTCGGACAGACAAAACCTCCAGGATGCGTTCCTCAATCATGTGCGCAAGACCAAGGTTCCGGTCACTATTTTCCTGATAAACGGCGTCAAATTGCAGGGCGTGATTACATGGTTTGACAACTTCTGCGTGCTGCTGCGCCGCGATGGTCAAAGCCAGCTTGTCTACAAACACGCGATTTCGACGATTATGCCGAGCCAGCCGATCTCGCTTTACGAGGGCGAAGACGCCTCTTGAGCAAGCCTGAGTTTCAGGTCGAGGACACGGGCGGGAAACCTACCCGTGCCTGGGTCTTGCATCCCGACATAAAGAACGAACCCGGGCGCCGTGATGCGGCGTTGGGCCTTGCCGAGGCGATGGCGCTTGCAGCTGCGCTGCCCGATCTGAACGTGATCGGGGGCGAGGTGGTGCCGCTGCCGCGGGTGCAGGCGGGCTACCTTCTGGGGTCAGGCAAGATCGACGAGCTTGCGGCGCGGTTCAAAGCCGAAGAGATCGAGCTCGTGCTGGTCGATGGGCCTGTCACCCCAGTGCAGCAGCGCAATCTTGAAAAGGCGCTTAAGGTCAAATTGCTCGACCGGACGGGCTTGATCCTTGAGATTTTCAGCGACAGGGCCGCCACCCGTGAGGGTGTGTTGCAGGTTGAAATGGCCGCGCTGTCCTATCAGCGCACGCGGCTCGTGCGGGCCTGGACACACCTTGAGCGTCAGCGCGGGGGCCTTGGCTTTGTTGGCGGTCCGGGCGAGACGCAGATCGAGGCGGACCGCCGCGCGATCGACGTGCAGTTGGTGCGCCTCCGCCGCCAGCTGGATAAGGTGGTCAAGACCCGTAGCCTGCATCGCGCGGCCCGGGCCAAGGTGCCGTATCCGATCGTTGCGCTTGTGGGCTATACCAACGCCGGGAAGTCAACGCTGTTCAATCGCCTGACTGGGGCGGAGGTGATGGCCAAGGACATGCTTTTTGCCACGCTTGATCCAACCATGCGCCGGGTTGTGCTGCCTGACGGGCCGGAGGTGATCCTGTCGGATACGGTTGGGTTCATTTCCGATTTGCCGACAGAACTTGTGGCAGCGTTTCGCGCCACGCTGGAGGAGGTTCTCGCAGCCGACTTGATCCTGCACGTGCGCGATATCTCGCACCCCGAAACCGAAGAGCAAGCCGCGGACGTGCGTTCGATCATGTCCAGCCTCGGCGTGCCCGAAGATCGACCGACGATCGAAGTCTGGAACAAACTGGACCTGCTGAGCGTGGATGATGCGGCATCTGCCGAGGCGCGGGCAGAGCGGGCCGAGCATGTCCTGACCCTGTCTGCGCTGACCGGGGCGGGCAGTGAACAGCTGTTAACTGCGGTCGCCGAGGCACTGCAAGGAGCGATGAGCGAAGAGGAGATCAGGCTTGGCTTTGCTGACGGCAAGCGCCGCGCGTGGCTCTTTGCCGAAGGCGTGGTCGATAACGAGGCGCAGGACGAGAAAGGCTTTACGCTGCGCGTGCGCTGGACCGCGAAGCAGAAGGGCGCCTTTGGCGCGCTGGGCTAATCGATCCTTGAAGGATCGATGGACCGCAATCCTTCAAGGATTGCTCCCGCGCGGCTCTGTCACAAAACGCCATTCCCCCGGCTGAAGATCGCCCAGTGACCAGTCGCCGATCCCCACCCGCACAAGCCGCAGGCAGGGCAAGCCGACATGCGCCGTCATGCGCCGTACTTGCCGGTTGCGCCCTTCTGCAATCTCAATTTCAAGCCAGGCATCGGGCACGGTTTTGCGGTAGCGCACCGGCGGGGTTCGTTCCCACAGATCGGGCGCGTCCATCTCAAGCACCTTGGCAGGCCGGGTCGGCCCGTCCTTTAACGTGACGCCGCGGCGCAGGGACTCGACATGGTCCTGCTTCGGCGTGCCTTCCACCTGCACCCAATACCGTTTGGGACGCTTGAATTTGGGGTCTGCGATCCGCGCTTGTAGTCGGCCGTCGGAGGTCAGGACCATCAATCCCTCGCTGTCGCGGTCAAGCCTGCCTGCCGGATAGACTGAGGGGACGTCAATATAGTCTGAAAGTGTGGGACGCGGTGTCGGGCTGCGCGCATCGGTAAACTGGGGCAGTACGCCGTAGGGCTTGTTGAAAAGGATCGTGGGCATCAGCTGGGCAGGATCGTGACCGGCGTGCCGTCTTGCACCAACGTTCGCACGTCGCCCAGTTTTGTATTGGTCAAGGCAATACATCCATCAGCCCGGTCCAGTACCGGATGCAGATAGCTCCGGCAGCTCTGACTCTTCGGCAGGCTGGGGATCATGACGATGCCCGCGCGGGTCAGCGCTTTTTTCCCCGTAGCTTTGTTCATGATCATCTGGTCAACCTGCCCGGCGGCCGTTGACATGGTCGTCGGCGTGCTCGACCCGATCCGCACCACGTCCTGACCATTGCCAAAGATCACTGTCGCCAGGACGACAAAGGCGATGCCCGCTCGTTTCACTCCGCAGGCTCCAGCACAGTGACCCCAACCGCCGCCGCCCGCGCAAGGCCAATGTCGAGCGACATGGGTACGTATTCGCCGCGTCGCCAAAGCTGGGCGAGGTCATCATAGTGGCGGGAGAAAAGGTGGCCTGATTGTCCTGTCGCGATCACAAAGACCGAACTGTCGGGGTCGGCAAAATCATAGACTCCGCGGTAGCCCGCCCCGTGCACATTTTGGAAGGCGTCGGCGCCCTGACCGCCGCGCGTCAGGCCGCGCTGCAGCGTGTTGTCCCCGCCCGACGTGCTTTGCCGGATGTTCACGAAAAAGCGCAGAAGCGGCACCTCTCCCAGCACCGGGTGATCATGGGTCGCCTGATGGGCGTCACCCCAGCGCAGCGTTTCCAGCTCGGTCCCAAAATTCTCCGATATCCAGATCAGGGCGTCCGCAAGCGCCCGGCGGGCCATGTCGGGGCACGTCTCCACGGGCGCGCTCTGGCGCACGTCGCACCAACGGCTGGCACCGTCCACATCGCGGAACACCCGTTCGATAAAGAGCGGCTCCACATGGGTCAGCGCGTCGGCGAGTGGCCCGATCTCGTCCCGCACCAGTCGGTCCTGCAAGGCGCGCAGCCACGCGGCGTAGATCAGCGGCTCGGGCAGGTGTTCGTTCATTTCGCCGTTCCATTCGGCCAATAGGGCAAGGGCGCGCTGGCGCTGGCGCTCGGGCGTGCCTGCAGGCGCGGCCTCGCCGGTGAACCACAACTCGGCTCCGATCAATGGCAGCAGGGAGCGGGCGGTGAAGCTGACGGTATCAAGCTGCGCCTCGATAAAGCTGTCCCGGGTATGGACCTGCCGCGACTGCATCAGGCGCGACCAGCGCTGGATCCTCTGGGTGTCGCCCCAGTCAAAGCTGATGTGGTTGGGAAAGGGGCGTTCGACCGTCTTGTTGTTGGTGTTGCCAAGGATGCCCCCCAGCGGCGCGACAAAGCCGGGGTTGGACACATAGGCCATGGTGCCTTGCCAGCGGTTTTCGGGCAGGTAGCCGAAGGTTGGCAGGCGCCCCTCGCTCTGGTGGCGGGCATCGCGGCGGGGCACCGCGCCGATGGTCTTGAGCGCGATGGTCTGCCGGTCGGCCAGGGTCAGGTTCTGCGCCGGTGCAATGTGCTTTGCAGAGCCCGCGATTCCCTCGGCCACGGTTTGCGCATACATCAGATCGATACCTGCCCCGACGGACGTGTCTTGCGCGCTCAGCACAGTCCAATTGAGCGCCATGACGTGGCCCGGGGGCGTGATGCTGCCAAGGTTCTTGAACCCACCCGGCAGGACAGGGCCGTTCTGTGTCCAGCGCAGGGTGATCGTGACTGGCTCTGCGCTCGCGACGTTAATGATCGAGCGGCGCGTCTCGAACGGGGCCCAGCCGCCGGGGATACGGTACTCTTCGGGGTTTTCCGGGTTCAGCTCTTCGAGGTAGAGGTCCTGATCATCGACATAGGCGGTTGTCAGGCCCCAGCCGAGCGCATCCGAGCGGCCGGTCAGCACGACGGGCAGGCCAGGGATCGTTCCGCCGATAACGCCGCCGCTGCTCAGCTGCAGTCGGGCGAGGTACCATATTGCGGGTGCGGTCAGGCCCAAATGCGGATCATTGGCAAGCAGCGTGCCGCCTGTGGCCGAGCGTGTCGGGGCTGCGGCCCACGCATTCGAAGCGCCGGACAGGCCCCGCGGGCGAGCGGGGGAGAGGGCATGCGGTCGGTCGGGAACCCAGGCGACGTTTCGCGGGGCCCCGGGCACAAGGCTTGCGTATTCAGGCAGCGCCGCAACTCCGATGCCGGGCGCGTCGGGCAGGATATCGCGCAGCATGTCCGGCTCCGGCAGGGCCAGCGACAGCCGTGCGCGCAGCACTTCGCTGTCAAGATGCCCGCTGAGCTGCACGGCCATCAGCTTGGCGATGGCGAGGCTGTCCGCCGGTTGCCAGGGCGCAATCGCGGCGTTGAACATAAAGAACTCGGGCGCCCCGCGACCCAGCGCATCGGCGTTGATCTGGGCGATGCGGGCGTTGACACCGGCCGCGTAAGCCTCGAGCGCCATCATGGTGCGCTGGTCTTGCGCGGCGACAGATGCGCGGGCGAGGTTGTAGATGTCGATCCGCCGGAGAAAGCTGTCCACGTCGAGCGTGCTGGCCCCGAACACTTCCGACAGGCGCCCCTGCGCGGTGCGGCGCAGCACGGTCATCTGCCACAGCCGGTCCTGTGCATGTGCAAAGCCGAGGCCAAAGAACGTATCCGCATCCGATTTGCCAAGGATATGCGGCACATTTGCGTTGTCGCGGACGATCTCGACCGGAGCGCTTATGCCGGCTACGCGCACGGTGGCGTCGTAGTCGGGCAGGGATCGCGAGGCGAGGTAATAGACCAGCAACGCCGCCAGCACCGCCAGCAGGACAAGCCCGCTTGCGATCCGCTGAAGCCAAGAGAAAACCAGACCCATCATGCTCGCTCGTTGACGCACGTTCCGTGACTGTTAGGTAATTTCGCGAAGCAAGACAACCAAAGGGGCAGGGCACATGGCCAAGCTGGCATTTCTGGGACTGGGCGTAATGGGCGCACCAATGGCGGGGCATCTGGCGAAGGCGGGGCACGATGTGACGGTCTATAACCGCACGGCCTTGAAGGCCGAAGACTGGGCCACAGCGCATGAGGGCAAGGCCGCGCCGACACCTCGAGCAGCGTCGGAAGGCGCTGAATTTGTGATGGCGTGCGTCGGCAACGACGATGACCTTCGCGCGGTCTGCCTGGGCGAGGACGGCGCCTTTGCCGGGATGGCACCCGGCACGGTGTTCGTGGATCACACGACGGTGTCTGACACTGTCACGGCCGAGCTTTATACAGTCGCGGACCGCGCCGGGATCAGCTTTGTCGATGCGCCGATCTCTGGCGGGCAGGCGGGCGCGGAAAACGGTCAGCTGTCGATCATGTGCGGCGGCGATCAAGGCGCCTACGACCGGGTGGAGCCGACCCTGCAGGCCTATGCCAAGCTGTGCCGGCGTATTGGGGAAAGCGGCGCGGGACAACGGACCAAGATGGCCAACCAGATTGCGATTGCGGGCGTGCTGCAGGGCTTGAGCGAGGCGCTGCACTTTGCCGAAAAAGCGGGACTTGACGGCCGTGCAGTGGTCGAGGTGATCAGCCAGGGCGCGGCGGGCAGTTGGCAGATGGTGAACCGGCATGAGACTATGCTGGACGGTGCCTATGACCACGGGTTTGCCGTCGACTGGATGCGCAAGGATCTTGGCATCTGCCTCGATGCGGCAGACCAAACTGGCGCGTCGTTGCCGCTAACGGCGCTGGTCGATCAATTCTACAAAGATGTGCAGAAAATGGGCGGCGGGCGCTGGGATACCTCGTCGCTTCTGAAAAGGTTGCAGAAGCTGGACTGAGTTAACCTTGCCTAAATCGGTGATGCGTAGCCTGTTGGCGTGCGTAACTGCGAAGGCGAAGCAATGTCGGCTCCAAGCAAAGAAACATCCCGCATCCGATTGGATGAGCTGTTTTTCTCGAGGACCGATGCGCGCGGGGTAATCCGCGGCGCAAACTCGATCTTTGCGCATGTGAGCGATTACGCCATGTCCTCAATGTTAGGTGCGCCGCACCGGCTGGTCCGGCATCCCGATATGCCCCGTGGCGTGTTCCGCCTGATGTGGGATCGTCTGGAGGCGGGGCAGCCTGTTGGGGCATATGTGAAGAACATGGCGCGGGATCAAACCCATTACTGGGTGTTTGCTGTGGTCAGCCCCATCGAAGAAGGGTTTGTCTCTGTCCGCCTGAAACCGTCAAGCCCGCTTTTTGCGGAGGTTGAAGCGCTATACAAACGTTTGCGGGCAGACGAGGACGCGGGTAAGGCGGATCCGGGCACGAGCGCACAAAACCTGCTCGACGCCTTGGAGAGCATGGGTTTTCCCAGCTACACGGCCTTCATGAGCAAGGCCCTTTCCGAGGAGTCTGAAAGACGGGCGACCGCGCTGGGTCGGCGTGGGGTCAGCGGGCTCGGGCGGCTCGCAAAGCTGGCAGAGCTAACGCATTCAATTGCCGATCAGGTGCGCCTTGTGGACCGGGTGTTTCGGTCGACAGATCAGATTCCCTATAACATGCGCCTTCAGGCTGGTCGCATGGAGGGCGCTGACGGGCCGATCAGCGTTATCTCGGAAAACCATCGCCAGATGTCTTTTGCGGTCGAGGACGAACTGAAACGGTTTCAAAGCAACGCGCTGAGCGGCGCAACCGCAATTGGCGATGCGGCCTTTTTGACGGCAGCAGCGCATCTGCTGGAAGAAATGGCGGTTCAATTTGATGCAGAACCTGCGGATGAAGCGGTCAACGTTCCGGTTGAGCGGGCGAACCTGACAACGCTTTCGGGCAGTTATGGTCGGCAAGCGCGGGCAGGGGTCGCCCTCGTGATCCGCGATGCAACCAAGCTTGGCCGCCAGTGCCGCGCCATGCGCCGCGTGATTGCCGGGCTCGAGATGACACGCATCATGTGCAAGATCGAGCGAGGCCGCGTAACCGGCAATACAGAAGGTCTGGATGAAATCGTCTCGCGCTTGTCCGACGCCGAGGAGAAGCTAAACATCGCTCTTTCGGAAATCGAGACGGCAGTTTTCAACGCGCTACAAGTCGCCGGTGCAATGTCAGAGCAAAAGGATGTGGCGTAGGCGGCGCGGCCCCGATTAGGTCGCGCCGCGGCCAGTGCCTCAGGTGCATCAAGGAATGATGCGCGTGTATTTCGTGCCTTCCAGCGTCGCGCCAATCCGAAGGCCGGCACGACCAAAAACAGCCGCCAGAACGGGCGCCAATACGGTTGTCGTCTCTGCCGAAAGGCTGTCGCCCCGATCCGAGATCACGTATTCGATGTCTGCGCCCGCTGCCCAGCCCGGTGAGCGCCGGAATTCCGTCAGGGCGCTTTCGGTCATGAAAAACAGGACGTGGGCATATTGCTGCGCCCCGATCTGCAAACCGCCAGAGGCTTTTGCCACCGAATAGTAATCGACCGTGATGTCATTTACCCGCAGCGCCCCGCGCCCATAGGCGCCGCCAAAGCCCAGCCCGGCCTCTGTCACCAGCGGCATGATCAGCATGCCGTTTGCCTTTTGCGACAGCGTTACCGTGTTGGGATATTCGGCATACATCTGCCGGATCGTCGCATCAACGCGGGCGTCAATCGTGGCCGGGCCCCGTCCACCAATGCCGTTACCGCAGGCTGCTACCGCGCCAGTGCCCGCCAAAACGCCGAGGCCAAAGCCGCGGCGCGTCATCATCTTGTTTTTCATGTCAAACCGCCTGAGTTCACTGCTGCTTGCCGGGTCATCCCGGTCTTGCTGGCAGGTATACGCCGATGCAGCTGCCCTGTCACGCGTTTGCACGTCCGCGTCGGCGCGGCTTTGCCGATCTAGCGCAGAAGGCGCGCGGCGTCCGGCGCAAAGTAAGTCAGGATGCCATCGCAGCCCGCGCGTTTGAACGCCATCAGGCTTTCAAGCATGACCTTGTCGCGGTCGATCCAGCCTTGCGCGCCTGCGGCCTCAATCATGCTGTATTCGCCCGACACCTGGTAGGCAAAGGTCGGCGCGCCAAAGCTGTCCTTCACACGGCGGCAAATGTCGAGATATGGCAAGCCGGGCTTCACCATGACCATGTCCGCCCCTTCGGAAAGGTCGCGTTCGATCAAGCGCAGCGCCTCATCGGAATTGGCAGGGTCCATCTGGTAGGTCTTCTTGTCCCCTGTCAACGCTGCCGACGCGCCCACTGCGTCCCGGAACGGGCCATAGAAAGCCGAGGCGTACTTGGCGGCATAGCTCAGGATCATGACGTCCTGATGCCCCGCGCCCTCCAGCGCGTGCCGGATTGCTCCGATGCGCCCGTCCATCATGTCAGATGGTCCGATGATGTCCGCCCCGGCCTCGGCCTGTGCCAGCGCCATCTTGACCAACGCCTCGACCGTGCGGTCGTTTACGATCACGCCATCTTCTACAAAGCCGTCGTGGCCATTGATGTTGTACGTATCAAGAGCGACATCCGTCATGATTGTCAGTTCGGGCACGGCCGTCTTGATCGCACGGATGGCGCGGTTGGCCGGGTTGTCGGGGTCCCACGCGCCTGCGCAATCCTCTGTCCGGTCTTCAAGGCCGGTATAGGGAAAAATGCAGATTGCCGGAATTCCAAGGTCCGCCGCCTCTTTCGCGGCGTCCACGATCTTGTCGACCGACCGACGCATGACGCCCGGCATGGAGGGCACAGGCTCTTCGATGCCGTCCCCGGCGCGTACAAACACCGGCCAGATGAAATCGTCCACCGTCAGCGTGTTTTCCCGCACCATGGCGCGGCGCGCGGCCGAGGCGCGTACACGGCGCAGGCGGGTTGCGGGAAAGGAGGCTTGGGTCGGGCGCATGGGTGTGTCCAGTTTGGTTGACAGCCCCTCTGGTGCCACGGAACGCGCGCCCGATCAAGGCGCGGCGGGGCTACCAATTCCCGCAGGGCGCGTCTAGAGAGGTGAAAACGGCGAGGAACCGGACAGTTGGGCTGGCAGCAGAGCATTTTTGAAGCGATCGACATGCGCTCGTTCTCGAACCTGTGGTTCTGGATCGCGCTGGCTGTTGTGTGGTCGTCAGCGTCGCATTGGGTTTTGGGCGTGCCGTTCGACATGGTGGTCCGGGCGCGGCGGCAAGGCGGGCAAGCGGCGGTGGACGTCCACGATATGGTGCGCGTGAACGTGAACCGGGTGAAGTATATCATCGATGTGTCCGGACCGGTCCTTGTCAGCTCCAGCTTTTTCCTGCTGACGGGCCTTGCCATACTCGGCTGGTACTACTGGGTAGAGTTTGCGCAGGCCGTATTTCTTCTCGGGTTTCCCATGTCGCTGGTCGCCGGGCTTAACGTTTATACGGCGCGCGGCATCCTTTTGTCGGATGCCGAAGGAGATGCCCTTTACCGCGTGTTGAGCCGGCACAGGGTGATTGTCCAAAGCCTCGGCATGGTGGCGATTTTCGTCACGGCGCTGTGGGGCATGTATGTGAACCTGCGCGCCGGCGCGCTGGGGTTCTGAGCAGCGGTTGACATCGCGCGCGCAGGGGCCAATTGAAGCGGCCTGATGTCTGCACCCGATCACATAACGCTGTCCGGCGCGCCCGAAGGCTTTGACGCGCAACTGATCCTGCGCGAGCTGGCGCGCGGTGCGCCTGTTCTGCATGTTGCGCGGGACGCTGGCCGGCTTCGGGCGATGCAGGACGCCCTGCGCTTTTTCGCGCCAGATACTCCGGTGGTGGTGTTTCCGGGGTGGGATTGTTTGCCCTATGACCGTGTGTCGCCCAACGCTGATATCTCGGCGCAGCGGATGGCGACGCTGGCCGCGTTGGTGCATGGCATGCCCGAGCGGTTCATCCTTTTGACGACGATGGGCGCGGCGACGCAGCGCGTGCCTGCCCGCGAGGTCTTGCGAGAGGCGGCCTTCCGGGCCGAGGTGGGTCGCCGCGTGGACGAGGGCGCGCTGCGGGCGTTCCTCGTGCGGATGGGCTTTGTGCAGAGCCCCAACGTGACGGAGCCGGGGGATTATGCGATCCGCGGGGGGATCATCGACATCTACCCGCCCGGCGATCTGGGTCCGGTGCGGCTGGACCTGTTTGGCGACACGCTAGAAAGCGCCAAGCGGTTTGATCCCGCAACCCAGCGCACGACAGAGGCGCTCAAGGTAGTCGAGCTAGCGCCGGTGTCCGAGGTGATCCTCGACGAGGCGGCGATTACCCGGTTTCGGCAGTCTTACCGGCTGGAGTTCGGGGCAGCGGGCACGGATGATCCGCTCTATGAGGCGGTGAGCGCAGGCCGCAAGACGCAAGGGGCCGAGCATTGGCTGCCGCTGTTCCACGAACGGCTCGAGACGCTGTTTGACTATGTGCCCGGCGCGGCCATCACGCTCGATGATCAGATGACCGCGGTGCGCCTGTCGCGTTGGGAAGGGATCGAGGACAGTTTCGAGACGCGCCGCATCGCGATGACCGACAAGGGGCGCATCGACACGGTTTACAAACCTGTGCCGCCGGGTCAGCTCTACCTCGATGACGCCGCCTGGCAGGATGCTGTCGCGGGCCGCCGCATGATCCAGCTGGCCCCGCTCAGCCAGCCGACGGGGCCCGGTGTGCTGGACGCGGGCGGGCGCATTGGGCGCAACTTCGCGCCAGAGCGTCAGCAGGAAAAGATCAGCCTGTTCGGAGCCTTGGCGGCGCATATTAAAGCACGGCTTGAGAAGGGCCCGGTGGTTGTTGCCTCCTATTCCGAGGGTGCGCGCGAGCGTTTGACGGGCCTGATCGAGGACGAAGGCCTGGCAGAGGCGATCCCGGTCACCGATTTTTCCCGTGTGGGCAAGCGCGGTCTGCATCTGGCGGTCTGGGGGCTTGAGCACGGGTT
>JBCBCP010000052.1:0-21720 GCA_038530575.1 Pseudomonadota bacterium
GCAGCGAATATCAACCTCCGCCGACGGCTCGGTGAACGGGAAGTGCGAGGCGCGGAAACGCAGATCAACGCCATCCACCTCGAAGTAGCTTTTGACAAACTCCTCCAGCGTCCACTTGAGGTTCGCCATGGAGATGTCTTTGTCGATCGCCAGCCCCTCGACCTGGTGGAACATCGGCGTATGGGTCAAATCATAGTCAGCACGGTAAACACCACCTGGGCAGATGATGCGCGTCGGCGCGCCGGTTTGTTCCATGGAGCGGATCTGCACCGGGCTGGTGTGCGGGCGCAAAATGTGCGGCGGGCGGTTATCGCCGTCCGCGCGATGCATGTAAAACGTGTCCATCTCTGCACGCGCCGGGTGGTGGGTCGGGATGTTGAGCGCGTCAAAGCAATACCAGTCTGTATCGATGCGCGGACCTTCGGCCACGGCAAAGCCCATCTCGGCAAAGATGGCCGTAACCTCTTCGGTCACCTGGCTGATCGGGTGAATTGTGCCTTGCCGGCGAGCGCGCGACGGCAGCGTCACGTCGAGCCACTCGGACCGAAGCCGTTCATCAAGCGCGGCGTCTGCAAGTGCCGCTTTCTTGGCCGCGAGCGCGCTGTTGATCTCGTCTTTCAGTGCGTTCAACGCGGGGCCGGCGGTCTGGCGCTCTTCGGGCGTCATCTTGCCCAATTCGCGCATCTTGAGGCTCACCTCACCCTTCTTGCCCACGGCCTGCACACGCAGCGCCTCAAGCGCGGCTTCGTCGCCCGCATTCGCAATAAGCGTCAGGTATTTGTCCTTGAGATCGTCCATCGCTGCGTCCCCGTTGTCTGCGCGTCTGCTACCACACCCGCGCGCGATGGCAAGCTTTGCGCTGACCGGCACCATCCTGTAAGCTTGAGTTGACACATTTGGAGGTTTGCAATGGCGCGGGTCATCTTGTTTGGCGCGACCGGTACGATCGGACGGGCAGCGCGCGCCGCATTGGCCGCCGATGGACACACAGTGGCCACACCAGGCCGCGGCGCCGATCTCGTCACGCTTATGCGCACCGAAAAACCGGAGGTCGTGATCTCCTGTCTTGCCTCACGCACTGGCACCCCGGCAGATGCAGAAGCCGTTGATCACCACTTGAACGCCGCCATTCTGGATGCGGCGGTGCAGGCCGGCGCGGGGCACTTTATCCTTCTATCGGCTATCTGTGTGCAGAAGCCCAAACTGGGCTTCCAGCACGCCAAGTTGGCATTCGAGGCAAAGCTGCAGGCCGCACCGATCATGGGCACCATCGTTCGGCCTACAGCGTTCTTCAAATCCTTGTCCGGGCAGGTGGAACGCCTGCGCGCTGGCAAGCCGTTTCTCGTATTTGGCGACGGGCGGTTGACCGCGTGCAAACCGATCAGCGACGCGGATCTGGGGCGATTTCTAGCAGAGTGCGTGGTGAACGAAGACTTGCAAGGTCGCATCTTGCCCATCGGCGGCCCCGGCCCTGCCATCACCCCGCTAGAACAAGGTAAGATGCTGTTCGATGCGCTGGGAATAGAGCCAAAGTTCAAACATGTGCCCGTGGCCATGTTGACCGGCATCATTGGTATGCTTCGGCTTTTCGGCCTGCGCGAGAAAGCCGAACTGGCCAAAATCGGGCGCTACTACGCGACCGAGTCGATGCTGGCCTGGGACGGGGTACGATATGATGCGGATGCGACCCCGGAATTTGGAACCGACATGCTCGCAGAACACTATGCCAAACTGGCCGCAGGCCTTGTGGAGGATGACCGGCGCGCTCATGCCGTATTCTAGGGCGCATGCCTTTCGCCATATTCAACAAATGTATTGCTTTGCCCCAAGGCAACGATGAACGTGGCTTTGGCACACGATAATTATGGAATCTGGATAGTCATGAAACGGATACTTGTTACCGCCGGCTGGATTGTTGGGTCTGCGGGTTTTGCGTCGGCTTGCCCGACATGGGAGCTTGACGGCCTGCAATCTTACGAAGTGAACGGCGCCGCGCTCTACGAAATAGTACGACTTGAGGCGGTCGCGGGCGGCGAAAACGAAATGGGCGAATGCAATCTGGCCAACATTGGCGCCGGCTTTGTGGCGACCCAGCCTGATGTTCAGTTTGAGATTTCGGGTCTGGAGAATTACAGCCGGATCGAATTCAGCGTGCTGGCCGAATGTGACGCGGTCCTACTGATGAACGATGCAAAGAAATCCATACGCTACAGCGATGACGTGAACGGGACCGACCCCGTCATTAAAATAGATGCGCCTGCAAACGGCACCTATGATCTTTGGATCGGTACCATCGGACCCGAAGAATGTGCGGCAGAATTGTTTGTCGAGGCGTTCTGACGTTGGAGTCCTCCAGGACGGCGACGTGAGCGCAGAACGGTCTGGCGACCGCAGAGGGCATGCGCTCAATTTGTCGGGCAATTCTTGCCGCTGCTGCTCCGCCGCGCTTAGCCTGCTTCTGCGATGAGCGATCCCAAACGATACTACGGGCTAGATGCTTTGCGGGCGGGCGCCATGCTTCTTGGCCTCGTCCTGCACGCGTCCTCGGTCTATATGCGCGACGATTTTCTGGCCCTCCTTGCGCCCGACTCAACAGCGGCGCAGCCTGAGGCCACGGCGCTGACTGCAATGACATCCATCTGGATCCACCTCTGGCGAATGCCGACATTCTTCGTACTGGCGGGTTTCTTTGCGCAGATGAGCGTGGAGCGCAGGGGAGTACGCGCATTTGCGCAAGATCGGTTTGTTCGGATCTTTCTGACGCTGATGCTGGCAATGTGGGCTTTGTCGTTGTTTCGGCCATTTGACTTCGGGGTCTTGGCGCATCTTTGGTTCTTGTGGGTGTTGGTCATATGCTGCGCGCTGGCGCCCCTGACCCGGTTTCTGGCTGCGGGCTGGATATTCGAGCGGCCTAGGCGCGCAGCTCTTTTGGTGCTGCCGGTGATGCTGCTGGGCCTGTGGAACCGGGACAACATCTGGCAAGACGCACCCAACACGCTGTGGGATCCGAACTGGTCGTCTTTTGCGATGTACGGATTTTACTTTTGGATTGGCCAATCGCTTTGGCAAGCGCGCACTGTGTTGGGCGTGTTCTCTCGTTGGCCCATCATCGCCGGCCTGCTCATCGTAGGCTTCGCCGCGCATGGGGCATTGGGGCAATGGTATTTTGCCCCGTGGCCCGAATGGTTTCGTCAAACCGTTGTGGCCGTCGCGGGGCTAAGCTTCACCTTTGGTCTCATCGGGTTGGCCGAGCGACTGGTCCGCAAGCCAAGCCGCGCGTTGCGATGGGGCGTGGAAAGCTCATACTTCATCTATATCGCGCACCTCTTCATCGTATATGCGGCATCCATCTGGATGGTCGAGCAAGGCTGGAACCAGCATATTGCAGTGCCTGCGGCGGCGCTGTGGGGGCTGGTGGTAAGCGGTGTGCTCTATCTGATCTTTGTGCGCTACACGCCGCTGAACTGGCTCCTCGCCGGGTTCAGAAACAGTTGGTGGAAGTGGCCATTGGCCGCAAACGGCACTTCAAAATAGAAAAAGCCGCCCCGATTGGGACGGCTTGAAACTTTGTGCCATGCGTCAGGCGCGTTACGCGGGCAGCGCGCCTTTGGCCTGATCAACGATCGCAGCAAACGCTTCGGGCTCGTTCACGGCCAGATCGGCGAGCACTTTGCGGTCCACCTCGATGCCGGCCAGCGTCAGGCCGTTGATGAAGCGCGAATAGGTCAGCGCCTCGTCATGGGCGCGGACGGCCGCGTTGATGCGCTGGATCCACAGGGCGCGGAAGTTGCGCTTGCGGTTGTGACGGTCGCGGGTCGCGTACTGGTTGGCCTTGTCGACCGCCTGGCGCGCCACCTTGAAGGTGTTCTTGCGCCGGCCGTAATAACCTTTGGCCGCCTTGATGACTTTCTTGTGCCGCGCGTGGGCGACGGTTCCGCCTTTGGTCCGGGACATCTCAAACTCTCCTTAGCGGTCGTAGGGCATGAAGCCCTTGACGATCTTGGCATCGGGCTTTGACAGCGTGGTGGTGCCGCGCGCGTCCCGGATGAACTTGTTGGTGCGTTTGATCATGCCGTGCCGCTTGCCGGCCTGGCCCGCCATCACCTTGCCGGTGGCGGTGACCTTGAAGCGCTTCTTGGCGCTCGACTTGGTCTTCATCTTGGGCATTTCGGTCTCCTCAACGTCAGAGTGAACGCGCGACTCGGCATGCCACTTGAGCCGGACGCGCGGTGCGAGCGCGTGCACTACTAGGCTTTTGGTTTTGGCGCAAGGGGGTGGCTTGTCTTGCCTGCCACACGCGCGCCGTGTGAACGTCGTCACATACTTAACCAAGATTACTCAGACCGCGCCTTGAATCGCAATCAGGCCGTCTGAACACTTCAAGGAGATACCCACATGGCTGTTCAATCTGCACTCGTTCTCGACACCGCCGGCCCGCTGCAAGGGATCCCAGCCTCCGGCGAGCCTATCCTGGTGCCGCTCGACACGGGCGGGTTTGCCCTCGTGGCGGAATCGCTCAACCAGTCGATCCTCGTGGTCTATGACAGCGACGGGCAGGTCAGCTGGAGCAAGGCGTTCATGGGCACCAGCCCAAGCGTCATCCAAAGCTCGACCGGCTCACTGGTCATACAGACAGAAACGAATGTTCCATCCCAGGGCACATACTCACTGACCGAACTGGATTTGACGGGCGCCGTGTTAAACACCGCAAGCTCCAGCTTCGGCGCAGACGTCACAGCCTACGATCTGCACGAGACCGCGACAGGCCTTTTCGGGATGTCCATCGTAAGCGAATTCGCCACGGATTCAGACCTGCAATTCAACGCCTTCTCGGCTCTCAATACCTCCACCGTCCTTGCGCGGATCGACAACATTGTGGCGACCAGTTCGACTGACCTTTCAACCGCGGTCTTGTCGAACGGTGAGGTCCTTACAGCTTTCACTTTGGAAACTGTTAGTACCGGTGACACTGTCGTGGCGATTGAAAGCTATGACAGTACGGGCACGCAGCAGATCGGTTTCGACATCGACTTTTTCGGCAACCCCGGAGAGGTCAGCGACCCCAGTGTTGTCGCCTTTAACGGAGGCTTTGCCATAGCGTTTGTCGCGCGGCCGTTCTCTTTCATCGCGTCCACGGACATCTTCCTGCAGATCTACGACAATGCCGGCAACCTGCAGGCGACCGAGAACGTCTCGAACCCGGGCCTGTCGCTCACCTTCATTGATGACGGCTCGGACGACAGCGACCCCCATCTGTCTGTCGGGTCCGACGGCACTCTGGTTGTCAGCTACACCCGCAACAACGACGGCGTGTCGGACCAGATGGTCTACGTCTACACAGAGCAAGGCACATCCAGCACGCAGATCGGCTTTGGCACCGATGACAACGAGCAGACGAACGGTCAGGTCGTGGTGTTTGGTGATGGCGACATCGCGTATTTCTATGTGGATGAGGACACCGGCTTTATCTCCGGCGAGGTGATCACCGGCGAGCGGGACACCGCCGGGGACGAGAACGACAACCGCCTGATGGGCGACAATTTCGCCGACCTGATGAACGGGCTGGGCGGCAATGACACGGTCAATGGCGGCAACGGCAACGACACGCTGCAGGGCGGTGATGGCGATGACATGGTGTTTGGCGGCGAAGGCAACGACTCCCTCGTGGGCGAGGAGGGCGTGGGCGCGCTGGACCCCGGGCGCCACCGCGACACGCTGAATGGCGGCGCGGGCAATGACACGCTGCGGGGTGAGGATGACCATGATTTTCTGATCGGCGGCAGTGGCCTCGATCTGCTGGACGGTGGCGACGGGAACGATGACCTGCGCGGCCAGTCCGGGCGCGATACGCTGGAAGGCGGCGGCGGCGTCGACACTCTGCGCGGCGGCGGGGACGAGGATTCACTCGACGGCGGGAACGGCGGCGATCTGCTGATCGGCGAGGGCGGCAATGACACGCTTATCGGCGGCTTCGGCAGCGACACGCTGCGCGGCGGCACGGGCGACGACACCTTTGTCTTTACCAACCGGGCAAACGGCCAGCGCGACGTACTGAACGATTTCCAATCCGGAAGCGACCAAATCCAGCTCGATTTTTCAGTGTTCAGCGCGGTGGGTTTTTCGGTCGAGGCGAGCGAGCTTGCCTTTGGGGTGCGGGCACAGGATGCGGATGATTTCCTGATTTTTGACACCGCATCCGGCAGGCTGCGCTATGACCCTGATGGGGACGGTGCCGCCGCAGCCGTTCTGATCGCCATCTTCACGAACGGCGTGATGCTCAGCGAAAGCGATTTCTTCGTCTCGTAGGCGGAGCCGCCCGCGTTAATTCAGCACCAGTGCCACCACGCGCACAAAAGCATCCGGGACGGTCTGCAACGTATAACCGCCCGGGTGCTGCGTCAGCGCGTAGGTGATGAGCCCGCCCGCGATCAGGATCGTCAGGGCAGAGGCACGAGGTGCGCGGCCATCAGACATTGCAGACAGGATCGACGGCACTGAAAGACCCGCAATGATGATACCAACAACAAGCGCAATGTCTGTTTCCATGCGGCGAATGTTACTCCGGGTCGGTGCTGAAAATCAAACGTTCGTCGCACGGGGCGACCCGCAGGATGTTGGTGGTCCCCGGTGTGTTAAAGGGCACACCGGCGGTCACGACGATCTGATCCTCTGGCCCGGCAAAGCCCTCGGCACGCGCGGCCTGCGCCGCGCCGACAACCGCGCTCTTGAACCGCTCCATCGTGCCGGTGATGACGCAATTGCAGCCCCAGCTGAGCGCAAGCCGCCGCGCGGTGCCCAACATCGGGGTCAGCGCGATGATCGGCACGCGGGGCCGTTCCCGCGCCGTAAGGAGCGCGGTTGTACCCGAATGCGTGTAACAGGCGATCGCCACGATCTCTGTCGTCTCGGCAATCTCGCGCGCGGCGGCCACGATGCCATCGGCCACAGACGTTCGCGACGCGCTGCGCGAGGCTTCGATGATCTGGGTATAGGTGGGGTCGAGTTCGACCTCGGCTGCCACCTTGTCCATGGTTTGCACGGCCTCGATCGGATAGCTGCCCGCAGCGCTTTCGGCTGACAGCATGACCGCATCGGTCCCTTCATAAATCGCGGTCGCCACATCGCTGACCTCCGCTCGAGTGGGCATCGGGCTTTCGATCATGCTCTCGAGCATCTGCGTGGCCACGATTACCGGCTTGGCCGCAACACGGCACTTGCGCACCAGCCGCTTCTGGATCGGCGGCACAGCCTGCACGGGCAATTCCACGCCCAGATCGCCGCGGGCGACCATGATCCCGTCCGATACAGCAAGGATCTCCTCGAACCGGTCGACTGCGCCAGGCTTTTCGATCTTGCTGAGAATTGCCGCTCGCCCCTGCGCCAGCCCGCGCGCCTCTTCCACGTCCGAGGGGCGTTGCACAAAGCTCAGCGCGAGCCAGTCGACACCCAAGGCGCAGACAAATTCCAGATCGGCCCGGTCCTTGTCCGATAGGGCGGCCAGCGGCAGCTCCACATCCGGGACATTCACGCCCTTGCGGTTGGAAATCACGCCGCCCGCGACAACCTCGCAATTGGCAAAATCAGCGCCGCAATCTATTACCCGCAAACGGATCTTGCCATCGTTGACCAGCAGCGTTGCACCGGGTTTCAGCGCCGCAAAAATTTCCGGATGGGGCAAACAGACCCGCGCCGCATCCCCTTCGGCCGGGTCCAGATCCAGCCGAAACGCCGCACCCTCGTCCAGCATCTCGCTATCTCCGGCGAATACACCCACGCGCAGCTTCGGCCCCTGCAGATCGGCCAGAATACCAATCGTGCTGCCCAGATCCGCCTCAACCTGGCGAATAATGGCGTGCTTAGCGGCGATCTCCTCATGGCTGCCGTGGCTCATATTGAGCCGGAACACATCTGCCCCCGCCTCGTGCAGCGCGCGGATCATCTCATAATTGTCGGAGGCAGGCCCGAGAGTCGCCACCACTTTCACATTCCGCTCGCGCCGCATTTTTATCTCCTTGAGTGCGCGGGCTTTATCCCGCAAATCGTGTGAGGTCACAACTGACATAGACCAAGGCGCAAAGTGGTTAACGGCCTATGACATACACCCCATTTTTTATCAGCGGTGCGGACCGGCCCGACCCGTGGCTGGTGACCTGCGATCACGCCGCGAACACCGTGCCGCCGGTGGTGCCGGGTCAAACGCTCGGCCTCGCGCCGGAAGACATGGCGCGGCACATTGCTTGGGATGTGGGCGCGGCAGGCGTGGCCGAAGCGCTTGGAGAGGCGCTGAACGCTCCCGTGATCCGGTCTAACTTTTCCCGGCTGGTGATCGACCCGAACCGCGGCCTCGATGATCCAACGCTGATCATGCAGCTATATGACGGCACGATCATTCCCGCCAACAAGAGCCTGAGCGCCGCAAACATGCAGGCCCGCATCGACACCTGCTACGCGCCCTACCACGCAGCTCTGGCAAAGCTGGCCGCTCGCCCCGGGATCGTGATCCTCTCGATCCACAGCTTCACACCTCGGCTCAAGGGCCGCCCACCTCGCCCCTGGGAGATCGGCGTGCTCAGCGCCAATGACCGCCGCCTTGCCGATCCCCTCCTGCAAAGCCTGGCCACAGACTTCACCACGCCCGTCGGCGACAACGAACCCTATGCCGGCCACTTGCCCGGCGACGCGGTAGACCAGCATGCCCTCAAACACGGCCGCCCCAACGTGCTGATTGAACTGCGAAACGACCTGATCGAGACGCCCGAAGGCCAGAAAGAATGGGCACACCGCCTCGCGCCACACCTTGAAGCCGCAAGAAAAACCGCCAATCTGTGAGCTATCTTCACCTGAC
Source organism: Pseudomonadota bacterium (assembly GCA_038530575.1). Lineage (GTDB taxonomy): Bacteria > Pseudomonadota > Alphaproteobacteria > Rhodobacterales > Rhodobacteraceae > JBCBCP01. The sequence goes on from JBCBCP010000052.1 coordinate 8,846, forward strand.
CAAATAAACCTCCGGGGATTGCCCATTGTGCGCCATTGGTTCAAGCCCAATGGGCGACGGCAAAGCCCCAGTCCGACCCCTGCCACAAGGAGCCACCACATGGACGCCCAAACCCAACTCGAACTCGAAGCCGCCGCCTTCCGCCGCCTGCGCCAGCACCTGATGCAGGACCGCACGGACGTGCAGAACATCGATATGATGAACCTCGCCGGGTTCTGCCGAAACTGCCTGAGCCGGTGGTACCAGGAAGCCGCCAACGAACGCGGCATCGACATGACCAAGGACGAGGGCCGCGAGGCGTTCTACGGCATGACAATGGCCGAATGGAAAGCCAACTATCAAACCGAAGCCAGCGCCGCGCAGAAGGCCGATTTCGACAAGGCCTTCAAAGAGAACGTCGGCAAGTCATGATCTTCTACGACTGCGCCACGGCGCCAAGCCCGCGCCGCGCGCGCATGGTGATCGCGGAAAAAGGCCTCGACATCGACACGCGCCAGATCGACCTGCGCGCCGGGGAACAGCTGGGCGAGGCGTTCCGAGCCATCAACCCGCGCTGCACTGTGCCGGTTCTGGTCACGGACGACGGCACCACACTGACCGAAAACATCGCAATTGCCGCTTATCTTGAGGATATCCAGCCGGACCCGCCCCTTTTCGGCACATCACACACCGACCGCGCGCTGGTCTTCCAGTGGAACGCCATCGCAGAGGCACAGGGCGGCATGGCCATGGCCGAAGCGCTGCGCAACGGTAGCCCGGCGATGGCCGGTCGCGCCCTGCCCGGCCCACTGAACCTGGACCAGATCCCGGAGCTGGCGGTGCGCGGGCGCAAACGGATCGAGGCCTTCAAGGGGATGATGGACGCGCACCTCGCGGACCGCGACTGGATCGCTTTGGACCAGTTCAGCTACGCGGACCTGACCACCTTTGTGTTTCTGGACTATTTGCGAGTGATCAAAATGGGCATTGACGAGGCCCACCCGAACCTCGCCGCCTTCATGGAGCGTGTGCGGGAAAGACCAAGCGCAGCCGCTTAGGGTGGGTGCAAACCCACCACGTGCTCAAACAGCGGCCTTGCGGCTTTCATCAAGGTAGATTTCGCGCAGCCGCGGCGCCACGCGGCCCGGCGTGCCATCGCCCAGCGCGACGCCATCAATCTCGACCACCGGCATCACAAAGGTGCTGGCCGAGGTGATAAAGGCCTCATCGGCCTCTTTCGCCTCTTGAAGCGTAAAGTTCCGCTCTTCGATCTCCATCTGCGCCTCTTCGGCAAAGCGCAGCACCGCCGCCCTCGTGATACCGTGCAGGATGTCGTTGGACCGGGCCCGCGTGATGATCTTGCCGCCCTTCACGATATAGGCGTTGTTGCTGGTGCCTTCGGTCACAAATCCGTCCTGCACCATCCAGGCATCGTCCGCGCCAGCCTTCTTGGCCATCATCTTGCCCATCGACGGATACAGCAGCTGGACCGTTTTGATGTCGCGACGGCCCCAGCGGATGTCCTCGATCGAAATGACCTTCATGCCCTTCTGCGCAGCGGGGCTGTCGGCCAGCCCGGGCTTGTTCTGCGTGAACAGCACCACCGTTTGCGGCGTGCCTTCCGGGGGGAAGGCAAAGTCCCGGTCTGACGGCGCACCGCGCGTGATCTGAAGATAGACAAGGCCCTCTTCGATCCCGTTTTCGGCCACCAGCTTGCGGTGCACCTCCAAAAGCGCCTCCGCGCTCATGGGCATCGGCATGTCCAGCTCGTTCAGCGACCGCTCAAGCCGCGCGACGTGACCGGCATAGTCGATCAGCTTTCCGTCCAGTACCGAGGTCACCTCGTAGACCCCGTCGGCCATCAGAAACCCGCGGTCAAACACCGAAACCTGCGCCTGATCTTCAGGCAGGTACTCTCCGTTCACGTAAACTGTGCGCATGGTCTATCCCCACAATGCGGCACGGGGCGGATGGACCCCGGCGGCGTCATATTCCAACGGTTCATGCCGGTCTTCTGCCAGCAGAAGCGGCCCGTCAAGGTCCACCACCGCCGCACCCTGCGCCACCAGCATGGCCGGGGCCATCGCCAGCGAAGAGCCGACCATGCAGCCGACCATCACCTGATACCCTTCGGCCCGCGCCGCATCGCGCAGGGCCAGCGCCTCGGTCAGCCCGCCGGTCTTGTCCAGCTTGATGTTGACCATATCGTATTTGCCCTTCAGCGCAGGCAGCGACGCGCGGTCATGGCAGGACTCGTCCGCACAGACGGGCAGCACCCGCTGCATCTCGGCCAGCGCATCATCCGCGCCCGCAGGCAAGGGCTGCTCGACCATCTCGACCCCCAGCCGCACCAGCACGGGCGCGAGGGCCGCATAAAGCTCCGGCGTCCAGCCTTCATTCGCATCCACGATGATCCGCGCATCCGGCGCCCCGGCGCGCACCGCCTCGATCCGCGCAACGTCCTCCTCGCCCCCGCCAAGCTTGGTCTTGAGCAAGGGGCGGTGGGCATTGCGCGCCGCCAGCGCCTGCATCGCGGCGGGATCGGCGAGGGACAAGGTGTAGGCGGTAATCTCCGGCCCCGGCGCTTCCAGACCCGCCAGATCATAGGCCCGGCGCCCGGCGCGCTTGGCCTCCAGATCCCACAGCGCGCAATCAACCGCATTGCGCGCAGCCCCTGCAGGCAAGAGATCAAGCAGAGCCGCCCGATCAAACGCATCGGGCAAGCCGCTTATTTGCGCCGTCACACTCTCCAACGTTTCGCCATAGCGGGCATAGGGCACACACTCACCCCAGCCGCGATGCACGCCATCCGACAGATGCACCGTCAGCACCTTCGCTTCCGTCCGAGAGCCGCGTGCGATGGTGAACACCTCCGCCAGAGGGAACACGTCATGGGTTACACTGCGCTGCATGATCCACCTTCACTTGGCAAAATAAACTCATAGCCACCGCCCGTCGCACGCCGGTGCCTTGTACGGAAGGCCCCGGCTCGAGCGGGGATATCGCGGCTACAGAGCCTCAAGCGCGGCCGCCAGCCGGTCCGCGCCATGCCGGAACGGATCAACTGCGGGCAAGCCGTATTCGGCCTCCACCTCGGCGAGGTACTTCTCGGCCTCGGCATCGCTCAGCGCCTTGGTGTTCACAGCGATACCGACAACCTCGCAGCGCGGGTTGGCAACACGCGCCAGCGGCAGGGCCAGATCACGAACTTGTCCGATGGTGGGCAGCTCGTACTCTGGCAATCCGCGCATCGTCTTGCGGGTTGGCTCGTGGCAGATCACCAGTGCATCGGGCGCACCGCCATGGATCAGCGCCATTGTCACGCCGGAATAGCTGACGTGATACAGGCTCCCCTGCCCCTCGATGATGTCCCAGTGATCGGGATCGTTCGGCGGGGTGAGATACTCGATAGAGCCGGCCATGAAATCCGCCACAACCGCATCGAGCGGCACGCCGTCCCCGGTGATCAGGATGCCCGTCTGGCCTGTTGCACGGAAAGTGCTTTTCATGCCGCGGGCCTTCATCGCCTTGTCCAGCGCCAGTGCGGTATACATTTTGCCGACCGAACAATCAGTGCCAACCGCCAGCACGCGTTTGCCGGTGCGCCCTTTGCCATTTGCGATCGGGTAGTCGACGTCAGGCACCCGCACATCATGCAGCGTCCGGCCATGCGCTGCGGCGACAGTGACAAGGTCTGCCTCATCGCGCAGAAGGTTGTGCAGGCCGCTGGCGAGGTCATACCCGGCCTCGAGCGCAGCGATCAGCACCTCTTTCCACGCCGCGCTGATCACGCCCCCGCGGTTGGCAACGCCAATAACAAGCGTTTTGGCTCCGGCCTCCAGCCCTTCGGCGAGTGTCATGTCAGCGAGGCCCACATCCGCCGCACAGCCGGGCATACGAAGTTGGCCCACGGCGTGACCCGGCCGCCAATCAGCTATGCCCTGCGCTACCTTGGCTGCCAACTGATCGGGCGCATCACCCAGAAACAGAAGATACGGGGTCTGGATCATCGCGGGTCTCCGTCTGTGCGTCGCCCGGAAGCTTGCCGCGAAGGCCGGGCAAAAGCATCTCTGAATCGCGGCGCCAAACCGGATTTGTGCAAATTTGTTCGACAAGCATAACGATTGGCCGAAGATTTGTGCGCGCTGCTATTTCCGCCAATGCTGCACCTGCAAAAACGCCTTGCGCGCGCCTGCGCAATTTCATAGCCACGGACGCGTAAATTCGCGCAACAATATGTCCCGAAAGGCGCCGCACATGTCCTTCCGCATTCAGCCTACGCCCGCTGCCCGCCCAAATCGCTGCCAGCTTTTCGGCCCGGCCTCAAACACCAAGTTGCCCCCCAAGATGGCAGCATCGGCGGCGGATGTGATCAACCTGGACCTCGAAGACAGCGTCGCACCCTCGGACAAGGACAGCGCGCGCAAGCTGGCGATTGAGGCGATTGGCGACATCGACTGGGGGAACAAGACACTGTCTGTGCGGATCAACGGGCTAGACACGCCGTACTGGTACCGCGACGTGGTCGATCTGCTGGAACAAGGCTCGGACCGGCTGGACCAGATCATGATCCCCAAAGTGGGCTGCGCCGAGGATCTTTATGCCGTCGATGCGCTGGTGACTTCGATTGAAGCGGCCATGGGACGGACCAAGAAGATTGCGTTCGAAGTTATCATCGAAAGCGCGGCAGGCATCGCCCATGTCGAGGACATCGCGGCCGCAACCCCGCGGCTGGAGGCCATGAGCCTCGGCGCCGCCGATTTTGCAGCATCGATGGGAATGCAGACGACAGGCATCGGCGGCACACAGGCCAATTACTATATGTTGTATGAAGGCGCCAAATACTGGTCCGACCCGTGGCACTGGGCACAGGCGAACATCGTCGCCGCGTGCCGGACCCACGGCATCCTGCCAGTCGATGGCCCGTTTGGCGATTTTTCCGACGATGAGGGTTTCCGCGCCCAAGCCCTGCGGTCGGCTACGCTGGGCATGGTTGGCAAATGGGCGATCCACCCCAAGCAGGTCGCGCTGGCCAACGAGGTGTTCACCCCCACCGAAGAAGCCGTGACCGAAGCGCGCGAAATCCTCGCCGCAATGGAAGAGGCCAAGGCGAACGGTGAAGGCGCGACCGTCTACAAAGGCCGTTTGGTCGATATCGCATCGATCAAGCAGGCCGAGGTCATCGTGCGCCAGGCCGAGATGATCGCGGACTAGTCGGGCCAGACCTTGCGCCCATCCACGCCGGTTTCTTCTATCAGACCCAAACGCTTGGCCTCGAAGTAGTACCCGCGCGCGTACCACATCACGGCGGCGTCCATATCGCCGCCGGACACCAACCACGCCCCGCGCAAATAGCGGACGGCGTATTTCAGGTTTGTTTCCGCATCGAGCAAATCAGACGGCTGTCCGCGAAACCCCATTGACCGGGCAGTTGCAGGCAGAATCTGCATCAGGCCCCAGTAAGGCCCGTTGCGCGCGGCGGGGCGGTGCGTGCTTTCCCGGATCACCACACGCTGGACCAGAGCCACGGGCACGTCGTTCTCTGCCGCAGCGGCCTCGATCAACGCACGCAGCTCCGGCGTCTCATTCGGGTAAAGCGGCACTTCGATGACAGGCGGACGCAGGGACCGCTCCGGCGCAGCGGCGGAACAGGCGGACAAACAGCAGATCAGGGCCACGGCAAGCAGGTGTCTCATGCAGCGACTATGCGCCGTAACGAGCAACAGCTAAAGATCGCGAAACTCGTATCGGCAAGGCGCCGCCGGCCGCTGTTCTCTGCAACACAAAGCTTCGGGTGAGCCACTCGACCCGTGGCCAATTTCACGCGCGCTCATCCTTGGGCGAGCCAATCACCACATAGGTCGTGATCGAGGCAAGCATGGGAAGCGCGCCGAGGTGATCGGTGTGGAACGCCTTGTAAGCCCGAAGGTCTGCGCACTCCACCCTCAGGAGGTATTCGATTGTGCCCGTAATGTTGTGGCATTCGCGCACCTCTGGCGCGCGGGACATTGCACGCTCGAACGCCTCTTGGCTGATCTTGGAATGGTCGTTCAAACCGACGCCCAGATAGGCCAGAAAGCCATCGCCAAGCGCCTCGCGATCCAGCACGGCGCGATAGCCGGAGATTATTCCGCGCCGTTCAAGATCTTGCACTCGCCGCAGGCACGCGGACGGGGACAAACCAACCCGGTCGGCGAGGGCGATGTTGCTGATCCGGCCATCGGCGGACAGGACACGCAATATTTGCTGATCAATCTGGTCAAGCTTACTCATATGTTGCGCAGGATTGACGAAAAACGCCGCATAATGCAACCCATAACCCAAGAAGATCTCCTAATTCTTGCGCTATGACGTATGACCTCCTCGCCGCCCTCGCCTTGTTTGCCTTTGTCAGCTCGATCACGCCGGGGCCGAACAATCTCATGCTGATGTCCTCGGGCGCAAATTTCGGCTTTGTCCGGTCGGTGCCGCACATGCTGGGGATCGGCATCGGCTTTGTTTTCATGCTGGTGATGGTCGGGCTGGGCCTTGCTGGGCTGTTCACCGCATACCCCTGGCTGCACACCGTGCTGACGGTCGCCTCTGTGCTCTACCTGCTGTTTCTGGCGTGGAAGATTGCAACCGCCGCGCCAGTGCGCAGCGGCGAGGCCGCAGGCAAACCGTTCACCTTCCTGCAAGCCGCAGCCTTTCAGTGGGTCAACCCAAAGGCATGGACGATGGCCCTGACGGCTGTGACGGTCTACACGCCTGACACAAGCCCAGCGGCGGTGTTGATCGTCGGCGTCGTCTTTGGGGCAATCAACTTACCCGCAGTGTCCAGTTGGACCCTTCTGGGTGTGCAGATGGCACGGCTGCTGCGCAGCCCGCGCCACCTTGCGATCTTCAACTGGACGATGGCAGCCCTATTGATCGCCTCGCTTTACCCGGCGCTAGCGTAACGGGACGCAGACCTCGGTCAACAGGTCTTCGGGTGCGGTATCGGTCGGATCGTTCAGGTACACCTCAAAACTCGGGTGATCTGCGGGCTCGGCATCTGATGCGGCGAGCCACGTGCCGTAGATGTAATCGTAGATACCCGGCAGCCCGGAATACGGCCCCTTGTAGGTCAAAACGGCCATGCGCCCGCCCGGCACCTCATGCGCCGTCAGCGATGCGGGCAATTCCGTGCCTGCGGGCAACGTCGCTCCGGCAAGGCTGCGCAGTTCTGACGCGGGCGTGCTTCCGGGGTCGTCGAAATAGACCGCCACGCCATGCCCGACCTTGGGAAAAAGCCCGTTCGCGCCAATGATCGCGTAAAGGCTTTGAAACGCGCGCGCGATCTCGGGATAGGGGCCGCGATGTTCCAGCGTGGCGAGGTACAGGGGCGGGACTTCGCGAATTTCAACGTCATGCATGATCTTGTCTCCTATGGTGATGCGGGTGGTATCCAGTGGGCGCTGACCCTCGGCGCGAAAGGCACCGGGGGAGAGGTGATAGATGTCGGCAAAGGCGCGTGAAAAACTGGCCGAAGCGGGATAGGCCACGCGCGCGCCAATCTCCGAAACCGATAGATCCGTTTCAACGAGCAGCCCGGCCGCCTTGTGCATCCGCAGCCGTTTGACGGCCTGCGCGCAGGTCTCGCCTGTCATCGCCCGGTAGAGGCGATGCCAGTGAAACCGGCTCATCGCCGCGACATCGGCCAAAGCATCCAGCGAAAGATCCCCCGCCGGATTGTCATGGATATAGGCGATGACCCGCAAAAGCCGGGCTTCGTGAAGGGTATGCGGGCGGGCCATGCTGTCCTCGGCGCTAAGGTTCACCACGACGATGCCATGACCCTACCCCGCAAATCTTGCTGAGTTTGCGGCTTAAGCCAAAATCAGATCGCTTTGATCAAAGAGCGCCGGATCGGCCCGGACCAGAAGAACCTGCCCATCGAATGTCCCATCCCCATCCAAGTCAATCCGCAGCATGGTCTGCGTCCCGCCCGACACAGCGTCGAACCAAACGGTACCCGTGCCCGACCCGGTCGGGCCGGTTGCCGAAAAGGTCAGCACCGGGCCAAAGCCTGTCAGATCGATTTTGTCCGCGCCATCTTCCCACCCGAGGATACGGTCGCGCGTTGAACCCGTGCCGGTATCAAAGACGCTTTGAAAGACAAAGACGTCGTTACCGGCATCGCCGCGCAGGATATCGTTGCCCTCGTTCGCAGTCAGCGTATCGTCGCCATTTCCACCGAACATACGGTTGTTGCCAATGCCCGCCACAAGCACGTCATTGCCATCCTGACCGTTTAGCACATTGGAACCGGCGACACCTTGTAGGTTGTCCGCGCCCGATCCGCCCAAAACGGTATCATCCCCGAGGCCACCGGACAGCGTGTCGTCTCCTGCGCGGCCCACGATGAAATCGGCCCCCTCTTCCCCGCGGAGGTCGTCCCCAAGATCGCCTCCGTAAAGGGAATCGTCGCCGAACCCACCGTCTACAGCGCCAGAAACGACGCCAAGACTGCCCATGTTCAGAACATCATTATTGCTGCCCAAATCAACGTTGCCGGCGACCGTACCGGTTATGCTCACCGTGTCTTCGCCTGATCCGGTTTCTAGGTCTCCGTTGATCGTGCCGGTGTTGACGATGCGATCCGCACCGGATTCTGCGGACACATCGCCGGTAATGATGCCATCGTTCCGCAAGAGGTTATCACCTCCGTCCAAGTCAAGCTCGCCATTCAGTGTGCCCGAGTTCCGGACTTTGTCAGCGCCAAGTCTGCCTTCGAAAACGTACGTGCCCCCTGTAATTGTCCCCGTGTTAGAAAAATCCAGCGCTTCAGAAGAGCTGAGTGCTGACAGAATAGCGGTAAACGTCGCTGTAATTGTGCCCGAGTTTACCGCGCTGCCATTGCCGTTGAACTCAACGCCGTTGCGGCCAAGCACCGTGCCGGTGTTCACGAATTCGACATTGCTCCCGCCAAAGTCCACGGTAAACAGGTTTGTTGAAAACGCGTAGGATCCTACCATCACCCCGTTGTTGTGCACCCTCGAGGCGTCGCCGATGACAGACACAGCTGCTGCGCCCGACACCTCGCCATTGTTGACAACAAAAGCGCCTCGCGTACTCAGGATGATCGCAAACAACTGTGGATCGGCCATGACACGGCCGGATGAACCAATTGTCACAGTCGTGTTAAACGCATCGCTTCCGTTACTTTGCTGAATGACCGTGCTTGCGATATTCGCCAGCGTCCCATTCACGAAGATGTCCGTCGCCAACGCGACAGCAGAGCCTGCGGGATCAATAAACACCGTGCCGTCTGAAGCGGTTGAATAGTGCGTCACCCCTTCGGCAAGGAAATAACGGTTGACGGCTCCGCTTAGTATAACCCCGGTGGATGTCGTGGTGGTCACAATCACATCTGTCATTTCAATATCCTCTCAGTATCAATGGGACGAAGGCGCGAAGGGTAATACATCGCGCCGTGGCAATTCTCTGCCCGCAGCAGCTTACGCTAGAATCAGGTCACTTTGATCAAACAGCGCTGGATCAGCCCGGACCAGCAGCACCTGCCCGTCAAAGCTACCGTCCCCGTCCGTGTCGATCCGCAGCATGGTTTGCGCCCCGCCCGACACAGACTGGAACCAGACCGAGGCCGTGTGGTTGCCGATCGGCCCCGTGGCCGAAAAGGTCAGGGTTCCAAAACCCGACAGATCAATCAGGTCCGCGCCGTCCTCCCAGCCGAGGATGCGGTCGCGGGTCGCGCCCGTGCCAGTATCGGCCACCGAGCCGAAAACGAACACATCCGCCCCGGCATCACCGCGCAGCAGGTCGGCCCCTGTGCCGGGGTTCAGCGTGTCATCGCCATTGCCGCCCAGCAGGCGATCATCGCCAGAGCCGCCATTGATCGTGTCGTTGCCGCCCTGACCGTTCAGGATATTGGTGCCCGATTGGCCAAACAGCGCGTCATTGCCCTCGCCGCCCAGCACCGTGTCGGTACCCGCGCCGGCAAACAGCGTATCGTTGCCGCCGCGGCCGCTCACAAGGTCATTGTCGTCGCCGCCTTCCAAGTCATCGGCGGCGTCACTGCCGATCAGCGTGTCATTGCCAAGCTGCCCGAGAACCTTGCCACTGACAAAACCGGTCCCGGCGCCGATATAGGTGTCGTTGTCGTCGCCAAATCCGATATCACCCAAAATCGTGCCCGTATTTGTCACGCGGTCAAGGCCATCGTCCAAAAGAAGGTTTCCGGTAATCTGACCAGAATTGGCTACTATGTCATTTGCCGTATCGGTCTGAACAGCTCCAAAGACTGTTCCGGTGTTAACGAGGTCGAGTTTGGTAGCAGTCCCGGCGTCAATGAGAATTGCGACGGGCGGCAAGGTAGCGGTCATGCCGTTCGACACAGCGCCAATAATCTCACCGGAGTTAAAAATGTTCAGGTTGGAGGAAGAGTTAGCGTAGCTAAGAATTGCTGCGGCGCCAAAGACAAAGTCGTCGTCACCACTTTTGCTAATAACGCCGGAATTTGTGATTGTTGCAGAACTAACTATAGCAACACCGACCTGGCCGCCCGTTATGGTACCAGCATTCGTGAGGTTCTCAAAGTCGGTCGACAAAAAACCGCCCAAGCGCATTCCGAAGATAGGGGAACTCACGCTTCCTGACTGCGACACAACCACATCGCTGTCTCCACCTGCGATCGTGAGCGCGTTTAGGCCCAAGGACGAAACTGCGCCGTTGATGTGAACCTGCGACCCTGTCCCAGTTGTTACGATTCCAGTATTGCCCGCAGTCAAGTTGCCGTTGATGGTGATCAGCGCGCCGGTGCCGTCAGCCAAAATACCGTCCCCGAGGGCCAGCAGGCTTCCCTCAACCATATAGATCTGGTCGTCTCCGTCCCCGGCAACGGCGGTATTGAGGGTCGAGACGAGTGAGCTGTTGGCGCCAAGGAAAAACAGCGCGTCCGTTGCATTCCCCAAATCCTGAATTGTGCTGGTGGTCGTATCGGTTGTGATAATGACATTTGTCATATGATCTTCCCTTTTTGCTTTCTATTTGAGAATGCACGCCGCAGCCCTCGCCGCGAAATGCTGTTTTTTTTGATCCGCTGCGGTGTCAGGCCAGGATCAGATCGCTTTGATCAAACAGCGCCGGATCGGCCCGGACCAGCAAAACCTGCCCGTCAAAGCTACCGTTCCCGTCCGCATCGATCCGCAGCATCGTCTGCGCCCCGCCTGACACGGCGTCGAACCAGACGGACGCCGTGCCGCCGCCCACAGCGCCCGTCGCGGAGAACTCCAAAGCGCCAAAGCCCGACAGGTCGATCAGGTCGGCACCATCTTCCCAGCCCAAAATGCGGTCGCGGGTCGAACCGGTGCCGGTTTCAGCGGTGGAGTTGAAGATAAAGACGTCCTGCCCGCCATCACCGCGCAGAATGTCGGCGCCCTCGCCCGCGGTGATGTCATCATTGCCTTGACCGCCGAAAAGGCGATCATCGCCGCCCCCACCGATCAACGTGTCGTTCCCGCTCTGACCGTTCAGCACATCCGCGCCGCTGTCGCCGCGCAAGTTATCCGCGCCAGAGCCGCCCAGAACCGTGTCATCACCCGACCCGCCGGCCAGCGTGTCATCGCCCGCGCGCCCGATCACGTTGTCGTTGTCGTCGCCGCCTTCGAAGTCGTCACCCAAGGTGCCGCCGGTAATCGTGTCTTCGCCCGCACCGCCGGAGACGAGCCCCGAGACGAAACCGGTGCCCGCGTTCTCAAAGACGTCGTTTTGGTCACCCAGATCCACCGCACCATCGATTGTGCCGCTGTTTGACATTTCATCCGCGCCACCGGCTAGGTCCACATCCCCGAGGATTTCGCCACTGTTGGTGATCTCGTCATCCATCTCGCCGCTCGTGACGTTGCCCAACATATTGCCGGCGTTGAACAGGACGAGTGTGTTGCCATTACCGTTTTCGATCCGGACCGACTCCGCGGCGACCAACTCGCCAGAGGACAAAAAGTAGGCGGACCCGATGATGTCCCCGGTGTTGTTGATCCAGATCGTCTGGTTGGACCCGGAATACGACATGATCGCGGCTGCAAAACCGAGGAAGTCATCAGACCCGGTCTTCGAGATCACGCCGGAGTTGTTGATGTACGCGCTTTGCGTGATGCCGATGCCAAGGTCGGAGCCGGAAATAACCCCAGCATTGGTGACGTTGCCTGTGCTGACCGAACTTGGGCCGAAGCTCGCCCCAATGCGAATGCCGAAATCGTCGCTGTAGATGCTGCCAGAACTGGTGACGAGGATTTCACTGGGTACGCCGGATGCAGTGATCCCATTCCCGCTCGCTGTGATGCTGCCCGATAGGCTGACCGAGCCATTTATGCCGTTAAGGCTGATGCCGGAGCTGTCAGTGATCATGTCTCCGGTGACGCTGATCCTGGCATCCTCACCCGAAGCGACGACACCCTGACCGTCAGCAGACAGCGTACCGGCAATCAGGAAGGTTTGGTTTGTGCCGCTGCCAGTAACGCCGTTGCCAAGGGTGTTCGCGAGCAGGAACTTGTTGCTCAGCAGGAAAATTGCGTCCGCGGTGGTGCTCAAGTCCTGAGCGGTGGTTGTGACGGTGTCGGACGTAATGACGATATCGGGCATGTGACCCCCCTTGATTATTCCAAGACTGAAGGCACAAATCCGAAGAGTTCAGCCTTTGTCGAGGTCAGCCTAGCTGGGCAAAGGGTGCCTAAGAAGTCTGTATTTCCTTGCCTTTTTCGCTCGGCGCACCGGAATTTGTCGCGCATAAGCATCTGCTTACACGCAACCGTTGAAATGCGATGTCACGCTAGGCCAAGATCAGGTCGCCTTGATCGAACAACGCCAAATCCGCTCGTACCAGCAACACCTGCCCGTCAAAAACGCCGTTCCCGTCG
>JBCBCP010000053.1:0-21306 GCA_038530575.1 Pseudomonadota bacterium
TTCGTGCCACTGCTGCGGCGTCATGCGGTGGAACGGCGCGTCGCGGGTGATGCCGGCGTTGGCGACAACCACGTCGATCGGGCCGACCTCTTCTTCGACCTTTGCAAGACCGGCGGCCGATTCGTCGTAATCGGCGACGTTCCACTTGTAGGTCTTGATCCCAGTCTCTTCGGTGAACTTGGCCGCGGCCTCGTCATTGCCGGCGTAGGTCGCTGCGACCTGGTAGCCAGCGTCCTTCAGAGCCTTGGAAATTGCGGCACCGATTCCGCGGGAGCCGCCGGTGACGAGTGCAGTGCGAGACATGGGAGTCCTCCGATAGTATGTCAGGTAATCTTGTTATCCGCACGAAAGCGGATGCGCAATATTCTTGCGTGATGAAGTGGGTGCGCCGTACGCGCAGCGCACCCCGCGCGCTTTAGGGGCGCTCAATACACATAGCAACGCCCATGCCGCCGCCGATGCACAGCGTGGCGAGGCCTTTCTTTGCGTCGCGGCGCTTCATCTCGAACAGCAGGGTGTTGAGGATCCGTGCGCCCGAGGCGCCAATCGGGTGGCCGATGGCGATGGCGCCGCCGTTCACGTTCACGATGCTCGGATCCCAGCCCATGTCCTTGTTCACGGCGCAGGCCTGCGCAGCGAAGGCTTCGTTGGCTTCGACCAGATCGAGGTCTTCGGCCTTCCAGCCCGCCTTTTCCAGCGCCTTGCGGGAGGCGTAGATCGGGCCGACGCCCATGATCGACGGGTCGAGGCCTGCGGTCGCGTAGGAGGCGATGCGCGCCAGCGGCTCGATGCCGCGCTTTTCGGCTTCGTCCGCGCTCATCAAAAGCGCGCCCGCGGCGCCGTCGTTCAGGCCCGATGCATTGGCGGCCGTGACCGAGCCGTCCTTGGTGAAGGCCGGGCGCAGCTTCTGCATGGCGTCCATGGTTGCGCCGTGGCGGATATATTCGTCCTGATCCACAACGATGTCGCCCTTGCGGGTCTTGACGGTGAAGGGCACGATTTCGTCCGCGAACTTGCCGGCCTTCTGCGCAGCTTCGGCTTTGTTCTGGCTGCCCACGGCGAATTCATCCTGCATGTCGCGGGTGATCTGCCACTGGTCGGCGACGTTTTCGGCAGTCTGGCCCATGTGGTAGCCGTTGAACGCGTCCCAGAGGCCATCGCGGATCATGGTGTCGATATATTTCAGGTCGCCCATCTTGTGACCGGCGCGCAGGTGCGCGGCGTGGGGCGAAAGGGTCATGTTTTCCTGACCGCCCGCGGCGACGATGTCCGCGTCGCCAAGCTGGATGTGCTGCGCGGCGAGCGCAACGGCGCGCAGGCCCGAGCCGCAAACCTGGTTGATCGACCATGCCGCGGCTTCTTTGGGCAGGCCGGCGTTGATGTGTGCCTGACGGGCGGGGTTCTGGCCCTGCGCGGCGGTCAGAACCTGACCAAGGATGGTCTCGGATACGTCGGCCTTGTCCACGCCGGCGCGGGCAACCAGCTCTTCGAGAACGGCGGCGCCAAGGTCATGGGCGGGGGTGTTGGCGAAAGAGCCGCCGAAAGAGCCTACGGGCGTGCGGGCGGCGGATGCGATGACGACATTGGTCATGGATGGGTCCTCTAGCTGTCGTGGCCAGTGGTCCGTCCGGGCAGTGCGCGTGTGCGAAAGCCCCAGACCCTCGCCGATACGGTGCCGTCTACCGTATCGAACGTGGCGTCACAACAGACAGACCGCCGCACGTGCGAGGAGCGCAGAGCTGTTATGCGCGACCCTTATCCCGTCGCTTGGACCGGTTGTGACCCTGCCAGCCAGGACGGGCGTACCGTTGGCGCGCCATAAAGGAATCCCTGTAGGCAGTCGATCCCGATCCGGGCGAGGCAATCGGCGTCCTCGGGGCGCTCAACAAATTCGGCAACCGTGATCATGTCGAAATGGGTTGCGATGGATTTCATCGCACGCACCAAAGCCTGATTGTCAGGGTCGTTCGCGATGCCGGGGATAAACGCTCCGTCGATCTTGAGCACATCGAAATAGAAACGCTTGAAATAGCTGAGCGCGGTCTGGCCCGCGCCGAAGTCATCCAGGGCAAAGCAGATGCCCTTGCGCTGCAGCTGGTCCATGAAATCAACGACAAGGTCCGGCATCAGCATAGCCGAGCTTTCGGTGATTTCTAAAATAAGCCGCTCGGCAATCGTATCGTCCTTGTCGAGCCAGCGTTTTAGCGTGCGGTTCCATTTCGAATACCCGATCGAACGGGCCGACATGTTGATCGAGAGGCGCAAGTTCGGCACTTCGTGCAGCGCCCGCATGCCCATACCGAGCGCCTGCGCGTCGATATCACGGCCGAGTTCGGTGGCTTCGACCTGCGGCATGAAATCCTTGGCCGGGATAATGCGCCCGGTTTCGTCAAGGACACGAATTAGCCCTTCGTAAAAACCGACACGGGTCGGGTCGGCGGTCAGCATAATGGGTTGAAAGGCGAGCAACGTCTGGCGGTGATCCACGGCGTCTTGCACCATTTGCAACACCGACGCGTCGCGCGCGCCAACGGCGGCGTTCAGCGGATTGTCCGCGCCCGGAGGCACATCGGCCATGTTCGCTCTTCGCTGACGCAACGGAGTCTCCCTTGACGAATCCCTGCGCCACACTGTCGTCTCAACACTTAACGGCGGCTGAATGTTCGCAATTTATTCCAATTGTCCGGGTTCGCTTGCCGAGTGCTTGACACCGCGACCGTATCGCCGCATACGCGCGGCTTCATTGGTGTTGGTGGCCCCCGCAAGGGGATGCCTGTCGGGGTTTGACCCAGAGGACAACGCCCTTCATCCCGCGTAACCCCTTAGCAGGGGAGCGCCTTCAGAAGGAGATCAGCCGTGACCAAACGCACGTCTGCCAAGTACAAGATCGACCGCCGCATGGGCGAAAACATTTGGGGCCGCCCCAAATCTCCGGTCAATCGCCGCGAATACGGCCCCGGCCAGCACGGCCAGCGCCGCAAGGGCAAGCTTTCCGATTTCGGCATCCAGCTGCGCGCCAAGCAAAAGCTTAAGGGCTACTATGGCGACCTGACGGAAAAGCAGTTCCGCCGCATCTACGCCGAGGCCGAGCGGGTCAAGGGCGACACCGGTGAAAACCTGATTGGCCTGCTGGAGCGCCGCCTCGACGCGGTGGTCTACCGCGCCAAGTTCGTGCCGACCATGTTCGCCGCGCGCCAGTTCGTGAACCACAAGCATGTGCGCGTGAACGGCAAGGTGGTGAACATCGCGTCCTACCGCGTAAAGGAAGGCGACGTGATCGAAGTGCGTGACCGGTCGAAGCAGATGGCTGTTCTGCTGGAAGCCACGCAGTTGCCCGAGCGCGATGTGCCGGATTACATTGATGCGGACCATTCCAAGATGACCGCGACCTTCGTGCGCACCCCGGCGCTGGGCGACGTGCCCTACCCGGTGATGATGGAGCCGAACCTGGTCGTCGAATTCTACGCCAAGAACTAAGGCTGGATTTCACCCACCCTACGGGCCGCTCCATTCGGGGCGGCCTTTTTATGTGTCCTGCTGCACCTCGCTGAGGCCCAGTGCCGCCAGCGCGGCCACCGCGCTGAGACCGGCAAAGACCGCCAGAACCACGGCAGGCCCGGCAATGTCCGCCAGAAGGCCAAAGCCGCCACCCGCCAGCAGCAAGATGCCGACCATCGTGTTGGACAGCGCGGTATAAAGCGCCTTGTCCCCGCCCGTATCCATATCGGTCAGGTGCGTTTTGCGCCCCGCGCGGACGCCTTCATAAGCGATTTGCGCCACAAACAGCACGCCGGCCAGAACAAAAGTGCCAGAACTGTTCGCTAACAGGCCAAGCGTCGCTGCAGTGCCAAAGGCCGCCGCCGCAAGCGCGCCGGAGATGACAAGCGTTTGGCGGCTGGACCGGTCCGACAGGCGGCCCCAGACATAAGACGACGTGATTGCCGCCAGGGCGGAGGCCACCATCAGAAGGCCCAGGTTGCCCAATTGATTGTCCGCGCCCCGCGCGCTGAGCAGCAGCAGAAAGGGCGGGGCCAGCGCCGTTGCGATCAGCAGGCCGCGCACGGCGATATAGGTGCGAAATTCGCTGTCATGCAGGACCGGGTCCAGCAGATCGGCCGCGGCAAGCGGACTGTCGTCCGGCGAGGCCGCCGGCTCGTTCAGCGCGGTGAACGTGCCCGCCCCGACGATCCAGAGCCCGCCGGCAACGAACAGGGCAGCGGCAATCACCCAAGCCTCCAGCGGCAGCAGCCCCAGCGCCAGGGCCGCGGCAAAGGCAAAGACCAGGGTGGCAGAGACCGTGCCCGCCGTGCCCGAGACGGTGCCGCGCGTGCCTTTTTCCAATGTGCGCGCGGCGATGTCCTTGTAGCTGGCGCTGCAAGCCGCGCGGGCGCAGGCCAGAACAGCCAGACACCCCAGCACGGCCCAGCCCGCCGCCGCGCCGTCCAGCAGCAGCGCCGCCGCGCCCATGCCCAACGCGGCGAAGCCTTGCAGCGCTGACCCGGCGGCCCATACGTATTTTCTATAGCGGCGCCGCGCGATCATGCGGCTGAGCGCGATCTGGGGCAGGAGCGCGCCAGCCTCGCGCACGGGCACCAGCGCGCCGATCAGCGCGCCGGGGGCTCCCAGCGCTGACAAAAGCCAGCTCAGCACCAGCTTGGGGTCGATCAGTCCGTCCGCCAGCTTGGTCGAGATCAGCGCGATCAGATGCGTCGTGAACGGCTTTGCGCCGCGCGGGTCGGCGCCGTCCTTGGTCAGTGCGGCGTGCAAGGTCTTGCTGAGCATCGGCAGGTCACCTGTGTCGCGGGCTGTTGGAAAAGGTACAACCCAGCAGCGGCTGCGCAGGTTCCAGCCAAAGGTGCCCGCGGGCAGGCCGCGTGGCCCGCCCGCCGGTGGATTACTCAGGATAGACAGCGTTCAACGCGTTGACTGTGAAGAACGCTGCCGGGTTTGCGCCCAGGATCCGCTCCATCGCCGCGGCGAGCGAGGCTCGGTCCGTGCCCTCGGCCAAGGCCTGTTCCCAGCCGTCCAGATAGGCGCGGGTGAAGGCGATTGCGCCTGCATCGCCGGGGGCCGGGCCGTTATGGCCCGCGATGATCCGGCCCGCGCCCACCGCTTCGAGCGTATCGAGCGATGCTCGCCACGCGGCCAGAGCCGCGTCGGTTGTTGTCTCGGCGACCCACAAGCCGGTGCCGGAATAGACCACATCCGATGTCACCAGCGCATCGAACTGGGGCAGGTGAACCGGCGTCACAACGGCCGTGTCTCCGGCCATGGGGCCCAGCACCTTGAACCGTGCCCCTTCCAGCGTCAGATCCCCATCAAGCGGCGTTGGCAGGACCCAGCTATCACCGGGCGCATAGCCCAGATTGCTTTTCAGCCCGTCGACCATGCCCTGACCCATCTGGCCCAGAATTTCGGCCACCGCCGGATGCGCCGTAAATGTCGCCTCCGGGAAGCGGACCGACAGGACATGGATACCCATCAGGTGGTCGGGGTGCAGGTGGGTGATAAACACCGTCTCCAGCCGTTTGCCGGTGGCCGCGATCTGATCGGCGAGCCGCACCGCATCATCGCGTGTCAGCTGCGCGTCGATGACCAGCAGGTTTTCATCGCCGACCACCATGGTCGAATGCACAAAGCTGCCCATGGGCGAGGCCGTCATCGTGTTGACGTCACTATGGCCAGCGCCGGCAGCGAGGGACGGGGCAAGCGCTGCGGCGGCTCCGGCCTTGAAGACGGTGCGGCGGTCGAGAAGAAGCATGGTTAGGCCTTCCTTTGTTTGCAAAACACGGATAGGTAACCAGGAGAGACTAACGTTGAAAATAAGGCACTTTTTGGTAACATTGACTCCGGAGACACGATGCAGACCGATGAGCCGCTGAAACCCGATGCCTGCCCGATCCGGGACATCCTTGATCCGCTTGGGGACAAGTGGAGCATTCTAGTGGTCTTTGCCCTGGGTCAGGAGCCCTACCGGTTCAGCGCGCTGCAACGGCGGATCCCGGATGTTTCCAAGAAGATGCTGACGCAGACCCTGCGCAACCTTGAGCGGGATGGCATTGTTGCCCGCCGGGACGAGGGCGGGTTTCCGCGCCGCGTGACCTATACGCTGACGGAGCTGGGCCAGACACTGCAGGCGCCGCTGACGGCCATGTCACGCTGGGGGATCGACCATATGAACGATGTTCTTGCTGCCCGCGCGGCCTTTGACGGCGATACTCCGCGCTAGGGGGCCGCGGTGGCCTAGTCACCGTCCTGCGGGCGCGCTAGAGAGCCTGAGCACAGACAGGGAGCGCGCCGTGACAGCACCAAAACCGCAGCCAGGCATCATGCAGATCGACCTATACGTCGGCGGCAAGGCGGCGCTTGACGGTCAACGGGACGTTCTGAAGCTGAGCGCGAACGAGAACCCGCTTGGTCCGCCACCCGCGGCACAAGAGGCCATTCGCGCGGCGGCGGGCGAGGCGCATCTTTATCCGAACACCGACCATGCCGGCCTGCGTGCCGCGATTGGCGAGGTGTGGGGGCTCGACCCGGACCGCATCATCTGCGGTGTCGGCAGCGATGAGGTGCTGCAATTCGTCAGTCAAGCCTATGCCGGGCCGGGGGACGAGATTATTCATACCGAACACGGCTTTGCGATGTATCCGATCCTGGCGAACATGGCTGGCGCCACGCCGGTCTGCGTGGCCGAGGCGGAGCGGGTGGTGGATGTGGACGCGATACTTGGCGCGGTGACAGAGCGTACACGCATCGTCTTTATCGCCAACCCGGCCAACCCCACCGGCACGATGCTGCCCGATGCCGAGCTTGAGCGGCTGGCGGATGGCCTGCCGGGCGACGTGATCCTCGTGATCGACGGGGCCTACACGGAATATGCGGCGGGCTATGACGGGGGCGCGCGGCTGGCGACCGAACGCGCGAACGTGCTGATGACGCGCACCTTTTCCAAGATTTACGGGCTGGGCGGGCTGCGCATCGGCTGGGGGTATGGCCCTGCCGAAATGATCGAGGTGATGACGCGCATCCGCCAGCCCTTTAACCTCAGCGCGATGCAGATGGCCGCGGCCGAAGCGGCGGTGCGGGACCCGGGTTGGGTTCGGAGATGCGCGGCGCTGAACGCGGACCAGCGGGCCCGGCTGACCGGTGCGCTGCGCCAGTTGGGCCTTGATTGTGACGAGAGCCACGCGAATTTCGTGCTGGCCCGCTTTGGCAGTCCCGAACGGGCCGCGGCGGCAGACGCCGCGCTGCAGGCGGCGGGTATCATCGTGCGCCGCCCGACCTCTTATGGCTTTCCCGATGGTCTGCGGATCACCGTGGGCGATGCGGACCAGACCAGCCGCGTGATCGCGGCCCTGACGGAGTGGGCGGCATGAGCGTGATCTACGAACGCGTCGCGCTGATCGGGCTGGGGCTAATCGCCTCGTCCATGTTCTGGGCGATGAAGCGTGAGGGGCTTGCGGGCGAAGTTGTTGGCTATGCGCGCAGTGCCGAGACTCGGGAGACCGCGCGCGAGATCGGCCTGTGCGACCGGATCGAGGAAACGGCAGTGGACGCGGTACGCGACGCGGACCTTGTGGTCCTTTGCGTACCGGTCGGCGCGATGGGAGCTGTCGCTGCGGAAATCGCGCCAGTCTTGAGCCCCGGCGCGACCGTCACAGATGTTGGCTCGGTCAAGCGCGACGTTATAGAGAGTGTTGGCCCGCACCTTCCGGGCGGCGTGCACTTCATCCCCGGCCACCCAATGGCCGGCACCGAACACAGCGGGCCGCGTTCGGGCTTTGCCGAACTTTTTGATAACCGCTGGACACTGCTGGTGCCGGCGCCGGGCAGCGACCAGGCGGCAGTCGACCGCCTTCGCAGCCTGTGGGAAGGTATCGGCGCGAATGTCGAAGAGATGGAGGCGGACCACCATGACCTTGTCTGCGCCGTGACCAGCCACGCGCCGCACCTCATCGCCTACACGATGGTCGGTGTCGCGGACGATCTGCGCCGCGTGACCGACAGCGAGGTCATCAAGTTTTCCGCCGCGGGCTTCCGTGACTTTACCCGCATCGCGGCCAGCGATCCGACAATGTGGCGCGACGTGTTCCTGACGAACAAGGACGCGACGCTGGAAATCCTTGGCCGATTCACCGAGGAACTATTCGCCTTGCAGCGCGCGATTCGCACGGGCGACGGCGATCACCTGTTCGACTACTTTACCCGCACCCGCGCAATCCGCCGGGGCATCATCGAGGCGGGACAGGACACTGACGCGCCGAACTTTGGCCGTGAGGCAAGCAAAACATGACTCGCATGATCATTCTGGCCGCGTGCATGGCGTTGGCAGGCTGCGGGCTCGGATCTCGGCTTTTGGGCGGCGGTGGGACGGACACTGAAACAGTGTCTTTCGCCGGCTCGGTCTGCGGCGATCCGATGCTCAAAGGAGAAGTGATTGGCGCAGTGCCGGGGCGCATTCCCGGATGCGGTATCGATGAAGCGGTACAAATCACTTCCGTTGCGGGGGTTGGCCTGAGCCAGCCGTCGCTGATGGATTGCCCCACGGCGATGGCGCTGAAGGACTGGACGGAAAACAGCGTGAAGCCTGCGATGTCATCCCTCGGCCGATTGGCCAGCTACCGTGTCGCCGCGCATTATGTTTGCAAGACGCGAAATTCCCAGCCGGGGGCCAAGATCAGCGAACACGGAAAGGGCCGCGCGATCGATATTTCCGCTTTCAACATGCAGGACGGAACGGTGGTGACGGTTCTGACAGGGTGGGGTGACCGCCGCACCGGTAAAGCCCTGCGCGAGGTGCACAAAGGGGCGTGCGGTCCATTTGGTACGGTGCTGGGCCCCGACTCCGACCGGTTTCACCAAGGGCACTTCCATCTCGACACCGCGCGGTACCGCGGTGGCCCTTACTGCCGCTAAGCGGGGGGTTCAGCGAAGGACCAGACGCGGGGCCGGCCCCACCGGGATAAACCCGACCGCGACCAGACCCGCGGCAAAGTTCAACTGTACGTCCAGCGAATCCGGACGCCCGCCAAGGCTGGCAAGCCGCGTCAGCACTGCCTCTGCCTGCGGGCGTGTGCGCGAATCAAGAAGTCCGGCCGTCTGAGCCAGATCCAGCATTACCGGCCAATTGTCAGCGCGCAGGTTGACGGTACCCGTCGGCACCCCCCGCGCATCCACGTCAAGCGCGGCGGCAAGGCGCAGACGCAGATCGCCCCAGCGTGCCTCCGCCCGATCAATGTCGATCCGGACAGGCTGCGGGCGTCGATCATCGAGCGCGCGGCGGTCCCACGGGCGGTCAAAGGCGATCCGCCCCTGTGCTTCGGCCACATCGAACACAGCAGGCCACGCGGCGGGGATGCGCAGCTGTGTGCGCAGCGCGGCTCCGGGGGCAAAGCGTGGCGCGGCGGCGTGCAGGTCATAGGCCATGCCGCCTGCGTGGGTGAAGGTCAGCGTCAGGCTCGCCGCCTCGATCAATGCCCCTGCCGGCCCGTTAATCGACCACGCCGCCCCGGTCCATCCAAGTTGCGCAAGCGCAAGCGTTGTGCCCGGATATGTGTCGAGCGCGAGCACTCCATCCTGCATCTCAAGTGCCCCGCGACCTTGCGGTGTCGCCACGATGATCGGCGTATCAGGCAGCGCAACGGTAACGTCCGCAGGCCAGATCGTGCGCGCAGACAAGTCCACCCGGGCTGCGGCAATCGCAAGCCCGGTATCAGGATCAGCAAGGGCAAGGTCCGTCAGGCCGACCGCAATGGTTGCGGGGAAGCCCGTCGTCTCCAAATCCGCCTCTGCCTGCCAGCCTTCGCTTTGCCGCATGTCCAGCCACGCCGCGATCCCTGCACGCAAGGACCACGTTGCAGCCCCCCAATACCCGGCCCACAAAAGGGACAGCACCAAAAAAATCCACACAAGCCTGCGCATTGAAAAGCCTTTCCTTTACAGCCCGCATCGCGTTTACCGCACACGCTACGAAAGGGATGGACCAATGACCATGTGGGTATTCGGCTATGGCAGCCTGCTGTGGAACCCCGGCTTTGACGTTGCCGAGGGGGTGATCGCGCGGCTTGACGGCTACGCGCGGTCATTCTGCATGCGCTCCATTCACCACCGCGGCACTGAGACTGACCCGGGCCTTGTGCTTGCGCTGGATCTGGCACCAGACAGTGCGTGCACCGGTCTGGCCCTTGCTGTTGCAGAGGGGCAGGAAGAGACGACGCTGGCCTATCTGCGCGAACGCGAGCTGATCTCGTCCGCCTATTACGAGGCGACCGTGCCGCTGGCGCTGGTGGACGGCCGGCAGGTCGACGCGTTGGCCTACATCATCAACCGCGATCACGGGCAATATTGCGGCGGTCTGCCACTGGAGGAGCAAGCGCAGATCATCGCAAGCGCGCGGGGCGGACGAGGGCCCAACACCGAATACCTATTCAACACTGCGGAGCATCTGCACGAATTGGGGCTCGAAGACCCCGATCTTGTGTGGCTCAGTGCGCGGGTCCGCGAGATCCTGCGATAAACCATGGCTTTAGCGCCTCCAAAGGGTTAATCTCTGGCGCAGAGCAGAAAACGGGCAAGGAGCCCCGCAATGTCGCTTACCACGCGCGACGCACCCCCGCAGTTCAGCCGCCCTTTGCGGCAGATCTCCCTGATGATCATCGTTCTGGTGCTGACGGGCCTTGGCGCCTTTGTTGCACTGCCGCGCGTTTTGCCGGTGTTTCAGGCCAACCCCTACCTGAACGGGTTCATCCTGTTTGTGTTTGTGATCGGGGTGCTGGCCTGTTTCTGGCAGGTCTTCCAGTTGATTGTGTCCGTGCGCTGGATCGAAGGGTTCGCCGCCGACAACACCGATGCGGACGGCGCGCCGCAACTCCTGGCGCCGCTGGCCTCGCTTTTGCGCTCGCGCGGGGCGCGGATGCAGCTGAATGCGACCTCGACCCGGTCGATCCTCGACTCGGTCGCGACCCGCATCGACGAGGTCCGTGAAATCACGCGCTACATCGTCAACATGCTGATTTTTCTAGGTCTTCTGGGTACGTTCTACGGCCTTGCTACCACGGTCCCCGCGGTGGTCGACACGATCCGCAGCCTTGCGCCGCAAGAGGGTGAGGAAGGAGTCGAGGTGTTCAACCGCCTGATGACCGGGCTTGAAAGCCAGCTCGGGGGGATGGGCGTGGCCTTTGCTTCCTCGCTTCTGGGGCTTGCCGGATCGTTGGTTGTCGGCCTGTTGGAGCTGTTCGCGGGCCATGGACAAAACCGCTTCTATCGCGAGCTGGAGGAATGGCTTAGCTCGATCACACGCGTGTCTTTCTCGTCTGGCGAAGAAGGGGGTGAGCAAGGCGCGATGGCGGGCGTGATCGATCACCTTGCCGAGCAAATGGAAAGCCTGCAGCTGATGTTCACGCAGTCAGACGTGGCGCGCTCCATGGTGGACGAAAAGCTGGGGCGGCTTGTGGACTCGATCGACACCATGACCCGGAACATGCAGGCCGATGACAGTTCGGCCTCCGCGCTGGAACGCGTGGCGCAGGGGCAGGAACGGCTGATCGCGCTGATGGAGCAGAACAGCGGCGGGGGCGGCGAAGGCATCGACGCTGAAAGCCGGATGCGTCTGCGCTCCATCGACGTACAGATGTTGCGCATCCTCGAAGAGATCAGCGCGGGGCGGCAGGAAAGCATGGCCGAGCTGCGAACGGATATTGCTGCGCTGGCGCAGGCGCTGAGCCAGCCGCGCGGCCAAGCCCGGCAACTGCGGGCCAAGCAACAGCAGGGTGACGGCTGATGGCGCTCTCGCGCCGGACCGGTCAGCGTTTCCAGGGCTCGATCTGGCCCGGCTTTGTCGACGCAATGACCGGTCTGCTGCTTGTGCTGATGTTCGTGCTAACGATCTTTATGGTTGTGCAGTTCGTTCTGCGCGAGACAATCTCGGGTCAGGAAAGCGAACTGAATCAACTGGCCGGAGAGGTTGCGGCGCTGGCGCAGGCGTTGGGCCTTGAGGAACGGCGGGCTAATCAGCTTGAGGGTCGGCTTGGCGCGCTCACTGCGACGCTGAACGACAGTGAGGCCGAGATCGCGCGGCAGGCCGGATTGATCGATAGCCTCGTGGCAGAACGGGATGCGCAGGCTGCCGCGCTGGAGGCGGCTGAGACCCGCATTACAGGGTTCGAGGCGCAGGTCGCCGCACTGCTCAACCAACGTGACACCGCACTTGGCACGGTCGCCGCACTGGAGGAAGAGCGTGCAGGCCTGCTGTCGGAACGCGAGGCGCTGAACCTAGCCCTGGCGCAAGCACGCACCGAGGTTGATGCACAGGCGGAAGCCGCGCGGCTGGCCGCAGCGCAGCGCGAGGCGCTGGACGCGCTGGTCGCCGATCTGCGTGTCCGCGCGGCGGAGGCAGAGGGCCAGATTGCGGCTCTCTCGGGTGATCTGGAGGCCGCCCAGCAAGCCCTGACCGAAGAGGAAGCCGCGCGTTTGGCAGAAGACGCCGCGGCGGAAGCCTTGCGCGCGCGGCTCGAAGCCGCGGATACCGAGCTGACGGCAATGACCCTTGCGTTGGAGGCGCAGCGCAAGGAGGCTGAAGATACGTTGACGCTACTGGCTGCGGCGCGCGCGGCGCAGGCTGATCTTGATGAGGCCCTGGCGGCGGCGCTGCTTCGGGCCGAAGCGGCCGAAGGCAGCGCGGGGGATCTCGATGCACAGCTCGTAACCGCCCTCGCGCTGATCGACTCACTCCGCACCGAAGGCGCGGCGACAGGCGGTGCACTGGCCGCGGCAGAGGCGCGCGCGGCAGAGCTTGACGCTCGGCTCGCTGCCGCGCTGGCTGCGCTGGAAACTGCACAGGATGCCGGGAACCAGGGCGAGGCAGCCCTCGCCGCGGCGTCGGCCCGGATCACCGATCTTGACGAACAGCTGGCCATTGCCCTCGCCGCCCAGTCTCAAGCGGAGGCGGATGTTGCCGCGCTGGAGGCCGAGGGCGCAGACTTGCGCAATCGTCTGGCAGCGGCGCTCGCGGCACAAAGCCAGGCCGAAGCGCTGCTGGAGGCCAGCCGTGAGGACGTGAATGTCGCCACGCTGGATGCGGATGCGCTGCGCCGGCAGCTGGCGGCCGCGCTGCTTGAGCGGGACTCGGCGCTGGCAGATGGGGCCGGTGCAGCGGCGCGTGCGGATGCGCTGGCCGCCGATGCCGAAGACCTGCGCGCTCGGCTTGCTGCCGCCGTCGCGGCACAAGAGGAGATCGCGGCGCGCCTTTCCGCCGCGCAGACCCGCGCCGATACCGCCGCAAGCGAGTCTGCAGACCTGCGGGCGCAATTGACGGCGGCCATCGCGGCGCAACTGGCGGCTGAAGCCGCCGTGGAGACAGGATCGGCCGATGTGGAGGAGTTGCGCGCGCAGGTGGCGGCCGCACTGGCCGCGCAACTGGCCGCAGAGCAGCAAGCCGAAACGACGGCGCAAACCGCTGAAGAGGTTCGCGCGCAACTGACCGCGGCGCTGGCCGCGCGGGTGGCCGCAGAAACGCAGGCCGCAACCGACGCGATCGCGGCCGAAGAAGTGCGCAGCCAACTGGCCGCCGCGCTGGCCGCGAAACTGGCCGCCGAAGAGGGCGCAACCGAAGCCCTGCAAGAGGCCGAGACCCGTGCGGCGCTGCTGGCGGAAGCGCGGCGTGCGCTGCAAGAAGAACAGACCCGCAGCCTTGAATCGCAACGACAGACAGAGCTTTTGAACCAGCAGGTTGCCGCTTTGCGCCAGCAGCTTGGCAATCTGCAATTCTTGCTAGATGAGGCACGCGCGGCCGAGGCCGAGGCCCAGGTGCGCATTGAATCGCTTGGCTCTGACCTCAACACTGCGCTGGCTCGCGTTGCCGCCGAAGAGCGCGAACGCCGCCTTCTCGAAGAGGAAAAGCGCCGCCGGCTCGAAGAAGAGGCTGCACGGCTCGAAGCAGAAACGCAGAACCTCGAACGGTTCCGGTCAGAGTTCTTTGGCACACTGCGTGACGTGTTGGGCAACGTGGATGGTGTGCGGATCGTGGGTGACCGTTTTGTCTTCTCGTCCGAAGTGCTGTTCGCGCCAGGTGAGGCGGAGCTGTCTGACGCAGGCCGTGGCGAGATTGCACGGATTGCGCAGACCCTGCGCGACCTTTCAGACCAGATCCCTGCCGGGATCGACTGGGTGCTGCAGGTCGATGGCCACACAGACAACGTGCCGCTTTCGGGGGATGGCGAGTTCGCGGACAACTGGGAGCTCAGTCAGGCGCGTGCGCTGTCCGTGGTGCGCTACATGCAGGATTTTCTCGGATTTGACCCGAGGCGCATGTCGGCCAACGGCTTTGGTCAATATCAACCGCTTGAGCCCGGCGACAGCAGGGCCGCGCGCGCCGCGAACCGGCGGATCGAGCTGAAGTTCACCGAACGATAAGTCGTCCGCTCCGCTCGGCGATCGTGCGTCCGTTGCGGGTCATCGTGACAGTGCCCGTGTAGCGCCCGCTCGGCCAAGCCGCGCTTGTCAGCCGCTTGCCGGCGGCGCGGAAGAACTGCGCCTGATTTTTGGACAGCGAAGCGGTTTGGGACACGACCTCGCCCTCAGGGCCGGTGAGGCGCAGCGTGATCTGGTCCCCGCGCTGCCCTCCAAACGCATAGCCATAGACGACGAGGGCAGGGGCATTGCTGGGCAACCTTTGCGTGTTTGCCCGACCCGATTTCACCGCGTCATAGGCAGGCACGTCGGCGGCAAAGCCAACGTCCAGGAGGCCGCCGGGCCGATAGGCAGGCGGGTTGGCCCAAAGCGTGTCTGCGCTGGGTGCCCCGCAGGTAATGCGGCCATCTGGGTCGAACGGGTCGATCACTTTGCCGTCCTTGCGCACGGTGAGGTGAACATGGGGGAACTGGGTCCGGCCCGACAGGCCAATCAGGCCCAGCGTTTGCCCCGTGCGCACGCGTTGTCCCTGTTCAACCGTGATCGAGCCGCGTTTGAGGTGGCAATATTGCGTTTCCCACCCGCCGGGGTGTGTCAGGACCACGCCGTTGCCACACTCGCGGCCCGTGACTGTTTCGGCGTTAGCGTCGGAATAGTAGCGGTCGGCCATGCCGTCGCGGATGGCCCGCACTGTCCCGGGGGCAGAGGCGATCACGCGCACGCCCTTGTTCATCTGCGCCAGCGTGCGGGCGGCAAAATCGGTGCCAGTGTGGCCATCATAGCTAAGCGGGGCGCAGCGGTAGTCTTTTGCCCCGCGCCCCGCGTCGTGATCGACATATTGCTGGATGAAACAGTCTGATCCCAGATCACAGGCCACGGGGCTGCGCAGGGTCAGGTCCTGGGCGAAGGACGGGGAAACGAAAACCGCCGCCCCGGTCAGGGCGGCGATTGTTGCTTGTTTCAAGGCGCGGAGGGTCATTCCGCCGTAAGAAGGGGTGGCTTTTTGCCGGACAGACGCGGCGTGTCCGGCCCTTCGATGCGCAGGTCCAGCTTGCCGTCCTTGACGCCGACCTTGACCACACCGCCCTTGGCCAGCTTGCCAAACAGCAGCTCTTCGGCCAGCGGCTTCTTGATGTGCTCCTGGATCACACGGCCCAGCGGACGCGCGCCCATCTTGCTGTCGTAGCCCTTGTCGCCCAGCCAGTCGGCGGCGGCGCGGGTCAGCTCGATGGTCACGTTGCGATCCATCAGCTGCGCCTCAAGCTGCAGCACAAACTTCTCGACCACGGAGCGGATGATGCTCTTGCCCAGCGGCGCAAAGGAGATCACCGCGTCCAGACGGTTGCGGAATTCCGGCGTGAACGTGCGCTCGATGGCCGCCGTATCCTCGCCCTCGCGGGTTTCGCGGCCAAAGCCGATCGCGGCCTTTGCCAGCTCCGACGCGCCCGCGTTCGATGTCATGATCAGGATCACGTTGCGGAAATCCACCGCCCGGCCGTTGTGGTCGGTCAGCTTGCCGTGGTCCATCACCTGCAGCAGGATGTTGAACACGTCCGGGTGCGCCTTCTCGATCTCGTCCAAGAGCAGAACGCAGTGCGGGTGCTGGTCAACGCCGTCGGTGAGCATGCCGCCCTGGTCAAAGCCGACATAGCCCGGAGGCGCACCGATCAGGCGGGAGACGGCGTGCTTTTCCATGTACTCCGACATGTCAAAGCGCAGCATTTCCACGCCCAGCGTATCGGCGAGCTGCTTGGCCACTTCGGTCTTGCCGACGCCTGTTGGGCCCGCAAAGAGGTAGTTGCCGATGGGCTTTTCCGGCTCGCGCAGGCCCGCGCGGGCCAGCTTGATGGCGGAGGACAGCGCCTCGATTGCCGTGTCCTGGCCAAAGACCACGCGCTTGAGCGATGCCTCAAGATCCTTGAGCACTTCGGCATCGTCCTTGCTGACGTTCTTCGGCGGGATACGCGCGATTTTCGCCACCACGGCCTCGATCTCTTTCTGGCCGATGGTCTTGCGCCGCTTGGCCGCCTGCACAAGATGCTGCGCCGCGCCCGCCTCGTCGATCACGTCAATCGCGCTGTCAGGCAGCTTGCGGTCGTTGATATACCGGCTGGCCAGTTCCACGCTCGTCTTGATCGCGTCCGAGGTGTATTTCACGCCGTGGTGATCCTCGAAATAGGGCTTGAGGCCCTTGAGGATCTTCGTCGCGTCCTCGACCGACGGCTCGTTCACGTCGATCTTCTGGAACCGGCGCGACAGGGCGCGGTCCTTTTCGAAGTGCTGGCGGAACTCCTTGTAGGTGGTGGAGCCCATGGTGCGCAGCTTGCCGCCCGCCAATGCGGGTTTCAGCAGGTTGGACGCGTCCATTGCCCCGCCCGAGGTTGCACCGGCGCCGATCACCGTGTGGATCTCGTCGATAAAGAGAACCGCATCGTCGTGCTCTTCCAGCTCGGTCACGACGGCCTTGAGCCGCTCTTCAAAGTCGCCGCGGTAGCGCGTGCCGGCCAGCAGCGCACCCATGTCGAGCGAGTAAATCGTGGTGTTTGCAAGGATGTCCGGCGTCTCGCCTGCAACGATCTTGCGCGCAAGCCCCTCGGCGATGGCGGTCTTGCCCACGCCCGGGTCGCCCACCAGCAGCGGGTTGTTCTTGCGGCGGCGGCACAGTACCTGAATGCAGCGTTCAACTTCGCTGTCACGGCCGATCAGCGGATCAATATCGCCCTCGCGCGATTTGGCGTTCAGGTCCACGCAGTATTTGGCCAGCGCGCTTTCCTTCTTTTCGCCTTCGGTCACGCCCTGCGGCTCTTCCTCGGCCTCCGGCGCGCCTGTGACGGGCCGCGCCTCGCCAAAGGCCGGGTCCTTGGCCACGCCATGTGCGATAAAGTTCACCGCGTCGTAACGTGTCATGTCCTGCTGCTGCAGGAAGTAGGCCGCATTCGACTCGCGTTCGGCAAAGATGGCGACAAGGACGTTGGCACCTGTCACCTCCGTCCGGCCGGATGACTGAACATGGATGGCGGCCCGCTGGATGACCCGCTGGAACGCGGCGGTTGGCACCGCTTCGGACCCGTCCACATCGGTGACAAGGTTCGACAGATCCTCGTCCACAAATTCGTTCAGCGTCCCGCGCAGCTCGTCAATATCGACGCTGCAGGCCTGCATCACATGGCGCGCATCGGGTTCGTCAATCAGGGCCAGCAGCAGATGCTCCAGCGTTGCAAATTCGTGACGGCGGTCATTGGCAAGCGCGAGCGCTGCATGGATTGCCTTTTCCAGTGTCGTCGAGAATGAAGGCACGTGCGTGCTCCTTCTGATCTGGGCCGGTTACGGGGACAGCAGTATAGCGAGACCCGTCACCGACCGTGGCCTCATATGATTAGAGTTTGGTTGATACCGCCCCGGCTTCAAGGATTTTCTTTCACTTGACCTGTGCAAATGCGCGCACAGAGCCGTGAGTGCCGGTTTGGAATGCGTTGGATGTTGCGGGTGAAATACAGCCTATGCAGTGCGGCGGCTGCTTGCTTGACGCTGAAATAAGCAGAAAAGGGCCCTGTACAAGGGGCACGGCCTGTCAGAAGTTGTCTTTGCGGGTGCGGATTTCTGAAAAGACATCAACCGGTGCGGCCCCCGGCATGCCAAGTGCCTCGGCAATGCCGGGATCATCGGCCCGCAAATAGGGGTTTGTATCCAGCTCAAGGCCCAGGACAGACGGAACAGTGGGCGTCCCGGCCGCCCGCGCTGCCGCCGTGTCCGCGATCCGCTTGGCCAGCGCAGGGTTGGCCGGGTCCACGGTGACCGCAAAGGCCCCGTTCGCGGCCGTATATTCATGGCCGGAACAGACTATCGTCTCGCGCGGTAGGGCTTTGAACTTCTCGAGGCTGCGGTGCATCTGCGAATGTGTGCCCTCAAACACCCGCCCACAGCCCAGCGCCATCAGGCTGTCGGCGGTAAATGCTGCGCCGCCTCCGATGAAAGCAATATGCCCGACCGTGTGCCCCGAAACGTCCCAGACCTGTATCTGCGTCTCGCCAAAGGCAAAACTGTCCCCGTCCGAAACGGCCCGGTCGAGGGGCGGCAGCCGGTGCGCGTCATCCGCCGCGCCGGTCACCGGGGCGGCATGCGCCTTCAGCACCTCGGCCAGCCCCTGCACGTGGTCCCAGTGGTGATGCGTGATCCAGATCTCGTCCAAGCTCCAGCCGCGCGCCGCCAACTCGGCCAGGATCGGGTCCGCCTCCGGCACGTCAATCAGCGCCACCCGCCCCGATCCGGGATCGCGGGCGAGAAAGGCGTAATTGTCGGACAGGCAGGGGATCGTCACGATTTCGAGGGGCATGGGCTTTTGGTCCGTTTCGCGTATGCTTTGGCCCACAAGCTGACGCATCCCGGAGCCCACCGCAATGCATCTCGACGTGCAGGACCTGCGCGACTTCTATTACCGCAGCGCGCTTGGGCGCTCGGCGCAGGCCTCCTTACGCGCGCAGATGCTTGAGCTGTGGCCCGAGGCGCAGGGCCAGACGGTTGCGGGCTTCGGCTTTGCCGTCCCGCTTCTGCGCCCCTACCTGGCTGATGCCAAACGGGTCATCGCCCTGATGCCCGGCCCTCAGGGCGTGATGCCCTGGCCGGCCAATGCGCCCAACGTCTCCGTCCTGATCGAAGAAACCCTGTGGCCGATTGAGACGGGCCATGTCGACAAACTGATCGTGCTGCACGGGCTGGAGACCTCCGAGCGGGTGCATGACCTGCTCGAGGAATGCTGGCGCGTGCTTGGTCCGGGCGGCAAAGCACTTTTCATTGTGCCGAACCGCGCCGGGCTCTGGTCACGGCGCGACCGCACACCTTTTGGCTTTGGCCGTCCCTATACCAGCAGCCAGCTTGAGACCCAGTTGCGCAAGCACCAGTTCCTGCCCGAACGCCACGCTGCTGCGCTCTACCAGTTTCCCAGCACCAAACGGTTCTGGATGAAATCGGCGGGCATGTTCGAGCGGATCGGCCGGACGGCTCCCGGCATTGTTGCTGGCGGCGCGGTGATCGTGGAAGCCTCGAAAAAGGTCTATCCACCAAAGGGTACAGTGGAACGCTGGCGCCTGCCCGCCCGCGCCATCCTGCCTGGGGTCCGGGAGCCGGCGGTTGGTAGCACGGTTTCTTCTTCTGGCTGGAAATATGCCGGGGGTTTGGGGGATCGTTATTGGAACGCCATTGGTCCGAGAGACACTGGCGATGCCCCCATCAGCAAAATAAAATCGAATCCGCCGCAGGCGGGCATCAGGATCAAAACGGGAGGAAAGACATGAAGGACGAGACACAAACCGCGCTGGGGCAGGGCTTCGACATCCCCGACCCCGCAGAGCTGCCAACGCTCAAGGGGCAGGTCAGCGATGCCGAATGGCAACTGCGCTGCGAGCTGGCCGCGACCTACCGGCTCTGCGCGCTGCACGGCTGGACGGACCTCGTCTTCACCCATATCTCCGCGCGCCTGCCCGATGAGGATGGCGAGGAGCGGTTCCTGATCAACCCCTACGGCGTGATGTTCGACGAGATGACCGCGTCCTGCCTCGTCAAGATCGACCTCGAGGGCAACATCAAGCAGGATACGCCCTATTTCATCAATCCGGCGGGCTTCACCATTCACTCGGCCATCCACGCCGCCCGGCACGATGCGGGCTGCGTCATCCACGTGCACACGCCCTATGGCGTCGCCGTCAGTGTGCAGGAGGGCGGGCTGCGCCGCTACACCCAGTTCGCGATGGTGGTTCACGGCGATCTGGCCTACCACGACTACGAAGGCATTGCGCTGGACCTCAGCGAACGCGAGCGCATCGTTGCGGACCTGGGGGACAAGAACCTCCTAATGCTGCGCAACCATGGCACGCTGACGGCGGGTCAGAACTGCGCGCTGGCCTTCTTGCGGATGTATTTCCTCGAAAACGCCTGCAAGACGCAGATCCTTGCCCAGGCGGGCGGGTCCGAGACCTTGCGCGAAGAGCCCGAGGCGATGGGTGACAAGGTGCATGACCAGGCGGCAGGTGCTTTCACGCCGGGTGCGGGCGACAATCTTGTCTGGCCCGGGCTGATGCGTAAGCTGGCGCGCAGCAATCCCGGGCATGACCGCTAAGGCAGGCGCCTGTTTGCGCAACCAAATTGGGCGCGGCCTGCCCGGAATCGTGATGTGGCCGCGCCCTGACGCGAAAGTTTTGCGACAATTTCGCAGGTGCAAAGGGTCGCACCTTTGTTAACTATCTGAAAACACAATAAAAGCGCCGAAAACGTCACCACCGGCTATATATTGCGGCAGGGGGGACCGTCTGTTACATCCGCGCCTGACTTCAGCGGTGCCCGTGGGGTGGTGCCGCGCAACCTGCTGCGCAACGCTTCACTTAAGCGGACCGCGCGGCCAACGAACTCGAAAGGGTGGACGTGTCCGAACCAGCTTCGATTTCCACCGGTATCGCTGCCCGTTATGCAGCGGCCGTTTACGACCTGGCCAAAGAGGCCAAATCAGTAAAGACCCTTGAAGACGACATCACAGCACTGTCGGAAGCGCTTGCCGGGTCGGACGATCTGCGTGACGTGATCGCCTCGCCCATCTATAGCCGTGAGGCGCAAGAAGCTGCCATCGGCGCAGTGGCTGCGAAAATGGGCTTGTCGGACGTCACCGCCAACACGCTGCGCCTGATGGCGCAAAAGCGTCGCTTGTTTGTCGTGCCGAACATGCTGACCGCCCTGCGCGACATGATCGCTGAGGACAACGGCGAAGTCACCGCGGATGTGCGCAGTGCCAAAGCACTAACCAAGACGCAGGAAGGCAAGCTGGCCAAGACGCTGGAAGCCTCCGTCGGTAAGAAAGTCACCTTGACAACGAGACCGCCGATGAGGCTTTCATCGACGGTTGTATTGATGGTG
>JBCBCP010000054.1:0-20738 GCA_038530575.1 Pseudomonadota bacterium
TCCTGTTTGAGCGGACGATGCGCGAGACGATTGGCGGTACCCCGGTGCCCGCACTGCTTTGGGACGGGAAGGGCGTCGTGCCGTTTCTGAAGATCGACAAGGGCCTTGAGGCCGAGGCAGACGGGGTGCAATTGCTGAAGCCGATTCCGGGGCTTGCGACCACACTGGCGGAAGCGAAGAGCCTCGGGATCTTTGGCACCAAGGAGCGGTCGGTTATCCATTCGGCCAATGCCAAGGGGATCGAACAAGTGGTCGCGCAGCAGTTCGAGTTGGCGCAGCAGGTGCTTGATGCGGGCCTCGTCCCGATTGTCGAGCCAGAGGTGAACATCCATGCCGAAGACAAGGCGGAGGCCGAGGACCTTCTTGCTGCTGCTCTGATGGAGCATGTGCGCAAACTGCCGGAGGGCCAGCAGGTCATGCTGAAGCTGACCATCCCGAGCAAACCGGGCCTGTATGATGCGCTGGCCGATCACGCCGGTGTCATGCGCGTTGTGGCATTGTCAGGTGGCTATTCGACCGATGACGCCTGCGCGCGGCTGGCGCAGAACGGCAAGATGATCGCCTCGTTCAGCCGGGCGCTGACCGAGGGTCTGCAGAAGTCGATGAGCGATGACGACTTCAACGCGGCGATCGGCGCAAACATCAACAAGATCTACGCGGCGTCCGTCGCCTGAGGCGCGCGGTTTTCCGACGCGGAAAACCGCCCAGCCCCGCACCGTATGTCTTTGGCGTTCAGCGGAGCGGTCGTATCTCGGGCAGGGAAACCGCGTCGGTTTCCCGCCGCACTGGATACACCGGCTGCATGTTGCAAAAGATGACGATTTGCCCCGCATTTTCGACCGCCCGGTAGCCGCGTCTTTCAAGCTCCGCAATGAAGGGCCCGCGTCCGACGTAGCGATCGATATCGCGGGCTTTTCGCCGGATCACGCCGCCGCGCGCCACAGCCTGTGCGCCAAACATGTCCGCAAGATAGGTTTCAGCCGTCCACACAATGCTCATGAACCAAACATCGCATAAGCGTGGTTAACGCGCCCTTAAGCGATCCAGAACAAACACCCGAATGGCGGAAGCCAGCCCGGCATCCGTCCCGCGCCCCGCATCGATTTCCGCGGCCAGCGTATTGAGCGCCTTGCCGTCTGCGTCCGCGATCTCCTTGAACGCGCGCCAGAACGGCTCCTCAAGCGAGACGGATGTTCGGTGCCCCCGGATCGTGAGCGAGCGTTTTACGGGGCGCGCGCTCATTCCTCGCGTTTCTTGCCGTCCAGCTCCCGCGCGGCCTTGGTGCGTGCGGTGTCCTCGGCCTTGCGCTGGGCTTTGGTGCGCCCGAACTTGGCCGCGTTGGCATCGCCCGTCGCCGCCTTGTCCGAGCGCGCCCGGTCCTTGCGCGCCCGGCCCAGGTTGATGATCTTGCCGGTCACTTGGGGCCGATCATGTTTTCGGGGCGCACGACTTCGGCGAACCGCTCTTCGGTGACAAAGCCAAGGCGCACCGCCTCTTCGATCAGCGTGGTGCCATTCTTGTGCGCCGTCTTGGCCACAGTGGTCGCGTTGTCGTAGCCAATCTCGGGCGCCAACGCCGTGACCAGCATCAACGACTCGCGCATCAGCTTGTCGATGCGCACTTCGTCTGCTTTCAGTCCGTCGACCAGATTGTCGGTGAAGGCAACCGACGCATCGCCAAGAAGCTGCATCGACTGAAGTACGTTATAGGCCATCATCGGCTTGTAGACGTTCAGCTCAAAATGACCCTGGCTACCTGCAAAGCCCACTGCTGCGTCGTTGCCCATAACGTGGGCGCAGACCTGGGTCAGCGCCTCGCACTGGGTTGGGTTCACCTTTCCGGGCATGATCGACGAGCCGGGCTCGTTCTCGGGCAGGATCAATTCACCCAAACCGCAGCGCGGCCCGGAGCCGAGCAGCCGAATGTCGTTGGCAATCTTGAACAGTGAGGCCGCGACGGTTTTCAGTGCGCCCGACATCTCGACCATCGCGTCATGGGCCGCCAGTGCCTCGAACTTGTTGGGTGCAGTGACAAAAGGCAGGCCGGTGATGTCGGCCATATGGCCCGAAACCGCTGCATCCCAGCCGGGTTTGGTGTTCAGGCCGGTGCCCACAGCGGTGCCGCCCTGCGCCAGCTCGTAAATGCGGCCCAAGGCGCCTTTCACCCGGGCGATGCCCATCGCCACCTGATGGGCGTAGCCGGAAAACTCCTGGCTTAGCGTCAGGGGGGTCGCGTCCTGCGTGTGGGTGCGGCCGATCTTGATGATGCCGTCAAAGGCGGCGACCTTCGCTTCAAGTGCCGCGTGCAGTTTTTCCAGCCCCGGGATCAGCACGTCATGCGCTGTCATCGCGGTGCTGATATGCATTGCGGTCGGAAAAGTGTCGTTCGACGACTGGCCCATGTTGCAGTGATCGTTGGGATGCACAGGGTCCTTGGTGCCCATCGTGCCGCCCAGCATCTCGATCGCGCGGTTTGCGATGACCTCGTTCGCGTTCATGTTCGACTGCGTGCCGGAACCGGTCTGCCAGACCACCAGCGGAAAGTTGTCGTCAAGCTTGCCCGCCACAACTTCGGCGGCGGCGGCGATGATGGCATCCGCCAGCTTGGCATCCAGCGTGCCCTGCGCCTTGTTCTGCATCGCGCAGGCCTGCTTAATCACACCCAAGGCGCGCACCACGGCGACGGGCTGTTTTTCCCAGCCGATGGGGAAATTCATAATGGAGCGTTGCGTCTGCGCGCCCCAATATTTGTCGGCGGGAACCTCAAGCGGGCCAAAGCTGTCGGTTTCGGTGCGGGTCTCGGCCATGCTGGCGCCTTTCTGTCGTCACTTTGGGCTGTCGTACCGCGCCGCATGGGGCCGCGCAATTGCACGGATTGCCTCAGAAGACAAAGGCTGACATTCGCGCGGACGCAACCTACATTCGGAGAAGTGGTTCAACACAAAGGCTTCCTCATGCGCGCAGTTCTGTCTTTCGCTTTTTGCCTTTGGGTGGCGCTGGCCGCCGCGGCCGCCGCGGATATCACGCGCTTTATCGGCGATTATTCCGGGGCCGCCGAGGTTGATCTGGGTGACGGCACACTACAGGCCCGCGACATGAGCGTGCGCATTTTCGAAACTGAAGACGGCTTTGGCGTGCAGTGGAGTACGACCCGCCTACGCTCCAGCGGGAAAAGCAAAACAACGTCTTATGAAGTGCGGTTCCTGCCGACGCAGCGCCCCGGTGTGTACGCCGCGGCGCAAAAGAAGAACGTCTTTGGCCACGAGGTGCCGCTCGACCCGATGCAGGGCGAGCCATATGTCTGGGCGCGTCTGATAGACGACACACTGTCGGTTTATTCGCTGTTCGTGACCGATGATGGCAGCTACGAGATGCAGCAATATGACCGGACGCTGGTGGCGGATGGCCTTGCGCTGGATTTCCGCCGGTTCGCGGAAGGTGTTCAACTGCGCAGCGTCAAAACGGTTCTCGTACGCGACTGACGCGTCATTTCCGGAAACTGTCGAGAGAGACAACCTCGGCGTCGCCCTTCGCGGGCGTCTTATCGGCGGATTGATCTTCCTGTTCGGCGTGTTTTGCCGCAGGTTCCATGACCGCAGGAACATTTGCTTTTCCGGCGACATCATCGTCGCTGCTGTCCTGTGTTTCAAAGCGCAGTCCGAATTCCACAGATGGATCAACAAAGGTCCGGATCGCGTCGTAGGGGATATAGAGCGGCTCAGGGCTGTCGCCGAAATTCAGCGTGACAGCGAAACCTTCGTCCCCGACGTCCAGCCGGTCATACCAATGTTGCATGACGACGGTCATCTCTTCGGGGTACCTGTCTGACAACCAATCGGCCAATTCGGCGTCGGGGTGCGAGGTGTCGAAGGTTATAAAAAAGTGGTGCGCGCCCGGCAAACCGTTTGCCGCAACGTCCAGAAGAACCTTGCGGATGAGGCCCCGCATGGCCTCGTGCATCAGGTTGCCGTAATCGATGTTCCGGCCCATGGCAGTCCCCAAAACAGTTAACCACAGCATAGCCGAATCGCGGGGCAGGGAAAGGGGTCAGACGATATTGAGCGCGGCCGCCCACAAAACCACGGCTACAGCGGTTAGGATCGCCAAGGTTTCAGGCAAAGAGCGGCGCAATCCCAGCATGAGCGCCGCGCCCAACACGACAAGTCCCAACGCGGTCACGTCGAGGGCGGCGATCGACGGGCGCAGCGGGGCGGAAGGGAACAGAACGTGCAGGGCAAACCATAGGGACAGGCTTGCGATCACGCCAACCACCGCTGCCGTGATCCCTTGCAGCGCGGCATCAATTCTGGGCCGCCCGGCTATTTGATCAAGAAACGGCCCCGCGACAAAGATCCACAAAAAGCACGGTATGAAGGTCACCCAAAGCGCCATGAGCCCCGCCAAAACGGCAAGCCCCGCGCCGCCCTGAGCAGCACCAGCGAGGATGGCGACAAATTGGGTGACAAGGATAAGCGGGCCAGGCGTTGTCTCTGCAAGACCCAGCGCGTCGATCATCTGGCCTGTTTCAATCCAGCCGTAGTCTTGCACCACCGTTTGGGTCATGTAGGCCAGCACGGCATAGGCTCCGCCAAATGTCACAATGGCGAGCTGTGAAAAGAAGAGGCCAACCTCTAGCAAAAAGCCCGATCCGGCCGCCCAGGCCAGAACCAGCGGCATGGCCCAAAGCGCGGTCCAGGTCAGAACAGTGCGACCGGTGTTTGCGCGCGCGGGCGGCGGCGCTTGGGTTGCTGCGCCAGCCGCGGTGAGTGCACCTACCGCGGCCGCAACAAGGATCACGGCGGGGTAGGGGAGGTTGAGAGCAAAGAGAGCCAGAAAGGCAAAAAGCGCAAGCGCGGTCGCCACCGGGCCACGCAGCGCCTTGCGGGCCACGCGGATCAACGCTTGCACCACGATCACGATCACGGCGGCCTTGACCCCGACAAAGGCCGCTCGCACGACCGGGGCGTCGCCGTAAGACAGGTACACGGCTGCCAGTACCCCAATCACCAGCGCACCAGGGACCACAAACAAAGCGCCAGCCAAAAGCCCGCCCAGCACGCCGCGCAGGCGCCAGCCCGCATAGGTGGCCAATTGCATCGCTTCTGGCCCCGGCAGCAACATGCACAGTGAGAGCGCACGCAAATACTGTGCCTCGCTCAGCCACTTGGTGCGGTCAACCAGTTCGGATTGCATCAGCGCAATCTGCGCGGCAGGTCCGCCAAAGCTCAAAACACCGATCCGGCCAAAAACGCGCCACAGCTCGGCCCAGCTCACATCCCTCATGCAATACGCTCCTGGCCATCAGAGGTCCATGCCGCGCGATACGCTGCATCGAGCCGCGCGTACCCTGCCTGCAGGCCGCGTTGCAGATCGCTGTCGTCCGGCATCCAGCCTTCAGCGGCTTGGGTCAGTGCCTCCGGCAGCTCCAGCTTCAATGCGTGTACAGCGTCCTCGGTTGTTGCGGTTCCGTCGAAACGGTTTGCAACGTCCTGCACCGAATCCGCTGCGACGATCCACACCTCTGCCTCGGGCGCGGCGAAGCGGTGCAGGGTCCATACCCGCAGCAGCGCCTGCGCTGAGTCCAGCGCGCTGACCAGCGGGCCCTTTGGCCGTGCGCAAACGTCAATGACAGGAAAGCACGTGGCAGCCCAAGCGACTGTACCTCCGGCCAGCGCCTGCGCAGGGATCCCGCGAAAGCGCAGTGCCGCCGCCACGCCCTGGCTAAGCTTTGCGCCCTTTTGGCAGAGGATGACAACACCAGCGGCACCGCACGCCGCCTCTACTATGGCGGGGATATCCGTATGAGGCATTTGCCGCGCGCCGGGTACAAGGCGGGGATCGTCCGCGATATCCGCTTCAATTCGAACATCGATTAACAGGGGAACATTCGGCGTGCCAAGCTTATCGCGCAGTTGTTCGGTCGGCATGAATAAGGGAAGGGCCATTATTTGATCCTCGCACAGGCTTTTGGTGCGAGCCTTGGGCACATGCCGAGGTCGGGGCGCCGCTATCCCCCAACGTCTATCATCCATGCCGCGCGCTGCGCCGTCAACCTGCGCTTAGCATATGGGATGCAACGGTTCCGCGACAGGTTCAGCGAAAAACGGCCCCCGTCAAAAGCAGTGGGAACACGTTGCGCGGTAGCTGCCCAAGCTGTTCAAAGTAGGATAGAAAATCAAAGCTGTTGTAGACCTCTGCAATCTTTCCCGTCGCATCAAAGCGCGCCATGAGTTGACCGGTCAGGACAACGGGCGTCTCGGTGTCGATGCTGACGCCGCGCATTTCAAGCAGTGCGCTAAGCCAATCACCCTGTTCCACCACATGCAAAATCCGGGTTTCAATCTGGTCTATGCGTTCGCGATTGACCGCGATCAGATCGCGCAGATCATCGGGCGTGAAATCCAGATCGGGCAAGAGCCCGCGCGCCTCGCCGCCAAGGGCAAAGTACGTGCCTATTCGGTCAAGGTGCCCTTCTTGCCAGACTTCGCGATAAAACGCCTCCAGCACGGCCCGCTTGTCTGTCATCGCGGTCATCCAGTTTTCTTTGCAACGGGCGTAACCGACCTGCATGAACTGCGCGTTAAAAGACACAGATTTGTGGGAAAGCGCCGGATTCTGTTGCCAGGCTCCGGCGGGCCCCGCCTTACGCGGCTAGGCGCAAGGGCTTAGATTTCGATCTCGTTACCGCTTACGCGGCAACTGCGACCGGAGCATGGTTGTCGTTTGCAACTATACTTGTTTCGCCGATAACGGTGGCAGACAGCCGAGACAAAGCAAACCCCTTTAGACGTTCGTCGATCCTGTTTCGGCCCCATGATCCCCAAACGAAGGATGGTTGGTGGAGCCGCCGGGTACCGCCCCCGGGTCCGATCCGCTTATTACGAGCGCGTTTATGTCCATAGTCCCGAAGGACGTTGTACAAATAGTCGAGTGCGGGGCTTGGTGCAAGCAACCGGACGCTCCGCGGGAGGTTTATTTTGCCAAGTGAAGGCGTGAATTTTTGTTTAAGAATGCTTCTTAAGCGCTTGTTTAAAGGAGGTTTGCGGGGATCAGCCATGCGGCCAGCGCGGCTTCGATCCCGCCGAAAATCAGGATCTTGCGGAGCGGCGGGCGGTCGAAGATCAGGCTGAGAACGCGGCCCAATGCGGCGCCGGCGAAGGCAAAGCCGATCATCGCGTAGGCCATCGGCGTGCCAAGCCACAGCGCCGCGAGACCCGCCACGACGAAGAGCCCACCGACCGAGGCGCGTATTTCGCTCAGCCCCATCGTGCTGGCGGTGGTTTGCAGGTCAAGCGCCGACGCGGTGTAGCGCGGCGCCAGAAATCCGAAGAGGCCAAAGCCAATCGTCAGGATCGCGCAGATCATGTTCAGGGCGTCTATCATGCACAGGACCTAGTCCGCAGAGGCAGGCGCGGCAATGCGGTCCGGGATGGGCGTGTTCAAAAGCGTCTCCAGTTTCGTGTTGAACGCCTCGATGGGCTGGGTCGGGTCAAGTCCATCAAGCGCGGCAATGTCGACACGGACGTGCCGCCGGCCCCGCCGTATCCCGATAAAGCTGAGAAGATGGTCGTGGCGTACCTTTTGAAAGCGTCCAAGCCCGTCAATCCGGGCCAGCAGGACCGGAACGTCAGGGGCGGCGTTCATGACGTCGTAGGCGCCCGTGAACTTTGGCGGGACAAGCTCGCGCTCTTGCTGGCGGGATTCCCCACCCGGAAAAAGCAGCACGGGATTGCCCCGTTCCATTACCTTGCGCACCACGCCAAGCTGCTGGGCCTTGAAAGCCGCCCGCCGTTCCGGATCCCAATTGCGCGGCGAGCTGACCGGAATGGCCGATATGGTGAACATCGGCAGCCACTGCACCTTGTTGTGGTATTCGTTGTAATGCACGATCGGGCGCACGCGGGCGGTTGTGTAAAGGGCGCAAAGCAGAAGTGGGCCATCATGCCGGCTGACATGTGTGGCGAGGATCAGCGCGCCGGGGTTATCCTGCAGCAGGTGCTTTCCCGACATTGAGACGTTGTAGCCCAGCGCATAATACGCGCGGACCAGCAGAAAGAGGAAATGACGGACGGCGCGCCCCAGCGTGGCGTCTAAAAGCCGTCTCATCGGCGGGCCTGTTCGTGCATGACTGCTCCGGTCTTTTTGCGCAGCTTAACGAGCGACGCGCGTTTATGCCAAGCCTAGAGTGCTGTCCAAAGTCCAATTGCGCCGACGGCGATCAGGCTCAGCGCCCAGACAAGCTCAAGGTCGAACCAGCCTTTTTGCAGGAATCGCAAGCCGAGCCAGCGGTGCACCCCATAGGCCAGCGCGCCACCCGAGCCGACCATCGCGGCGGTGTGCAGTACGGCCACCCCCAGCGCGATGCCGAGCGAGGTCATCAGCGTACCGGCTGCCTGATGCCCGGCGTCCAGTTCTGCCAGATCGCACAGGCCCAGATAGATTGGCACCAGCATCAAAGCGGCCCCGTGCGCCAGCGCCACAAGCAAGGACCACAGCGCCAGCCGGTGCGGCGGCACGCGGGCCAGAAACCGCGGGTGGCGGCGAGTGATCAGCAGATACAGGCCCATGCCGATCACGATCACCCCGGCCGCGATCTGGATTTCGGTGGCGTAGTCAACCAGCAGCACCATCAGCGAGAAGGGCAAAAGCAGGCCTACCATTGCCGCCAAATGGCCCACACCAAGCGCCCCAATCGCAGGCCAAAGCGCTCCAGCGCGCCGTTCAAACAGCGCGGCAGAGACGGCCAGAGGCCAGCCCATCCCGGGGTTCAGCCCATGATAAAGCCCAGAGGCAACAACAGCGAGCCATAGGCCCGCGGCGGTGCTCAGCTCCATGTCTTACGCTCCTGCGCGCGATGCCACACGCGCAACGTGAAAGGTATGAAAATGAAAAGGCGGCGCGCTATTCAGCGCGCCGTCAATGCTTCAGACGTTTGGATAACAAAAGCTGTCGGTCGAGCAGTCCCCGCCCTCAAGACGGATCTGGTGGCTGCGATAGCCCTCCGGAAACTCGGTCCAGAACTTTTCATCGAGGGTGATGCCGCCATTCTCGCCAACATGGGCCATGACCATCGCGGCGCCCCGGTCGCCGGGGTAGAACTGATCGTCCCACGTGGAATACAGCGAGTTCGTCCAATAGACGCGCTTGCCGTCGCGGCTGATCTCGACCATCTGCGGGCCGTAGCCAAAGGTCTTGCCATTGGGGTGCTTGTGGTTCGCGACGATGCCACCAATTTCGACTTTACCCGCCAGAACCGGATTCATCGGATCGCTGACGTCGTATTGGTGCATCTCCCCCAGACCCCAGCACGACACATACAGATACTTGTCATCAAGGCTCAGGTCGATGTCGGTGACCAGCGGCGGCACGGCGCCAAACCCCTTCAGCAGGTCGGGCAAGTCATCTGCGTCCGCAGGCACCGGGTCGATGGTGATCGTCTTCTTAGCCTGCCATTCGCCCGCCTCATCGCGCCACCAGGTAAAGATCGCGCCTTGAAGGTTGGTCGTATCCACCACGACGCCGCAGAAGCCGTATTCCTTGACCGGATCATGTGCGGGGCGGATTTCCAGCGCCATCTGATGGTTCTCGCCCAGATCGATCGACTTGGTCACCTTGCGCCCGCGCAGATCCCAGAAGTGGATCGTGTGGCCGTATTTGTTGCTGAGCAGGTCATCCGGCACGACGCCGTTCTCGAACTGCGGCGGCAGGCCCCATTCGGAGCTGACCATGTA
Organism: Pseudomonadota bacterium; assembly: GCA_038530575.1. Classification (GTDB taxonomy): domain Bacteria; phylum Pseudomonadota; class Alphaproteobacteria; order Rhodobacterales; family Rhodobacteraceae; genus JBCBCP01. Next base: position 9,731 of record JBCBCP010000054.1, read on the forward strand.
ATCGCGCGGCAGGTTCCACCAGAAATCGTAGTGCTTGTCCTGATTGCCGCGGTCCATCTCGTACCGGCCGAGGATTTCGAAGGTCTGACAATCCATAATGAAAATGCCCGGAGGGCCATCGGTGCCGTCAGCCCCGCCGCCGCCAAGGGTCGAGACATAGATGCCTTCGGGCCCGCAATGAATGGTGTGCGGGCGGCTGTAGCCTGTCTTCGACATCAGCTCTTCGGGCTCGATGGTCTTGTGGATTTTCATGTCCATCGGGTCTTTGACGTCGATGACATAGATGCGCGAGGACCGGATGCCGGGAATGATCAGGTAGCGACGCTCAAGGAACGCGTGGCCTGTGAGGGGCGACAGGGCAGACGAACAGGCGTTCCAGCCGAAATGGTGAAACTCGTCGCCAAGGTTCGGCACATAAAGCGTGTTCAGGATATTCCCGTAGGTGTCGCTTTCGGGGTTCACGTCGACGACGGCAAGGCCATCGGGCTTGGACCCGTCGGGGCTAAGCATCAGTGTAAAGGCCACGGTCTCGGCCGGGGCCTCCATCGCCATACGCGGCGACGGGTAAAATGTTGGATCAGGTCTTAAATTCATGGTGCGGTCCTCCCAGACGCTGGTTGTAATGTGCCCCCACCATTAAATTGTTGCGCCCGTTCATGCGGGCAATGTGCGGGGGTTACTGCTCCCTCTTGGATTTGTTGCGTGCGTTGGCGACGGTATCGGCCAGCTCGCGGGTGTAGGCTTCGAGTTTGACCAACGCGCTGTCGGTCGCGGCGGCGTCACGCGCCTCCAGCGCGTCGGCGATTTCGGTGTGCAACGCCACGATGGCCTCGCGCGAGCGGGCGGTGAAGGTGATCATGTTCATCAAGGGCTGCATCGCCTCGACCGCGCCGGCGAGTTGATAGGACAAAACCGGATTGCCCGCGCCGTCCACAAGCGCCCGGTGAAAGGCGACGTCAGAGGCGCAAAACGCCTCATCGCTCAGGCCCGGCGCGCCTTGCCGCAGAATCTCCGCGCGCATGGTGGCGAGTTGGTCGGGTGTGCGTCGCTGCGCCGCCAGCGGGGCACAGGCCCGTTCAAGCGCGTACCGCGCCTCGCAGGCGACATCAAAGCTGACCGCGTTCATCGACAAAAGCAGCGTAGAGGTCGTGATCTGCTGCGGATAGGCTTCCTCGAACGACAGGCGGTTCACAAACGCACCGCCCGATGCACCGCGCTGTGTTCGGATCAGCGATTGCGCCGCCAGCCGTTTTAGTGCCTCGCGCACCGTTGGGCGTGACACCTGAAACTGGTCAGCCAGCTCGGCTTCGGAGGGCAGGCGCTGGTTCACATCCAGCTCGCGCGAGACAATCGCGTCCCGGATCGCTTTGGCAATCTGGGCGGACAGGTCCGAAGACGAAGCGCGCGCTGTTGATGATTTCATTTGTCTTACAATTAAATGTCTGACATTCACGGTAGCAATCTTCTCGGTTTGAGTCGACGGGGTTTTTCATGTCACCTGCCTTGCGGTCCCTCAGCTGGATTGGCTTTTTCGCCGTCATTCTGGCCTCTTGGGTCTGGATGTACGGCATGAGCATCGGCATGGGCCTTGATTTGCTGGGCCGCCCGAACGAGATGGCGCAGCGCATGGCGGCCATGGATCCGCGCATGCCAATGTATATGCCCATGGCCAATTTTGGCCCGCTGTTCGCGATGTGGGCGGGGATGATGGCGGCGATGATGCTGCCAACGCTGGTGCCGACCCTGCGCGCTTACGAGGACCTGATGGTGTCGGCGACGGGGACGCGCGCGGGCTGGTGGGGCGTGTTGCTGGGTTATTTCATCGTCTGGGTTGCGTTTGCGGCGGCGATTGCAGGGGTGCAGTTGGCGCTTCTCTTTGGCGGCGTCATCGACATGCTGGGCTTTCCGAAACAGCCTTGGATGGGCGGTGCGCTGCTGATCGTTGTGGGGGCTTTTCAATTTACCCGTGCCAAGGAGATTTGCCACGGCGTATGCCACAGTCCGGGGATGTATTTCCTAGGGCATTGGAAAACCGGCTTTGCGGGCGGTCTGCGCATGGGCCTCGGCCTTGGCGCATTCTGTGTCGGTTGCTGCTGGGGTTTCATGGCGCTGGGCTTTGTTGGCGGTATGATGAACCTTGCGTGGATGGGTCTCGCGACCCTGTTCATGGTGCTCGAAAAGCTGCCGCAAATCGGGCATGTTGTGACAAAACCGATGGGGGCAATCCTCATCGCCGCAGGGCTGGCCGTGATCGGCTGGCCGCTGCTGGGATAACGGCGCGCTTTGCGCCGCAGGGAGGAGAAGACAAATGGCCGTCACCCGCAAAGAGGGCGCCGACAAGCTGCCCGTATCGCAGCGCATCGACAGCCGGATGCCCAACCCGGGGCGCCGCACCGCGACACCGACCGAATGGGCGATCAAGGGCGAGCTGTTTCTCAACTGCTCGTGCACTGTCTTTTGTCCTTGCGTCGTCAGCCTTGGCGCACACCCGCCCACCGAGGGGCATTGCCATGCGTGGATGGCGATTGCGATCGATGAAGGCCACTATGAGGGCGAGGATCTATCGGGCTTGAACGTCGGGCTTCTGGTCGACATTCCGGGCCGCATGGGCGAGGGCAACTGGAAGGTTGCGGCCTATGTCGATGAGCGGGCCAGCGGGAAGGCCTATAACGGCATCCTTCAGATCTTTTCAGGTCAAGCGGGTGGTACGACGGGCCTTTTCACCATGCTTGTGTCAGAGATCATCGGCGCCGAGCGCGCGCCGGTCGAGATTGTGCGCGACGGCAACCGCCGGTCGATCATGATCGGGCGCAAGATTCAGGGTGAGATCGAATTTGTCGGTGGCAAATCGCCGGACCACCCCGTGATGATTTCCAACTCCAAATACTGGATGGGTCCGGACATCATCGCCGCTGTCGGCCTGAAGTCGCGAGTGCGTGACTATGGCCGGGTGTGGGACTTTGGCGGCAAGTCGGCCGAGGTCTGCCCGATTGACTGGAAAGGCCCAACCCCGTGATCGACGCCGACTACGTGCGCCTCATGGCGCGCTATAACGCTTGGCAGAACCGGCAGCTGACAGAGGCGCTGGAGGGCCAGCCCGATGAGGTGCTGCACGAGGACCGAGGTGCATTCTTTGGCTCCATCTTTTCCACGCTCAACCACATCCTGTGGGGCGACGCGATGTGGATGTCACGGCTCGTCCCCGGCGTGGACGCTCCCAGCGTCGGCGCGGACGGACACACCATATTCACTCCAACCTTCGGCGTCTGGAGCGCAGAGCGTTTTCGCATGGATGGCGCGATCCGTGTTTGGGCGGACGGGCTGAACACCATCGACCTGACGGGCGATCTGACCTGGCATTCGGGCATGACCGGCAAAACGCTGTCGAAACCCATGTCGCATTGCGTTGTGCACATGTTCAACCATCAGACCCATCACCGCGGCCAGGTGCATGCGATGGTCACTGCCGCGGGGCTCAAGGCCCCTGTTACTGATATTGTCTTTATGCCGGAGGACAGCTGATGATGGCGACGATTTCCACCTCCCGACGTCTGCGCCGGACACCCTTTTCTGATGGGGTGGAGCGAGCAGGGGCCAAAGCGTTCACTGTCTATAACCGGATGCTACTGCCGACCGTGTTTGAAAGCGTGGAAGCGGATTATCATCACCTCAAGAACCATGTGCAGGTCTGGGATGTCGCGGTCGAGCGGCAGGTCGAGCTGCGCGGACCCGATGCGGGCAAGCTGATGCAGATGCTGACCCCGCGCGATCTACGCCGGATGTTGCCCGGCCAATGCTATTACGTGCCCATCGTTGACGAGACGGGCGGGATGCTGAACGATCCGGTCGCCGTCAAGCTGTCCGAAGACCGCTGGTGGATCTCCATTGCGGATTCGGACCTGTTGCTGTGGGTCAAAGGCATTGCCAACGGCTATCGCCTCGACGTGCTGGTCGACGAGCCGGACGTCTCCCCGCTGGCCATTCAGGGCCCCAAGGCGGACGAGCTTATGGCCCGTGTCTTTGGAGACCGGGTGCGCGATATCCGCTTTTTCCGCTTTGACATGTTCCAGTACGAGGGGCGCGATCTGGCCATCGCGCGGTCAGGCTATTCCAAGCAGGGCGGTTTTGAGATCTATGTCGAAGGCTCCGATATTGGCATGCCGCTGTGGGACGAGCTGTTTGCCGCTGGCGAGGATCTGAACGTGCGCGCCGGATGCCCAAACCTGATCGAGCGGATCGAGGGCGGGCTTTTGTCCTATGGCAATGACATGACCGACGACAACACGCCGCATGAATGCGGGCTGGGCCGGTTTTGCGACACACAGACGGCCATTGGCTGCGTGGGGCGCGATGCGCTGCTGCGGGTGTCCAAGGAAGGCCCGGTGCAGCAGATCCGTGCCATCGCCATCGACAGGGATATCCCGCCTTGCGACCGTGAATGGCCGATCTATGGCGGCGGCAAGCGTGTGGGGCAGGTGACCTCTGCAGCGCGCAGTCCCGACTTTGGCACCGGCGTTGCCATTGGCATGGTCCGCATGACCCACTGGGAGCCCGGCACCAAGCTGGAGGTCGAAACACAGGACGGCATGCGGAACGCGACCGTCCAGGACGGGTTCTGGCTCTAGAGACTGGGCCGGAGGCACAGCCCCTCCGCATGCCGCGGGCGTGCACATGTAATGGGGTGCCGTGCCTCAGGCGCTGGTGTCCCAAAATCTATTTCAACTAGGAAGGGGCAGACCCTTCGGGAAAGGAAAAACGATGTTCAATGCACTGGTGGTTCGCAAGGACGAGGACAGCGGAAAGACCTCCGCTTCGGTGGGACAGATCGGGATCGACGATCTGCCCGCGGGCGACGTGGTGGTCGCGGTCGAATACTCGACCGTAAATTACAAGGATGGCCTGTGCATTGGCCCCGGTGGCGGTCTGGTCCGCAATTACCCCCACGTGCCCGGGATCGACTTCGCCGGTACGGTCGAGGCCTCCGAAGACGACCGCTACAAGCCTGGTGACAAGGTTGTGCTGACAGGCTGGCGTGTGGGCGAGGCCCATTGGGGCGGCTATGCGCAGAAGGCCCGCGTTAAGGCCGATTGGCTTGTCCCGCTGCCCGAAGGGTTGGATACGCGCGCAGCGATGGCCGTGGGGACCGCAGGCTTTACCGCGATGCTGGCGGTGATGGCGCTGGAAGATCACGGGATCAAAGACGGCCCGGTGCTGGTGACCGGCGCAGCAGGCGGTGTGGGATCTGTTGCCACCGCGATCCTCGCCCATCTTGGGCATGAGGTGGCAGGTGTGACGGGGCGTCCCGAGACGGCAGACTACCTGACCTCGCTGGGTGCGACTCAGATTGTTGCTCGCGAAGAGATCAACGAGACGGTCAAGCGCCCGCTGGAAGGCGAGACATGGGGCGGCTGTGTTGACGCTGTGGGTGGCGCGATGCTGGGGCGCCTTCTGGGCCAGATGAAATATGGCGCATCTGTCGCGGCGGTGGGCCTTGCGGGCGGTGCGGCGCTGCCCGCCACCGTCATCCCGTTCCTGCTGCGCGGCGTAAACCTTCTGGGGATCGACAGCGTGATGCAGCCCTATGACAACCGCCTGCGCGCCTGGTCCCGCATCGCGACCGACCTGCCGATGGACAAGCTGGAAGCGATGATCCAGCCCGCAACCCTGTCGGACCTGCCGGACCTTGGCGCCGACATCCTCAAGGGGCAGGTCAAGGGACGTGTCGTCGTCGACGTGAACGCTTGACCCAAGCGCCTGTGCCATGCGATGGACCCGCATGGCACACCTGACCACCCTCTTTTGGTATCCCGTCGCAGTATAGCGAAGGGGCCAGGTATGCGATGATGAAACCGCCCCCCGGAGGGCGGTTTTTTCTTGAAAGGTCCTTTGGGCGGCACGCTTGAAAGGACGAAATGATGATCAGGCATATTCGCGTGGGCGAGGCCGAGGCCGTCGCCCGCATGAGCCACGCGCTCGCAGCGCATCACGGGGACGAAGCCGCGCTGGAGGCGGGCCGGTTGGCTGAATTGGTGGCCTCAGGCTGGCTTCAGGTGTTGGTTGCTGAGCGCAGCGGCATCCTTGTCGGCTACGCGTCGCTTGTGCGCACGGTAAAGACGCACATGGGCGACTGCGGGCTGCATCTTGATAACCTCTATGTCCGCAGCCGCTCGCGCGGGCAGGGGATCGGGACGGCTTTGCTGACTGCGGCCCGGAAAGAGGCGAAACGGCAAGGCTGCGCGCAGCTCAGCATCGGCACCGCGCCCGGCAATGACGCGGCGGCGCGGCTCTACCTTGCCGCGGGCTTCGCCGAACGGCCCCACAAAGGCCGGGCGTTTGCCGTTGCGCTGTGACCCGATCAGGACGGTACATTCAACCTTCCCCGAAACATCAGTGCAAGCCCGCCACCAATCAGCAAGCCAAGGGTGGCGGGCAGGCTGGTTCCAATCATAATCAGAAAGTACCCAATTCCGTCCCAGCCTTGCGCGTTGTCCGTCGCCACCCAGAGACCGATATTTCCGATCATTGTGAGCGCGAGCGTGACGCCGAAAAGCACTGCGGCACGGCGCATAACTGTTTTCCAGCCCATGATGCCGAAGCCGACCGCAACAGCGATGGGTATGAGGATAAGCGCAAGTTCCATGAAACATCTCTCTCTTGTGAACAATGTTCATATCAGCCTTGCGTGAACAACGTTCAATAGCGCTGGCGAATTAATTTTTGAAGCGCGGATTTATCTTCTGGCGCGCCGTGCTGGGCGAACTAAGCTGCACAAAATGCATGACGACGGAGGGCAGGCATGACCGCCTATGACGACCAGAACATCTTTGCCAAGATCCTGCGCGGAGAGATCCCCTCAACCCGCGTCTTTGAGGATGACGATACGCTGTGCTTCATGGACATCATGCCTCGCGCCGATGGACATTGTCTGGTGATCCCTAAAACGCCCTGCCGCAATGTGCTCGACGCCTCGGACGCGCAATTGGCCGCGGTCATGCGCACGGTCCGCACTGTGGCGAACGCGGCCAAGGCGGGGCTTGAGGCGGACGGCATCACCATCCAGCAGTTCAACGAGGGGCCGGGCGGGCAGGAAGTGTTCCACCTGCATTTCCATATCCTGCCGCGTTGGGAAGGCGTGTCGATGCGCCCACCGGGTAAAATGGGCGACATGGACGTGATCGCGGGGCATGCGGCAGCTATCCGTGGCGCCTTGGACGCAAGCTAGCGGACCCTCACAACTAATTTGTGTAGGCTTTTTGACAAGGCCTGATACGCTCTGTTTGCCAACAGGCCTTAAAAAGGTCGCAAACAGGGAACAAAACAATGAAACCACCATTAACCGATCTGCCGATCAAAACGGCGGACAGCGGATTTTACGGCGGCTTTAGCAAGGACGTCACCCTTGTCAGTAAGGCCATCATCTCCATCCTCGTGGTCTGGTGCATCTTCTGGCCGACACAATCGGGCCGCGTGCTGGGCGATCTGAACTCGGTCATCCTCGCGAACTTTGCGGCGTGGTACATCTGGGTTGTGGCACTCTTCGTCATCGTGTGCCTTGGGCTGGCGCTGTGGCCCGCCGGCGGGCGCCTGCTTTTGGGCCAGCCGGGCGACAAACCCGAATTCAGCAATTTTTCTTGGTTTTCCATGATGTTCGGCGCTGGTATCGGCGTTGGCATGCTGACCTGGGCCGTGGCAGAGCCGGTGGCGCACTTTCAGAACAACCCAAGCGTGATCCAGGGCCTGACCACCGCCGCCGGAGAGGACAACATTCGCACCGCCTATGTCTGGTCGTTCCTGCACTGGGGCGCGGGGGCCTGGGCCTGCTATGCAATCATCGGACTGGCGCTGGCTTTCTTCAGCTACCGCCGGGGTCTTCCGCTGACCATCCGCTCTGCGCTGACGCCGCTTTTTGGCAAGGCGCTGTCGGGCCCGCTGGGGCACCTCGTGGACATCGTCGCCGTGGTTGCGACAATCCTCGGCGTGGCGCAAACGCTGGGCTTCGGGGTTGATCAGTTTGTTGCTGGTCTGACCCGGATCGGCATTGGCGGGCTGGTTTATGCCGAAGGCGCGGTAAACGAGGCGGGCGAAAGCATCGCGGGCACCGTGAACCTTGTCGGCATTCTGGTAGCGCTGGGCTTTATCATGGGCGCCTCGACACTCTCGGCCCTGTCGGGCGTGGGCAAGGGCATCAAGTGGCTGTCCAACCTGAATATGGTCCTGTCGATCGTGCTTCTGGGCTTTTTCATCATCTTCGGCGCGACCTGGTTTGGTGCAACGGCGATGTTTGTTGGCCTCTATGATTACCTGCTCAACCTGCCGTTCCTGTCCTTCAACGTCTATTTCTCGGACGGGGTTGAAGGGTCCGAAGCCTTCCTGCTGGCGCAATGGCAGGGCTGGTGGCCAGTGTTCTACTGGGCTTGGTGGATCGCCTTTGCACCCTTCGTGGGCCTCTTCCTCGCGCGTATCTCGCGCGGGCGGACGATCCGCGAATTCGTGCTGGGCGCGATGATCGTACCCGGTCTGATGTGCATGGTCTGGTTCTCCTGGGCAGGTGGCACCGCGATCTGGCTTGAACTTTATGGTGGCGCGGATGGCGTGATCTTTGACGCGGGCAACGGCGACAAGATCTTTGCCATGACCGAGTTCATGCTGGCGCCCATTGCTGAGGCTCTGGCCTGGGGCATGGCGGTTTTGATCGTGGTCTTGCTGATGACCTTCCTGGTCACCTCCGCTGACTCCGCCGTCCTGATCGTGAACACGATCAACGCGGCGGGTGATGAGGGGCCGAAGGCGCGTCCGCACATCATTTTCTGGGGCGCGGCGCTGGCGCTGGTCGTGGGCGGTTTGCTGCTTTCGGGCGGCACCTCTGCGATCCAGACAGCTATGGTGATCGGTGCCTTGCCGTTCTCTGTCGTGATGGTCCTGATGTGCTTTGCCCTCGTCAAAGCCATCTTCAACGATGGCCGGCGCGAGGCCCTTGGCGTGCCAACAGTGCACTCAGAGATTGCAAGCACCCCGGCGGAATAAGCCACCGTCACAGCTAAATTTTGCGGGCGCGCCGTTATCTGCGGCGCGCCCGTTTTCTTGTCCGCAAATCGCCCTAGCTGGCGCAGCATGACGACACTCCTCTGGCTGCGCCGCGATCTGCGCCTTTCCGACCATCCCGCCCTGACCGCCGCCGCGAAACGTGGCCCCGTGATCCCCGTTTTCATCCGAGATGATCAGGTTGACAGCCTTGGCACTGCGCCGGCGTGGCGGCTGGGTCTGGGGCTTGATCAGCTTGCGCAGAGCTATGGGGATAAGGGCAGCCGGCTGGTTTTCCGCTCGGGCGACGCGCTCGAGGTCCTGCAAGGGCTGATCGCAGAAACGGGCGCCGATGCGGTGTACTGGTCGCGCCTGTACGATCCCGCGGCCACCGCGCGCGACGCGAAGATCAAGGAGGCGCTGAAGGGGCAGGGGATCGAGGCGAAATCCTTCGGCGGTCACCTGATGTTCGAGCCCTGGACGGTGGAGACGAAGACAGGCGGGTTTTACAAGGTCTACACGCCCTTCTGGAAGATGGTCCGCACCCGCGATGTCGACGCGCCGCTGCCAGCGCCCACCATACCCGCACCGCATAGCTGGCCCGACAGCGAGGATCTGGCGGGCTGGGCGCTTGGCGCGGGGATGCAGCGGGGCGCAGATATCGTGCGGCCCCATGTGCGTCTGGGCGAGAGTGCGGCGCAGTCCCGGCTTGGGCATTTCATGGCGCAACTTGTCGCCAGCTATGATGAGGGGCGCGATGTTCCGGGCGAGGACCGCACATCGAACCTTTCCGAAAACCTCGCGCTGGGTGAGATTTCGCCGCATCAATGCTGGCAGGCTGGTGCGCGCGCGATGGAGGACGGCAAGCCGGGCGCGGAAACGTTCCTGAAGGAGTTGGTCTGGCGCGAGTTTGCCTATCACCTGATGCATCACACGCCGCGCATTCTGGACGGCAACTGGAAAGAGGACTGGGACGCGTTTCCCTGGAACGAGGATGAGGGCAAAGCCGAGGTGAAGGCTTGGAAGCAAGGCCGGACCGGCATCCGCTTTGTCGACGCGGCGATGCGCGAGATGTATGTGACCGGCCGCATGCACAACCGCGGCCGCATGATCGTGGCCAGCTACCTTACCAAGCACCTGCTGTGCCATTGGCGCATTGGCCAGAAATGGTTCGAAGACTGCCTGATAGACTGGGATCCGGCCTCCAACGCGATGGGCTGGCAATGGTCTGCGGGCTCTGGCCCCGATGCGACCCCCTATTTCCGCGTCTTCAACCCCGAAACGCAGCTCGACAAGTTCGACAAAGATCGCAGCTACTCATCCCGCTGGCTGGCCGAGCCCTACAAGGACAAGCACGCAGACGCGTTGTCTTACTTCGAGGCAATTCCGAAGCACTGGAACATGCGCCCGGATGCGGCGTACCCATCGCCCATCGTGGCGGCGGACAAAGGGCGTGCGCGCGCGCTTGAAGCCTATGAGAAACGGGGTTTCTGACATCCGCGTGTTTGGCAAAACCAAAACGCCACTCGGCACGTAACAAATTGCAGCAATACAAAAAATCCGCGTGGTGTCGCCTGGATAGGGCGCTTGCAACGGTCAGACTGTCAGCCTAGCCTGACAATACAAGAACAAGGGGAATGAGGATGAATATGGCTCCGAGCACGCTCACGCCGGACGTATTGACCAGCACGGATGGGCAACAAGGGCTGCCGCGCTATTTCGCGAACGTCTTCAAAATGGCGCAAGCGATGAACAATGGGCGTTGCGATTTCGTGCTGCCTGACGGGCGCCGGTTCCGGGCGCAGGGAAAGAACCCGGGACCGATCGCGGAGATGGACATCCATAACCCGGACTTGTTTTCCCGGCTTTTGCGCGAGGGGGATCTGGGATTTTGCGACGCATATCTGGATGGCTGGTGGTCCACACCTGACCTGCAAGCCTTTATGGACCTCGTGCACAACGACAATGACGACGTCTACGATGGGTT
>JBCBCP010000055.1:0-20264 GCA_038530575.1 Pseudomonadota bacterium
CATCTGGATCGACCGCAAGATCGCGGACGAGGCCGGCGACGCGCCCGAGGCGGAACTGGGCGACGAAGGCGGCGGATCGTCGGCCAGTCGGCTGGCAACACTTTTGCCGCTCTTTCGCGCCTTCGTGCTGATCGTGATCGTCGTAACGGTTGTGTTGATCATTCTGCTTGAGCTTGGCGTGAACGTCTCGCCGCTCTTCGCGGGCGCGGGCATTGTCGGCGTGGCGGTCGGCTTTGGCAGCCAGGCGCTGGTGCGCGACATCTTTTCAGGCGCGTTCTTTCTGTTCGACGACGCCTTTCGGCGCGGCGAGTATATCGACACCGGCGGCGTGAAAGGCACGGTCGAAAAGATCTCTGTCCGCTCGTTCCAGCTGCGCCACCACCTGGGCGCGCTGCACACCATTCCCTTTGGCGAAATTCAGGTGCTGACCAACTATTCGCGCGATTGGGTGATGATGAAACTGCCCCTGCGGGTGACCTACGACACCGATGTCGACAAGGTCCGCAAGCTGATCAAGAAGCTGGGCCAGGAGATGCTGGAAGACCCCGAGATCGGGCAAGACTTCATCCAGCCCCTGAAATCGCAGGGCGTGATCGAAATGCAGGACAGCGCGATGATCATCCGCGTGAAGTTCATGACCAAGCCGGGCGATCAGTGGGTGATCCGCAAGAAAGTTTATGAACAGATCCGCTCCCTTTTCGAGCGTGAGGGGATCAAGTTTGCACATCGGGAAGTCACCGTGCGCATCGCGGACGAGCAAAAGGATATGCCCGAGGCGAAAAAGCAGGCCGCCATGGCCGCTGCGCAGGCGGGGATCGACGACGACTTGCTGGAGGGCGGCGCTGGCGACGGCGGCGACGACCGGTGAGCGATTGACCTAATGTCAGACATTTTTTTGTAGACAGCGGCGCGCGCGCGGGCAAAGGCTGGCGATCAGATTTTGGCATGGAGCGCCCAACATGATCACCCCTTTCGATATGGGCCGTGTGCCGCATATTTCCTTTGGTCCTGACCGGATCGCCGACGTGCCGCAGATCGTGGCCGGGCTGGGCGGCGGCCCCGTACTGCTGATTGCCGACGCGATCCTTGGCGAGCTGGGCGTGGCTGCGCGCCTTGGGGCTGATCTGAACGCCGCGGGGATCGCCTGCGTGACCGAGGCCAGCATCGTGGGCGAGCCGAAAGAGGCGCTGGTTGACGCGCTGGCGCAGGCCGCCCGCGACGCCGGAGCGCAGGCCGTGATCGGTCTGGGCGGCGGCGCGGCGATGGACGCGGCCAAGCTGGTCGCGGCGATTGCGCCCTCAGGCCACCCATCCGCGCGCTTTGCACTGGCCGCCGCGCCCTTCCCGCAAAACCGTCTGCCCGCCATTGCGATCCCGACCACAGCCGGGACGGGCTCTGAAGTGACCCGCACCTCTATCGTGTCGACCGCAGACGGAGCCAAAAACTGGTTCTGGGGCGAAGAGCTGATGTTTGCCCATGCCGTGCTCGACCCCGCGCTGACGATCAGCCTGCCGCCGCACATCACCGCCTGGACGGGTATCGATGCGGTGGCCCACGCGCTCGAAGGCGTCACGTCTCGCTCCTCCAGCCCGGGCGGGCGACATTTCGGGTTAGAGGCGCTGCGCCTTTTGGCGGATGGCCTGCCTCGTGCGGTGGCGCAAGGTGACGACATCGAGGCGCGCGGACAGGTGCTTTGGGCCAGCACGCTTGCGGGTCTGACCCTGCACAACTGCAACACGCATATGGGCCACAACATCAGCCATTCGCTCGGCTCGCTCGCACGGATCCACCACGGGCTGGCCACTGGCCTCGCGCTGGAGGTCACACTGCCCTGGCTGGTGCAACGCCCCGATGGCGCCGAGAACTACGCGCTGGCGGCACAGGCGCTGGGCGGGCCCGCCACAGCCCACGCCCTGCCAGACACATTCGCAGCCCTGATGCGCCGCTGCGCCATCCCGCGCGAGCTGCCCGAGGTGTGCGCCGATATCACCCCCAGCGCGCTGTCGGACCTGATGAAAAACGCGGCCAACCACGGCATGTCGCAGAACGCGGCCTGCGCCATCAGCTCTGATGACCTCGACGAGATGGCAGGCCTCATGATGGACCTGCCGGTCCCCGCGCCCGCTTAAACGAGCGTCGGGGCGCGCTCTCGCACGCCCCGCTCCTCCCCGTCGGACCTTTGCGGCCTCTGTTATATGAAGTCGAAATCACCCGCCGTCAGGTCGGTGCGGCTGACATCCTCCAGCAGCAGGAAATTGTTTCCGGCAAAGTCGATGCGAAGGTCATCGCCGCCACCCACAACGCGGGATGCGTCCATGAGCGCGTCGAAGTCGTTGAGGCCCAGACCGGGGTTGATCACAATAACGTCCCCGCCAAGACCAAAGTCTTCGATCACGTCGCGCCCGCCTGAATAGATGAACGTATCGGAGCCAGCACCGCCTTCCAGCATGTCGTTACCTGCACCACCGATGAGCGTATCGTTGCCGCTGCCGCCTTCCAGGTCATCGCGACCGCCGCCGCCATTCAGGCTGTCATTGCCGCCTTCGCCATCAAGCGAGTCATTGCCGCCACCGCCGATCAGCTCATCGTTGCCCGCGCCGCCATCAAGATCGTCGCTGCCGCCGCCGCCGACCAGCACGTCGCTGCCGGTTCCGCCGTCAAGATCATCGTTGCCGCCACCGCCGACAAGCCGGTCATTGCCCGCGCCGCCATCCAGCGTATCGCGGCCACCTTGACCGAACAGGCGGTCATTGCCCGCGTCCCCGTCGATGTCGTCATTGCCGTTCAGCCCGCGGATCACATCGCTGCCGCCCAATCCATCAATCACGTCGGCGCCGTTCGTGCCGTTAATCACATCGCGGCCTTGGGTTGCACCAAACGGATCGCTTGGTGGGTTTGGCGGCGGCGGCGGCGTGGCCCCGCCAAAGTCGAACATCGCCGCTGTCAGTTCGCCGACGGATACATCCTCCAGAAGTAGCGTATGGCCATTGCCGAAGGTCAGCAGCGTATCATCACCGCCGTCGCGCGGGCTGGCCAGCCCTTGCAGTGTGCTGAAATCTGCCACGCCAAGACGAGGGGAAAGCTCGATCGTGTCTCCCGCGCCAAAGTCTTCGATGGTGTCACGGCCCGCGCCAAAGCTGAACAGGTCCGCGCCTGCACCGCCTCTCAGCTCGTCATTGCCTGCACCGCCGTCCAGCGTGTCGTTGCCAGCGCCGCCATAAAGCTCGTCGCGTCCGCCAAGCCCGCTCAGGCTGTCATTGCCCGCGCGTCCAATGATTTCGTTATTGCCGCCGGTCCCGGTCAGCGTGTCGTTTCCGTTTGTGCCGTTGATGTCCATGTCGCTGTCTTTCGCAAAGGTTGAGCTACGCACTGGCTTCGTGTGCCAAAGATTGGGCCGAGAGACGAAAGGGAAAGACAATGACGCTGTAAAATAGTATAGGAATAAACTATACAATATTGGGGCCGCCATGCCGGACATCACCCTGCGCCAACTACGCTACTTCTCAACCCTCTCGGGTGTGCTTCAATACCGGGAAGCGGCACGCCAACTCGGGATCAGTCAGCCCTCGCTCAGTCAGCAGATTGCACTACTGGAGGAGGCCGTGGGCGCGCGGTTGGTCGAGCGCCGCCGCTCTGGGCTTATCCTGACGCCGGCAGGGCGTGATGTGACCCAACGGGCCGAGCGAATTTTGGGCGAGGTGCATGCTTTGAAGGAGGCGGCGCGGCCTGCAGGGGACACGCTGACCGGCACGCTGCGGCTGGGGGCGTCCCCGACCGTTGGGCCCTACCTGTTGCCGCGTGTCCTGCGCCACCTGCACCAGGAACATCCAGACCTCCGGCTTGTTATTCGTGACGGCACGCCCCGCGCCCTGCTTGAGGACCTGCTGGCCGGTCGCCACGACCTGATCCTCGCCCAGTTGCCCTTGCCCGAAGACGAGGTGCGGGTACGCCCACTGTTTCGCGAGGACTTGCGCCTCGCTGTGGCGCGGGACCACCCAATCGCCCGGGCAGAGCGGGTGACGGCTTCAGACCTCGTGGGGGAGGACATGCTGGCGCTGAGCGCGTCATATGGTTTGCACCGCCAGATGATGTCGCTGGCCGCAGAGGCCGGTGCCGTGCTGCGTGCAGATTTCGAGGGCACCAGCCTCGATGCCGTTCGCCAGATGGTCGCGCTGGGCATGGGCGTGTCGATCCTGCCAGCGCTTTATGTCTGGTCCGAGGTGGCCCGGCGTGATGCGGACGTCGTTTGTGTGCCGCTGCGCCCCGCAGCAACGCGCGAGGTTGGCCTCGCCTGGCGCATCGGCAGCGGCACGCCGCCCGCCTATCGCCGCCTGGCCGACGTGATCCGGGCGCGTATCGATGCCGATTTCAGCGATCTGGTGACAGTGCTGGGCTAGTCTGCGTCAGCTCTTCGGAAATGCCGGGCTGCACCGGGCGCTCAAGATAGGTCGACAACACCACGTAGCTTTTTGTCGAAACGACTTCGGGCAGGGCGTAGAGCTGCGCCAAAAGCGCCTCCATAGCCATGTTGGACGCCACCCGCACCTTGAGCAACATGCAGGTATCGCCGGTGACCGAATGGATCTCTTCGACCTCAGGGAACCGCTCAAAAGCCATCAGCGCCTGCGTCTTGCCCCAGCCCGTCGTGTCTACATGCACAAAGGACAGGAACCCCTTTCCCGTCTGCGACGGGTCCAGCAGCGCCGCAACCCGCGCGATCCGGCCAGACGCCTTGTAACGCTTGACCCGCTCGTGCACGGCAGGCGGGGACAGGCCGACCAGTGCGCCAAGCTCGGCATAGGACCGCTCGGCGTTCTCGGTCAGCGCGGCTAACAGTTTTCGGTCGATCGCGTCCGGCAGGCGGGTGTCAGGCATAAGGTTCAGAACCTTGTTCGAAAAATACATACCGACCCTTTTTCTACTTCACAGAATGATGTTCTGTCCATTAGCCAAAAAGCCGAACTCATTAGGCAGCCCCATGCACCCCGTTCTTATCCTTCTTCTGTCTATCGGCGCGGTCGGCTCGAACAGCCTTGTACTCAGCCCTATCGCCGCCGAAATCGCTCTGGAATTTAACGCCGCACCGGCGGTCATCCTGCGTGCCTCCGCGCTGTTCGGGGCGGCAACCGCGCTGTCGGCGCTGACGCTGGCCCCGCGGGCCGACGGCTGGGGGCTGGGTCGATCGCTGCGTGGTGCGATGGCGGCACTGGCACTGGCCTTCGGTCTGAGCGCGGGGGCCACCGGGCCCGCGATGCTGATGGGCGCGCAGGCACTGGCCGGACTAGCGGCAGGCCTTGCACTGCCCGCCACCTACGGTCTTGCCGCCGATGTCGCGCCGAAAGGACGTGAGGCCGCAACGCTCAGCCGGGTCTTGCTGGGCTGGACGCTCAGCCTCGTTTTGGGGGTCGCGGCGTCGGCGGCCATCGCGGATGCGTTTGGCTGGCGCATGGTCTACGGCTTGCTGGGACTGGTTGCGCTGGGCGTCACGCTGGCCGGCGGCCCGCTCGAGCAGGCCGCACCGCCGCGCGATGTACCGAAAACGGCGCCTTTGACCGGCTTGCGCCTGCCCGGGGTGCCGCCCCTGCTGGCATCGGTCGCGGCCTACATGACGGCGTTCTACGGCCTATACGCCTATCTCGGCACGCATATCGGGGTGGGTCTGGGCCTTGGCACAACTGTTGCGGGCTTTGGCGCGCTCGCCTACGGGCTGGGCTTTGGCGGTGCTGCGACCTTGGGCGGTCTGATTGACCGTCTGGGCTCTGCGCGAGCAGCGCCACTGGTCTTTGGCGCGCTGATCACGGCTTATCTCGCGCTGGCGGTCAGCGCCGGGGTGCCCGCGCTGCTGATTGCCATGTGTGCGCTGTGGGGCGTGGTGAATCACCTTGGCCTCAACCTTCTGGTCGGACAGCTTAGTGCGGCCGCTCCAGCCCGGCGGGGCACGGTCATGGGGCTCTATTCCGCCACGACCTACCTTGCGATGAGCCTCGGCACAGCCGGGTTTGGCCCCGCCTTTACAGCGTTCGGCTTTGCCGTGCCCGCTCTGATGGCCGCGGCGCTGGTCGCGCTGTCGCTTGGCCTTGCACTGCGTACGCGCCGCCGGGCGCGAGCCCTCTAGGACTTGTAGGGATCCAGCGAGTCCCGCAGCCCGTCGCCGAGGAAGTTGAACGCAAGCACAACAAGGATGATCGGCAGCATCGGAATCGCCGTCCAAGGGTAGATTTCGATCGCGGCAAGGCTTTGCGCGTCGGCCAGCATCACGCCCCAACTGACCGCAGGCGCCCGAAGGCCAAGGCCAAGGTAGCTAAGCGCTGTCTCTCCGAGGATCATGGCAGGGATGGACAGGGTCGCAGAGGCGATCAGGTGGCTCATGAAGTTCGGGAGCAGATGCCGCCGGATCACGCGGCCCGGGCGCGCGCCCATCATTTCGGCCGCGCGGACGTATTCCTCTTCCCGCAGGCTCAGGAATTTGGATCGCACCGCCCGCGCCAGACCCGGCCAGTCGAGAATGCCAAGGATGATCGAGATGATGAAAAACACCGCGACCGGCCCCCAGTTCGAGGGCACCGCCGCCGACAGGGCCAGCCACAAGGGCAGCTCGGGCAGAGAGCGCAAAATCTCGATCACGCGCTGGATCGTCCAGTCGGTCTTGCCCCCGAAATACCCGGCGATGGAGCCAAAAAAGATGCCCAGCACGAAGGACACCGTGATGCCGATCAGGCCGACCGTCAGGCTCAGCTGCGCGCCATAAAGGATGCGGCTGAACACATCGCGGCCCAGCCTGTCAGAGCCCAAAAGGAACACCGTTGCCCCGTCCTGCGCGCAGAAAAAATGCGTATCGCTGCGAATGAGGCCCGCCAGATTGTATTCCGTTCCCTCGCAAAAGAAGCGCAGCGGGACAGGCTCGCTCCGGTCTACCTCGTATTTCCACTGGAAGTTCTCAAGGTCCGGCGCGGCCGTGGTGCGATAGACGAAGGGGCCGATGAATTCGCCCTCATGGGTCCAGTGGATCAGCTGTGGCGGGTGAAACAGGTGCTCTGCATTACGCTCGTTCGCGCCATAGGGCGCAAAGAACCCGGCAAAGGGCAGGGCGAGATAGGCCAAGAGCAGGAACAGGCCCGAAATCAGCCCCAGCTTGTGCTTGCGGAACCGCCGCCATGTCAGCACCCAGCCGGGCGCGTCCATATCCGAGCGTTCTGCCGCGCTCAGGTCGATATTCGGATCATACGGGGCGTCGTCGACAAAACGACCGTCAGGCAGAGTGCTCATCCCTCGCGCGCTCCGTAGCGAATGCGCGGGTCGAGCGCGACCAGCAGCAAGTCAGAAATCAGGGTGCCGATCAGCGTCAGCAGGGCGACAAACATCAGCACAAAGCCCGCAAGGAACATGTCTTGCGTTTTCAGCGCATCCAGCAGGTCACGGCCCACGGTCGGCAGGCTCATCACGACCGAGATGATTACCGAGCCGGACACCATCGACGGCAGCAGGTTGCCGATGTCCGCGACAAAGGGATTGAACGCCATGCGGAGCGGGTATTTGGCCAGCATCTTCGAGGGCGCCATGCCCTTGGCCACCGCCGTCTCCACATAGGGTTTTGACAGCTCATCCAGCATGTTGGCCCGCAGCCGCTGCATCATCGCGGCGACCCCGGCGGTGCCGATCACGATGGTCGGCACGATCAGGTGCAAAAGGATGCTCTGCACCTTGGCCCAGCTCAGCGGCTCGCCTTCGAAACTGGGGTCCATCAAGCCGCCGATGGGCAGGCCGATATAAATGCGCCCGTAGTAGTAGAGGATCAGCGCCAGCAGGAAGTTTGGCGTCGCAAGGCCCAGATAGCCGATGAAGGTGGTCGTGTAGTCGACCCATGTGGATGACCGCGCAGCGGCCAGCACGCCCAGGGGCACGGCGGTGAAATAGACAAACAGAACCGTCGCAAGGTTCAGGATCACCGTCAGCCACATCCGGTCGCCCACCACCTCGGCCACCGGGCGGTCATTGTAGAATGACCAGCCCAGATCGCCCTGCAGCAGCCCCGAAAACCCGTTTACCCCGGGCGCAAAGCCCATCCAGATCAGGTATTGCTGCCACAGCGGCTTATCGAGCGAATATTCCCGGCGCAGGAATTCGGCCTTTTCGACCCCGTCGACCTGCCCCGTCGCGCGCAGCTCGGCGATCTGGTTGCTGAGGTAATCGCCCGGCGGCAGGTTGATGATGGCAAAGATCAGGACGGAGGTGACCAGCAAGGTCATCGCCATCGTCACCAACCGGTAACCTGCGTAGCGCAGGAACATCATTCCAGTAGCTCCGCCGTCGTGGCGTCGCCCGCGAACCAGAACTCATCTGGCCGGTGCACACCGAAATGCGCGCCGGGCTCCCACGCCCATTTGGCGTCTGTGGGCACGTTGCGCAGCCGGTTGCCGACGACCACGGGCTGCGGCGCTTCGGCGAGGATGCCGATGCCGAACTGCTGATCGGCATGGATCGCCAGCATCTCCTCCCAGATCGCGGTGCGTTCGGCCATGTCCTGCGTTGCGCGCCACTGCGCGGCCAGCGTCAGCAGGCGCTCGGGCATCTCCATGTCGACCTGCTGGCCCAGATCGCCGCGCGACTGGTAGAATTGCCCCCACATCGGCCAGGCAAAGAACTCCTGATTGACTGGGGCGAGGTAGTCCGGCTCTGTCGCCGCGGTGGGCAGGCCATTGTCCCAGCCGAACCAAACCGCCGCCATCGTCACGCCCGAATAGACCCGGTTGCGCAGGATGTCCCGGTCGAGCGGGCGGAAGATCAGCTTGATACCCAGATCGCGCCAGGTGTCGGTGATGATGGCCAGTGCGTTTTCGACCTCCTGCCGCTCGCCGGCGTCCTCGATCACGAACTCCATCGGGCGACCATCGGGCAAGAGCCGAATGCCAGCGGGGTTGCGTTCGGTCAGGCCCATCTCGTCCAGCAGCGTATTGGCCAGATCGGGATCATAGCGCGACCAGGCGCGCAGGTTCGCCGGATCGTGCAGGGGGCTGGCGGCCAGCGCAGTCATCCCGCCCTCGTTGGCGAGCCCGAAATAAAGCGCCCGGTTGATGATCGTCCGGTCGATGCCAAGGCTGAGCGCGCGGCGAAAGCGTACATCGCGCATCACATCGCGCCAGACCGGGTCGGCGTGGTTTAGGTTGGGATAGATGGCAATCTGGCTCGCCGCGCCGTTTGACCACAGGTGGGTCTGGTAGAGCCCGCCATCCGCCTCGCCCTTCTTCAGGATCGATACGTCGCGAAAGTCGAGCCCGCGCGCCTGCAGGTCAACCTCGCCCGCGTTGGTCTTGGCCGCGATCAGGCCGGGGGCCACCACGGTCATTTCCACGATATCGATGTAAGGAAGCTGCACGCCGCGTGCATCAACGCGGTGGTAATAGGGGTTTCGCACGAATAGCTGGCGCGTGCCCTTGCCCACGCTGGCGGCCATCCACGGCTGCAGCGTCGGCAGTTCGGGATTGTCGAACTTGTACATGTTGTCGACGCGGTTGTGCAGCGCGGCCCAGCTGCGCACGCGCTTTTTGCGGGTCAGCGCCTTCAATTCCTCCGGGTCCGCGTAATCCGCATGGAACTGCTTCAGGTAATGCGCGGGGCGATAGAGGAACGGCGGCGCCGCGCTGGCCAGCTGCGCCAGAAACTCCGAGTTCTGCACCGGGAACTGGATCACCACGGTCAGCGGGTCGGGAAAGAACATCTCCGCTTCATGCTCGCCCACCCGCATCACCGCAGGCAGGCCCGCCGGGCTCAGCTTTTCGTTGTTGGCAACCGCTTCCCACCAATAGCGGAAGTCTTCGGAGGTGAACGGCGCGCCGTCAGACCAGTGATGCCCGGGCCGCAAGTGGAAGGTAAAGCGGCGGTCGTCCTCAACCTCAATGTCGCGCAGGATGTCGGGCACAAGCGAATAGTTCTGGTCATAGCCCACCAGCCGCGCATAGCCGTAGACCACCATCTGCCGGATGTCCTTTGACCGCGACACCATGGTGCGCAGCGTGCCGCCCGCCTCACCAAATTCCCGGCCCTTCGCGGCAAGGTCCACGACCAGAGGCACCTCCGGCAGGCGTTCGGCCACGGGCGGCAGGTGCCCTGCTTCAACCTCGGTGCGCCAGAATTCCGACTCGTAGAGGAAATCCGGCACCTCCTGCGCGGCAGCGGGCAGGGCCAGAATGGTCAGCAAGAGGGCAAGCAAGGGTCTAAACATGGCAACGCACCTGATGTCCGGGGTCCAGTTCGATCAACGCGGGCGCGGCGGTGCCATCGTCAAAGCGGAAAGCGTCCGGCCAGCTGGCGGGGCTGCCCGCACCCTGGCTGACGGTGGCAAGGTCGATGGGCCGGCCGATATCCGGCACCGGCTGCGCCGCGATCAGCGCCTGCGTATAGGGGTGGCGCGGGTTGTAGAACAGCGTGTCGGGCGGGGCCTGCTCGACCACAACACCCTGCCGCATCACGGCCACCTCGTCCGCGATCCGGCTCACCACGGCCAGATCATGACTAATAAAGAGATAACTCAGCCCCATGCCCTGCTGAATGCGTTCCAGCAGCGTCAGGATCTGCTCCTGCACGGACACATCAAGGGCGCTTGTCGGCTCGTCACAGACCAGAAGCTGCGGATCCAGCGTCAGCGCCCGCGCGATGCTCAGCCGTTGGCGCTGCCCGCCGGAAAAGGCGTGCGGATAGCGGGACAGCATCGCCGGATCAAGCCCGACCCAGCGCAGCATCTCTGCCGCCTTGTCGCGCCGTTCGGAGCGGTTGCCAACGCCGTGAATCTCAAGCGGTTCGGTCAGCGCCTCGCCGATCCGCATGCGCGGGCTGAGTGAGCTGTAAGGGTCCTGAAACACCATCTGCGCGTCGCGCTGAAAGGCGATGCGCTGGGCGCGGTCCATCGCGTGCACGGGGGTTGAGGTGCTGGCGCCCTTGCCACGAAACAGGATTTGGCTGCCCGGATCGGCCAGCTCGGCCCCTAGCGCGATGCGCGCGCAGGTCGTCTTGCCACTGCCCGATTCCCCGACGATGGCGAGGGTGCGGCCCCGCGGCAGGTCGAGGTTGATGTCGATGCAGGCGCGCACGTCCTTGCCGGGCTTCAGGCCCTGACCGCGGGTGCGATAGGTCTTGTTCACCCCGAGCAGCTGCAGGATCAGATCGCTTTGCGGCAGCTTGGCCACCGGCTGCGCGACCTCGGGGATCGACGGCGCGGCGGCAAACAGCTTCTTGGTATAGCCATGCGCCGGGGTGGTCAGGACGGCCTGCGCCGGCCCCGCCTCCATCACGCGGCCCTTGTGCATCACCACGACCTTCTCGGCCATGTTGGCCACCACACCCAGATCGTGTGTCACAAGGATCATCGCCATGCCGGTCTGTGCCTGCAGGTCCTTCATCAGGCCCAGCACCTGCGCCTGCGTGGTCACATCCAGCGCCGTTGTCGGCTCGTCCGCGATCAAAAGGTCGGGTTTTGCCACCATCGCCATCGCGATCATCGCCCGCTGGCGCATGCCGCCCGACAGCTCGAACGGATAGGCCCGAAACGCGCGCTCCGGGTCGGGAAAGCCGACCTGCTCAAACGTGGCCAGCACCGCACGGCGCGCCTCCGCGCGGCTCATGTCCCGGTGCAGGCTCAGAACTTCGCTGACCTGCGCGCCGATCTTGTGCAGAGGCGACAGCGATCGCATCGGCTCCTGAAAGATCATCGAAATCCGGTTGCCGCGGACCTGGCGCATGGCTTTGGGCGGCAGGCTCAGAAGGTCCTGCACATGGCCGCCCCGGTTGAAGTTCACCCGGCCCGACCGCAACTGCGCGCTGCCCGGCAGGATACGCAAAACGCTGCGGCAGGTGAGCGTCTTGCCCGAGCCCGACTCGCCAACCAGCGCCAGCGTCTCACCCGGCTGCACACTGAACGACACGCCCGACACAACCGGCGGCGCATCGCCAAAGCCGATGCTCAAATCGCTGACGTCTAGTAATGCCGACATAGGTGCCCTGTTCTCCCGCGCATGACCAAAGCCGATTCCGCCGCGGGAATCCAGCACAGCGTGATGACATTTCAGCTTGCAGCGCTGGCAGCGCGGCCCGCATGCGTCCATATTGCACCTGCCCGCGTTAACGGAGTGCGCATGTCACCGATCCAAAGCCGACTGGACCTGTTCATCGACCGCATGCTGTCGCAGCGGGCCTGCCTTGACTGGGCCGCGGCCCATGCGCCGGATGGCCCGGTGTTCGAACTCGGCTTGGGCAACGGGCGCACATACGACCATTTGCGGCGCACCCTGCCTGAACGGCAGATTTTCGTGTTCGAGCGCGCAGTGGCCTCGCACCCCGACAGCACGCCCCCGGATGAGGTGCTGATTCTGGGCGATGTCCGCGACACCCTGCCGGAGACGATCGCCCGCCTTGGTGCAGTTGGCGCGCTGGTGCACGCCGATCTCGGCGGGCATAACCGGGCCAAGAATGACGCCTTCGCGCGGCTTGTCTCCCCGCTGATCGAGCCGCTAATGGCGCCGGGCGGCCTTATGGTGTCGTCGGACAAGATGTATTTCGACGCGCTGGCCGAGCTGCCCTTGCCCGAGGGCGCGGTGCCCGGGCGCTGCTTCATCTACCAGCGCACGTGACGCTGCGGCGTTTGCGCCCTGACCGCTTGCCCCACCCCGGCCCCACGCTCTACCTTGCGCTGGTGAAACACGGTTCCGCAGATCGAACCGGACCACACCACACGGCCGAGGGAGGGCCTTCGACACCATGAGCGACAAGATCGCCTACAGCCGCCATGGCGACATCGCCGTGCTGACCGTCCAGAACCCGCCGGTGAACGCTCTGAGCCAGGCCGTGCGTCAGGGCCTGTGGGACGGGATGGACCGCGCCGAGGCGGACGAAGGCGTGCGCGCCGTGCTGATCGTGGGCGAGGGCCGTGCTTTTTTCGCGGGCGCCGACATCACCGAATTTGGCAAGCCCCCGCTTGAGCCGCACCTGCCCACGCTGATCAACCGGATCGAGGCATCGCCGCTAGTCGTCGTCGCCTCCATGCACGGCGTGTCGCTGGGCGGCGGGCTCGAGGTGGCGATGGGCTGCCATTACCGCATCGCTGTGCCCTCCGCCCGCGTTGGCCTGCCCGAAGTGCATCTGGGCCTGATCCCCGGCGCAGGCGGCACCCAGCGGATGCCGCGCCTGACCGGCGTGGAAAAGTCGCTGGACGTCATGACAACGGGCCGCCACGTCAAGGCGCCCGAAGCTGCAGATATGGGCCTGATCGACGTGATCAAGGACGGCGATCCGATGGAAAACGGCCTCGCCTACACCCAAAAGCTGCTGGAGCAGAACGCCCCCCGCCGTGCCGTGTCCGAAATGGACCCGCCCGCGGCCATCGACTGGGACGCGGCCTATGATGCGATCCTTGCGCGCGGGCGCGGCCAGATCAGCCCGGCGCAGTGCGTGCGGGCGGTGCAAGCCTCGGTCGAGCATCCGTTTGACGAAGGGCTGAAGGCCGAGCGCAAGATCTTCATGGACCTCATGCAGACCGATCAGCGCAAGGGCATGATCCACGCCTTCTTCTCCGAACGGCAAGTGTCCAACCTGCCCGAGCTGAAGGGCGTGGAGCCGCGCGAGGTCGCGGCGCTGGGCGTGATCGGCGGCGGCACCATGGGCGCGGGCATCGCAACGGCGGCGCTGCTGTCGGGCCTGAATGTCACGATGCTGGAAATGACGCCCGAGGCTGGCATGGCCGCGGGCAAGCGGATCGAGGGCAACCTTTCCGGTGCGCTCAAGCGCGGCAAGATCAGCGCAGAGCAGCACGAACATATCCTGACCAAGGCGCTGAGCGTTACGACCGCCTACGACGACCTGTCAGATGTCGATCTGGTGATCGAGGCCGTTTTCGAGGATATGGCCGTCAAAAAGAAGGTCTTTACCGAGCTGGACCGCGTTTGCAAACCCGGTGCGATCCTCGCCTCCAACACCTCCTATCTCGACATCAACGAGATTGCGGCGACCACCTCGCGCCCTGCCGATGTGCTGGGCCTGCACTTCTTCTCTCCGGCGCATGTGATGAAGCTGCTTGAGATTGTCGTGGCCGACAAGACCGCGCCAGAGGTCACCGCCACCGGCTTTGCGCTGGGCAAGCGGCTGGGCAAAATCTCCGTCCGCGCGGGCGTCTGCGATGGCTTCATCGGCAACCGCATCCTCAGCACCTACCGCACCTGCGCTGACCACATGATCCTCGACGGTGCCTCGCCCTACCAGATCGACAAGGCGCTTGAGGCGTTTGGCTTTGCCATGGGCCCCTTTGCCGTGGCCGACCTTGCCGGGCTGGATATCGGCTGGGCCGTGCGCAAGCGCAAGCGGGCCGAAGGGCTGGATCCTAATGCGCGCGACAGCAGCTATGCCGACAAGCTGTGCGAGGATGGCCATTTCGGCCAGAAGACCGGCAAGGGCTATTACGACTATGCGGCTGGCCCCAAGGCCCGCGTCCCGAACCCCGACGTGATGCCCCTGATCGAGGCAGAGCGCGCGGAGCAGGGCATCACCCCCCGCGATTTCACGGATGAAGAGATCGTGCGCCGCTACATGGCCTCCATGGTCAACGAGGCGGCCAAGGTCGTGGGCGAGGGCATCGCCCGCCGACCGCTCGACGTCGATATGACCCTGCTCTTTGGTTACGGCTTCCCGCGCTACTGGGGCGGGCCGCTGAAATGGGCCGACATCGTGGGCCTGCCGGACCTTCTGGCCGATCTGAAACGCTACCACGAAGAAGACCCGCATTTCTGGCAAATCGCCCCACTGCTCGAAGAGCTGGTGGCGGAGGGCCGCACCTTTGACAACCTGAACAAAGCATCCTGAACACATCCTCCAAAGGAGACGTCACATGGACATGAGCTACAGCCCCGAAGAACAGGCCTTCCGCGAGGAAGTCCGCGAATTCCTGCACACCGAAGTGCCGGCCGAGATGCGCGACAAGATCCGCCTCGGCAAGGAACTGACCAAGGACGAGCAGGAAAACTACCACGCCATCCTGAACGCCAAGGGCTGGCTGGCCCCGAACTGGCCTGCGGAATTCGGCGGCGCGGAATGGAACGCCGTGCAGCGCCACATTTTCGAGGAAGAGGCGGCGATGGCCAACGCGCCGCGCATCGTGCCCTTCGGCCTGTCGATGCTGGCGCCCGTGCTGCAGAAATTCGGCAGCAAAGAGCAGCAGGACTATTGGCTGCCCCGCATCCTCAATGGCGACGACTGGTGGTGCCAGGGCTATTCCGAGCCGGGCGCGGGCTCTGACCTTGCCAGCCTCAAGACCACCGCCGTGCTGAACGACGCGGGCACGCATTACGTGGTGAACGGCCAGAAGACGTGGACGACGCTGGGCCAGCACGCCAACATGATCTTCTGCCTTGTGCGCACCAACAAAGAGGTCAAGCAGCAGGAAGGCATCAGCTTCCTTCTGATCGACATGAACACGCCCGGCGTCGAAGTGCGCCCGATCATCCTGCTGGACGGCACCCATGAGGTGAACGAGGTCTGGTTCACGGATGTCGAGGTGCCGGTCGAGAACCTTGTGGGCGAGCAGGACAAGGGCTGGACCTATGCCAAGTACCTCCTGACCCACGAGCGGACAAACATCGCGGGTGTCGGCTTTAGCCAGGCGGGCCTTGCCGCGGTCAAGCGGGTGGCCAAGGCGGAAAACACCAACGGCAAGCCGCTGATGCAGAACCCGCATTTCGCCGCGCGCGTGGCGCAGGTGGAAATGGACCTGATGGCGATGAGCACGACAAACCTGCGCATCATCTCCAAGGCCGCCGCGGGCGAGGCGCCGGGGGTCGAGGCGTCGATGCTCAAGATCAAAGGCACCGTGATCCGCCAGGAAATCAACGATCTGGCGCGCCGCGCGGTTGGCCCCTACGCCATGCCGTTCGCGTCCGAAGGGCTGGAAGGCGCAAACGACCAGATCCCCGACCCGCACGAGATGGGCCCGGTCGCGGGCGATTATTTCAACAACCGAAAGCTGTCGATCTTCGGCGGCTCGAACGAGATCCAGCGCGGCATCATCGCCAAGGTCAAGCTGGCACCGGGGGCATAAATGAACTTCGACCTCACCGAAGAGCGGCAAATGCTGCAGGACAGCCTGCGCCGTTACCTGCGCGACAAATACGACACCGCCGTCCGCAACAAGATCCTTGAATCGGACAGCGGCATGAGCGCCGAGATCTGGGCCGAACTGGCCGAGCTGGGCGTGATCGGCGCGCTCTTCACCGAAGAGCAGGGCGGCTTTGGCGGCGCGGGCTTTGACATCGCCGTGGTGTTCGAAGAGTTGGGCCGCGCGGGCGTGGTTGAACCCTTCCTCGACAGCGCCCTGATGGGGGGCCGCATCCTCGCCGCCTGCGGAAAGGACGACATGGTCGAAGAGGTCATCGCCGGCGCGCTGCACCTCGCCGTCGCCCATGGCGAGCCGGACAGCCGCTATGACCTGAACCATGTCCGCACCGCAGCGGATGGCACCAAACTAAACGGGCGCAAGGCCGTGGTGATGAACGCCGAAGCGGCCGATCACCTGATCGTCTCTGCACGCATGTCGGGGCAGGCGGCGGACACGGATGGCATTGCGCTGTTCCTCGTGGCCAAGGACGCGCCGGGCCTCACGATCCAGGGCTATCCGCTTCTGGCCGGGGGCCGCGCGGCGGAGGTCATCCTCGAGGATGTCGAAGGCACGCTGCTGACCGAAGATGGCTACAAGGTGATCGCGGACGTCACTGCGCTGGCGACCGTGGCCCAATGCGCTGAAGCGCTCGGCGCGATGGAGACGGCGACGCACCTGACCAAGGACTACCTGATGACGCGCAAGCAGTTCGGGCGGCCCATCGGGACCTTCCAGGCGCTGGCCTTCCGCATGGCGGATCTGCTCGTTGAAATGGAACAGGCCCGCAGCGCCGTGATCAACGCCGCTGGCTTCTTTGACACCGCCAAGCGTGACCTCAACATCTCGGGCGCGAAGAACCTGATGGGCCGCGCCGGGCGCCTCGTAGCCGAGGAAGCGATCCAGCTGCACGGCGGCATCGCCATGACGCAGGAATACGAGCTGGCCCATATCGCCAAGCGCATCGTGATGGCCGACCACCGCTTTGGCGACACCGACTATCACCTTGAACGGTTTATCGAGCTGAGCGCGGCATGAGCGTGATCCGCGACGAGACCGGCGCACAGACCCTGCTCGGCTATGTCGTGGACCTGACAGATGGCGTGGCCCGGTCGATCCTGACGATCGGGCCACAGCACACCAACCGCCACGGCGGCCTGCATGGCGGCATCATGGCCGCGATGCTGGACAACGCTATGGGCTACGCCGCCGCGCTGGAGTTCGACCCGAAGGCCACCCCGACCGTGATGACGGTGTCGATGACCACCAGCTATCTGGCCCCCGCACGCGAGGGTACGGTCACCGCAACCGGCACCGTAACCGGCGGTGGCCGCTCGCTCCTCTTCGTCGATGGCAAGCTGGAGAGCGACGCAGGTGTCCTGCTCGCCACCGCCTCCGGCGTCTTCAAACGCATCAAATCAACGCCGTAGCGTGCGCATCCCCTGCGCACCGCCTTCCAAGGACCCGAGCCCATGACCGACGCCACCTTTGAAATACAAGACAACCGCGCCATCGTCTGGAACGGCAACGCCCACAAGCGCGGCGCCCTGTCGCCTGAATTCTACGAGGCGATCATCGCGGCGACCAAAGCCGCGGAAGACGAAGGCCTGCGCGCCGTCATCCTGACCTCCAGGGGCGAGTTCTTCTGTGCGGGGGGTGACCTCAACGTCCTGATCGAAAGCCGCAACTATTCTGAGGCAGACCGCGGCGCGCGCATCGAAAAGCTGCACGATGTGATCCGCGCCATACGCCACTGTCCGGTGCCAGTGATCGCCGCCGTCAAGGGCGGCGCAGCGGGGGCAGGGGCCTCCATCGCGCTCTCCTGCGACTTCATCGTGGCAGAGGCGGGCATCTTCTTTACCGCGTCCTACGTCAAGGCGGGGCTGGTCCCGGACGGCGGGCTCTCTGCCGCGCTGGCCCGGATGCTTCCCCGTCCGCTGGCGATGGAGATGCTGACCCTCGCCCGCCCCATCCCCTCGGACCGGCTGGTGAACCTCGGCGTGATCAACGTGGCCGCCCCCGCCGAAGAGGTGCTGCCGCAGGCGCATCTTCTTGCGGATGAGATCGCCAAAGGCCCCCGCGCCGCGCAGGCCCGGATCAAGGCGATGACCCACGCGGCCTATGACAACGCCTACGACGCGCAGCTCGCCCATGAGCGCGACGCGATGGCATGGGCCACGGGCGGGGACGAGGCGGCGGAGGGCATCGCGGCCTTCCTCGAAAAGCGCGCCCCGAGCTTCGGATGAGCGCGCGCGTCGATCACCTCCTAAGCGCGCAGGCGGCCTCCCGCCCGGATGCGCCCGCCTTCTCCGACGATGCAGGATGCGCGCTCAGTTACGCAGGCCTCGACGCGGCCAGTGCACAGATCGGCGCGGACCTGATCGCGGCAGGTGTGAAACCGGGCGACCGGGTGCTGCTCCTGTCGGAAAACTGCTGCGCCGCGGTGGCCACCCTTTTTGCCGCCTGGCGCATCGGCGCCGTGATCGTCCCGGCCAACGCGCGCCAGACGGCGGCGGAGGTCGCGCGGATCGAGGCCCATTGCACGCCCGCGGCCATCGTCACCACGACCGGCGTGTCAAAGGACGCGGCGCGCCACGCGGACACCTACGGGCTGAAAGAGCAGACGGGACCGTATGGCACGCTCGCGCTCGGCGCGGCTCATGGCACAAACCCCGATGACACGCCGGGCCTTGCGGTGCTGCTTTACACCACCGGCACAACGGGCGCACCCAAAGGCGTGATGCTGTCGCATTCCAATGTCCGCTTTGGCGGGCTGACCTCCGCCAATCTGCGCAGCATGACGGAAGATGATCTGATCTACGGCGTCCTGCCGATCACCCACGTCTTTGGCCTCTGCTCTGTCACCGTTGCGGCCGTGACCGCAGGCGCGCATGTGCGGCTGGCGGCGCGCTTCGACGTGGCGGCGACGCATGCCGTGCTGCAGGACGGCATTACGCTCTTCTCCGCCGTGCCGCAAATGCACGCCCTCCTGATGGCGCACACCAAAGGGGCCGAGCTGAAATCACCCACGCTGCGCTACGTTTCATCGGGCGCCGCGCCGCTGGATCCAACGTGGAAGCGCAAGGCCGAACATTTCTACGGCGTGGCGCTCCAAAATGGCTGGGGCCTGACGGAATCGACCGCGGGCGCTGCCGCGACTTCAAACCAGATCGGGGATCCGGACACATCCGTTGGTCCGCCTCTGCCGGGCGTTGAGAACATGATCGACCTCCAAGCCGCCGGTGCGCAGGGCGATGTTGGCGAAGTGCTCACCCGCGGCCCCCATGTCATGATGGGGTATTACAAGAACCCCGATGTCACGGCGCAGACCCTGACGCCGGACGGATGGCTGCGCACCGGCGATTTGGGCCGCATCGACGACAAGGGCCATCTGCACATCGTTGGCCGGTCCAAAGAGCTGATCATCCATGGCGGCTTCAACGTCTATCCGCCGGAGGTCGAAGCGGCGCTGAACGACCACCCCGACGTGATCCAGGCCGCTGTGGTGGGCCGCATGACGGATGGCGACGAAAAGCCGATTGCCTTCTGCCAGGTCGCCGAAGGCACAACGCTGACAGCCCAAGCCCTGCGTGATTTTGCGGCCGAGCGATTGGCGGGATACAAGCGCCCGAGCCAGATCATCCTTGCGACCGCGCTGCCGGCGGCGCCCACTGGCAAAATCCTAAAGCACAAGCTGCTGGACCATTTCGCGGACCAGCTGAGCTGAGCGACCGGAAATTTACAAAATTTCCGGTCCGTTTTCTTTGAAAGAAAACGTGGCCCTAGGTCCAAGCGCCTGTCGCAGCGGCCCGTATTGCGCGGATGTTCTCGCCATAGGGCGCGGGGTTCTCCACCGACCCGCCACGGAACACCGCTGATCCGGCGACCAGCACATCCGCCCCGGCGCCTGCAACGATTGGCGCTGTCTTGGGGTCCACACCGCCGTCGATCTCGATATGCACCGGCCGGTCACCAATCATGTCGCGCAGGGCGCGCACCTTGGCAGACATGTCGATAAAGCTTTGACCGCCAAAGCCCGGGTTCACCGTCATCACGCAGATCAGGTCGATGTCGTCCACCAGCTCCGTCGCTGCGCTCGCCGGCGTGCCGGGGTTCAGCGCAATTCCCGCCTTCATGC
>JBCBCP010000056.1:0-19669 GCA_038530575.1 Pseudomonadota bacterium
TGACCACGTGCAGATCATGGCTGACCATCAAAACGGCGCAACCCAGATCATCTCGGAGCCGTTCGATGCGTTTGTAGAAGTCCGCAGCGCCAGACTGGTCAAGGCCCTGCGTCGGCTCGTCTAGGATAAGCAGGTTGGGCCGGTTCAAGAGCGCGCGGGCCAGCAGAACCCGCTGGAACTGCCCCCCCGACAAGGTGCGCAACTGCGCGTCGCCTTTGTCCGGAACGCCGGCCTCTCTGAGCGCAGCGGCGCGTTCGGCGGCGCCGATGCGGACGGGCAGGGACAGGAACCGATTAACGGTCATCGGCAACGTCCCATCGAGCGAAAGTAGCTGTGGCACATAGCCGATCCGTAGGTCGTCCCGGCGTTTTATTGACCCATGCACCGGTTGAAGCGCGCCTATCAGCCCTTTGAGAAGTGTGGATTTTCCCGACCCGTTTGGGCCAACCACGGTTACAATCTCACCGGGCCTAATGGTTAGGTCAATGTCGCGCAGCGTTGGCGCGCTGGTATGGGCGAGCGTCA
Organism: Pseudomonadota bacterium; assembly: GCA_038530575.1. Classification (GTDB taxonomy): domain Bacteria; phylum Pseudomonadota; class Alphaproteobacteria; order Rhodobacterales; family Rhodobacteraceae; genus JBCBCP01. The sequence goes on from JBCBCP010000056.1 coordinate 526, forward strand.
GTCCGCATGTTTCGATCAGCGGCTGAGTCATTGGCAGCCTGGGCAAAGGCCTGTGGCTTCAATCACCGAGCGTTTGATTTCGAAGCCGCTGGCGTGTGCGGCGGAATCGAGGCCGTGGCTGTTCATCTCGGCCTCGGCCACGTTGTTGCAGCTTGTGCAGACGAGGAAGACGGGGGTGTGGCTGTTGCCGCTGTGACTGCACGCGACATAGGCATTCAGAGCTTCGACTTTGTGTGCAAGTCCGGCATCTGTCAGAAAGCTCAAAGCGCGATAGGCGGCGGGGGGATGACTTCCGTGACCCGCTGCCGCGAGTTTCTCAAGCACTTCGTAGGCGCCAAGCGCGCGGTGTTCGCTCAGCAATATCTCGAGTGCGGCACGGCGCACCGGAGTCAGCCGCAGCTTGTGTTCCCTGCAATGTGCTTCGGCCTTGGCGAGGGCCGTTTTTTCACACTGAGCGTGGTCGTGGGAGGAAAATGCGACGGGATCAGGCATGTGTGGGTTGATATGTTATACCATAACACTTAGCAAGCGGCGGAGACCTTGAGGGAGTATTCGATCATGCGCGTCTTGGCTACGCTTTCAGCAGCTTTTTTTGCAGGCAGCCTGGCGGCTGAACCGGTTCAGGTCGTGACGGGAACAGCTCCGGCGCAGGGGCTTACTGCGCGCGTGATGCAGGGTGTTGGTGCGCCGACGATGATCCTTCCGATTGGCGCGGATCCGCATTTCCACAGCATGCGCCCGTCCGATGCACGTGCGCTTGGCGGCGCGCAGCTTGTGGTCTGGATCGGCGAGGCGCACACACCGTGGCTGGAAGACCCCATCAAGGAACTGGCGCGCGATGCAAAAGTCCTTGAGCTAATGGGGGTCGAAGGACTGCACGTCATGACGTTCGGCGAAGGCGGCGGCCATGATCATGGGCACGATGGTCACGCCGATGGTCATGGGCACAAGGAGCATGGCCATGACGGTCACGCCGATGGGCATGGTCATGGGCACGATGGTCACGCAGACGCGCATGGGCACAAGGAACATGGTCATGACGGCCATGCCGATGGGCACGGACATGCACATGGAGATGGGCATGGCGACGGACATGGGCATGCGCACGCAGATGGCGCGCTTGATACGCATGCCTGGCTCGACCCCGAAAATACCGTTCTTTGGCTTGGGGCGATTGCTGACGCGCTGGCCGAGCTGGACCCGGCGAATGCAGAAGCCTACCGCGCGAATGCCGCAGCTGGGGGTGAGGAAATCATGGCAGCAGCTGCAGACGCCAAGGCGCGGATTAGTGCCGCCGGCGACATCCACCTGGTGACCGCGCATGACGCCTGGCGCTACTTTGCCGAAGCCTTCGAGGTAGAGGTCATCGGGGCCATCGGTGACAGCCACGCGCGCGCGCCTGGTGCGGCGCGCATCACTGAATTGCGCGATCTGGTTGCTGAATACGACCGGGTCTGTGTCTTGACCGAGCGGACTACAAACCCTGGTTTGGTGGAAGCAATGCAGGCTGACGGGCAAGCCCTTGCGGAGCCCAATGGTGTCCTGACCGAGGTTGGCGCCGACTATATCCCCGTTCTGCTGGGGCAGGTGGCAACGGCCATCGAAGGGTGTCTTGCCGAAAGCTGAGGCTGTCAGGCGGCGCGGCGCAGGCCCATGTCATCTATCAGCGCAGGGATTTTCTCCTTAAAGCGGAAAAACCCGTGAGTGGCGTAAGGCCACGCCGCGCTGTCATAGGCGCGGCGTGCGCGTATGATACCCGAGGGCAGGGCGTCTGATACCGGGCCCGTTGGGGCCCATGGGGTTACGACCTGGGCCGATCCCTGTGCAGAAATCCAATCGCCCAATGCATCCACGTCCACTTCGGTGACCGTGCCAAGCCGACCTTCGTAACGCTGCACCATCTCCGCGATGGCTGCGCTCCTGAACGTCTCGACATGTGGGGCGGGGTCCAACGGGGAATGCCCGTTGGGCACACGCAGGATTGCCGTCGCCTTTGGCTGAAGCCCGGTGTCAAGAATGTATCCCGGCGACAGGTCATCATGGTGCAGGATCAGCGCGCTGTCCTTGCCTGTCTCCCACTGTCCCGCGGCGGGCAGAAAACGGCGTTCGGGCACTGCGGGGCCATCGATCGGCGCCGCGCTCCGCGCAAGACCCGCAGGATTGAAACGGCCTTCGGTATACTTCGCGATGTTGTCGGGGCGGGCGAGGTAGGTCTTGCCTTTCGTCTGAATGCCCGCCACCCAGCGCCAGCCGAGCGTATTCGACGCTGGATCTCCATCGAGCAGATGGCGCAGAAAGAAATCCGCGCCCAGCTCCCACGGCAGGCGCAGGGTGAAAACCCAGATAGAGGCAAACCACATCCGGGCGTGATTGTGCAGGTATCCGGTCTGCACCAGTTCGCGGGCCCAGTGGTTGAAGACGTCGATGTCGGTTTCGCCCTTGCAGGCGGCCTCCCACCGCGCGCGCAGGCCGGACTGGGTCTGCACCGCGTCCCAAGCGCCGTTCAGCGCGCTGCGGTATTGTGTCCAAACCTCCGGGCGCAGTTCGAGCCAGCCCTTCCAATAGGTCCGCCAGAACACCTCCTGCACGAACTTTTCGGCGGTGGAGGGGGCAAAACGGCCGAGCACAGCCTCCAGCACCTCGGCCTCTGTCAGCACGCGGTGGCGGATATAGGGCGACAGGGTCGATACGCCGGTGTGATGGCCCGGCCCGCGGTCATAATTGCGCTGCGCGGCGTAGTCCTTGCCCGCGCGCGGCAAAAAGTCAGACAGGCGCTTGAGCGCGGCGGTGCGGGTCGGGGGAAAGTGGGTCAGGGCATCCATGCGGCGCGAGTTATGACGTGCCGGCGCGAGGTCAACCGCCGCGCGCCCCTTGCAGCCCCCGGGGGGCGCAACTAACATCCTGATAACCCTTTCGCGGGTATGGTCCCGCGAGGCAGCGTTCAAAGGCAGTACCCCATGCAAGATCCCGTCGAAAAATACATGAATCTCGTGCCCATGGTCGTCGAACAGACCAGCCGGGGCGAGCGCGCCTACGACATCTTTTCCCGTCTGCTCAAGGAACGGATCATTTTCATCAACGGCCCGATTCATTCGGGCATGAGCCACCTTGTCGTCGCGCAGCTGCTGCATCTCGAGGCGGAAAACCCGTCCAAAGAGATCAGCATGTATGTGAACTCGCCCGGTGGTGAGGTGACGGCGGGCATGTCGATTTATGATACAATGCAGTATATCCGCCCCAAGGTTTCGACACTGGTCTGCGGTCTCGCGGCCTCAATGGGCTCGGTTATCGCTGTCGGCGGTGCGCCGGGCATGCGCTTTGCCTTGCCAAATGCGGAAATCATGGTGCACCAGCCGTCGGGCGGGATGCGCGGCACGGCCGAAGATATCCTGATTTCCGCCCGCAATATCGAGCGCACGCGGGAGCGGATGTATAACCTTTATGTCAAGCACACCGGCCAGGACTACGACACGGTGCGCGAGGCGCTGGACCGCGACAAGTGGATGACCCCGGAAGAGGCCAAGGAGTGGGGTCATCTCGATGAGATTGTGGAAAATCGTGACAAGGGCGAGGATGAGGCCGAGGCGTAACCAAGGGCTGATTTTCACATTGTGACCGGGGGGCGGTTGGCCTAGGCTTGGTCAACACCCCTCCAGCACAGCGCGCGGGCGACGCCCGGGCCAGACCGGAAGAGATAGATCATGTCAGGCAATTCGAGCGGCGACAGCAAGAATACCCTCTACTGCAGTTTTTGCGGGAAGAGCCAGCACGAGGTGCGCAAGCTGATTGCGGGCCCGACCGTTTTCATCTGTGATGAATGCGTCGAGCTGTGCATGGACATCATTCGCGAAGAAACCAAAGCCTCCGGAATGAAATCGAGCGACGGGGTGCCGACGCCGCAGGACATTTGCGAGGTTTTGGATGATTACGTGATCGGTCAAGCGATGGCCAAACGGGTCCTGTCGGTCGCGGTTCACAACCACTACAAGCGCCTGAACCACGCCCAGAAAGGCGGGGATATTGAACTGGCAAAATCGAACATCCTGCTGATCGGCCCCACCGGTTGCGGCAAGACGCTTCTGGCGCAAACTTTGGCGCGTATTCTGGATGTGCCGTTCACAATGGCTGATGCCACCACGCTGACCGAGGCGGGATATGTCGGCGAGGACGTTGAGAACATTATCCTCAAGCTGCTGCAGGCGTCGGAGTACAATGTCGAACGCGCACAACGCGGCATCGTCTACATTGACGAGGTCGACAAGATCACGCGCAAATCCGAGAACCCGTCAATCACGCGTGACGTGTCGGGTGAAGGCGTGCAGCAAGCGCTGCTGAAATTGATGGAAGGCACCGTTGCCTCTGTTCCGCCGCAGGGCGGGCGGAAGCATCCGCAGCAGGAATTCCTGCAGGTAGACACCACCAACATCTTGTTCATCTGCGGCGGCGCCTTTGCCGGCCTCGACCGGATCATCAAGCAGCGCGGCAAGGGCTCGGCCATGGGCTTTGGCGCGGATGTGCGCGACGAGAGCGAAAAGGGCATTGGTGAAACGTTCCAGGACCTTGAACCCGAAGACCTGCTGAAATTCGGCCTCATCCCGGAATTCGTTGGCCGTTTGCCTGTGTTGGCAACGCTGGAAGACCTGGACGAGGATGCGCTTGTCACCATTCTGACGGCGCCCAAGAACGCGCTGGTGAAACAGTATCAACGCCTCTTCGAGCTTGAAGATACGCAACTGACGTTCACCGATGATGCGCTAAGTGCAATTGCCAAGCGCGCGATCGAGCGGAAGACAGGTGCACGTGGTCTGCGGTCTATCCTGGAAGACATCTTGCTCGACACGATGTTCGACCTGCCGGGTATGGATAGCGTTACAGAGGTGGTCGTGAACGAGGAGGCCGTGACAACCGGTGCGGCACCTCTGATGATCCACGCCGAAAATGACAAGGAGCCTGCCTCAGCAAGCTGAGGCAGCGCTCTTCGCGCTGTTTGACTAAAATTGCGCGTAAGTGCCTAATTTAAAACACAATCTCGCCATGCTACTCCTGCGTTTAGTTAAGGAGGGCATGGGTGCTTGATTCCGCACCAATATCGGTTTGCACGATCGCGTCGCTTTTTGACGACTCGATGGACTGCGTGAAGGTCATCGACACAGCCGGGCGGCTGATCTGGATGAACTCGGGCGGACTTTGCACCATGCAGGTCGATGATTTTGGCATGGTCGATGGGGCCTTATGGCCTTCGTTCTGGCCCGAACCCGGCCGGACGGAAGTTGAGCGGGCGATCACATGCAGCCCACCGAAACCTCACCACTTTACCGCACAGTGCCCCACGGCAAAGGGCACGCAAAAGTGGTGGGACGTCTCTGTTGTGCCTATCAACGATGATGCTGGGCTCCACTATGGTTTTCTGGCAACGTCCCGCGACGTGACGGAGCGCGAGGTGTCCAAGGCGTTGAGCAAAACGCTGCTGCAAGAGATGCGGCACCGGCAGGGAAACCAGATGACAATCGCCTCCATGCTGATGTCTGTGCACGCGGCACAGGCACCCGCGCTTCGTGATTTTGCCGATGACATGAGCGCACGCCTGGCCGCTGTTGGCCGGGCACAGGCGGTTGTCGGACGCGAAGAAGATGATGCCGCCGCGTTCGAGCTGCGCGGCCTGATGGCAACGCTGGTGCAGCCGATGGTCGGGCCGGCGTGTACGCTTGATATCAGCGCAGCACCCGGTCTGAGTATCCGACGCGACATGGTCGATCTGGTCGGTGTCGTTCTGTCGGAAATGGCGGTGAATTCCGTTAAACATGGCGCGTTTGGCAAGGGCGGTCATGTCGACATTTCTGCGCGCGCCGATGACGCCGAACTCACCATCACGTGGGCGGAGGAGTCTCGGGTTGAACTGGCGGGCACCGCGCGGGAGGGCGCACAGGGTGTATCGCTCATGCACCGTATGGCAAAGCTGAACAATGCGGAGTTCACGCTTGAGTGGACAGCCTTTGGCCCCGAGGCCCGTTTGGTGCTGGCGGTCTGACCCACGCTGCGCCACATTTGGCAGGATAGCACAAAGGGGGCCTTCCATGACCATCAGGCGCATTTCATCCGGCGGCGCATTCGAGAAAACGGTAGGCTATTGCCGTGCAGTTGTGGCCGGCGGGCTGGTCCATGTCGCAGGCACCGTTGGGCAAGGAGAGGACGTCGCTGCGCAATGTGCAGATGCGCTGCGCATCATTGGCGCGGCGTTGGAGGAGGCGGGTACGGATTTCTCTCATGTCGTGCGTGTCACCTATATGCTTCCTGATCGCGCTGAGTTTGAGCCGTGCTGGCCTGTCCTGAGGGATCGCTTTGGCGCGCACCCGCCCGCAGCGACGATGATCGAATGCGGATTGATCGACCCGAAATACAGGATCGAGATTGAGGTGACGGCTGTTTTGCCCAGCTAGAGCGCTAGGGCTTTGCCCGGTGTTAGTCATTAGGCGCGACGGTGATGAACTTGGACGTACCCGGACCCCGCGTAATGGTCGAGCCGCGATGATCCTGTACCTTGTGCATTCGTAACCGGCTGGTCAGGGCGACCCCGTCTGTCTTGCTGCCAAGTTCAGAGGTGCGCACATGTGGCGCGTGGCTGAGGACGCGTGTATCGGACGACGGTGCCGACAAGATTGACACTATCGTCCCTGCTGCGGCGAGGCAGGCGCCTACGAAAAAGATAATGGATTTGTCCATCATCACACCCTTTACCAAAACGAGCCTAACGTGACATCGCGCAAGGGCAGGGATACGAAGAATTCGAAGCAAATTCGGGGCGCTCCAAGCTGTGCACACGCGACGCGCTGTCCACTGGACGGCAGTGGCGTGATGCGGCATAGCTTGCGGGACGCAAAAGCGGGACGCACTATGGGTATCGGAACAACGATCAAGCGGATTTTCACTTGGTGGGACGGGGCTACCATCGGCACCCTGCTGTGGACCCGCCGCAAAGGGGAGCGCGTGGGCGAGGATGAGGCGGGCAATGTCTTTTACCGGACCGCTGACGATTCCAAGCGCTGGGTGATCTACAATGGCGAAGCAGAGGCAAGCCGGGTCAGCCCCGATTGGCACGGCTGGCTTCATCGTACGTTCGATGCACCGCCTACCGAAGCGCCGTTGACCCGCAAGGCATGGGAAAAGCCGCACCAGGAAAATCTGACGGGGACTGCTCTGGCTTATGCCCCGGCGGGCTCGATCCGCCGCGCAGATCCGGCCAACCGTTCAGACTACGAAGCCTGGTCGCCCGAGTAAGCACGCAGACAAGGCGCGGGTGTCATGGCGGAAAGCAAGCTGGAAATTCTTGTTGGCGGCGTTGTTCTGGCCGCGGCGATTGGGTTTGGCGTTTATGCCGCGCAGACCGCAGGGCTTTCGCGTGGCGGCGATAGCTATCCGCTGACGGCCTCGTTCCGCAGCCTTGAAGGCGTGAATGTCGGCACCGATGTGCGGCTTGCGGGCGTCAAGGTCGGCACCGTGACCGAGGTCGCGCTGAACGCAGAGACATTTCGCGCGGACACAACCGTGGCGATCACCCGCGGAATCGACATCCCGGATGACAGCGCCATCGTAATCAGCTCCGAAGGCCTGCTGGGCGGCAATTTCGTTGAGATCATGCCCGGTGGCTCGCCGTTCTACTTCGCCGAAGGTGACGAGATTACCGACACCCAAGGCGCGGTGAGCCTTGTGTCGCTTTTGCTGCGCTTTGTCGGGGGTGACGGCGAGTGATCCGGACAGCGCTCTGTGCGCTTGTGTTGGCGGCGACGGCAGGTCACGCACAGGACGTGGCGACAGCCCCGGGCGCGGTTTTGCGTGCGCTGGACAAGTTCAGCGGCGACGTCGTTGATATCCGCATGCAAAGCGGCCGGATTGCCGAGTTCGGGCGGTTGGCCATTGTTCTGCGCGAATGCCGGTATCCCGCAGGCAACCCGGCAGGTGATGCATACGCAGCAGTCGAGATAGCAGAACAGGGCCGCGACGGTATAATTTTTTCGGGCTGGATGATCGCATCAGCCCCGGCGCTCAGCGCGATGGACCATGCACGCTACGACGTTTGGCTCATGCGCTGCACCACCTCCTGAAGGCTAGCTGGCGCGGGACCGGCGAAATCGGCAGTGAGGCGAAGCGCGGCTTCAAGCTGGCGGTGATAGGCATTGCGACTTATCTCTATCGCGCCGAGCGTGGCAAGGTGCGGCGTCAGAAACTGCGTGTCGAAGAGGGCAAAGCCCGCCCTGCGCAAACGGTCCACGCAGGCGGCAAGTGCAACCTTTGATGCGTCCGTTCTGCGGCTGAACATCGATTCACCAAACCATGCCCCGCCGAGGCTGACGCCATAGGTGCCCCCGATCAGGTTGCCGCCCTCCCACAGCTCGATCGAATGCGCGTGCCCCATATCGAACAGTTGACGATAAAGCGCGGATATCTTGTCATTGATCCACGTTTCGGGCCGGTCCGCACAGCCTGCGACCACCGCATCGAAATCAGTGTTCAGGGTAAGCTGCCAGGATGTGCGCAACATTCGCCGGCGCAATGAACGCGACGCATGAAAGCCGCGCAGGGGCAGGATGCCACGACGTCGCGGGTCGACCCAGAAAATCTCTGGATCGTCGCGCCCCTCGGCCATGGGAAAGATGCCATTGGCATAGCCCTGAAGCAGAAGCTCCGGGTTCAGGCTCACGCGCCCTGGCGCTCCAGCCATTGCTCCAGCCAGTGGATGTTGTAGTCGCCGCTTTGCACGTCCGGGTCTTCGAGAAGCGCCGTAAAGAGCGGAACCGTGGTGTCGACCCCATCGATGATCAACTCGCCCAAAGCCCGGTAAAGACGAGCCAGTGCCTCGGGCCGGTCGCGCCCATGCACGATCAGCTTTCCGATGAGGCTGTCGTAGTAGGGCGGGATCGAATAGCCATCATAAAGCGCACTATCCATGCGCACGCCAAGGCCGCCCGGCGCGTGGTACTGCGTGATCCGGCCTGGAGAGGGCGCAAAGCTAGGCAGTTTTTCGGCGTTCAGCCGCACCTCGATGGCATGACCGCGAATTTCCAGCTCCTCCTGCACAAAGGACATGGGCAAGCCAGCCGCAACGCGGATTTGTTCGCGCACCAGATCGACGCCAAAGATGCCTTCGGTTACCGGGTGTTCGACCTGTAGACGGGTGTTCATCTCGATGAAGTAGAATTCGCCCTTTTCATAAAGGAACTCGATGGTACCCGCGCCGATATAGTTGATCTTAGCCACTGCCTCGGCGCAGATGCGCCCGATCTCGGCCCGTTCTTCGGGGCTGATGGCCGGGCCGGGCGCCTCTTCGAACACCTTCTGGTGGCGACGCTGAAGCGAGCAGTCCCGCTCGCCCAGATGCACCGCACCGCCCTTGCCGTCGCCAAAGACCTGGATTTCGATGTGGCGCGGCGTGGTCAGGTACTTCTCGATATAGACCTCGTCATTGCCAAAGGCGGCCTTGCCCTCGGCCCGCGCGGTCATGAACGCGTTTTCCATGTCAGCGGCAGTTTGCGCCACTTTCATGCCGCGCCCGCCGCCGCCCGCGGTGGCCTTGATGATCACCGGATAGCCGATCTCGTCCCCGATCCGCTTTGCGGCCTCAAGGTCCGGCACGCCGCCATCCGATCCGGGCACGCAGGGCACGCCAAGCGCCTTCATCGTGTCCTTGGCGGTGATCTTGTCGCCCATCACGCGGATATGTTCAGCCGTCGGGCCAATGAAGGTCAGTGCGTGATCCTCCACCACCTGCACAAAGGTCGCGTTTTCACTCAGGAACCCGTAGCCGGGATGGATCGCTTCGGCCCCCGTTATCTCGCAGGCGGAGATGATGGCGGGAATGCTGAGGTAGGACTGGGCCGACGAGGGCGGGCCGATGCACACCGACTCGTCCGCCATGCGCACGTGCATCGCATCGGCGTCGGCAGTTGAATGCACGGCGACGGACCCGATGCCCATCTCGCGGCAGGCGCGGATAACGCGCAGGGCAATCTCGCCCCGGTTGGCGATGAGGATCTTGTCGAACATTATTCGAGGATCACCAGAGGCGCGCCGAATTCGACAGCGGCGCCATCATCGACAAGGATGCGCTTGACCGTGCCGGCACGGGGCGCGGGGATCTGGTTCATCGTCTTCATCGCCTCGACGATCAGCAGCGTCTCTCCCTCGGACACTTTCTGCCCGACCTGCACAAAGGCAGGCGCGCTGGGTTCGGGCTGCAGGTACACCGTACCGACCATGGGCGAGGTGACGGCGTTCGGGTCTGATGCCGGGTCTTCTTGCGGGGCCGCAGGCGCGGGGGCTGGGGCAGCCGCTGCAGGGGCCGCAGGCGCCGCGACATGGACCGGGGCCGGCGCGGTAGCGGCGGGGGCCGCGCGCGAGACGGTCACGCTCAGGCTGTCATCCTCGGCATAGTCGCGCTTTACGGTCAGTTCGGTCAGATCGTTTTCGCGCAGAAGCTCGGCCAGCGCCTTGATAAAGGCGACGTCGCCATCGTGGTTTTGCTTGCTCATATCGGCTCCCTTGCGCCTTTTCGGCGTTTCCCGCACCTATAGGCCAAGCGTGCGGGCAAGAAAAGCGGTGAGAATATGAACCTGGGCCATTGGCTGGAGCGAAGCGCAGCGGCGGAGGGGGCCCGTCCGGCGCTCTTTTTGGGTGAAGAGATGGTCGCCGATTACGCGGCCTTCCACGCGCGTGCGGCGCGCGTTGCCGGTTGGCTGGCCGCGCAAGGGGTTGGCGCAGGCGACCGCGTGGCGATCTACCGTTTGAACGATCCTGATTGGCTGATCCTGTTTTACGGGATCTGGTACGCAGGCGCGGTCGCGGTGCCGATCAACGCGAAACTGCACGGGCGCGAGGCGGCATGGATCATCGCAAACGCCGACGCATCGCTGACATTTGCCGCTGGCGCGCAGGCCGCGGGATTGCAGGCCGAAGGCATTTCGGCCATCGAAGATGTGCCTGAAGGCCCGCCAATGGGCCCGCTCGAACGTGCCGCAGGCGATCTTGCGTGGTTGTTCTACACCTCCGGCACGACCGGGCGGCCAAAGGGCGTGATGATTACCCACGGCATGCTGCAATCCATGGCGCTGAGCTATTTCGCGGATGTTGATCAGGTGACGCAGGACGACACGGCACTTTATGCAGCACCGCTGAGCCACGGCGCTGGTATCTACAATCTGATGCACGTGCTCAAAGGTGCACGCCACGTTTGTCCTGTCTCGAAAGGGTTTGACCCGGCGGAGATTTTCGCACTTGCCGCGCATCACGGCCGGGTTCACATGTTTGCCGCGCCCACGATGGTCACGCGCATGACGGCCCACGGGGCGGGCCCCGTGCCAGCGCTGCGCACAGTGGTTTACGCCGGCGGGCCGATGTACCTCGAAGACATCCTCGCCGCGCGAGCACGATTTGGGGACGTGTTCGTCCAGATCTACGGGCAGGGGGAATGCCCGATGGCGATCACAGCGCTGCCGCGCGCTGACGTGATGGGAGTCGACATGGCACGGCTTGGCTCGGTCGGGCGGGCGCAGTCCTGTGTCGAGGTGCGGGTAGATGCGGCCCCTGGCAAGGCGGGGGAGATCCTTGTGCGCGGCGCGGCTGTCATGCCCGGATACTGGCGCAACCCCAAGGCCACTGCAGAGACCATTCGCGATGGCTGGCTGCATACCGGCGATGTCGGTGTGATGGATGCTGCGGGCTACTTGACCCTGCACGACCGGGCCAAGGACCTTATCATCACCGGCGGCTCGAACGTCTATCCGCGCGAGGTCGAAGAAGCGCTGCTGCGCGCCGCAGGTGTGCAAGAGGTCGCCGTTGTCGGGCGCCGCCACCCCGATTGGGGCGAAGAAGTGGTGGCCTTCGTGGTGGGGGAGGCCGACGCGGCCGCGCTGGATGCCCATTGCCGGGACCAGATCGCCCGGTTCAAGGCGCCGAAGGACTACATCTTTGTCGATGCGCTGCCCAAGAATAACTATGGCAAAGTGCTGAAGACAGAGCTGCGCGCGCGGCTGGCCGAAACCTAGGACGCCTGCGGCATGAGCTGGCTATAGGGGCAGACGTCATCTTCGAACGGCACGTGGCGGCGGCGAAAAGATGTGTCCGGAACGCTTTCCGGTGCGCTGATCCGGTCCATGCGGAAATGCCGGAAATCCCCGCGCGCCGGGTCCCAGCCGACGAGGTACCACAGGGGCGGCAGGATCAGCATTGCCTGCGGCTCCACCTGCCGCTGGGTGACCCGCCCCTTCGCATCGCGGTAGTCAAAGCGGATGAAATGACGGCCAAGAAACGCCGCCTCGAACGCGGGCAGAAGCAAATCGTCCATCTTGCCCATGTCCGACAGGTCTTGCAGCGGTGACAGCTGGCCAACATGCAGACAGTCCAGAAACGCGCGTAGGTCGCGCACCTTGTCCCTGGGGAGGGCCTTTTCAATCTTCGCAAGGCCCGCATCGGCCAGATCGCCAAAGGGCAGGTTTCCGGCGGCGCGCATCGCGGCAACGCTGATCAGCAGGGCGAAAACCTCCGGCACGGACAAGCGCGCCGTGGTCTGCACCGATTGTGGGTCAAGCTGCACCCCGCCGCCGCGGCCCACATCGGCGTGGATCACATAGCCCTCATCGCGCAGTGCGCTGATGTCGCGCAAGACGGTACGGCGGGACGCACCGACCTCTTCGGCCAGCGTATCAATGGTGGATGTGCCGTTTCGGCGGAGCGAGCGGACGATGGCGTCGTGGCGGATGCGGATGTTCATATCGGCAGCATAGCACAAACGGTGTCAAAATTTGGCACCTTTTTGTCCTACACCGAGTCCAGCAACGCAACGAAAGGAGATTTCGACATGGACCGCACCGCAGTGAACCCCTGGAACTGGACCATCAAGCTGGGCTACAATCAGGCCGAAGTGATCGAAGGCGCGACCCGCCAGGTCATTTGTGCCGGTCAGACCGCCGTTGACGGGCAAGGCAACCCGCAGCACCACGGCGATATGCGCGCCCAGATCGCGCTGGCGCTCGACAATCTTGAGGCGGTGCTGGCCGGGGCCGGGATGGACCTGAGCAATGTGGTCAAGCTGGGCGTCTATGCCACGGACGTGGACGCGGCCCTGCAGAACTTCGACCTTATGGGGATGCGCTTTGGCCCGCATCAGGTGGCCCCGCCGATGACCCTGCTCGGGGTGACGCAGCTGGCCATTCCAGGCCTGATGTTCGAGATCGAAGCGACCGCGGCGGCCTAAGCCTAAAGGCGGGGCGGCCCCATCCGGAGCCGCCCCATTCCGTTACATCGCGAGGAGCGGATCGCTCGGCGCGGCGATGTTATCGATCGTCAGATCACCTTCGTCGATGCCAAGCAGCGTGATGCTGATCCCCTCAACACTGGACGGACTGTCGGCCAAGGACCGGTAAAGGCCCGTCAGATCGATGAAGGCATTGCCGTCCGCGTAGGTGGTGTAAGCCAGCACGTCGAGATCGGTGAAGTCACCTTTGGTGAACTCCAGCACATCGCGGCCCGCCTCAAAATCGGTGATGACGTCAGCGCCGCTGTCACCGAAAAAGCGGAACGTGTCAGAGCCGGTTCCACCGGTCAGGATGTCATCATTGCGCCCGCCGATCAGCATGTCGCCGCCATTGCCACCGTTGACAATATCGTTGCCTTTACCACCGTCGAGCCGGTCGCTGCCGTTCTGGCCAAACAGGCGGTCATCGCCGTTGCCGCCGTTGATCCGGTCCTTGTTGTTGCCGCCCGCGATCAAATCGTTGCCGTTGTGACCGTTCAGGATGTCGTTGCCCGAGCCGCCAAAGATACGGTCGTCATTCGCGCCGCCAAACACGGTGTCATTACCCGTTCCCGCGCGGATCTCGCCCGCCGTGACCAGTGGGTTGTCGAAGTTGTCTTCGAGCGAGAGGGGCGTGATCGCGGCATAGAAGTCGTTGCCTGCGCCGAGGTTCACATCGCCCAGGCCGAAGGAGTTCAGAACGATGTCGTCGCCGGAGCCCATAAAGACCGTGCCGCCGACAAAACCAAAGCTGGACAGACCATCGACAGTGATCTGGTCATTGATGAAGATGTCGTCACCCGCGCCGGTGCGCACGTCAAAGTCCATGAAGCCGAAGTTGACGATCAGGTCGCCGCCCGAGCCTGTCGCGACATCGCCGTTGATGATGCCAACGTTCACGACAACCTTGGTTTCGGTGCCAAACAGTCCCAGCGCGTTCGAGCCCGAAAGCGACTGGTTCACAAACCCGAAAGGCGTGACGAGCACCAATGATACCCCATCGCCGCCCGAGACGATTGGCCCGGTGCTCCCGTCAACAAGGACAACCGCGTCGCTGTCACCCAACGTTGTCCATTGGCTGAAATCGGTGCTGAAGAAGTCGAGGACGATCAGTTCCTCGAACGTCAGGTTGAAGACGACGTCCGGGTATTCGGCACGTCCATTGGAAATGATTTCCACTTTCTGAAGTGGCTCAGACATTTGTATATCCCCCAGGAAAACTGCCATCAGTTTGCCTTAGTTTTTCCACAACTGACAGAACTTCCTGCTTTTGTTGCCAGGACGGCGACAATGGGGGGGCGGGGAGGGGATAACCTGCGCAAAAAGAAACCGGCCGCGGGGGCCGGTCTCAAATTCGGGATGAGGGGGGATTCAGATTGCGAGATATTCCGCCCGCAATGCCTCATCATCCAGCACTTCTTGCGCGGTGCCGTCAAAGACGATGCCGCCAGTGTCGAGAATCACCGCCCGGTCCGCCAGTTGCAGAGCGCGCACGGCGTTCTGCTCCACGAGGATGGTTGTCATGCCCTGATCGCGGATGACGTTCAGCGTTTTTTCGATCTCGTCCACGATCACGGGGGCGAGGCCTTCATAGGGCTCGTCCAGCAATAGAACCTTGATGTCACGCGCGAGGGCGCGGGCGATGGCCAGCATCTGCTGTTCCCCGCCCGATAGCGTGACACCTTCCTGATTGCGGCGTTCGCCCAGCCGGGGGAAGAGGTCGTAGAGGCGGTCGATGGACCAGCCAATGGGCGGGGCGATCTGCGCCAGCTTGATGTTCTCCTCTACCGTCAGGCCGGGAATGATGCGCCGGTCTTCGGGCACGAGGCCAAGGCCAGCCTGCGACGCCTGATGGCTGGACATGCTGTGCAGAGGCTGGTGGTCGAGCCAGATCTCGCCATGCCGAACCTCCGGATCGCCGATCCGGGCAATGGAGCGCAGGGTCGAGGTTTTGCCAGCACCGTTGCGGCCCAGAAGGGCAAGAATCTCGCCCTCGTGCACGTTAAAGCTGATGCCCTGCACGATGTAGCTTTCGCCATAATACGCATGCAGATCCCAGACCGAGAGATACGCCGGTGCGGTGGCCGCGTGGTTGGCGTTCTTGTCGAGCGTTGTGGGGGCGGGTGTTGCCATGATGGGGCCTCCTTACGCCACTTGCTGCGTTTCGCCCAAGTAGGCTTCGCGCACTTTGGGGTGGCCCTTGATGTTTTCGGGCGTGTCCTCGACCAGCGGTGTGCCTTGGGCCAGAACCGTGATCCGCTGCGCCAGAGAGAAGACGACGTGCATGTCGTGCTCAATGATCGCGATGGTGATATCGCGCTCGTCCCGGATTTGCTTGAGCAGGTCGATCGTGTTGTTGGTATCGGCCCGCGCCATGCCCGCTGTCGGCTCGTCGAGGAGCAGCAGGCGCGGCTGCTGGGACAGGCACATGCCGATCTCCAACCGCCGCTTGTCACCACGGGACATAGAGGATGCCGTCATGTGCCGCTTGTCGGCCATGCCCAGCTCTTCGAGCATGCCTTCGGCCCGCTCGACAACGTCCCGCTCGTCGGTGACCTTTTCAATGGCGTGCATCCGGAACGCCCCGTCGCGCTGGGCGAAAATCGGGATCATCATGTTTTCGATAACTGTCAGGTCACCGAAGATCTCCGGTGTCTGGAACACGCGGCTGATGCCCATCTGGTTGATCTCGTGCGGCTTGCGCCCCAGCACCGACTGGCCGTCGAACATGACGCTGCCAGTGTCTGGGATCAGCTTGCCCACGAGGCAGTTGAGCAAGGTCGACTTGCCAGCGCCATTGGGGCCGATGATCGCGTGAACGGTCTTTTCCTTGACGCTGAGGTTCACATCCCCCAGCGCTTGCAGACCGCCGAAGCGCTTGCCCACGCCTTTGACTTCAAGAATTCCCATCGCTCTTCTCCTTATTCGGCGGGCGTGGTTTTGCCGTCGGGCTTTTTCTCGGCGGACTTGCCGCCAAGGCCGAAGCGCTTGGCGATCCGCTGTCCGGCCTCGACAAGGCCGCCGGGCAGGAAGATCACAACCAGCATGAAGATCAGACCAGAGGTCAGGTGCCACTGCTTGCCGACAAACAGGTTGGCCACCCAGACGAACACGTCCGACATGCCGTCGGGCATGAAGTAGAACCAGTCGTACAGGATGTCCTTGTTGATCTTGCTGAGGATGTTTTCCATGTACTTGATCAATCCCGCGCCCAGCACCGGACCAATCAGCGTGCCAACACCGCCCAGGATGGTCATCAGAACCACCTCGCCGGAGGCGGTCCAGAACATCCGCTCGGGGCCCGCAAGAGGGTCCATCGCGACCATCAGACCACCTGCAAGGCCCGCATACATGCCGGAAATCACGAAGGCCGCCAGCGTGTAGGGTTTGGGGTCAAGCCCGGTGTAGTTCATCCGTTGCTGGTTCGATTTGACCGCGCGCAGCATCATGCCAAAGGGCGAGCGGAAGATCCGGATCGACAGGTAGAACGCGATCAGCATCACCACGGCGGCAAAGTAGTAGCCCGCCGAGAAGGTGAAGAGCCAGTTGCCCACTTCCATCTCGGTTGCGGCCTTCATCTCGACCCCGAAGAAGTTGGGCGAGGGGATGTTGCCGGCTTCGGTCACTTGCGTGCCAAGCCAGCGCGGATCCTGGAAGGTCAGCTGCAGGCCCGTCTCACCGCCCGTCAGGCCCTTTTGCAGGATGCCCTGCTGGTCGGGGCCGTCCATGTCGGTGGCCAGCACCGAGTAAGCGAGCGAGTAGGACATCATCGCGAAGGCCAGCGTCAGGATCGAGAAGTAGATGCCCGAGCGCCGCAGCGACACGTAGCCGATGAGAAGGGCAAAGAGGCCCGACAGGATGATCGACAGCACCAGCGCGGGCACCACGTTCATTCCAAAGAGCTTGAACATCCACATCGCGGCATAGCTGCCCACCCCGAGGAAGGCGGCGTGACCGAAGGACAGATACCCGGTCAGGCCGAACAGAATGTTGAAGCCGATCGCGAAGATCCCGAAGATCACGAAACGCTGCATCAGGTCCGGATAGCCGGCGTTGAACTGCGCCATCGCCGATCCCTCTGGGAACGGGTTGAGCAGGAAGGGCGCTGCCATCGTCAGAACGACGACAAGCAGCAGAAGTCGGAAGTCTTTTGCGTTGAGACCCAGCATTGATTAGTCCTCCATCACGCCCTTGCGGCCCATAAGGCCCCGCGGACGGGTAAGCAGAATGACGATCGCCACCAGGTAGATGATGATCTGATTGAGGCCGGGCAGGAACTCCAGCACCTGGCGCATGGAGGCAAAGCTCTCCAGCACGCCGAGCAGGAAGCCCGCGGCAACCGCGCCGGGCAGGGAGCCCATGCCGCCAACGACCACCACAACGAAGCTCAGGACCAGAAAGTCCATGCCCCAATGGTAGTTTGGCGGTGTGATCGGTGCGTACATGACACCGGCAAGGCCTGCGACGGCAGCCGCGATGCCGAACATCAGCGTAAAGCGGCGGTCGATATCGATGCCCAGAAGCTGCACGGTTTCGCGGTCGGCCATGCCAGCGCGCACGACCATCCCGAAGGTGGTGAACTGCAGGAAGGCAAAGACCGCGCCGATCAGCAGCGCCGCGAAGCCGAAGTAGACGATACGCCAGTAGGGGTAGATGATCTGGCCAGCCTCAAAACCCAGAAGGGCGCCGAAATCGAACGAGCCGACGAAGGCCTCGGGCGCAGGCGTCGGGATCGGGTTGGCGCCGAAATTGTACTTCACGATTTCTTGCAGGACGATCGCGAGGCCAAAGGTCACAAGGATCTGGTCCGCATGCGGGCGCTTGTAGAAGTGCCGGATCAGGCCGCGTTCCATCGCGACACCGACACCGATCATGATGGGTGTAGCGAAGAGGATCGACAGAGGGACCGTCCAGTCGATCAGCGCGCCGCCCAGGTCTTCACCCAGCCAACCGACAAGGCGCGGAGCCATCACCGGTTGTTCTGTGCCCCATGCGGTCTGCACCATTTCGCCTGTGGCCACTTCGGCGCCTAGGATATTGTTAAGGGTCACGGCGCAGAAGGCACCGATCATGAACAGCGCGCCGTGGGCGAAGTTCACCACCCCGAGCGTGCCAAAGATAAGCGTCAGGCCCAACGCGATCATCGCATAGGCCGATCCCTTGCTCAGACCGTCGGTGGTCTGAAGGATCGTCGCTTCGATTCCGAAAATCAGCGTCGTCACCACAAAGAATGCGGCGATTGCCCCGAACACGATGGCATAGCTGCCGACGGCACTATCCGTCTTTCCCATTGTCCCAGCTCCTGAGGTTTGATTGTCCGTGCGCCGCGGCGACGGAGCGTAGGGGAGGCAAGATTGCCTGCCCTACCTTTTTTGGTAGGCCGGACCGCAAGGGCCCGGCCAGGGACGCTTATGCGCCCGGGTTGCAGGTGCCCAGATCGCCGCCGAAGATCGACGCATCGTAGGTAACCTGTGCCGCCGGCGTGACTTCGACGATCTCGAGGAGGTCGAATTCGGAGGTCGGGTTTTCCTTCCCCTTCACGACCAGAACGTCCTTGAAGCACTGGTGATCTTCGCCGCGGTACAGGGTCGGGCCGTTGCCCATGCCGTCGAATTCGAAGTCCTTCAGGGCCTCGCCGACTGCACAGGGGTTGAACGAACCGCCACGCTCAACCGCGTCAGCGTACAGCAGCGCCTGCACGTAGCAGGTGTGTGCCGCCTGGGACGGCGGGAAGCCGTACTTTGTGCCGAACGACTTGACGAATGCCTTGGTGCCTTCGTCCTGCAGCGACCAGTGCCAGTTGGTGGAGCCGAAGATGCCCTTCACGTTGGCGCCCGCACCCTTCGCCATCAGGCGGGAGTA
>JBCBCP010000057.1:0-19662 GCA_038530575.1 Pseudomonadota bacterium
CGCTGCGAGATCAAGAACATGAACTCCATGCGCTTTATCCAGCAGGCGATCGAGGTCGAGGCGCGCCGACAGATCGCGATTGTTGAGGCTGGCGGGAGCGTAGATCAAGAAACCCGCCTGTTCGATCCGGACAAGCAGGAAACCCGCTCGATGCGCTCCAAGGAAGAGGCGCATGATTACCGCTATTTCCCTGATCCCGATTTGCTGCCGCTGGAGATCGAACAGGCGTGGGTCGACGACATCGCTGCAAACTTGCCCGAACTCCCCGACGCAAAAAAGGCGCGATTCATCGCGGATTTCGGCCTGACCGATTACGACGCCTCCGTGCTCACGGCAGAGGTGCGCAGCGCTGACTTCTTTGAAGAAGTTGCTGGCGCGGCAGGTGACGGCAAGATGGCGGCCAACTGGATCCTGAACGAACTGTTTGGCCGGCTCAACAAGGATGACACGCCGCTTGAGGCCTCCCCTCTTGGCGCTGCAGCGATTGCGGGCATTATCAAGCTCATCAAGTCCGACGTGATCTCGGGAAAGATCGCCAAGCAGGTCTTTGACACGGCCTACACAACCGGGCGCGACCCCGAAGAGATTGTCGAGACGGAAGGCCTGAAGCAGGTGACCGATACCGGCGCGATCGAGGCTGCGCTGGACGAGATCATCGCGGCAAATCCCGCGCAGGTCGACAAAGCCAAGGTTAACCCCAAGCTTGCAGGCTGGTTTGTCGGACAGGTTATGAAAGCAACGGGCGGCAAGGCGAACCCGAAGGCGGTAAACGACTTGGTCGCGGCCAAGCTGGGCCTCTAATCGGACGTGCCGCGCGACGGCGCACAAACGTCAGCCAAGACAGCGGCTTAACCAAACGCGACGCGTTATGAAGATCACACGCCCCAAGCTTCTTTCAGAACCGGAAGAAATACGTGCTTAACACTGTCTAACCTTGCGCTTCCCCACATGGCGCGAAGCGTCGGTTCGGAAATGCTGAAAAAAACGATCGCGCCGATCAATTGGTAGGTCGCTGCGGCCACGCGCGCTTCTGGCAATGGCGCGGCTGCCGGGTGTGCGTGCAGGATCGACACCGCGATATCGACAATTTCGGTCAGCGGAAGGGACCTTGCCGTATCCACCCTTCCCGGATTGTCCGCGAGTTCGCGGGCGATGATTCGGGCGTCCTGCGGATGGGCTGCCATGTGGGTGTGGATCCCATCAATCAGCAGGCCCACCCGGTCTGTTGGCGTCACTTCGGCACGTTTTACGGCAACAAGTGTCGATGACAGTCGATCCGCAACTTCGCCCAGCACTGCCCCAAAAAGCGCTTGCTTGGTTTTGAAATGGTACAACACAGACTGCTTCGTCAGCCCCAGTTCCCGCGCCACGTCTGCCAAGGACACGCCGTGAAGCCCCCTCTCCGCAAAGAGATCAGTGGCCGCGTCGATGAATTTTCGGCTTGGATCGGTCATGGGTCGAAGCTTAGCAGGAGTTGACGCGCCTACCAATCGTAAAGTATGCACTTACCAATCGGTAAGTTCCGACGGCAAAAGGGAAGTAACGGATGGAACATGCGCAGGAAATCGCATTGCTGGAAGAACTGCAGGGCTTGAAGGAGCAAGGGCTTTTCTTTCTCGACGACGACATCGTTCAAGAAAACGTGGCAACGTATGGCCCTCAACGTTTCGCAGTAGAAAAAAAACTGTTCCAAAAGTTGCCACGCCCGGTGGCGCTCAGCAGTGAGTTGTCCAATCCTGGTGATTACCTCGCGCGCGACATGGGCAATTTGCCACTGTTGCTCACCCGCGATGACACCGGACAGGTGAACGCTTTTCTGAACGTCTGCCGCCATCGCGGTGCGCGGCTCACTCCAGATGGAACTGGCTGTGCCACGCGCTTCACATGCCCCTATCACGCGTGGACCTACAGTAATTCCGGAGAACTGCGGGCTGTTCCTCACCAAAAAACCGGATTTCCCGACCTCGAAAAAACAGCGCATGGCCTCACGCGACTACCAGTGCGGGAACGCGCTGGAATGATTTGGGCCGCGGGCGATGCGAAGGCCGATATGGAGGCAGCCGCCCCGCTGGATGCAGACTTTGCTTGGATGGGCCTGCCAGAAATGGCCATCGTGTCGTCAGAGGACATTACGCTGAAAGCAAACTGGAAACTGCTTATCGAAGGCGGATTAGAAGCCTATCATTTCAAAGTGGCGCACAAGAAAACAATCGGGCCGCACTTCTTGGACAACCTCAGCAGTTATGCCCGCATTGGCCGCCATTTGAGATCCGTCTTGCCTCGCACCTCTCTGCCGCAGCTCGAAGGCACCCCGCGGGAAAGCTGGCGCCTGCGTGACCATGCAAATGTGCTCTACACCTGCTTACCGATTGGTCAGTTCCTTGTAATGCAAGATCATGTCGCGTGGATCGACGCTGAACCCCTCGCACATGACCAAACACGCCTAAGGCTCAGACTACTCGCCCCCAAGGATACCGGATCTGCCGAGCACTGGGCGCGCAACCACGCGATTACCAAGACAACGCTGATGGAGGACTTTGAGCTGAACGAGGCGCAGCAGGCTGGTCTGATGAGCGGGGCACAGACACACTTGACGTTCGGTAGGTATGAGGGCGCGCTGGCCGCGTTCAATGCCGGTGTGAACAAGCTGCTGCAATCAATCGATTGAAAAGGCGCCTATCTTGCCTTTCGCCGACAAGCCGATCACAAAAGCAGCATGGCTCCGTTCCGCTCCCCCCCGCTGACCGTCCGCCCCGAGTGGATCGACTATAATGGCCACCTGAACATGGCCTATTATTCGGTGCTCATGGATCAGACCGCGGACGAGGCATACCCGCAGCTGGGTTTTGGCCCGGACTACCTCTCGGAAACGGGATGCACCACATATGTCGCTGAATTCCATATATGTTATGTGCGCGAACTGCACGAGGGCGACCGCGTCATTGGAACGATCCAACTCCTCGATCACGATGAAAAACGCTTCCATTTGTACCAGGAACTTCACCACGAAGATGGATGGCTGGCCGCGACCGGCGAAGCGCTGACGTTGCATGTCGATCAGTCGGGGCCGCGCGTAGCCCCCATGCCAGCAGACATCCTGAAAAAGGTCGCTCGCATGAAGGCTGAACACGCGCACCTTCCTTGGCCCGCACGTGCCGGTCGCAAGATCGGCATTACGCGCAAATCTGCGTGACTGTCAGGGACGGCGCCGCGCTGCTATACACTCATCAGCAAAAGAGGCAGGCATGACACATTACGAATACAAAGTCGTTCCGGCAGCAACCAAAGGCGAAAAAGCCAAAGGCGTCAAAGCGCCCGAGGCGAGGTTCGCACTGGCGCTCGAGACGCAGATCAACGCGTTCGCGGCCGAGGGGTGGGAATACCAGCGCGCGGAAATGCTTCCTTCAACAGAACGCACCGGTCTGACTGGCACGACAACAGAGTGGCGGCATTTGCTTGTCTTTCGCCGCGCCGTGGCTGAGGAAACGAAGCCTGAGCCCGCGCTAATGATCGAGGCGCAAGATAATCCTGAAACCGAGCAAAAACAACAGGCTGAAGAGGCCTCTTAAACGTCTACATCAATTGCAAGCGCATGAATCTCTGCGATCAGCTCCGGGCCCAACGCTGCATGAATGGCCCGGTGCCGGGCCACGCGTGATTGACCCGCGAATACCTCTGACCGAATGAGCAGGTTGAAATGGCTCTCCCCACCCTCCGGCGCGCCAGCATGGCCGGCATGCGAGGCCGAATCGTCCTCTACAACTAACTCCCGGGGCGCAAACGCCGCTTTTAACTTTTCCTCGATCCGCTCGGCTTTGCGCACGATATCGCCTTTCCAATTTTGAGGGGCTTTTTTCGCGTCAACCCCCTTCACCTCTGAGATACATAGCCTAGACTTGAGCGCCTGAGTCGAAAAGGTGAAGCAGATGCCAAAGCCCGATCCCTTTGGATTTGACATGTCCGTGTCGTCGGCCAAAAAGAAAAACCCGCGCGGCCGTCGGGGCATGTCTGGCGCGTCGGAGACGTCGACGCGCATTTGCGACAAGGAAGGCTGCAACAAGCCTGGCGTTTTCCGCGCCCCGAAGGCGCCGGACGTTCTGGATGACTTTTACTGGTTCTGCCAAGAGCATGTGCGGGAATACAATTTACGCTGGAACTTCTTTGACGGCACGACCGAGGCAGAAATGAACGCGCAGTCGTCCAAAGACCGCGTGTGGGACAGGCCGACAAAGCCGCTCGGTGACCCCGAAGCGCGGGCTTGGGCGCGGCTTGGGATCGAAGACCCCCACCAAGTGCTGGGCAAGAACGCAACCCAAAACCCCGGGCGCGGCGGGAACGCAGCAGCGCGCCGCCTGCCTCCCACCGAAAAGCGCGCGATCGAAATCCTTGAGGTTTCTGCCAGCGCGACCAAACAGGATGTGCGCAAAGCCTACAAGGCGCTGATCAAGGTGCTGCACCCCGACATGAATGGCGGCGACCGCAGCCAGGAAGAACAGCTACAGCAGGTAGTTTGGGCTTGGGACCAGTTGAAAGACAGCCGCAACTTCAAATGATGCGGCGCATTTCAATGATTTATTAGGACGAGATACGGCACGGTGCGCTCTGTCTGGTGAGGAGAGGGCTGTCAATGAAGTGTCTGATCGTAGAGGATGACAAATCGCTGTGTCATCTTTTGGCGCGAGTCTTGCGTCGGCTGGGGCATGACGTGGAGATTGCACTGTCGCTGAGTGCGGCGCGGGACGCGCTATGCGCAAAGCCTTTCGATACTTTGCTGATTGATTTCAGTCTGCCAGATGGTACGGCGCTCGATCTTTTGAAAATCGCGCGATGCGCAGACCCCGCACCGCGCATATTGGTCATGACGGGCAGTCCCGACTTCCCGATGGGGGCTGCCGCGGCGCGGGCCATGGGCGTCTCCGATATATTGATGAAACCCTTTGAAAATAACGCGCTGGCCCGCGCGCTGGCGCAAACGCAAGCCGCAGCCTGAGCAAAACGCCGGCCTATTTTTTTCGCGCGGACCCAAGCGTCTCTTCCCCTTGCCCTTCGCCGAGATATGTTGCACCACCGGGCGCGGCGCACGCACGCGTGCCCGCACGCAAGAGGCAGGAGAGCGCAATGGCGGACGGCAGCATCGATATCAACGCAAAGCCCGACGTGGAAATTTCGGTCCGCGAAGTCTTTGGCATCGATACCGACATGAAGGTGCGCGGATTTGCCGAAGCCAGCGACCGTGTGCCAGAGCTTGATAACACCTACAAGTTCGACCCGGACAC
This sequence comes from Pseudomonadota bacterium, assembly GCA_038530575.1. Lineage (GTDB taxonomy): Bacteria > Pseudomonadota > Alphaproteobacteria > Rhodobacterales > Rhodobacteraceae > JBCBCP01. The sequence goes on from JBCBCP010000057.1 coordinate 5,277, forward strand.
GACGCTCGCGATCCTCGCAGGCTTTAGCCACAACCGCCGCGTAATGATTCAGGGCTATCACGGCACGGGTAAGTCGACCCACATCGAACAGGTCGCGGCGCGGCTCAACTGGCCCGCGGTGCGCGTGAACCTCGACAGCCACATCAGCCGGATCGACCTGATCGGCAAGGACGCGATCAAGCTGAAGGATGGCAAGCAGGTCACCGATTTTCAGGAGGGCATCCTGCCCTGGGCGCTGCGCAACCCGACCGCCATCGTCTTTGACGAGTACGACGCGGGCCGCGCGGACGTGATGTTCGTGATCCAGCGGGTGCTGGAAGTGGACGGCAAGCTGACGCTGCTGGACCAGAACCAGGTGATCAACCCGCACCCCTATTTCCGCATCTTTGCGACGGCGAACACGGTGGGCCTTGGTGACACGACAGGCCTGTATCACGGCACGCAGCAAATCAACCAAGGCCAGATGGACCGTTGGAGCCTTGTTGCGACGCTGAACTATCTGAGCGTGGACGCGGAGACGGCGATCGTTCTGGCCAAGAACCCGCATTACAATACCGAAGCCGGGCGCAAGACGATCAAGCAGATGGTAACGGTCGCTGATCTGACCCGGACCGCCTTCATGAATGGCGATCTGTCGACGGTCATGTCACCGCGCACCGTGATCGCATGGGCCCAAAACGCGGAGATTTTCCGCAATGTCGGTTACGCCTTCCGCCTCAGCTTCTTGAATAAGTGCGACGAGCTTGAGCGCCAGACCGTTGCAGAGTTCTATCAGCGCCTGTTTGATGAAGAGCTTCCCGAAAGCGCGGCCAGCACGAGCCTCGGCTAAGGCCGCCCCGTCACGGCTAAACGCAAAAAGCCCCGGCGAACTGCCGGGGCTTACCTTTGGACTTGTGGTGGGGGTTCAGCTATCCGTTGTTTCGTTCGGGACTTCACTTACCGATTGCTGCGGCGGGCCGGACGTGGTGCCTTCCATCGAACCTTTCGGCACGAGGGTATCAAGCGCTGTTTCATTCGGGTCGTCCATGATGGACTGAACGGGCGAGCCGGTGTTGGTGCCGCCAATCGACGTACCATCAACCGAGTTCAGACCAACCTTTTCATCGGGATCATTGATCACCGACTGCTGGGGCGAGCCACTTTGCGGCATGTCAGCAAAAGCGATAGCCGGAGCAACGGAAACGGCTGCGATCATTGCGAAATTTTTCAACTTGGTCATATCGGTTTCCTTCTATTTTGCTTCGGCGACACCACGAGCCGGCCGCTCAAGGGTTCCAAAATTTTTGCCAGAAATCCCGGGGCCGCTGGCGCTCGCGGCACTCTCGCTCTAGGTTGCGGCGGGTAGAATGAAGGACATCGAAATGGCGGCGCAGGACGGTAATCCGGCAGATCCTTTCAAAAAAGCGTTGGCCGAGGCCACCAAGGTCATGGCGGACGATCCGGAGCTGAACGTCAGCTATTCGGTCGACCCCTCGGGCGTATCGGGCGACAACATGCGCCTGCCGCAGGTCAGCCGGCGGATGACGCGTGACGAGGTGTTGCTGGCGCGCGGGACAGCCGATGCGCTTGCCCTGCACCGGCGCTATCACAATGGAGACACCCACGCGCGATATGTGCCGCAGGGCGAAATGGCGCGCGACCTTTACGAGGCGATGGAAACTGCCCGCTGTGAGGCGATGGGCGCGCGGGACATGCCGGGCACGGCGGGCAACATTGACGCCAAGATCGCAAACGAGACGATGCGCCGTGGATATGATCAGGCGAAACAAGCAAGTGACGTCCCGCTCGCGCAGGCGGCGGGCTATCTGGTGCGGCACCTCGCGACCGGCCGCGACCTGCCCAACGGCGCGCAAAACGCGATGGAGCTGTGGCGCGGGTTCATCGAAGATCAGGCCGGGGTCGCCTTTGATGATCTGGACGGCTGCCTGGATGATCAGGCAGCTTTTGCCAAATTCGCGCGGCAGGTGATCAAGGATCTCGGCTATGGCGATCAGCTTGGTGACGATCCGGACCAGTTAGACGAGGACGAGGACGAAGGAACGGACGACAGCTCCGAAGAGCAGCAGGATCCCGACAGCTCCGGCAATGAGGATCAGGACGACGAAGAGGCCGATGCCAGCCCCGAGTCGAGCCAGGAAGACCAGCAAGACGCCAGCCAGGCGCAGGTGTCGATGGACGACATGGCCGATGAGGAGATGGGTGAGGAAACCGAGATGCCGGAGGGCGAGGCGCCGCTTGAGCCCCCTGCCCCGCAGCCGATGTCGGAGGCTGATCCGGATTACAAGATCTACCTTGATACCCATGACGAGGAGATCGCGGCCGAAGACCTCGCTGAGCCGATCGAGCTGGAACGCCTGCGCGCCTATCTCGACCAGCAGCTTGAACCGCTGAAGGGCGCGGTGAGCCGGCTGGCCAACAAGCTGCAGCGGCGGTTGCAGGCCCAGCAGAACCGCAGTTGGGAATTTGACCGCGAAGAAGGTATTCTGGACGCTGGGCGCCTTGCCCGCATTGTGGCCGCGCCCACCACACCGCTGTCGTTCAAGGTCGAAAAGGACACGGAGTTCCGCGACACCTGCGTGACGCTCTTGCTCGACAATTCCGGCTCCATGCGCGGACGGCCAATTTCGATTGCGGCAATCTGCGCCGATGTACTGGCCCGCACGCTGGAGCGGTGCAATGTGAAGGTGGAAATCCTTGGCTTTACCACCCGCGCCTGGAAGGGCGGACAAGCCCGCGAGGGTTGGCTGAATGAGGGCCGCCCGCAGCAGCCCGGCCGCCTGAACGACCTGCGCCACATCATCTACAAAAGCGCTGACGCGCCGTGGCGGCGCACGCGGCCCAACCTCGGTCTGATGATGAAAGAGGGCCTTCTGAAGGAAAATATCGACGGCGAGGCCCTTGAGTGGGCACATCGGCGGATGAACGCCCGGCCCGAGGCCCGCAAGATCCTGATGGTGATCTCAGACGGCGCGCCAGTCGATGACAGCACACTTTCGGTGAACCCGGCGAACTACCTAGAAAAGCACCTGCGCGATGTGATCGCGATGGTGGAACGGAAAAAGCAGGTCGAACTCCTGGCCATCGGGATCGGGCATGACGTGACCCGCTATTACGACCGTGCGGTTACGATCACCGATGTCGATCAGCTGGCCGGCGCCATGACCGAGCAGCTTGCGGCCCTGTTTGATGCCGACCCGCGGGCGCGGGCACGGGTTATGGGGATGAAGCGGGCGAGCTAACGCCGGTTCCGTCAGAGGCCGAGGTGATCGTTCGAGAAAGAGGCGAGGCGCTGCCGCGCTGGCTCACGGGCTAAATTTGAACACAAGAGGATCGGGCCATGTTCCAGACATTCGAGGTAACCGCGCGGCCCGAACAGGGGCCGCCCCGGCTTCTGGAATTGCGCGCGGCGCTGTTGGACGCGGGCGTGGACGGGTTTCTTGTGCCCCGCGCCGACGCACATCAGGGCGAATATGTCAGCGCGCGCGATGAACGGCTAGCTTGGCTCACTGGCTTTACCGGATCGGCCGGATTCTGCGCGGTGTTGCGGGATGTCGCCGGGGTGTTCATCGATGGGCGATATCGCACGCAAGTCAAGGCGCAGGTGGCCGACGTCTACACACCCGTGCCATGGCCCGAGGTGGGGCTAGCCGACTGGCTCATAGACCATTTGCCCGAAGGCGGAACGGTTGGTTTTGATGCTTGGCTGCACACGGCAGGCCAAATTGAGGCGCTGCAAAAGGTGCTGGAACCCAAAGGTATTGCGCTACGTGCCATCGATAACCTTGTCGACAGCATTTGGCCCGATCAGCCCGGCCCCGCAGCCGAGCCGGCGCGCGCGCATCCCATTGAATTTGCCGGTGAAAGCCATGCGGACAAACGCGCGCGGCTGGCGGAGGCACTGGACGGGCCAGCGGTGATCACCCTGCCAGATTCGTTGTGCTGGCTGCTGAATATCCGCGGCTCAGACATCCCGCGGAACCCGGTGGCGCAGGGCTTTGCTATCCTTCAGCCGGACGCCTCGGTGGATCTGTTTATGCAGCCGTCAAAGCTGAGGGGGCTAAGCGACCATCTTGGCCCGACTGTAAGGGTGCACGAGCCGCGGGCGTTTTTGGAGGCTGTGGGGGCGCTTGATGGCCCCGTGCTGATGGACAAAGGATCGGTCCCTTTCATCGTGGCAGAGGCCGCGCGCGCGCCAGTTTGGGGCGATGATCCCTGCGCCGTCCCGAAGGCCTGCAAGAACGCGGCCGAAATTGAAGGCAGCGCAGCCGCACATCTCCGCGACGGCGCCGCCGTTGTCGAACTGCTTGCCTGGCTGGACGCGCAGGAGCCTGGCAGCGTCACGGAAACACAGGTTGTCTCTCGGCTCGAGGGCTACCGACGCGCCGACAACGCGCTTCAGGACATCAGTTTCGAGACAATCAGCGGGACTGGTCCGAACGGCGCCATCATGCACTACCGGGTGACAGAAGACACCGACAGCGTGCTGGAAAACGGCCATCTGCTGGTGCTGGATTCCGGTGGCCAATACCTCGATGGCACAACTGACATCACGCGGACGATTGCCATTGGTGCGCCCGACCCAGAGGCGCGTGCGGCCTTTACCCGCGTTTTGTCCGGGATGATCGCGATGTCTCGCCTGCGCTGGCCCAAGGGGCTGGCAGGCCGGGATATCGAAGCGATCGGGCGCGCGCCGCTTTGGTATGCTCATCAGGATTTTGACCATGGGCTGGGGCACGGGGTTGGCGCGTATCTGAGCGTGCATGAAGGGCCGCAGCGGCTAAGCCGCGCCTCCACCGTGCCGCTGCAGCCGGGGATGATCCTGTCAAACGAGCCGGGCTACTATCGCGAGGGCGCGTTTGGGATCCGCATCGAGAACCTGATCGTTGCAGAGCCTGCCGAGGCCCCACCCGGCGGTGACGCGCATCGCGAGATGCTCTGCTGGCGCACGCTGACCTTTGTTCCAATCGACCGGCGGCTAATTGATCCCGCGCTTCTGGACGCCGATGCGCGTGCGTGGCTCAATGCGTATCACGCTGAAGTCTTGCAGAAAATTGCGCCACGCGTCTCAGAAACGGCGCGCGCGTGGCTAGAAGAGGCCTGCACACCGCTCTAGCACCTGTGGCGTTGGTGTCACGGCTCTGTTACACCAGCGCTTCATCAGACACACAACGAGGGGGCAGCCATGGCCGATCACATTTCTATCCGGACGGCTCCGGGCACATGGACCGTGCGCGCAGGCGGGGCGGTCATTGCAGAAAGCAGCAAGGCGCTGGAATTGAGCGAAGGCGACTACCCGTTCGTGATCTATTTTCCACGAGATGACATCGCGATGCCGTTCCTCGATGCTACGGATCACAGCACCCACTGCCCGCACAAGGGGGATGCGTCGTATTTTTCGGTCGTGACCAAATCGACGACCCTCACGAACGCAGCCTGGAGCTATGAAGACCCCAAGGACGGCGTCGCGCGGATCAAGGACCATGTGGCGTTCTACGCCTCGGACACCATCACGATTGAACAGATCTGATCAGGAATGCTCCTCGGCGGCCGTCGCCGCCAGCGCGCGGTTGTACGCCTTGAGCGCATCGACATGAAACAGCGCACCCTTCAGCTCAGGCGCCGCATTTTCTCCGCTAAGCGTGACAACGGGTAGGAATGGGACCGACGCCCGGTCAAAAGCAGGCATTGCCGCTTCGAGAGTCGCATTGGCGTCAACGTAGATGCCGTTGCTGATCATGTCCCAGCACGCAGCCTCGTCCGCCGCGGCCTTGTGATCAGGCCCGCGCATCACCTGCGCAACACGGAACATGGCCAAAAGGTAGGCCTGCGGACCCGCGGCCAGGTGCACGCCGCGCCGTTCCAATTGAGTGAGGAAAAAGGACCTGTCGACCAGCTTGGAGCTTACCGCGGTCGACAGGGAAACGGCGACCATCACGGCCATTGCAGTCTGCCAGTCGCCGGTCAGCTCAAACACGATGAGCGTGGTCGAGATTGGCGCGCCGAGTACTGCCGCAGCCACCGCGCCCATTCCTGCCAGTGCGTAAAGCGTGACGGAGCCGGACACGTCCGGAAAGAGGCCTGTGGCAACAAGTCCAAAAGCAAGACCAAAGAGCCCGCCCACCATCAGTGAAGGGGAGAACACACCGCCCCCCATGCGCCCTGCCATCGTGATGGCCACGGCGGCAACTTTGACAACGCAGAACACCACGGCCTCATGCAAAAGGAGTGATCCGGTGAGCGCGCGCGAGGTCGTCTCGTAACCGACGCCGATGATGTGGGGATAGAAGATGGCGATGCCGCCAAGCAACGCCCCCGCCATGGCCGGGCGCAGCCAGCGCGGCAGCCCGGTGCGCTGCTGAAAATGAGAGCCGAGGTCATCAGTCCAGAAGATGGCGCGCATCAGCACCACAGCAACAAGGCCGCACATAAGCCCGAGGATCAGGAAGGCGGGCAATTCCTGATAGAAATCAAGCTGGTTAGCCGTGGGCAAGGCGAATTCGGTGACGTCGCCAAACTCAAGCCGGTTGATCACTGTGCCCGCGACGGACGCGATCACGATCGGGGCAAAGGCGTGCACGGCAAAGTGGCGCAAAACCACCTCCAGCGCAAAAAGCGCGCCAGCGATGGGCGCATTAAAGCTGGCGGAAACAGCCGCGGCGACGGCACATCCCAGAAGATCGCGACCCGTGATGCCGTCCGCGGCGATCCAGCGATTCACCTTGGTCGAAATCACGGCGGCAAGGTGCACAACTGGCCCCTCCCGACCTGTCGATCCGCCTGTGCCCAGCGTGATCATCGACGCGAGCGCAGAGGCGACGCCGGCCCGGGTTTCTACCTGTCCCTCGCGCAGGGCCGCACCTTCGATCACATCGGCCACCGACCGCGCCCTGCCGTCGCGTGTGAAATTATGCAGGATCAACCCGGTAATCAGTCCGCCGCCGATGGGAATGATCAGAATCAGGTACCATGGCAAGCTTTCTGCAAAGGTATGGATGTATTGAGGCTGGTCCGTCCCGTAGAGCCAGCTTTGCAACGCGTTGACGCCGCGCCGGAAAAAGAGCGCTGCGAATCCTGCAGCAATACCGATCGCGAGGGCGATGAACCAGAACTGGACCGCGCTTGGTCCGCGATGACGCAACACGTACCACCCGTCTTTGCAGGCGGTGACGACCGTTTCCAACTGGGTTCCTATCGCAGAGCGCTGGTCTGACATCGGCGGGGGACTTTGCCACGAAATATCCTAGGGGTACGCCCCTTTGACCGCGCATGGAAGGGGGACCGGGTGCGATGTTTCGGAGCGGGCACTCGGTCAGGTGACTTTAGAGGGGGTATTGCTTCAGCCCTGCGGCCCCTGCAGTTTTCTGCTCCAAGCGACACGCGAGAAAGCGGATCAGCCCGCAAGCAGTGCCCGCGCCGCCTCACGTGCGGCTTCGGTGATGCTGTCGCCCGACAGCATGCGCGCGACTTCGTCAATGCGGTCAGGTGCGTCCAGTGGCACCACCGTGGAGGTCGTCATGCCGTCCGTCACCCGCTTTTCCACGCGCATATGGCTGCCCCCCAGTGCGGCAACTTGCGGGCTGTGGGTGACAACAAGAACCTGCCCATTCTCAGCCAGAGACTTGAGCCGGCGCCCGACTGCATCCGCGGTCGCACCGCCCACGCCGCGGTCGATCTCGTCAAAGATCATGGTCAGGCCCGACTGCCCCTGTGCGAGACAGACCTTGAGAGCCAGGAGAAACCGGCTGAGTTCACCGCCCGAGGCGATCTTGCCCAGCGGCCCCGATGGCGCGCCGGGGTTCGTGGCAACGGTAAAGGCGACAGCATCGGTTCCAGCCTCCCCAGGCGTGTCGCCCGTCAGGATCGTCGTGAAGGTGGCTCGTTCCATCTTGAGTGGCGCCAGTTCCGCGCTCACGGCAGCATCGAGGCGCTGCGCCGCATCCGCTCGCACCTTGTGCAGGGCCTTAGCGGCCTTGTCGTAATCTGCCTCGGCCTTTTGCACATCGGCAGCGCGGCGCGCAAGGTCTGCATCGCCTGCGTCAAGCGCCTCCAGCTTGCCGCGCAGCGTCGCCGCAAGCGTTGCCAAATCATCCGGCGGGACCTCGTGTTTCCGTGCCAGCGCGCGCAGGGCAAAGAGACGCTCTTCGGTCTCTTCCAGCTCGTGCGGGTTAAAGGACAGACCGTCGATGGCCGCAACAACGCCTTGCTGTGCCTCGTCAAGTTCTGCAAGCGCCCGGCCAAGCGCGGAGATCGGCGCGTCCAGTGCCCCTTCGGCCTTGTCCGCCGCGCCTTCGAGCCAGCGCATCGCATTTCCAAGGGCGCCTTCGGCCCCATCATAGCCGAGCGCATCGTAGGCCTTGACCACGTCCGTACGGATCTTCTCGGCGGCCTGCATCAGGCGGCGGCGGGTGTCGAGCGTTTCTTCCTCCCCCGGCTCAGGCGACAGCGCGTCAAGCTCGGCAGCGGCGTGGCGCAAGAAGTCTTCTTCGGCCCTGATCGCGTCCATCTGCGCCTGCGCGTCGGCCAAGGTCTTGCGCGCAGCCTGCAGGGCACGCCAAGCCCCGCGCACCGCGTCCCGTTCAGGCGCCGCATCCGCGTATGTATCGAGGATATCGCGGTGGCCGCGCGGGTTCAAAAGGCCCCGGTCATCGTGCTGCCCATGCAGTTCCACCAGCACGTCGGACAACGCACGCAACGCCTCACCAGATGCGCGGCGGTCGTTGATCCATGCCGTCTTGCGCCCTTCGGCGGTATTGACGCGGCGCAGGATTAGCTCATCCCCGCCGGGCAGCCCAGCCTCTTCCAGCACTGCGTGGGCAGGATGGCCCGGTGGCAGGTCAAACCATGCGGTCACCTCGCCCTGCGCCGCACCCTGCCGCACCAGATCGGCACGCCCACGCCAGCCCAACACAAACCCCAGCGCATCGAGCAGGATTGATTTGCCCGCGCCTGTTTCGCCAGTCAGAACGTTTAGGCCCGGCTGGAAATCGAGTTCCAGCCGGTCAATGATCAGCATGTTCGAGATGTCTAGGCCGCGCAGCATCGCGTCATATCCGAGGTGTCAGAGCCAGCGGCCCCGGATCATCTGCCGGTAGATTGAGCTGAGCCAGTTGGTGCCCAGAACGCGCGGCTCAAGCCCCTGCCCTGTGAGCAGCTTGTAGCTGTCCTCGTACCAATCGGACCCTTGGTAGTTATAGCCAAGGATCGCGCCCGCCGTCTGCGCCTCGTCAGTAAGGCCAAGGGAAAGGTACGCCTCGACCAAACGGTGCAGCGCTTCGGCCGTGTGCGAGGTGGTCTGGAAATCCTCGACCACCACGCGGAACCGGTTGATCGACGCGGCGTAGTTCTGGCGCTTGAGGTAGAAACGCCCGATCTCCATTTCCTTGGCAGCAAGATGATCGAACGCGAGGTCGAATTTGAGAACCGAGGACTTGGCGTACTCACTGTCCGGATATCGCTCGATGACCTCGCGCAGCGATTGCAGCGCCTGAAAGGTCAAACCCTGATCCCGGCCGACCTCGTCGATCTGATCATAGTAGCTGAGCGCAAGAAGATATTGCGCGTAGGCCGCATCGTCATCGTCTGGGTAGAAATCTATGAAACGCTGCGAAGCAGACCGCGAGTTCGGGTAATCCTTACCCTGATGATAGGAAAACGCCTGCATGATCAATGCGCGCTTCGCCCAGTCTGAATAGGGATAAAGCCGTTCTATTTCAGCAAAATAGAAGGCCGCTTCTTCGGGACGACGGCGCTCCAGTTCGAACTCACCACGCTCAAAGATCTGTTGCGCAGTGAAACTCTCGAGCGGCACATCTTCCCGGTTAAAGATGCTGCCTTGCTGGGGTCGATCGTTGCCACCGCACGCCGCAAGCACCGCCACCAGCAGCAGTGCGCCCAACCAACGCGCTGTTGATGCACCCGTAGCACCCATGTCTGCCACCCCCAAGGTTGACGCGCGCCGAAGCGCACGCTGTTTGGCGTTTTCTAGCACATGTTTTGGGGCGGATAAAATGCCGTTTTGCGGCTGGGCTCAGGACCCCTTAACCTTGCAGCGCTTGTTTGACGGAGACGCCAAAATCGCTTCATCTCAGCGGCTCGGTCCGCTTGCAAATAGAACCAACTATTCGCTTCGCAGACCAAACCACTGAGACTTCGCGATTTTGGCGCCAGCGCCGCAAGATTAAAGGGTCCTGAGCCCTAAGCAACGGCCGGGATTTCGTCCCAAACAAGGCCATATCCGGGCAGACGCGCCGCCTGCTGCTCGGTGCACACGATCATCCGCAGGGCACCCGGTGTCGCAAATGCGCTTCGCAAGAGCGTGTTCGTCAGCGAATGGCCTGCGCGCACGCCAGTGTAATGGCCGATAAGGGGCGCACCAGCCAACGCCAAATCTCCAAGCGCGTCGAGCATCTTGTGGCGCACGGGCTCATCCTTGCGACGTAACCCACCTGGGCTCAAAACACGGCCAGCGCCGAAAACGACCGCGTTTTTGCCAGGCGCGCCACCTAGGGCAAGACCCGCGGCCTGCATGTTCTCTACGTCCTTGTCCATGCAGAACGTACGGCTGTCCGACAGTTCGCGCGCAAAGGAACCGTTAGCCATGTTCAGCGACAGTCGCTGTTGACCAATTGCCGCCTCGGCAAAGTCGATCTCGAAATCGATGCGCATCTCTGTGCTTGGCGCCAGAGTGGCCGACGCATCGCCCTCGGTCACGGTCACCGCTTTGCAGACTTCGAAGGCACGCACCGGAGCAGCCAAACGACGCAAGCCGCGCTGCATAATGCCGCGCACAAAGGGGATCGCGGAGCCGTCGAGGATCGGCACTTCAGGGCCATCAATTTCGACCAAGGCATTGTGCACGCCGCAGCCAGCAAGGGCAGCCATGATATGTTCGACTGTTGAAACGCTGACACCCGCGGCATTCACAAGCCTTGTGCACAGCGGTGAGCGATTGACCGCGTCCCAGCGCGCCGGGATCAGCGTATCAGTCGCATCGATATCGGTACGGCGAAACCAGATGCCGTGTTCGGCCGACGCCGGGTACACAGTCAGCGTGGCTGGCTTGCCAGAATGCAAACCCGTCCCTCGAAAGCTGATCTGTGATTTGAGCGTCGTTTGCACGAAGTTGCCCCACCTGTCTTATCCCGTCCCCAGAGCTATTGCGCGGCGTGTTACGGCACAACTCAATCTTTGTAACGGACTGAAACATGATCGTAACAGGTCGGCGACAATGCGCCGCCAGCACATTAAGTCGTTGATTTGAAAATAAAACGGGCCGCTCACAGCGGCCCGTCAACACCCGTTTTGTGTGTGCTTAATTCGCCTGACGACGCAGGAACGCAGGGATTTCTATGCGCTCTGCTTCGGGGTCTTGTGCAGGCTTCGGCGCGGGTGCCGCGCTTGACTGCGGCGCAGGTGCTTGCACAGGCGGCTGGGCGCGCGCTGGCTGCTGCGGGCTCGGCGCCTCACCCTGCCCCGTCATGCGACCGATCAGAGAATTGATGCCAAAGCGTGGTTTTTCAGCTGTCGGGGCCTGCTGTGGTGCGGGTGCCGCCTTCTGCGCTGCCGCGCGCAGACGGTCCAGCGCTTCGGGCGACGGCGTGCCGGGCGCGGGCGCTCGGGGCGCAACAAACGCCTCTGCCGGCTCCTCAGGCTGCGGCTCAAACGCAGCGACCTGAGGTTGATAGGGCTCTTCCGCGGCAGGCTGATAAGCCGGGGGCGGCAGGCCGTCATCTGTATCGCTGCCAAAAATGTCTTCGGCCTGATCCTGTGCGGCCACCTGCTCAACATCAAGGCCTTCGAACAGCGACGGCTCCTCGGCCGCTGCGGCGACAGGCGCAGGTGCGGGCTCGGGCATCGCTTCCGGCTCGGGCGCAGGCGCGGGTGCTGTCGCCGGAGCGGCTTGTGGCTGCAACGGTGCGGACATCGACCGGCGCGGCACTGGGATTTCGGTGTTCACTTCCGAGGCGTCGATCCCTGTCGCGACAACAGACACGCGCATGGTGCCCTGCATATCGGTGTCGAGCGTGGAGCCAACGATGATGTTCGCCTCCGGATCCACTTCCTCGCGAATGCGGTTGGCGGCCTCGTCCAGCTCGAACAGCGTCAGATCGTGGCTGCCAGTGATGTTGATCAAGACACCCTTTGCCCCGCGGAGCGAAATTTCATCCAGCAGCGGATTGGCAATCGCGGCTTCGGCGGCAGAGATGGCGCGATCTTCGCCCTCGGCCTCGCCGGTGCCCATCATGGCCTTGCCCATCTCGTCCATCACCGCGCGCACGTCCGCGAAGTCGAGGTTGATCAGGCCCGGGCGCACCATCAGGTCGGTCACGCCTTTGACGCCCTGGTAGAGCACGTCGTCGGCCATAGAGAACGCCTCGGTGAAGGTCGTCTTTTCATTGGCCAGACGGAAAAGGTTCTGGTTCGGGATGATGATCAGCGTATCAACGACCTTTTGCAGCGCCTCAACGCCTGCCTCGGCCTGACGCATCCGCTTGGCGCCCTCGAACTGAAAAGGCTTGGTTACCACGCCAACAGTCAGCACGCCCAGCTCCCGCGCGGCCTGCGCAATGATCGGTGCAGCACCCGTCCCGGTGCCGCCGCCCATCCCCGCGGTGATAAAGCACATGTGCGCGCCCGCGAGGTGATCGACGATCTGCTCGATGCTCTCCTCAGCAGCCGCCGCGCCAACGGTCGCGCGCGCCCCGGCGCCAAGGCCTTCGGTCACCTTGATGCCAAGCTGAACCCGGTTTGCGGCAGCGGATTGCTGTAGCGCCTGCGCATCGGTATTGGCGACGACGAAATCGACCCCATCGAGCGCCTTGTCGATCATGTTGTTGACCGCGTTACCGCCCGCGCCCCCGACACCGAAAACGGTGATTTTGGGCTTGAGGTCTTCCTGACCGGGCATCGAAAGGTTCAGTGTCATGTCGGATCCGCCTGTGCCTGATCCCGCGCCTGCGGGGACGTGTTTTTTATCTATGTCACGCAATTCTACGGCTTTACCGCCGTTGCGTCACCCCAATTCTGCGATTTCCCCACAAAATATAGGCATTTTCATTTTGCCATCCGCGGGATTTCGCCGATCCGGGTAGATATTGCGGCGCACTGGCGGCCAGGCACAAACAGGGATTGAGCTCGCGACCAAAGGAGCGAGCCAAATTTCTTTGTTGCAGGGGCCTGCTCGGGCGTACCTGATTATCTGCCTTCGGGTTGAGCGTCTTGGCGCGCTCTATGAGTAGATTGGTGGATAACGCCCTGAAGCGCAAGCGTTTTAACTCAACTCAGCGGCGTTTCTGGGCAGCCGAGAGAGCGGTCGTCAAACTGGGCTACCTGTACCTCGCCCCGGTTCAGCTCCGCATGTAAAACCATCAGCTCGCCATCCATGTCAAAAGGGTACCAGCAGGTGGGGCGCGTTCGGCCCAGATCGCGGTACAAAAAGCAGACCTGGCCGTTTGGGGTGGTGATCTCACCGTAAACGCATTTGTTTTCCTGCCCACGCCACACTGACAGGGTCTTGGACAGGAACTGTTCGACGCCAACCAACTGACCAGATTCGCGCGCGTAGAAGGACACAGTCTTCCCCACCACACGGGACAGGAACGCGTCCGGGCTAATCCGTTCCTGTGCGGAAACCGGTAGCGCCAGCAGGGTCAGCAGAGCGGCGAGCCGTAACATCACCAGTTATCTCGGAACCATCGCACCGCGCGGCGCAACGACCGTGACGGGTAGCTGTCCATCGGCAAGGCGAAATCCCACCATTCATCTTGCGGGTGCGCCGCAAAGAGCGCCAAGCCGACCGCTGCAGAAAAAGACGGCCCGGTCGCAGCCTGCGGCAAACCATGGACACGTAGCGGGCGACCAAGGCGCACCTGCTGGCCCAGAATTTTTGACGCTAGTCCGTCAAGTCCCGGAATCTGGCTGCCTCCGCCTGTCAGCACGATCTGCTGGCTCGGCAGGTGATCAAAGCCAGCAGCATCAAGCCGCGCGCGCACCTCTTCAAGGATTTCTTCGACCCGCGGCTTCATGATGCCGATCAGTTCGGCCCGGCTGGCAGTGCGGCGGTCATGCTCATAATCCCCGGTTTCACGGTCAATCTCGATCATCTCGCGGTCATCCATGCCGGTCGCGTGCACACCGCCATAGAAAGTCTTGATCCGCTCGGCATTGGCCGTGGGCACTTGTAGCCCCATAGAGATGTCCGACGTCACGTGATCGCCGCCCATTCGGACCGCATCCGCGTAAATCATGTGCTTCTTGATGAATATGGAAATGCCGGTCGATCCGCCGCCCATGTCGATGCAAGCTGCACCAAGCTCCTGCTCATCCTCAACGAGCGCTGCGATCTGGAACTGGCTGGCGTTGCGTCCTCGGCTTATACAGCGGGTAT
>JBCBCP010000058.1:0-19607 GCA_038530575.1 Pseudomonadota bacterium
CAGCGGCTTGCGCCGCGTCGATGCCGCGCAGCACCTGGGGCAGGCGGCCCCAGCGCGTTACACGCGCGAACTTGTCTTCATCCAGCGTGTCGAGCGAGATGTTGATCCGCCGAACCCCCGCATCCGCCAGAGGCTGCGCGAAACGCTCCAGCTGGCTTCCATTTGTGGTCAACGTCAGCTCGTCCAATGCACCGTTGTCCAGATGGCGGGACATGCCGCGAAAGAAGGTCATGATGTCCCGGCGCACCAGCGGCTCGCCCCCGGTGATGCGCAGTTTGCGCACGCCAAGGCGGACAAAGGCACTGCACATGCGGTCCAGCTCTTCGAGCGTCAGCAACTCTTTCTTGGGCAGGAACGTCATGTTTTCCGACATGCAATACACGCAGCGGAAGTCACAGCGGTCTGTCACGGACAGGCGCAGGTAGGTGATGGGCCGGGCAAAGGGATCTATCAACGGTGCGTTCATAGGGAATTGGTATGCGCCGGTGCGCGGCGCTGCAAGTGTTTGCGGGCGGAGAGGGTCAATCTGGCCCATATGCTGGACGCAGGTACACGCGGCAGGTTAACTGGCGACATGAGAGTGATCATGATTTGCACCGCGGCCCTAGCGCTCACGGCATGCGCGCGCGCCCCGTTCGAAGAGCCCGCAGCGCCCCCGGAGACCATCGTGCAAGAGCCTGCTGCCCTGCCGCCGGGTGGCATTCGGCCCCGATTGCGCCCCGATCCCGGCGCGACCCCGGCGCCGCAGCCACAACCAAGCGCGGGTGGCGCACTTGGCGTGACAATCGCCTCACTGGGCGATCCAGGCGAGCCGGGGCTGTGGCTGAAGACACCGCTGGTGACCGCGAGACAATCCGGCACGGTTACACTTGGCGCGGCTTCGGTTGCGGTCACGCTGATCCCGTTGGATGGGCCCGCGACGGCAGGCAGCCGTATGTCGCTCGAGGCGTTTCAAGCGCTGGGCGCACCGTTGACGGGACTTCCTGAAATCACGGTGTCCACGGGCTGATGACAAAAGCGCTGTTTCCCTTCTGATACCTGACCATACTCCTTCCAGGAGAGACATATCAGAGATATTTGGCCGCTTCTTTTGCGGCGAAAGCCTTCATCGCTGGGCCATGGGCCTCGAGGAACGCGGCAACGCGCGGGGCATCGTGTTTGCTCAACTCGCGCAGCCACCACGCGATGGCTTTCTGGATAAACCACTGGTGATCGGGCACGTAAGCTGCGGCCCAGCCAAGAATGCGGTCGCGCCGGGCCAGATCATCAGGCTTTGGGTGGTTCTGTTTGGTCCAGGGCAAGGTGATGACCAGTGCCGCGCGGCGCGTCCATAGGTGGTCTGATTGCGTCCATCGTTCGACCTCATCCAGCCGTGCGGGATCGGCAACGAGGCGCTTTTGCCCTGCCATGCACGCGTGATCGGCAATCGCCCAACTGTCGAAATCCGGCACCCACGAGGCAATCAGCGCCCAGGCCGCCGCATCGGGCCGAATGCGCGCTTGGGTCAGGAGTTTCGCCGCGGCAAGGCGCGCCTCGTAAATGTCGGTGCGCCACAGCCCATTCGCGAGCGCCACGCGGTCCGGCACATCAAGGACCTGCCGCCATGATTTGGTCAGGTCGTTCAAGACCGGGTTCGGCACGCCGAGGTAGACCCGATCTGCTTTGTGATACGCCTTTGCGCCTGCTGCGCGCTCGGGGTCGGCCAGCGCGCCAATCTGCTCCAGCGCGTCTTCGGGCGTCATGCGGTGATGCCCGGGGTAAGCCCGAGCGCCTGCCGCTCAGTCCCGTTTGGGCGCGCGATCACCACGTCGCTTTTCACTCCACGGTCACCGACTTGGCGAGGTTGCGGGGTTGGTCGACATCTGTGCCCTTCGCGACGGCGGTGTGATAAGCCAGCAGCTGCGCGGGCAACGCATAAAGGATCGGAGCGATCAATTCGGAAACCTGTGGCATCTCGATGGATTGCCACACGCCGTCGCCCGCCTCGGCCAGCCCGTCCGCGTCCGAAATCAACAGGACCTTTCCTTTGCGGGCCATGACCTCTTGCATGTTTGACACGGTCTTGTCGAATAGCGCGTCGCGCGGCGCCATGACGACGACCGGAACGTGCTTATCGATCAGCGCGATTGGTCCGTGCTTTAGCTCGCCCGATGCATAAGCTTCGGCGTGTATATAGCTGATTTCCTTTAGCTTCAGGGCGCCTTCAAGTGCGAGCGGGTACATCGCGCCGCGCCCTAAGAATAGGATGTCGCGTGCTTCGGACAGTCGGCGCGCCGCTTTCTTCATCGCATCGTTGCCGCCCAGTGCTGCGTTCATCAGGCCTGGCAGGCTGCGCACAGTGTCGATTTGCGCGGCGAGGGTGGAAGCATCAAGTTCGCCGCGGTCATGGGCAGCTTTGAGCGCAAGGATCAACAGGACAGCGAGCTGGCAGGTAAAGGCTTTGGTGGACGCAACGCCAACCTCAACGCCCGCAAGGATCGGCAGGGCCAGATCGGATTCGCGCGCAATTGAGCTTTCGGGCACATTCACCACGGACAGGATACGGTCAGCCTTGCCCGCACAATAGCGCAGGGCGGCCAGCGTGTCGGCGGTCTCACCGGATTGCGAAACAAAGAGCGCCAAGGTTCCTTTCGGGATCGGCGGCTCGCGATAACGGAATTCGGACGCGACATCGATTTCTACGGGAATTCGCGCGACCCGCTCGAACCAGTACTTCGCTGTCAGGCAGGCATAATAGGCTGTACCGCACGCGACCATGGTCACACGCTCGACGCCGGAGAAGTCGATCGGTGCAGGTAGGGTGATCTGCCCATCATCCGACAGGTAATGCCGCAGCGCACCCGCCAGTACAGTCGGCTGTTCGGCGATTTCCTTGGACATAAAGTGCTTGTGCCCGGCTTTGTCGATCCGCGTTGCATCGATCTGGATCTGTTTCACGGCGCGGTTGGCAAGCGCCCCGTTTGCGTCTGTGATCGTCACGCCCGCGCGGGTGACCACGGCGCGATCACCTTCTTCGAGATAGGTGATCCGGTCGGTGAGCGGGGCGAGGGCAATTGCGTCAGAGCCGACATACATCTCGCCCTCGCCATGGCCAATGGCGAGTGGTGAGCCCTTGCGCGCGGCGATGATCAGATCTTCTTCGCCATCAAACAAAAAGGCGAGCGCGAAGGCACCTTCCAGCCGGTCAATTGCCGCAAAAGCAGCGTCTTTGGGTGCAAGCCCCTGATTCATGTGGTGCTGGGTCAGCAAGGCGACCGTTTCGGTGTCCGTCTCGGTCACGAATTCAAGGCCCGCGGCAGCCAATTCGGCGCGCAGTTCGCGGAAGTTTTCGATGATGCCGTTATGCACAACCGCCACTGGGCCGGCGCGGTGCGGGTGCGCGTTTTCCGTGCTGGGCGCACCGTGGGTGGCCCAGCGTGTGTGCCCAATTCCAGCCTTGCCGGCCAGCGGCTCATGCACCAGAAAATCGCTCAGGTTTACCAGCTTGCCCAACGCGCGGCGCCGTTCAAGCTTGCCATTGTTCACCGTCGCGATGCCCGCGCTGTCATAGCCGCGGTACTCCAGGCGCTTAAGCGCTTCGACCAGGATGGGGGACACCTCGTGGTTGCCCAGAACGCCAACAATGCCGCACATGTCTTTAACCTTTCGCCACCGCCGCGCGCATTTTTGCAGCGCGGGCTTTGAGCATTTCAAATAGCTTCGGGGCACGGCCCGGTTTTGTTTCTTGCCGCGCGCGGGCAAATGCCACGGCGTCGTCAGGCACGTCTTCGGTAATTACCGAGCCTGTAACGGTCATTGCGCCGGCCCCGATGCGAACAGGTGCGACCAGCATCGTGTCGGAACCGATAAACGCGCAGGCTCCAATTTCCGTATGATGCTTGGCAAAGCCGTCGTAATTACAGGTCACTGTGCCCGCGCCGATATTGGCCGCGGGGCCTATGGTTGCGTCGCCGATATAGCTGAGGTGATTGACCTTCGCACCTTCGTAGATTTGGGCGTTCTTGATTTCAACAAAATTCCCGACGCGGGTGTCCTCGGAAAGTTCAGCGCCGGGCCGAAGTCGGGCAAAGGGGCCAATGATTGCCCCGCGCGCAACGTGACAGCCTTCAAGATGACTGAAAGCGCGTATGTGCGCACCGGATTCAACCGTCACGCCTGGGCCGAAATAGACGTTGGGGTCAATGATCGCGTCACGCCCGATCACCGTGTCAAATGCCAGATATGTGCTGCCAGGATCCAACAAGGTGACGCCGTCGGCAATCATCGCGTCCTTTGCCTTGCTCTGAAACAGCGCATCGGCTGCGGCCAGTTCGGCGCGGGAATTAATGCCCAGCGTTTCGGCTTCATCGCAGGTGACGACAGTGACACTCAGGTCTCGTTTGCGGGCGAGGGCCGGCAGGTCGGTGAGATAGAACTCACCCGCCGCGTTATCGTCCGCCACCTCATCTAGCAATTCCCAAATCAGCGGCGACCTACACGCTAAAACGCCGGAGTTGCAGAGTGTTATGGCGCGCTCTTCATTCGTCGCATCTTTGAATTCGACGATCCGTGCTAGATGTCCATCCTCGACAACCAGCCGACCGTAACGCCCGGGATCCGCAGCCTCAAAGCCCAGAACGACGACTTCCGCGTCCTGCGCGGCCGCTGCCAAGGCTTCAAGCGTTTCGGGGCGAACAAAAGGGGTATCGCCAAACATCACCAGCACTGTCCCGGCAAAGCCTTCCAGCGCGGGCTGCGCCATGCGCGCGGCGTGGCCGGTTCCCAGTTGCTCCGTCTGCTCGACCACCTGCGCGGCGCTGTCAAAGGCCAGCGCGGCCTTGCGAACAGCCGCCAGACCATGGCCGCCAACAACGACCATGTGTGCGGGATCGATGGCCGCCGCGGTTCGCATTGCGTGGTGCAGCATCGGCGCGCCAGCCAGAGGGTGTAGAACCTTCGGCACGTCCGAATTCATCCGGGTGCCTTTGCCTGCGGCAAGTAGGATTGTCGCGATGCTCATGTTCTGCTCGTTGCTTCTTCTTTGCGTTTCGTTTTATCCAAACCGCACAAGGGCGCAACAGGTCGCGCGGTCAACTTGCATGTCGCCCTGCAACACGGGCCAGCGGAGAAGCGCGCATGGGGCGATCATCTGTCATCTTTGATCTCGACGGAACACTGGCAGATACCAGTCTAGACCTGATCGCTGCGGCTAATTTCTGTTTCCGCGATATGGGGCAGGGTGATGTGCTGGACCCTGCTCAAGATGCAGGTGTGGCGTTGCGAGGTGGACGGCGCATGCTGACCGTGGGGCTTGAACGCGTTGGTGCCTTCGATGAAGCCGTAGTTTCGCATTATTATCCGGTGTTGTTAGAGGCTTACGCGCAAGCCATTAGCACGCATACGGCGCTCTATCCCGGAGCAATGGAGGCGGTGGAGACACTGAAGGCGGATGGTTTCGCGGTTGGGATCTGTACGAACAAGCCAGAGGGTTTGGCGCGGCAGTTGATGACCGATCTGGGAGTGCTTGACGCTTTTGCCAGCCTTGTCGGGGCCGACACGCTGCCCGTACGCAAGCCTGACCCAGCTCCGCTGCGCCATGCGGCAAGACTGGCTGGCGGTCGTGAGGACTGTATCCTGATAGGTGACAGTGACACCGATCGCAACACGGCGCGCGCGGCTGGCGTTCCTTCTGTGCTTGTCACTTTCGGCCCGTCGGGCGAGGATATGGCGGCGCTGGCGCCCGAAGCGCTTTTGCACGATTATGCTGATCTGCCGAAGATCGCGCGTGGACTGCTGACGGATGGGTGAATCATAAGGAAAGCTTTGTAATGTCAGAGGTTTTCAAGGGGAACTTCACACAGCAAGAGCCGATCCCCGAAGCGGGGATCACCGCCGCACTTGAGGTGCTGCGCAGCGGCCGACTGCATCGCTATAACACGGCCCCGGGAGAGACCGCCGAGACAGCTTTGCTTGAGCAGGAATTCGCGGCCTACACAGGTGCAAAATACTGCCTTGCCGTAGCGTCAGGGGGCTACGCGTTGGCCACCGCCCTGCGCGCCGTTGGCGTGGAGCCCGGCGAGCCTGTGCTGACCAATGCCTTCACCCTTGCCCCCGTGCCCGGCGCAATTGCCTCGATTGGCGCGCGGCCCGTTTTTGTTGAAACGACCGAAAACCTGACCATCGATCTTGATGATCTTGTCGCCAAGGCCGCGCACGCGCGCGTTTTGATGCTGAGCCACATGCGCGGCCACCTTGCAGATATGGACGCGCTGATGGACATCGCCCGTGCTCACGACTTGATCGTGATCGAAGACTGCGCGCACACAATGGGCGGCGCTTGGCGCGGTAGGCCATCGGGCCGCCACGGCGCAATTGGCTGCTATTCCTGCCAGACCTACAAGCATATCAACGCAGGCGAAGGCGGTCTCTTGGTGACCGATGATGCCGAAATCGCTGCCAAATCCATCCTGCTTTCGGGCAGTTACATGCTGTACGAGCGTCACCTCGCCGCGCCACCGCCCGAGGCGTTTGCCGATCTGAAATACGATATGCCCAACATCTCCGGGCGTATGGACAACCTGCGTGCCGCGATTCTGCGCCCTCAGTTGGCCGACCTTGCGGCGCAGGTTGAGCGTTGGAACGCGCGTTATCGTGCATTGGACGCGGGATTGGCTCATACCCCAGGTCTCACGCTTACCACGCGCCCGACCGAGGAGTTAATCGTCGGCTCTTCGTTTCAATTCCTGCTTCTGGATTGGGCGGGTGCTGCCGTTCGCGATGTTGTTGCGCGCTGCGCGGCGCGGGGCGTAGAGCTGAAATGGTTTGGCGCCTCAGATCCGGCGGCTTTTACCTCTCGCTATGCCCACTGGCATTATGCCGACGCAGCGCCGATGCCCGCAACGGATCGGATCCTCGCCGGTATCCTCGATATGCGAGTGCCGCTGACGTTCTCAATCGAGGACTGCGCGCAGATCGCGCGAATAATCCGCGCGGAAGTGTCCGCGGTGCATCAAGCCGCTTAGTCGCGCCTTCGGGCCAAATTTCATCACCCTTGACCCGGCGCATCTGCACACCTAGAAATGAACGGGTGTTCAATAACGCGGCGGGAGGTGCGCATGTTCACGCGATCCATGACGTTTGATCTGGGCGAAGAGGTTAACGCGCTGCGCGATATGGTGCATCGCTGGGCGCAGGATCGCGTCAAGCCGATGGCTGCGGATATTGACGAGTCTAACACTTTCCCGTCAGAGCTGTGGGCCGAGATGGGCGACCTGGGCCTTCTTGGCATCACGGTTGACGAGGAATATGGCGGCGCCGGAATGAACTACCTGGCCCATACTGTGGCTGTCGAAGAGGTGGCCCGCGCATCGGCCTCCGTCTCGCTGTCTTACGGCGCGCACTCAAATCTCTGCGTAAATCAAATCAAGCTGAACGGCTCGCCGGAACAGAAGTCGAAGTATCTGCCCGACCTGATTTCTGGCGCGAAAGTTGGCGCGCTTGCGATGTCGGAGGCGGGTGCGGGATCGGACGTGGTGTCGATGAAATTGCGCGCGGAAAAGCGGAACGATCACTACCGCCTGAACGGCACCAAATACTGGATTACCAATGGCCCCGACGCGGGTACCCTGGTGGTCTACGCGAAAACGGATCCCGACGCAGGCTCGAAGGGGATTACGGCCTTTTTGATTGAAAAGGAGATGGCGGGTTTTTCGACGTCACCCCATTTCGACAAGCTTGGTATGCGCGGGTCCAACACGGCCGAGTTGATATTTGAAGATGTCGAGGTGCCCTTCGAAAACGTGTTGGGCGAGGAAGGGCGCGGCGTTCAGGTGCTCATGTCCGGTCTGGATTACGAACGTGTCGTGCTTGCGGGTATCGGCCTTGGGATCATGGCGGCCTGTCTGGATGAAATTATGCCTTACATGGCGGAGCGGCGGCAATTTGGTCAACCCATCGGGTCGTTCCAGCTGATGCAGGGCAAGATCGCAGATATGTACACGGCGATGAACTCTGCGCGGGCTTACGTTTACGAGGTGGCAAAGGCTTGCGACCGGGGCGACGTGACCCGGCAGGACGCCGCCGCCTGCTGTCTCTATGCCTCTGAAGAAGCGATGAAGCAGGCCCATCAGGCGATCCAGGCCATGGGCGGCGCCGGCTTTTTGAATGATGCGCCGGTCGCGCGCATCTTCCGCGATGCGAAGTTGATGGAGATTGGGGCAGGGACCTCGGAAATCCGCCGTATGCTTGTAGGCCGCGAGCTGGTCGCGGCGATGGGCTAGTGCCGGCTTCCGTCCGGCGTGTCCTGTTCGTGCTCTGCGGTTTGGCGGGGGTGGCGGGGTTTTGGCTCGGGATACGGCGCGAGCCGCTGGACGAATCTGCTGCGATCGTCGCTGTTGTGGGCCGTTATGTGGAAGAGACAGGCGGGGTTGAGACCGACTGCGTCGCGCGTCCCGGAGCAGGAGTGTGGCTTGAGGTGATCTGCACGCGTGCCCGCTACACGGTTACGCGCCGCGGCGTGATTGCCCGGGTTGAAGGGCCGCAAACATGAACATGGCGGATCAGGTGCTGTCAGGACCACCCGAACAGGTGGCGATCCGAGACTTTACCAGCGGTCAGGGCGATGTGGCCTATGGTGATCTGGTCCGCATGACGAACGGGCTGATCCGTGCGCTGAGCGGAAAGGTCAATTCTGGAGACCGGGTTGGCGTGCTGCTCGGGCAGGACCCCTGGACTGCAGCGGCCCATTGCGCGATCTGGAAAAGTTGTGCGATTTCAGTGCCTTTGTTCAAGCTTTTCAAGCGTGATGCGCTTTTGTCGCGCATTCGTGACGCCGGTTTGACCTACGTGCTGACCGACGCGGAAGGCGCGGCGCTACTTGGTGATTTGGCGATCCCTGTTCTGGTGTCCGAAACCGAGAGCTCTGCCGTGCCGGTGTCCAGCAGTCACGCGGCTGACAAGGCGATCATAATCTACACCTCTGGGACGACGGGCACCCCCAAGGGCGCACTGCATGGGCATGGGCTGCTCGACGGTCACTTACCGGGTGTCAGGCTGAGCCACGATCATCTCGGACAGGCGGGCGATTGCCTCTGGACCCCCGCTGACTGGGCCTGGATTGGCGGGCTTTTTGATGTGCTCATGCCGGGTCTGGCGCTTGGTGTGCCTGTCGTTGCACAGCGAAGCCAAAAGTTTGACCCGAACGCCTGTGCATCGTTGGTTGCGCAGGCACGTATTCGCAACGTCTTTTTCCCGCCAACCGCCTTACGAATGTTGAAAGCTGCAGGAACGCATATTCACGGACTGCGCTCGGTTGCCAGCGGTGGGGAACCTCTGGGCGCTGAAATGCTGAATTGGGGGCGGGAAGCGTTCGGTCTGACAATCAATGAGTTTTACGGCCAGACCGAATGCAACATGGTTGTGAGCGCGTGTGCGGCGGATTTTGATACGGCGCCGGGCTGTATCGGAAAGGCCGTCCCCGGCTTTGACGTGCAGATTATCAATGAGGCTGGCGAGCCGACGGATGGCGAGGGGGACATCGCCATCCGCCGCCCCGCGCCCTCGATGATGCGGGGCTACTGGAACAACCCGGGCGCCACGGCCGCGAAGTTCCGGGGCGACTGGCTGCTGACCGGCGATCGCGGCCTGCGCAAGGGTGCGTTGATCCAGTTTCTCGGGCGGGAGGATGACGTGATCACGTCCGCCGGTTACCGTATCGGCCCCGCAGAGATCGAAGACTGCCTGCTGACCCATCCGGACGTCGCTACCTGCGGTGTGGTCGGTAAACCGGACCCGCTGCGTACCGAGATTGTGAAGGCATATGTGGTGCCCAAGCCCGGCACTGACCCATCGGTCAGTGCGCTACAGGACTGGGTCAAGGATCGGCTTGCAAGCTATTCCTACCCAAGGGAAATCACTCTAACCGATACGCTCCCGATGACTGTCACGGGCAAGGTCATCCGCAAAGAGCTCAAAGCCCGCGCCGCGGCGGAGACAACATGAAACTCCAATCCCAAATCCTGACCGGCTCGGAAGGCTTCAAGGCGAATGAGGCCGCGCACCTCGCGGCGCTCGCGCAAATCCGAGAGGCTGCAAATGCCGCGACGCAGGGCGGCGGGGAGCGATCCCGGCAAAGGCACCTGTCTCGCGGTAAGCTCCTTCCGCGCGACAGGGTCGCAGGCCTGCTCGACCCCGGCACGCCCTTTCTTGAGATCGGCGCGCTGGCCGCCCACGGGCTCTACAATAACGACGCACCGGCGGCAGGTGTCATTGCTGGCATCGGCACGGTGGAGGGGCGTCTTTGCATGATCGTCTGCAACGACGCGACGGTGAAGGGCGGCACCTACTACCCGATGTCGGTCAAAAAGCACCTGCGCGCGCAAGAAATAGCAGAGGCGAACCATCTGCCGTGCATCTACCTCGTGGACTCGGGTGGTGCGAACCTGCCCAATCAGGATGAGGTCTTTCCCGACCGGGACCATTTTGGCCGTATCTTCTTCAACCAGGCGAACATGTCGGCCAAGGGCATCGCGCAGATCGCTGTCGTCATGGGGTCGTGCACCGCGGGGGGCGCCTATGTGCCCGCGATGTCGGACGTGTCTATCATCGTGAAAAATCAGGGCACCATCTTCCTGGCCGGCCCGCCATTGGTAAAGGCCGCCACTGGCGAGGTGGTGACTGCCGAAGACCTTGGGGGCGGCGACGTGCATACGCGCTTGTCGGGCGTTGCCGACTACCTCGCTGAGGACGACACCCATGCCCTCGCCCTTGCGCGCCGCGCGGTGCGATTCATCCCGCGGGGACAGGCCCCAATGCTGGGCGGCGCCGATCCGTTTTATGATCCAGCGGAACTGCTGGGCGTCGTGCCTGCAGATCTGCGTACACCTTACGATATCCGCGAGGTGATCGCACGGCTGGTCGACGGGTCGAAGTTCGACGAGTTCAAGGCTCGGTTCGGCGAGACGCTGGTGACTGGCTTTGCGCAGATCATGGGCCAGGACGTTGGTATCATCGCCAATAACGGCGTGCTGTTTTCGGAGGCCGCGCAGAAGGGCGCGCATTTCGTAGAGCTGTGCAGTCAGCGCCGCACCCCGCTGATTTTCCTGCAAAACATCACCGGCTTCATGGTGGGTCGCAAGTATGAGAACGAAGGCATCGCCCGTCACGGGGCCAAGATGGTGACCGCCGTCGCAACGACGTCGGTGCCCAAGATCACTCTGCTTGTGGGGGGCTCTTTTGGCGCGGGTAACTACGGCATGGCGGGCCGCGCCTATTCCCCGCGGTTCCTTTGGACATGGCCCAATTCGCGCATTTCCGTCATGGGCGGCGCGCAGGCTGCAGGCGTGCTCGCCACCGTCAAGCGCGACGGGATGGAGGCGCGGGGCGAAGCGTGGTCTGCCGAGGACGAAGCGGCCTTCAAACAGCCCACCATCGACATGTTTGAGGAACAGTCCCACCCCCTTTATGCCACCGCTCGCCTCTGGGACGACGGCATCGTCGACCCGCGCCTGAGCCGCGAGGTGCTGGGCCTGTCGCTGGCGGCGGCGCTGAACGCGCCTGTGGAGGAGACCCGCTTTGGGGTCTTCCGGATGTAGCCTATGTGTTTGTCTGTTTATCTCGGAACCGACTTGCCGCTATCGCCTCGCGAGTTTGAGCTTGGCGATTTGGCCTTTGAACAGGCGGATTGGCGTCCCATTCCGGTTCGAGAATGCGCCCAAATCTATTTCTTGGGGCGGAAAGGCGAAAACCAAATCGAGTGCAGTTGTCTGTTGTCGGAGGGTATTTACTGGGACGAGTCCGGCCCGGTTCACGAGGTGGACCCACTTATGGATGCGGCCCCGCACGATCCGAAGGCTACGCTACAGCGCTGGTGCAAAGAACTTCTATCGATCGGCTCGAAGGTTTGGCTCGTTTGCGATGATGACGGGGGCGTCCCCTTCGAAGCTGAAGCGATTGACTACGCAGCAAGCACGATTGGTCTCAGTGACATTCATCGCGGAACACTCCTGTTCGAAGATGAAAACGGCCAGTGGACGATGAAAGCAATGGAGGTCGTCGCCTCTGACGAAAGCCCGCAAAATGTTTAACACAATCCTCATCGCCAATCGCGGCGAGATCGCCTGCCGGATCATGGAAACGGCGCAGTCCATGGGCATCGCTTGCGTCGCGGTGCATTCGGATGTCGATGCAAAGGCCAAGCATGTGCAGATGGCCGACCGCGCCGTTTCGCTGGGTGGGCAGGCACCCGCGGACAGCTACCTGCAGGGCGAGGCGATCATTGCTGCGGCCCTTGCCACTGGCGCGCAGGCGATCCATCCCGGCTATGGCTTTCTCAGCGAAAACCCGGACTTCGTCGAGCAGGTAGAGGCGGCGGGCCTCACCTTCATTGGTCCTTCAGCCTCGGCAATCCGGGCCATGGGCCTCAAGGACGCGGCCAAGGCGCTGATGGAAGAGGCCGGCGTGCCGGTTGTGCCGGGCTATCACGGCGCCGATCAAGACGACGCCACGCTCAGCAAAGCCGCGGACGAGATCGGCTATCCGGTCCTCATCAAGGCCGTCGCTGGCGGCGGCGGCAAGGGAATGCGGCAGGTCGAAGACCCGAAGGACTTCCCTGACGCGCTCGCTTCAGCGCGCGCTGAAGCCAAAACCGCCTTTGGCAACGACGCCGTCCTCGTTGAAAAATTCGTCTCCCAGCCCCGCCATATCGAGGTCCAGGTGTTCGGCGACGGCACGTCCGCTGTGCACCTTTTTGAACGCGATTGTTCGCTCCAGCGCCGCCACCAGAAAGTGATCGAAGAAGCTCCAGCCCCCGGCATGACCGAAGAGATGCGCAGGGCCATGGGGGCCGCCGCGGTTCGGGCTGCGACGGCGATCAGTTATAAAGGGGCGGGCACGGTAGAGTTTATTGTGGACGGCTCGGACGGTCTGTCGCCTGACGGGTTCTATTTCATGGAGATGAACACCCGCCTGCAGGTTGAACACCCCGTGACCGAAGCCATAACCGGTGTCGATCTGGTGGAATGGCAGCTGCGCGTTGCGTCCGGAGAGCCCTTACCGAAGACCCAAGAGCAGCTTTCGATTACCGGCCACGCCTTCGAGGCCCGCCTATACGCCGAAGATGCTGCGAACGGCTTTTTGCCCGTAACCGGCACGCTGACCCATCTGCGTTTCCCGCCCGCCACCCGGTCCGATAGCGGCGTGCGGGCAGGCGATACGATCAGCCCTTGGTACGATCCAATGATCGCTAAGGTTATCGTGCATGGTCCAACCCGTGCGGTTGCGCTGAACAAATTGTCGGCGGCGTTGAAGGACACTGAAGTCGCCGGAACGGTGACAAACCTGTCCTTTTTGGGCGCATTGGCGTCTCATCCTGGGTTTGTCGCGGGTGAGGTGGACACCGGCCTGATTGGCCGCGACCTCGACGCGCTATTGCATCGTGAAGCGCCCGGCGCGCGTGAGGCAGTCGCCGCGGCCCAGTGTGCCCTGAACCTTGATACTCCCGGTCCACTGACCGGATTCGCCCTGTGGCACACGATGCCCGCGCGCGTCGCACTGCGGCTTGGGGAGGCGGTCCTGACAGCCACAGTCACCCCGCGGGGGGAGACGACGCAGCGTTGGACCATCGACGATGGAGCCGCAGAGACGGTTGTGCATTTGACCAGATCTGCGCAGGTGTGGATGGCGGAGGGTGCGCGGCTTCCTGCAGCAGTGCGGGCCGCAGACACTGTGACAGTAATGTCAGACTATGGGATCGCCTTTGACATCATCGACCCGCTCGCTGTCGCGTCTGATGGTGCCCGGGATGCCTCCGTGATCGAAGCACCGATGCCGGGTCTTGTCCGCGCTGTCTTTGCCAAGCCAGGGCAGGCGGTGGCAAAGGGCGACCGGCTTGCCCTCATGGAAGCGATGAAGATGGAGCATACCCTCACCGCTGCCCGAGATGGCGTGGTGGCAGAGGTGCTGGTGTCTGATGGCGATCAGGTCGACGCGGGTGCCGCACTGGTGCGGTTGGAGGGCGAAGAATGAGTTTGCAAATTGATGCCACGGGCTTTGCAAAGCGCAAGACGCCGTTACCTTTTGCGCTGGGCTGGGCGATAATACCGCTACTGCATCCCGCAAAACGGTTCTTCGAGTAACAATGGGCCCGGTTATGACAGAGTCCGCAATTACGCTGCATCACTGCCCTCAAACCCGTTCCATGAGGACGCTTTGGCTTCTGAACGAGCTTGAAATTCCGTTCAGACTAGTGGTGCACCCCTTCGACAAGTCCCTGCGCCGCCCGGAGTTTCTGTCTCTTTCTCCGGCAGGCCGCGTTCCCGCGCTTGAGATTGAGGGTGAGAGGATGTTCGAAACCGGCGCCATTGCCCAATATTTGTGTGAGCGTTTCAGCCCGGACAAGCTGGGCCGGATGCCCGCCGATCCCGACCGGATGGCGTGGCTCGTCTGGATGCACTTTGCCGAAACGCTGACCGTTCACGCGGCAGCGCTGACACAGCAGCATATCGTCCTGCGCGAAGACTGGATGCGCAGTCCGACACTCATGAAGCTCGAAGCTGCGCGGGTGGCAAAGTGCTACGATGCGATCAATGCGCGCTTGTCCACCCCGGTGGAGGATCGAGATTACTTGCTGACGTCAGGCTTTTCGGCCGCTGATGTTGGGGTGGGGCAAGCGGTTTACCTGTCGCAGTTCTTTGTTCCGGTGGATGCTTGGCCCGCCTTGTCGGCATGGTACACCCGTATTACGGAGCGGCCCGCCTTTCAGGCAAGCTTGCCACAACCCGGTCAGGAATTGATGGCACAAGCACATTATCCCGTGCCTGAGCAATGACAGGTCTTCTTTGGAAAGGGCGTAACGCTATTGTCTGAGGTCGAGATCTTTGAAGTTGGG
This sequence comes from Pseudomonadota bacterium, assembly GCA_038530575.1. Lineage (GTDB taxonomy): Bacteria > Pseudomonadota > Alphaproteobacteria > Rhodobacterales > Rhodobacteraceae > JBCBCP01. Next base: position 14,864 of record JBCBCP010000058.1, read on the forward strand.
CCGCGCGACGGGCTTCAGAACGAAGCGCACCAAATACCGGTGGCCGAAAAGATTGCGTTTGTCGACACGCTGTCAGGGGCTGGGTTCCGCAGGATCGAATGTGCCAGCTTTGTGAGCCCAAAATGGGTGCCGCAAATGGCAGGGAGTGCCGATGTGCTTGCCGGGATCGTGCGGGCGCCGGGCGTCTCTTACGCCGCTTTAACGCCTAACTTCAGAGGGTTCGAGGATGCCGTTGCCGCACGCGCGGATGAGGTGGCGGTGTTCGGGTCCGCGTCCGAAGGGTTCAGCCGCGCGAATGTGAATGCCTCAGTGGACGACGCGTTGGCCCGCTTTGCACCAATTATGGAGGGGGCAAAGGCTTTGGGCATTCCTGTGCGCGGCTACGTGTCGTGCGTGATTGCGTGCCCTTATGACGGGTCGACACCGCCCGGTGACGTGGTGCGCGTCGCACGGGCGCTCTACGAGGCGGGGTGTTATGAAATCAGCCTTGGAGACACCATCGGGGCAGGCACGCCAGAGCGCACAGCAGAGATGCTGAGGGCCGTCATCGAGGCGGTGCCGGCCAGCCGTTTGGCCGGACATTTTCATGACACCGGAGGGCAGGCTTTGGCAAATATCGATGCAGCGCTCAGCCTTGGTGTACGCGTCTTCGATACCGCGGCAGGTGGCCTCGGGGGCTGTCCATATGCTCCGGGGGCATCGGGCAATGTTGCGACCGAGGCGGTCGCCGCGCATTTGCAGGCGCAGGGCGTCAAGACTGGGTTGGATGAGGACGTAATTGCGCGCGCGGCGGATATGGCGCGCAGCATGCGGGAGAAAACATGAGTTTTGACACGATTTCTGTCGAGGTCGACCCGCGCGGCGTTGCGACAGTAACGCTGAACCGCCCGGACAAGCACAATGCCATGAATGCCGCGATGATCGCCGAGCTGACGGACGCGGCGGGTCAACTCGGCGCAGATGACAGCGTGCGTGCCGTGGTGCTGACAGGCGCGGGGCGGTCGTTTTGCGCGGGCGGTGATTTGGGTTGGATGCAGGAGCAGATGGCAGCGGACCCGGACACACGGGCACGCGAGGCGGGCAAGCTGGCGTGGATGCTTCAGGCGTTGAATACGATGTCCAAACCGCTGATCGGTGCGCTGCAAGGCAACGCGTTTGGCGGCGGCGTGGGGATGGCGGCGGTGTGTGATGTTGCGATTGGGGTGGACCGGCTCAAGATGGGTCTGACCGAGGTGAAGCTTGGCATTATCCCCGCCACCATCGGCCCCTATGTTATCGCCCGCATGGGAGAGGGGCGCGCGCGGAGGGTTTTCTTCTCCGGTCGCCTTTTCGGTGCGGAAGAGGCTGTGGAGCTGGGCCTGCTGGCGCGGTCGGTCTCCGGCGACGATTTGGCTGAGGCGGTAGAGTCAGAGGTTGCCCCGTACCTTGAGGCAGCGCCCGGCGCCGTTGCGTCCGCCAAAGCGCTGGCGCGGTCGCTTGGTCCGCGCATTGATACAGAGGTGATCGAGGCGACTATTCAGGCCCTTAAAGCGCGGTGGGAAACCGAAGAGGCGGCGACAGGGATTTCAGCCTTTTTCGACAAGTCTGTGCCGCCCTGGCGCGGCTAGGGTGAGTCTTGCCAGTCAAATGATCTGAGGCAATGTCCGCTGCCCGCAGGCGATGGCATCAAAATAGACCGATCCGCCGAAGGACCGGCAAGTTGGCAGAGCGGGTCCGCGCGTGCCTGCGGCGATTTCTCACCATGCGAAAGGCCCTGCAGCCGTTGACGCTCAAGTCGTGGGCGGATACCCCGTATGCGCCGGGATCGCCATCCGGCTCGCGTGCGCGTGCACGCGGCAGCTTCCCCCCGGGCGCGCCGGGGCGTCAAAGGAGCCGTCATGGACGACATGTTGCGGGAATACCTGCCGATCCTCGTGTTTTTGGGCGTGGCCATTGCGCTTGGCCTTGTTTTCATCCTCGCCGCGATCCTTATCGCCGTACGCAACCCCGATCCCGAAAAGGTCAGCGCGTACGAATGCGGGTTCAACGCCTTCGACGATGCGCGGATGAAGTTCGACGTCCGGTTCTATCTGGTGTCGATCCTGTTCATCATTTTCGATCTGGAGATCGCGTTTCTGTTCCCCTGGGCGGTCGCATTTCAGGACATCTCGATGACCGGGTTCTGGTCGATGATGGTGTTTTTGGGGATCCTTGCGCTGGGCTTTGCATATGAATGGCGGAAGGGAGCGATGGAATGGCAATAACGGACGTGAACACCCCCGCCTATGCCGGCGCCGACAAGGATGCCGCGACGCAGGAGCTGAACCGCGAGCTGCAGGACAAGGGCTTCCTGCTGACCTCGACCGAAGACATCATCAACTGGGCGCGCACCGGCTCGCTGCACTGGATGACCTTTGGCCTTGCCTGCTGCGCGGTGGAGATGATGCACACCTCCATGCCGCGCTATGACCTTGAGCGCTTTGGCACCGCGCCGCGCGCCTCCCCACGCCAGTCGGACCTGATGATCGTCGCGGGCACGCTGACCAACAAGATGGCTCCGGCCCTGCGCAAGGTCTACGACCAGATGCCCGAGCCGCGCTACGTGATCTCGATGGGCTCCTGCGCGAATGGCGGCGGGTATTACCACTACAGCTACAGCGTCGTGCGCGGCTGCGACCGGATCGTGCCGGTGGACGTCTACGTCCCCGGCTGCCCGCCCACGGCGGAGGCCCTGCTTTACGGCATCATGCAGCTTCAGCGGAAGATGCGCCGGACCGGGACGATTGTCCGCTAGCGTGCCGTTCAAAAGACTATCCGCAGCGCGGAGGAAAAGACATGACTGAAGCCCTCAAAGAACTTGGCCAACATATCGAGGCAAAGCGCCCCGACTGCGTGCTAGGCTGGGACATTGCGCATGGCGAGCTGAACGTCGACGTGGCGCCCGCCAACATCGTCGGCTTTGTCGAGTTTCTGAAGACCGACAGCGCCTGCCGGTTCTCGACGCTCGTCGATATCACGGCTGTGGATTACACCGGACGGGCCAAGCGGTTCGACGTCGTCTACCACTTCCTGTCGATGTACCAGAACCACCGCGTCCGGCTGCGCGCCTCGGTCCGCGAAGAGACAATGCTGGCTTCGATCACGCCTGTGCACCCTTGCGCCGGTTGGTTCGAGCGCGAGGTGTTTGACATGTTCGGCATCCTGTTTTCCGGGCACCCAGACTTGCGTCGGATCCTCACTGACTATGGGTTCCGCGGCTATCCGCTACGCAAGGATTTCCCGACGACCGGCTACACCGAGGTCCGCTATGACGAGACGCAAAAACGTGTTGTCTACGAGCCGGTCAGCCTGGTGCAGGAATACCGCCAGTTCGACTTCATGAGCCCGTGGGAAGGCGCGGAATACGTGCTGCCCGGGGACGAGAAAAAAGAAGAGGCCTGATGGAGATGCTCATCTGGCTCCTCGTCGCGGTCGCGACCATCGTGCCGATGTTCAAGCTGCTGCCGCATTTTGGCCTGAACGCGTGGTGGGCTTTGGTCTGCGTGATCCCAATCGGGACAATTGCGCTGCTGTGGCTGATGGCGCTGAAGCTTCAGGAACTGGAGCGACGCTGATGCCGACATTCCTTTATGGCATCGGCGCGGCGCGGGCAGGCACCACCTGGCTGGCACAGGCGTTGCGAGCGCACCCGCAAGCCGCGCTTCCCGCGGTGAAAGAGCTTCACTATTTCGACGCGCTGGAAAATGGCACGACCATGCTGGCGATGGACCAGCTGGTGCGTCAGCGCACGAAGGTGCGTGATGAGCTGGCTGAGGCCGACAAGATCGGTCCGCAGCGCTTGTTGCGTTCGCGCGTTGCCGAAGTGGACCGATGGATGGGGCTGGTCGGAAGCCAGGTGCAGGATGATGCGCGCTATGCGTCGCTTTTGTCGGCACGCGGGGGCGAGGCGACGCGGCTCGTCGCGGACATTACACCGGCCTATGCAACGCTGCCTGAAGCGACATTTGCGCGGATGGCGGCGTTGAACGATGGCGACACGAAGTTCCTAATGCTGCTGCGCGATCCGGTTGACCGCCTTTGGTCAAATATCCGTCTGACGCTGGCCCGCCGGGCCGCGCGCGGCGTGGACAGCGACGCAGCCAGATCGCGCGTGATGAACGAATTGGCTGAAGGTGCAAACCTTCCGGAACTTGCCCGCGCTGACTACGCCGGAACGCTCACCCGGCTGGAGCGCGCCGTGCCTGCGTCGCAGGTGAAGGTCATGTTCTACGAAGACCTCGTGGCCGGACAGGGCGCTGATGACCTGACCGCGTTTCTGGGCCTTGATGGCCTGCTGAAAGGCGACGCGGAGCCAGTGAATGCGGCTGGATCCCTGGCCATGACAGATGACGAACGCCGCCTGCTGCACCGCGCAGTGGCCGCACAATATGATTTCGCGCGCGAACGGTTCGGGGCTTTGCCCGCCGCGTGGACGCGCACATTGGAGGAAGCGAACGCATGATGGACGGCTCCAAGTTTGACGACGCCCTGACGGGCGAACAGAAAATCCGCAACTTTAACATCAACTTCGGCCCGCAGCACCCTGCGGCGCACGGGGTTTTGCGGCTTGTGCTGGAACTCGACGGTGAGGTGGTGGAGCGCTGTGATCCGCACATTGGCCTGCTGCACCGCGGCACCGAAAAGCTGATGGAAAGCCGGACCTACCTGCAAAACCTGCCCTATTTCGACCGGCTCGACTATGTCGCCCCGATGAACCAGGAACACG
>JBCBCP010000059.1:0-18627 GCA_038530575.1 Pseudomonadota bacterium
TCAGGCCGGCGTAGTGAGCCACCACGACGACGCCAGAGCTTTCGAAGATCTGGCCAAGTTCCTCGACCACTTTCTCTTTCTGGGCTCTATCCACAGTTTTCTCCAGTTTTGGGGGTTTTGACGCCCCCGGCTCAGTTTGCACCGGATCACTCCGGCAGTTTTGGTCCGTTTGGCAACGAGGTCAAAACCGCCAGAGGCTCGACGGTAGAGCTCTGGAGAAAAGGTCTGAACTCATCTCGGGCAGGATTTATGAGCTATTGCTCACCCACCGTCTCGGACGAAGTGTAGTGCCCAGTCCGAATCGAACAGGGAACCACGCGCGGTGCATAGACGGTTACCGCCTATGTGCCAAGAGCCTAGGCCGCAAAGCCTGACCCGGCGGTGCGGTACGCTTCGCGCGGGGGCGCGAACACATCGAGGAGGCGCGCGCCGTCAGGACCTGCGCGGAACCCATGTTCCACCCCGCCCGGGGTACGCCAGAAATCGCCAACTGCCACCGGCACTTCAACCCCGTCCTGAATCCGTGTGCCGGAGCCTTCCAACACCAGCCCCCACTGCTCTTCGGGATGGGAATGGATTGAGCCCTGCCCGTTGGGCTCTACGTCCACCACTGAGAACATCGCCTGTTCGCCTGGAAAAACATGGGTCGAGATACCCTCACCGAGTGTGCGTGGAATACCGGCAGAAAGATCGGCAAAGTTAAAGAAAGTGTCAGGGCGGCTCATGTATCAGATCCTCCGGTCTTAGGGGTGGTTGAGTTCAAAGATGTCGAAAGTGCTCTCGCCCGCATGAATGCGGGCCCGGATCATCTCCTCCCGCGCAGCGACATTTGCAACTTTGTGCAGGACATCGTCGGCGATTGCATTGGGGATAACCACCACGCCGTCATCGTCGCCAACCAGAATATCGCCGGGCATGATGGTGACGCCGCCAAGTGTCAGTACAATGTCCGTTTCACCAGGCGCGGTCTTGGCCGTCGCCTCGGGGTGAAAGCCCCGGCAAAACACCTGAAAGCCAAGCGCCGCGATGTCTGTGCTGTCACGAATGGTGCAGTCGAACACAGCCCCAACGATGCCCTTCGCGATGCACGCGTCAGCCAGCAGATCGCCAAAGGGGCCAAACCGCTCTGAGCCGGCACCATCAACAACAAGCAGATCGCCCGCCTTAGCCTGATGCACCGCGCGGTGGATTGCCCCGTTCTGCCCCGGTGTGATCCGCGCGGTCCGCGCCGCACCAGCGATCCGCTGGCCTGCGATCAACGGTTTCAACCTCGAAGGCAAGGGCCGCACGCGCGCATCGGCGTTGCACAGATTCCCCGTCGGATACATGGCAAAGGCGGCAGGCGTCATTGTGGAGCCTCGGCCTGCGCGATCAGCGCGGCCATCGCTTGCCACAACGCGGGCGGGTTTGAGTACATCGGGAAATGCCCCGCATCGGAGATCTCAACCACCTTGACACCGAGCTCGGGCAACTTCGGCAGATAGGACAGGTGGCTGTTCTGCGCACCATGTACAAACGCGCGGGGCATTGTCAGGCGCCCAAAGATCTCGGTCAGGGGTTCACTATCCGAAATCTCGACCATCGACGTGAAGATCGGCTTGAACGACGCCGCCTGCACCTTGATCGGAAGCGCCGCTGCGTAGAGCGCCGACGCAAATTCAGGCCGCGTGCGCACCCGCTCAATAAAACCCGTCATGAACGCCTCTGGTGTACCGGCGGGGTGCGAAATGATCTGGCGCGACAGGAAACAGTCTTCGGGAGCGATATTGCCCTCGATATTGCCAAAACTCAGCACGTGGTCCGGCTGCGCCTGCGCCAGAAGCAGCGCCGTCAGCCCGCCCATCGAATGCCCCGACAGGTGGAACTGCTGCACGCCCAGCGCCTCCAGAGCGGCTTGTGCGACCTTAACCAGAAATGGGATAGACAGCGCCTCTGGGTCCGAAACAGTCGAGGCCCCGCAACCCGGTGCGTCCCAGGCAATGAGACCGCGACCCGCGAAATCTGGGCGCTGCGCTAGGTCGGCGTAATCTTCCTTGGTCGAGCCAAACCCATGCAAACTTACCAGCGGTGGCAAAGCGCCGTCGCGTCGGTGATAAGCCAAGCGAACATCCACACCATCAATGGTCAGCGGAAAGGTGTCATAGATCATTTGGCTAGCATCGCTTGTGGATTCGTTACTAAATTCGAATCTACCTAGACGATTCGTCGTGAAAATAATAGATACTCCGAATGATCGACAGTACGGACCGAAAAATCCTGTCATTCCTTCTGGATGACGCAGCAACTTCAAAGGCGGAAATGGCGCGTCAGCTCGGCCTTGCGCCTTCGGCAGTTTCCGAACGGGTTAAGCGGCTGGAAGCGGATGGGGTTATCGAGGGCTACGAGGTCCGGCTAAACGCGGATGCCTTGGGCAAGCCGCTGCTTGCCTTTGTCTTTGTCACCGATGCAAAGCCAAGCATGGGCTTTGACACCGCAGGCGCGTTGCAAGGCGTCGCGGGACTGGAAGAGTTGCACAAAATCGCGGGTGACGACTGTTATCTGCTCAAGATCCGCGCCTCAGGTACGGACGAATTGAACCGTATCATCGAAACTCAGATCAACCCGGTGCAGTCCGTCACGCGGGTGCGCACAACCATCGTGCTAAAGCCGGTGGCGGAGCGGCCCACGATGGCAGGCCACTCGATTTAAGGGTCACTCGGCTGCAACCGCCGGCATGGGCAATAGCTGCGCTTGCGTTTCGTCCCGATGTTTTTTCAGGTACCGCATAAAGGGCGTGCCGCCCGTGCCAACGTCGGTGTGATTGCCCGCGCCGCGCAGGCCCTGCTTGTTAATGTAGCTTGCCGCGTATTCGAGGTGCTTGGTTCGGAACCGCGCCATCGCCTCTAGGTTGGCATTGTAGGCACCGGTCAGACCGCGGTGTCCGGCCAGTTCCGTCAGATCTCGCAGGGTCGATTCGGCGCGCAAATCATCGATAAACGCGCGATGGCTTGCCGGGCGATAGATGTGCAACTGATCGAGGAACGCTTTCATCGGGTCCATCGCGTGCCCCACGCCAAAAAGCGCATCCATCGCAGGCACAATAGAGCTTTGCGAGCCGGTTTGCCCGCGAAAGGCCTGACCTTCAGTGCCGTAGCGGGTGCCTTCATAGATCACGCCATGCGGCAAAGCGGGATTATCGCGCCAACCATGGATGTAGGGGCGGACCCGTTCAAAATAGATGTAGGGATCGCAGCGTTCCGGCATCCGGTCGAAAATCGCATTGATGCGCTCCCAAATGCCCGCCATGTCTTCTAGCAGGGTCTGGCAGCGCGCAGTATCCTCTTGCGCGGCTGCCTGCACGACCTGCGGCATCCGGGCGAGGATCCCACCGGCCGCCGCCTCGATTGCAACGTGGATCAGCACGAACCACGCCTCGTCCTGCCCTGCAAGGAAGTGCTGGATCATGTAAATGTTGTCGAGGTCGATGGGCCGATTCGAATCGAAACAACCCCAATTGTCGAGCACGTAACCCGAATAGGGCAAGAGCGGTTGCTGCCCCAGATGATCAGCGAGCGCAACAATCGGCTGGGCGATGACCGCTGGCAGGTGGGCCGCGGGGTCTGCCTCACCCCAAACGTAGGCTTGAGTGAGAAAGCTGTAATGCACCATTGCTGCGCGCGCTTCGGCCTCGTTGGCCTCTTGCAACCAACCTGCCATATCAACCTGCGGAAGCCGCGCCCGCAGCAGGTCGCGCACCCGGCCTGAAGGCAAAAGACGCGGCAACGCCATAGCCACATCGGCAAGATCGGCCATGTCGCCGGAGAGCGAAATCGACCCGGCATCGTGCCGGCACAAATAGCCTCGTTCGGGGGAAATGTCGTAGTAATCAAGATCGCGCATCACGGCCTCCAAGCTGCATTTCGCAATCCTGCGTCAGTTTTGGCACAATTCACTTGCGAGTTGATCCTGTAACTGACCAAATGAGCAAGCAATGTCCGACTTAGACGCGATATCCGAAAAAATCTTGCGCACCATTGAGCGCGCGGGACGCCTCCCTAATCAGGAACTCGCCGACCGCGTCGGACTGTCGCCCTCAGCCTGTCTGCGCAGGGTCCAGGAGATGGAGCGGCGCGGTATCCTGCGGGGCTATCGCGCTATCATCGACCGCAGCGCCATCGGCCCCTTTATAACGGTCTTTGTCATGGTGGGCCTGTCCAAGCATTTGTCGAAGGACGCCCGCGCGTTTGAGCGGGCGATGGGCACTGCACCGGAGGTTAAGGAGTGCCACAACATATCGGGTAGCGTCGAATACCTCCTGCGGGTGGAGGTGACAGACCTAGATGCCTATCAGCGCTTTCATGCCCGCACGCTTGGCACGCTCGAACAAGTGTCGAGCATCACTTCGCACTTTCGCCTCGGCACATCCAAGGACCTGCGCGGCGGGCCTGTCGAGCCAAACCAAACGTAAGGACAGATCATGCTGACACAGATTGGCGACGTAGAGATCTGGCGAGTTCTTGAGCAAAATGCGCCGTTCCTCACCCCGGAAGAGCTATGGCCCGAGGCCGGCGAGGACGTGGCGCGGATTGTGGAAGAAAAGGTGTCGGGGGCGCTCGATGCAGCAAGCGGGCGGCTCATCCTGCCAGTACAGGGCTTCCTCTTGAAAACGCCCGCGCATGTGATCCTCGTTGACAGCTGCGTCGGCAATCACAAGACCAACAACTTTCCCGACTGGCACATGCGAGACGAAAGCCGGTTCGAGGCTGGGCTTGTGGCGGCGGGTGTGGGCTTTGACGAGGTTGACTATGTGCTTTGCACGCACCTGCACCCGGACCATGTCGGCTGGAACACGAAGCTGGAGAACGGCACATGGGTGCCGACTTTTCCGAATGCGAAATACCTTCTGCCCGCCGCGGACGAAGAGATGCTGCGCACCGCAGATGTACCGTTCTACAACGAAAGCGTCTTGCCGGTGATCGAGGCGGGACAAGCCGAACTGGTCCAGCCGGGCCACATGCTGGGTGATCTTGTCCGCCTTGTGCCAACGCCGGGCCACTCTCCGGGTCACGTCGCGATCGAGATCACGTCCCAAGGTCGCACCGCTCTCATCACCGGCGACGCGCTCCATTGCACGGCGCAGTGCTGGCACCCTGAATGGCACTTTGTCTACGATGCGGATGGAGCGCGGGCGGCTGTGTCGCGCCGGGCACTCTTGGCACACGCCGCAGAGGCCCGGAGCCTCGTGCTTGGCAGCCATTTCAAGCTGCCTTCCATTGGCCATGTCCGAACCGATGGCGACGCGTTCGCCTGGGAAGATCTGGAGTAAGCGCGGCTGCAGGCGCGCAAGGGCACAGCTAGGGCGACTGCGTCAGGCGTTTATCTCGGCCAGCAGATCCTTGCGAACGGAATTGGAGCCCACCGCATCAAAACGGCACTGGATCTTCGCTTCCGTCGCGCGCGCCTTGATCGCGCGCAGCGTGGCGATAACCCGCGGTGAGGGTTCGGGATTGCGATAATCAACGTCCGTCACAATCGTCCGCACCCCCATGGAGGCGACCAGATCGACAAACGCCCCCCCCTCGCCGGGATCGGCGTTGTCCTCGATGACAATGTACTTTGGCACCACGGTTCCGCCCAACTCAGCATAACGGCGCAGGTTTTGAACAACGATATCAAACTTGTCGCGCTGCTTGACACGCTCGTAGGTCGCGCGGCTGGCCGCATCGAGCGAACAAAGAACCCGCACCTTGGGCATTTGCAGGGCGGATTTGAACAGCTTGGGAAACCGCACGGCATTCGTATGCAGCCATTGCAGCGCACCGAATTCAGCAAAGCGCGTAAACAGCCGGTCGAAATCGGGGCTAAGCGTCGGCTCCCCTCCGCCGCCCCAATCCACGATCAGGTCATCGCCGAACAGGTCTTGATCGAACAGCTGGTCGATCAGCGGGCCAACTGCGTAAAACTGCCCGACCGGCTTGCCCGGCTTTTTCAGCGGGCTGTAATCCGCGTAATTGAGCCAGCAATAGGTGCAAAGCACGTTGCAGATCAGGTAATTGGTGATGCCGAGCCACGACACCTTTCCCGTGTCCCTGCCCCAATCCTTTGTCTCCAGATGCGGGCATCCCACGCATTCGGCGTAACCCTCGCCCTGATTGGCAGCGCGAATTTCGGCCTTCTTGTCCATCAGGTGCTGCACATCGAGCGTCGGTGACGTGCGCACGTCCCACAGGATCGGCCGGCCACGGCCATGGTGCACAACGGCGCAGGCCCGCACTTCGAGCGCGGAAAAGCTAAGCCCCGTTTCAAGGAAACGGCAGCTTTTGTAGGTCGTCTCTGGCTCGGACATGGCGCGGCCTCAACACGCGGGTTTCCGGGGCCACTGTTCACGCCTGCTCGGGGTTTGTCCATCACGCGGTGTGCGGCATGCGCGCAAAGGAAAAGGGCGCACCCGGCAAGGCGCGCCCTTCGCAATCATCATTTTGGCGCCCATCAGGCTTCGGCGACGGCCTTTTCGGACACGGCATCGTCGATGTCGACGGTTACGCCCGGACCCATGGTGGAGCTAAGCGCAATCTTCTTGACATAGGTGCCTTTGGCGCCTGCTGGCTTTGCCTTCACCACGGCGCCAACAAAGGCGCGGATGTTCTCGACCAGCTTGCCTTCGTCGAAAGACGACTTGCCAACACCTGCGTGCACGACACCGGCCTTTTCGACCTTGAACTGAACCTCACCGCCCTTTGCGGCCTTGACCGCATCGGCCACGTCCATCGTTACCGTGCCAACCTTGGGGTTGGGCATCAGGTTACGGGGGCCAAGCACTTTGCCCAGACGGCCAACGACAGGCATCATGTCCGGGGTCGCGATGCAGCGGTCGAACTCGATCGTGCCGCCCTGAACCGTTTCCATCAGATCCTCGGCGCCGACGATGTCTGCCCCGGCTTCCTTCGCCTCGTCCGCCTTGGCGCCCCGCGCAAAGACAGCGACGCGGACGTCCTTGCCTGTCCCGTTGGGCAGGCCAACCACACCGCGCACCATCTGGTCCGCATGGCGCGGATCAACCCCGAGGTTCACGGCAATCTCGACCGTCTCGTCAAACTTGGCGCCAGCATTGCCTTTGACGAGGCTCACGGCTTCTTCGACGGTGAGGTTCGACTTGCCTTCAAATGCAGCTTTCGCGGCTGCGGCGCGCTTACCAAGCTTTGCCATTTACTTCACCTCGATGCCCATGGACCGGGCCGAGCCCAGGATGATCTGCATTGCGCCTTCGATGTCGTTCGCGTTGAGGTCCTTCATCTTGGCCTCTGCGATTTCGCGCACCTGTGCGGCGGTCACGGAACCCACCACGTCGCGGGACGGGTTGGTCGCGCCGGATTTTACCTTGGCCGCTTTCTTCAGGTAATAGGACGCCGGCGGCGTCTTGATGTCCATCGTGAAGGACTTGTCCTGATAGTAGCTGATCACGGTGGGGCACGGTGCGCCGGGCTCCATATCCGCAGTCTTGGCGTTGAACGCCTTGCAGAATTCCATGATGTTGATGCCGCGCTGACCCAGCGCCGGGCCGACCGGCGGGGAGGGGTTTGCTTGTCCGGCAGGCACCTGCAATTTCATGGTGCCAGCGAGTTTCTTGGCCATGAGCCAATCTCCTGTTCAATCCGCCGTCGGACGCGTCCTTGGGCGAGTATGTTGACGTGGTGCGGGTTGGACATCGCGATGCCCGCGCCTCCCACGAAGGATGCCCGCCTGCGGCGGGATTATGGGTGTTCCAAACGGGAACCGGCGCGGGATAGCCGCGCCGGTCCGAGAATGCAAGTGGTATGGGTTGGGCGTCAGCCCTCTTCGAGGATCACGTCAAAGTTGACCCTGTGTGCCGGCAGGCCCGTTGTTGTTGCACTGTCTGCAGGCCAGGACGGAGCGGAGATGATGATCTGCTCCGGTGCAGCGCCACGCGCGACCAACATCGCCATAAGCGCCTTTGCCCGCAACTGGCCGGTCATGACCGTCTCGCGCACGCCAGCATCGTTGCTGTAGTGACCAACGACGCGCAGGCGGGCCTGCGGGCAGAGCATCGCCTTTTCCGCCAGCTCAAATGCGGTGTCGATATCGTCACCGCGCAGCGAGACCGAGCCAGGCGCATAGAACAGCACGGTGTTCTTCACCGCGCGCTCCAGATCAGCTGCGCAGGAGGACGCAGCCCAAGGCTGTGGCGAGAGCGGTGCGCGGGTCACGACCTGTACAGCTTCGTCAATTACCGAAAACTCCACCCGGCGATCATAGTAGGCACGCGGCTCGGGCCCGGACAGGCCCGACGGACGCTGGTCGCCAAAGCCTTCGGCGATGAACATCGATGTATCGACACCGGACGCGCCGATCCGCTCGATCACCTCTTCGGCCCGCGCGCGGCTCAGGCGCAGGTTGTTCGCCGGGTTGCCCGACGCATCGGAGTGACCTTCAACTCGGATTCGGACATCGCGGCACCCTTGGGCGATCAGGCCGATCAGTCGGCCCTGCTCGATCCCAGATGCATCAGCCGAGGTGCCACCGCTTGGGAAATAGACACGCGCCTCTTCTGCGAGCGCCTTGAGGTCGTCGATGCACTGTGCCCGCGCCGTGTCAAAGGCAGTACCCTGCCCGAAGGTCGGCGCTGCCGCAGCCGCAGCGGCGGCGGCCAGCTGTCGCTCGCGGGCTGTGCTCGTCACCTGTGGCGCGGGCGCCGGAGCAGGCTCCGGCTCTGGGCGCGCGGCGTCTAGGCTTAGTAGCGGCGCGGATTGGTTCCTGGTGACGACCGCCGGTTCGGGCGTCGGTTCGGGCACTGCAACAGGTGCCGGGACGGCTGTTGTAACGACTTGCTGCGGCTCATCCGGGTCACTGGCGAAGAAGCCGCCGTTCAGCACGCCAGACGCGCCAATAACAATTGCAAGTGATGGAACAAGCCACGGAAGACTATCCTTGAATGCCTTGAGCGCCATAACTTTCCCCCGAAATCTTGTGGTGCTGCTCTGCCTTGGCGCCTAGATGCCGCGCCTATTGCGACAATTAGGCGTAAATCCGCTACCTGCGTCAACATGTACGTGCGAGGAATTGCCGCCAAAACGCAAAAAACCCCGCGCGGTGGCGGGGTTTTCCGGATGGAGGTTGGTCAGAGACCGATAATCAGATCAGCAAGGGCCATCCACAGTGGGATCGAGAGGATCGCGACCGGCGTTCCAAGCCCGGTGGACGCACCAACATAAGCCGACGGATTCGCTTGGGGCAACGCACCACGCATCGTGGGCGGGCCGGAAATATCCGAAGACGAAGATGCCATGACCGCCAGCAAAACCACGCCTCCGGCCGAAAAGCCAGCAAGCTCATGCGCGATCAAACCAGCGCCGAAGCCAAGCGCACCGTGCACCAGCGGCCCTAGCAAACAGTAGGCGAGATAGGCGTGGGCGACGCCTTTCAACTCACTCAACCGCTGCCAGGCTTCCATGCCCATGATCAGCATCAGGATCGAAAGCAACCCCCGGAAGAGCGGTTCATAAAACCCCCTGTAGACGCTGTCAGGCTCGGCAAAGAGGCCGATCAAAAGGCCTACGATGAGCGCTGAGATCGCCGCGCTGCGCGCCGTGTCCGTCAAGATACCCCGCACCAGGCCCCGCTCCAGCGTCGGTCCGCCCGCTGAACCACCGCCCATGGTGACCGTGCCGCCCGACATCTGCCGCGTAGATGCCCGCGCAGCACTCAGCCGCGCCAGCACAATCGCCGTGACCAGCGCCGCAACATCCATGAAGGGGTAAAGCGCACCGATGAATCCCTCGTAGCCAATACCTTCGTCGTCAAGGATCGCCATGCCAGCAGCGAGGGTTGACGCGGACACCGCCCCGAACAGCCCGACTGTTGCCATCGCGTCCATCTCCGACACGCCGCGCATTCTAACCAGCGTGACCCGGCCCAGCAGGACAATGCCGATACCCAGCGCCGCAGCCAGCACCGCGGGGAGAAGCAGCTCAGCCGGGTCGCTGTTCCGTACGGAGATCCCCGCGCCCAGCCCAACCTTCAGCAGGAGAAGCGCGACGACAAACTTGTAGACCGGCTCGGGGATTTCGAACTTGCTGCCGATCGCGGCAAGGAACATGCCGCCGATCAGGAACGCCAAGGTGGGCTTTTGGAACTGGTCGACAATTGTTCCTGCGATTGTGGCGATAATGTCCATTGCACTCTCCATCTATGGTTCCCGAGCAGATAGCCGTGCAGCAAAATGAAGAAAAATATATCTTTTAGAGCTTATTGATCTATTATTCTGAAGCATGAACCTGAACTACAATCACTTGCGTTATTTTCATGCCGTAGCGACCGAAGGTCATATGGGCCGGGCCGCCGACAAGCTGAACCTGTCGCAATCGGCCCTGTCCATGCAGATCAAGGCGCTTGAGGAGCGGCTGGATACGTCCCTGTTTGAACGGGTCGGGCGGCGGCTCGAGTTGACAGAAGCAGGCCGCATCGCACTGGACCATGCGGCGCGGATTTTCGGCACCGGAGAAGAATTGCTTGCTGCGCTCCAGCAGCAAGGCGCGGCGGACCCACCGTTGCGGGTCGGCGCCCTGTCGACGCTGTCGCGCAACTTTCAGATGCAGTTTCTGGAACCGCTTTTCGAGGCCCCGCGTGTCCCTGTCGCTCTGCGCTCCGGCGGGATGGACGCGCTGCTGACCGGTTTGGACGAGCTTGCCCTCGACGTTGTTCTGACGACAGAGCTGCCACCGGGCACTGGCTACGCCGCGCGGCGCATTGCCGAGCAGGTGGCGGGCCTGCACGGGCTGCCGAACATGCTCACCGCCCCAAGCCTTCCGGAACTCTTGCAAACTGTCCCACTTATCTTGCCGACAGACAGGGCGATCCGTACCGCGTTTGACGATCTGACAATGGGCATGAGCCTGACTGTCGCTGCAGAGGTCGACGATATGGCCATGCTTCGCCTTCTGGCCCGGGCCGGGGTCGGTGTGGCGGTGGCGCCCAGCGTTGTTCTGGCGGATGAGATCGCAACGGGGCTCGTAGCAACTGCGCCGTTCGACCTGCGCATCGCAGAGCCCTTTTATGCCGTCACCCGGCCCCGACGCTTTGCCCATCCGGCGCTGACGCGAGTCATGGCCCGCTAGTGAACCGCAACCTCTGACATCGTATTGATCACAACCAGACCCGCCGCAATCAGCCCAAGGCCGAGAATGGCACCCGCATCCAAACGCTGCCCAAAAATAACGAGCCCGGCGAGCGCAACAACGATGATCCCGAGGCCGGAGGCCATTGCATAGGTGACGCCGAGTGGCATGTGGTTCAGCGCGAGCGTCAGAAAGTAGAACGAGCCGCCGAACCCCGCGATGATCATCAGCGATGGGCCAAGCCGCCTGAATGGGGTCTCCAAGTTAAGCGCGGCAAAGCCAACAGCCTCGGCGATCACAGAGGCAAGCAGATAGACGTAATGAATTGGCATGGTGTCCTCCTTGTGCGGTGATTGCCCGCAGGTGGCGGCGCCCTATCGTTTTTGAAAGACACGACCTTGGGGTTTGGCGTGAACAACATGGCAAACATCGTGAACGACACAGCGTGCGAAGGGCTGGCGCACGAGGTGCGCGTGGCGATCGGCCAAAAACAGCTGTGGGTCTCGGTCGCGGCGGCCGGCGCAGTGATCGGCCTTACAGGCCCCTTCGGCACGTTTGAGGCGCTGCCCTTAGCCGTGCGGCTTGGTTACTGGCTGGCCGTTGTCACCGTGACTTTCTGGATCGGCTTTGTTGTCATTGTTGGCACCGCCCTTTGGGCAGAGGCGCGCGGGTCCAGACCTTGGGTAGCGTTGACCCTTGGCGCGCTGCTGGCCAGCTTTCCTCTGACAGCCTGGATCGCGGGCTTGCATGCGTTGCTTTTCGCACAAGGCTTCTGGGCGGATGCAGTACGGCTTTGGCCCTATGTGGTGGTCATAACGCCCGCAGTCGCCGTATTGACCGAGACGCTGTCGAGCGCCAGCGCGCCGGAGGAATACCGTGACGACACAAATGGCTGGTTCGATCAACTGCCGAGGCATCTGGGCCGCGACCTCGTGCTTTTGCGCGCAGAAGATCACTATCTGCGCGTCGAAACGTCCCGCGGTGATGCGATGATCCGGGGCCGCTTGCAGGATGCGACAGACGCACTCAGCGGGCATGGCCTGCGCATCCACCGCTCCTGGTGGGTGGCGCGGGATGCTATCGCACACCTGCGATCAGACAATGGCGCGCCTGTGGTTGTGCTGCGAGACGGCCGCACCTTGCCTGTCGGGCGGACCTATCGAAAGGCCGTGCGCGCGGCCGTGGCGCGCCGTTAACACTTAGCCGCACATCAACTCAACCCAGCGCGGCGGCACGGCGGCGCCGAGCGCGGCAGGATCATGGCCTTTGATGATGTGCAAGAAAGCCGGCGGGATGAATGTTTGAAGAACCCGGGCACTGGGCGGGATTTTCGGCACCGGGGGAGGCGTGAAGCCTATCGGTGCGCGGCCTGCGGGTGCCTGATAGAAACCGCGGGCAAACCGCGCTCCGATTTCGACGTGGAGGTCGAAAAGGTCAGAAGAAACGGCGGGGCGGATATCCGCTTCCACCGCTCGATAAAATGCACTGGGCTCGCCATCCCAGAAAAGGGCGGCGATGGTCGCGATATCAGTGTCAGGCTGGCGGACGATCCAGCGAACAAGGTCTAGGCCGTTGTCCCAGTTGTACCCCTCCATCAGGAACGCGCGATCTTCTGCCGTGCTGTGCCTGACAAGCCAGTCTGCGAACGCGGCGTAATCCTCGCCATCCGGGCCTGCATCCCGACGCGCAACGACCTCTGCATAGGCCGCATTCGCCTCCTGTGGCGACATCTCTGCCGCCGTGAGGCCCTCGGCAAAAGATCTGGGCAACTCTGCGCCTTGAAACCCGCGCATATCTCCGTCCCAGGGCACCTTTTGGGCCGCTTGTGCCAACAGCTTTGCCGCGGCGGTTTCGCGTGCCTTCGGCGAAACATAGGTAGTGCCGACGAATTTTCCTTCGCGAAACCAGTGAACGGCCGAATAGTCCTGTCCGGGCAAATCCTGTTCCAGAAGCTGGTAAGCCGGGCGCGCTTCGGCTGGGGTCAGATCATCAACGGCTCGCGCGCCAGCCAAGCCTGCCAGCGCCGCGTCATACGTTGCAAAAGACGAAACACCTTCGGGATCATGAAAGCTCTCCCGAAATGACACGTACGCCAAAGTATCACCGTCTACTTTAACCGTATATTGCGACCCGTCTGCGGGCGCCCAGATCATGAATGTTTGCATTCGCGGCGCAGTGTAATGACCACCGAGTTGCGCCGCGATGTCGCCCAGTAAGGACGCCGCCATACCGGGTCGCAAGGGCGCAATGAGCGTGCGCAGCTTATCGTCTTCCGCCCATATTTTTGCAGCTCTGGCCGCCCGCCTCGATTTTTCCTCGGCATCTTTGGCCTTGCGTGCCGCCTGCGCGTCAAAGAAAGCCTGTCGCTCGGCCTCCTCGCGTGCGCGCTGCTTGGCCCGGAGCGCAGCCACATCAGGCGTTGTCGGGCGCGTCTTGGCTGCGCGACCCGCCGATGTTTTCAAGGCAAATGAGGCGACGCCCAAAAGCGCCTGAAACAAAAACCGTTGCACGCCACACTCCTCCACACACTGCGTGAAGGCTGGCTAACGCAACCAAAGGGAAGAAACATGACGCGTTTCGGGCATTCGCGCGGCCCGGCAAGGTCAGGTCTGCTTGGTGACCTGAGTATATTCGAGCTCTACCGGGGTTTCGCGGCCGAAGATGGACACTGTCACCTTGAGGCGCTGGTTGTCGTCGTCCACCTCTTCGACCATACCGTCGAAATCCTCGAACGGACCGTCGTTGACCTTGACCTTCTCGCCAACCTCAAAGGAGATGAGCAGCTTGGGCGCCTCTTCGCCTTCCTGCACTCGCCCCAGAATCTGCTGAACCTCTGCATCGCGCATCGGCATGGGGCGACCCTGGGGACCGAGAAAGCCGGTAACCCGGTTGATGGAGTTGACGAGGTGATAGCCCTGATCGGACATCTCCATGTGCACCAGCACATAGCCGGGCATAAAGCGACGCTCGGTCGTGACCTTCTTGCCCCGGCGGACCTCGATCACTTCCTCGGTGGGCACCAGCACCTCGTCGATCTGCTCTTCGAGGCCCTGTTCAGCCACGGAGGTGCGGATCTGCTCGGCGATCTTCTTCTCGAAGTTCGAAAGAACGCTAACCGAATACCACCGTTTTGCCATCTTGATCTCCTTGGCCCAGCTCATTGTCCCCGGGACGAAAAAAACGGGCGCGGGGCTGATCGCCGCGCGCCTGATTGGGTGGGGTGTTACAATCGCCGAGGGCGAAGTGCAAGCGTTAGCCGAACATCTCCAGCACGGCCTGAAGGCCACCGCGAATGGCAAGGTCCACAAGCGCGAAAAAGATCGCGGTCAGCGTTGCCATGATGAAGACCATAACTGTGGTCAGCATCACCTCGCGCCGGGTTGGCCAGACCACCTTGGATACCTCGGACCGCACCTGCTGAATAAACTGAAGCGGGTTCAACGTAGCCATGTCTGTTTCCTTCGCACTGCGCGTCTACCGGGCGGAGATAACCGCCCGGTCACGTAAGTTCAAGCGCCGCTGCTCAGGCCTGTTCGCGCAGGCGATCCAGACGGTCCGATACAGCCGCGGCGTGCCGGTCGTCCGCCTCCATCAACGATTGAAGATCGGGGAAGTACAGGCCATCGACCAGTCCCTCGGGAAAGAGGTCAAGAACGCGATCCCACCTGTCTGCAAAGCGATCGAGGCGCGCAACAATGCGCGGTCCGCGATCAGGATGCCGGCCCACGTAGTGGCGCAAGCCAATCACGAACCCGCCCCAGACCCGGTCAGCACCGAACAGCAGAAACATGCCAAGCGTGACAAAGCACATCAGTAAGACGGTGCCGAGAACCCAAACCGGGCGGACCAGCAACAACACAAGCAGGGCCGCACAGATCAAAAGACGGCGCGACGGGCGCCAGCCGCCAAAAGATGGCAGCCGAAACCGCGATCGACGCGGCCCATCAAGATAGGGCTCCAGATGCGGTTGGGGCGCCGCGCGGCGTTCTACGAATTCCGGCGCAGAGGGGTCGTTAATCTCTGAAAACCGGTTCGATGCAGGTTTCGCGTCGATACGTGCCTGCGTTTCTTCTTCCGCAAGCATACCGCGGATCATGGAAAGAGTTTCGGGATCGACATCATGCCGGGCAGCATCGGCCATTTCACACACCGTACTTTTACGAAAATTGAGCAGCTGAAGCACTGATATGCCGTACATGAGGCGTGCTCAGGGCGGAAATGTGACCAAATCTGGGCACGTGCCAATGCACCACGAACCGATCGCCGCAGCCCGAACGCGCAAATCAACGTCATGCAAGATTAAGTGTGGCAGGGGCAGCAGGGTTCGAACCCGCGACCTACGGTTTTGGAGACCGTCGCTCTACCAACTGAGCTATACCCCTTTATCCGGGTTGGGTGTTACGCAAGGCGGCGCGGCTTTGCAAGCGCCTTGCGCAAAGGTTCGGGCAGGGGTGCGCCAGCTTTATTCTGCGGCCAGCCCGGCAGCCCGGTATGCCGGACTTTCAACGACGCCTTCGTCAAACAGCTGCGCAATTTCCGTGTCGCACATCCCGACAACGTCGCCCAGAACTTCCTCGGTGTTCAGGCCAAGCGCAGGTGCCGGGCTTGGGGTGCGGCGATCATGGGCTGAGAACTGCACAGGACTGCCCGGGACAGGAAACGTGCCAAGGCCCGGTTGTGGCAGGTCGGCAAACATCGGGTTGTCCGTTGAAAGGTCCGGATCCTCGCGCAGCGCCTGCCGGGTCGTGCGAAACTCGCTCCATGTCAGACCCGCCGCGTTAAAGTCCTCTGCAAAGTCGGCAACCGCCCGTGCAGCAAACCACGGAGCTAAGATATCCGTGATTGCATGGCGATGGGTCCAACGCGCCCCTTCATCCCCCAGGTCAACGCCAAGCCGTGTCGCCAGCGCATTCACCTGGTCCGAGGTGTCGGTCGCCTTGACCAGCCCACGCCATTGCCTGTCGGTCAGGCCAATAACCATCACCCGGCGCCCATCGGCGCAAACAAAGTCTTGGCCATACGCACCATACAAAGCGTTGCCCGCCTTCGTCCGGTCCCCCGCGTTCAGCGCCGCATCACCGATCATGCCAAGATGACCAAGCGCAGCCGCTGCCACATCCTTGAGCGCAAGTTCTACGTCCTGCCCTGTCCCTTTGCGCAAACGCTGGCGTTCGGCCGCCAACAGCGCCGAGACGCACATGTTTCCGGCAATCAAGTCCCACGCCGGAAGCGCGGACGCAATGGGATCACGGCCGCCTTCGGGACCCGTGATGTGCGGAATGCCCAGCGCCGGATTGACTGTGTAGTCGACCTGCGGTCGCCCCTGCCGATCGCCTGTGAGCGTGACCATCACGAGGTCTTCGCGGTGCTTTGACAGCGTTTCGTAATCCATCCACCCGCGCACGCGCAGGTTGGTGAGGAACAGGCCCGCATCTTCGCCCGGCGCGGTGATGATCTGAGTGATCAGCTCGCGTCCGCGCGGATTTTTCATGTCCACAGCGACCGACTTCTTGCCTTTGTTCATCCCTGCCCAAAAAAGGCTTTGACCCGACGGCGCCAGCGGCCAACGACCCGCATCGAGGCCCCCGCCAATCCTGTCAAAGCGGATCACCTCCGCCCCCATTTGCGCCAGCGTCATTCCCGCCAAGGGAACGGCAACAAATGCAGACCCCTCGACAACGCGCATCCCGCTCAAAACACTCATTGCGTGCCCTCCCAGATCGCGCCGGCTTGCATGCCCTGATGGCCTTCAGCCCCAGTAAACAGAAGCAGCCCTGCAGAATCCTCAACTGCAACCACGTCCATCGTCGATCCTGCAAACAAGGGGTGCACGCCGCGGAAATGGAACTGCTCGGGCGGTCGGCCTTTGACGGCAATGGCGTGCTGCATCAGCAGGCTAGCCTGCAGCGGACCATGCACCACAAGCCCCGGGTAATGCTCGACCTCTCGGGCATAGGTTTGATCGTAGTGGATGCGATGCGCATTGAACGTCAGCGACGAGTAGCGGAACAGGAGCGTTTCGGTCGGCTCGACCTGACGCGCGGCCAAAGGATGCTCTGGCATAGGGAGCTTGCGCGGCGGCGCGTAGCTCTCGGGGATCTCGAGGTATACGATGTCCTGTTGTTCAGCGACGGCGAGGCCATGACTGCCATAAATTGCATGGTCGACCGTGACAAAGACCATGGGGCCGGTCCTGCCCTCTTTCGTGGTGACGGACCGGATGGATGACCGCTTTTCAAGCGGCTCGCCGACATGAATGGCGCGGCCAAAGCGCAGGTTTCCGCCTGCCCACATGCGGCGACGTAGCTGCACGGGGGGCAGAAAGCCACCTACCATCGGGTGCCCGTCCTGCTGCAGTTCCGACATGTGTACGACCGGGGGAAACGCACACCAGTGCACGAGCGGAGGAAGCGGATCGCCGGCCTTGGGCGCCTCTGTTCGCGGATCACCCAGCGTTGCATGCCACATCGCGGCCATGTCGGGCGACACCGCACCAGTCTGCGTTTCCGTGCGACCTTCCCATGCCATTAAGTTGATCTGATCCATGCTTTCTCCTCCCTCGTCGTCTAGCGTGAAAATGACGAGCAAAAACAAAAAATCAAGCAAAATGAATGGCTTAGCGGGATACCATAGTATACCAAACGGGCATTGTGCACCTGCGGCGAGACACGGAGACGTTGAAAAACAACCAAATTTGCCGCGCAGAATGCACGTGCAGCGCGTCTACAGCGGGATGCGATTTTTTGCGAAGTCAGGGCGCAGCGGCGCGCAAGGCATCCAGATCAGCGCCGCAAATCGCCGCCTCGGCATCCAGAATCGCGTCGATGGGCCAGTCCCACCACGCGATCTGCAAAAGCGCGACGATCGTGTCCGGGTCAAAACGTAGGCGCACAACGCGGCCGGGGTTTCCGACGACAACGGCGTAATCCGGAATGGTGCCTGCAACCACCGCGCCAGAGCCCACGATCACACCACTGCCAATCCGCGTTCCCGGCATCACGGACACGTCTTTGCCCAGCCACACATCGTGCCCGACAACCGTGTCTTTTCCGCGCGGCAAAGTGCCGGGATAGGCCATGAACCGATCCGGGTCATGGATGGCAAAGGGATAGGTCGAAAAGCCGTCGCGCCGATGGTTCGCCGACTGGGTGATGAACCGGGCCCCATCCGCAAACTGGCCGAACTTGCCGATGATCAAGCGGTCCTGCGACGTGGGAAACATGAACGGGGCGATATGCGCGGCCCAGTCCTCCGGCACGGTGAAGGCGTTGGCGTAGGTATAATCGCCCACCTCGATCCGCGGATGATCGATGACGGCCTTGAGAAACACGTTGTTCGGCAAGGTGCTGCCGTCCGGCAGAGTGACGGGGTTTGGTGTGTCGGGCGACGGGTAGGGCATAGGCGCACATTGCCGGGTTAACAGAGCCGATCCAAGGCATTAAAAAGGCCGCCTCTGCGAGACGGCCTTTCTCATAATTGCAACCGGGTGCTGCGGCTGGGGTTCTCGGGATCTTCG